>CALXQR010000001.1 GCA_944390675.1 uncultured Burkholderiaceae bacterium
GGCTGCCGTGAACCGGTGCCAGGGTTTTTATTGGTTACGCATTTATCACTTGACAGATGGGGCTATATGTGCCCCCCGGCTATAGGGTTTCCCATTAAACAGGGGGAGACAGAATTTCTTTTCTAGAGAAAATACTTAACTTATTGAGATAAAAGTAATAGGTTGTATCTAGAGAGTGATGACATCAACATGAAATAACTGTCTGCGAACTCACACTTGAAGTTGCCCTTCAATAGCTAAACCTTGATTTAGCTTTAAACTTTAATTGAATCAAGAGCTCATATACCCGATGGGCTATCAGGTGGCGGCAAGGTGGCGCCCATCATGTAAAACGCGGCTTCCACATTTCGCATGGGAATTTCTCCCTTTAGCCAATCAGGCGTTCCGTCTTCAAAAGTCAGTTGTAACGCGCGCTCAACCAACCACGAAGCCAGAATATTCGCTCTTGCGAATTCGCTTTCTCTTTTGTGCCGGCGTTTCATGGCGTCAAGCATCGGGAACTGGTTGTTTCCCCAACTGGCGTTGCGACCATTGTCTTTTTTATTCTTTCCCCACCCCTGCAACCGCGATAGGCTAAGTTCTTGAGGCAGCGCCATATCGTTTGTTCGGCAATACTCCCGAATAAATAAACAGGTCGTTGCCGAGACACGACTTTCATAGGTTAAAAAATTACCGAGCACAATCGCGTAAATTCTGGATAACACAGCGGACATTCTCGGACCTTGTTCGGTTCCGAAGAGACGATAATCAGGCGAGTCGCTACTTAAAATGTCACAGGCGAAATTCAATAGCTCACAAAGATGCGCTTGATTGCTATCAAACCATTGACTGTAATTATTCTTGTTTAGCCGCTGATCATAAAGAGAATCGATTAGAGCCCGCATTGTTAGGTTATCGCCGGCTTTCAGGGCCTCAATCATCGGTGAACGCAAGTCACGCATGCGGGCAAAAAGCTGCGCATTGCTCTTTTCCTTAAAGTATTGCTCATACCCATCCTCAAGCGAGGCGATGCAATAAAAGGCTTTCGGCCTAAAGGTTTCCGTCGTGTACACAGGATTGAAGTCTTTGCCCTTCAGGTACTGAGCCAAATAACGGCAAAAACCATCAACAACCGGATTATGTTGATAATGATCGCGAGCTGAAATAAGTCCATTCGTACTCGGCATAAAAGCTTCCAGAAAAGGAAAAGGAAGAAAAAGTATACCGAAAGGCTTTGAGCATGCGGAAAACTCAAGACAGGATCTGCGTTCCTTTTGTACCTAAAAACAACTCATTAATGTCAGAAAGAGCGCCGATTGCCGCACGATTTCCCGTTTGTTCAACAAATCGGCAAGCCGCCTGCACCTTGGGTCCCATGGAGCCCGCGGGGAAAAACATGCTCCGCAGCACTTCAGGCGTGACTTGATGAATGGCTCTGGCGTCCATTTCGTCAAAATGCGTGTAAACCGCGTCAACATCCGTCACGATCAAAAAGAGATCCGCATGAAGCGCTTGAGCCAGAAGCGAGGCCGCCAAATCCTTATCGATGACCGCTTCAACGCCACGCATCTTGCCTGTTTCATCACGGATCATCGGAACACCGCCACCGCCGGCGGCAATCACTGTGAAGCCTGCCCGCATCAATGATGCGATGGCTGCAGTTTCCAACACTTCCAGCGGTTCGGGGCTAGCCACCACCCGTCGCCAGTGGCGGCCATCGGGTTTGACGCACCAATGATGCCATTTTGCCAACTCCAAGGCGCGCTCTTTCGAATAAACCGCGCCGATGAATTTCGTCGGATTCATGAAAGCCAGATCATCCTCGCTCACAAGACTGCGCGTCACCACGTTTACGAAGGACTTCTCAGGCAAGGCGCGCTGCAAAGCCTCAAGCAGCATGTAACCCACCATCGCCTGGCTTTCCGCCCCCAAAATATCAAAGGGATACGGAGGCACCTCCTTGTAGTTTTGAGCTTGCAGAGCCAATAATCCGACCTGGGGACCGTTGCCGTGAGTAATGAGCACCTCATGCTCTTCGATGAGGGGCTTCATCGCCTGCACTGCCTCGGCAATATTTTTCTGCTGCCTGGCAGCACTCATTGCCTCGCCACGTTTTAAAAGAGCGTTACCACCCACCGAAAGCACAATTCTCATGACTCGTCTTCCTCATAAAACGGAATAAACATCGTTTTGGCGCTCCCGCAATTAGGGCAGGTGAAGTAGTCGGGCAAGTCATTGAAGGCAGTCCCCGGCTCAATTTCAAACATTTCACAGCCTTGATCGGGATCGTACACATACCAGCAAACTTTGCACTGCATCTTGCCGCACTCTTCGCTTCGCTTTCGATTGAGCCGATCAAGCACTTCGTCAATTCGCTCTTCACGATCTGGTCGCATTTCCCGCTCCTGCTACAGCCTGCCTTCGTTCAAATCGGCCTCAATCCAAGCAAGAATATCGTCGCATTGCTTGACTCCGTCATGAAGCTCATCCTCATCATTGGGTACTTCTTCGGGCAAGGTGACGACCACGTAGGCGTCAAAAAGGGCTTTGCCGGCCTTATTGAAAATCTTGCTGCGCCAAATTCCCCTGACGGCCGTGCTTTCGATGCTCGCGTCGGCAAACCCAGCGATCCCAATTTGCAAATTTCCTACGCCCAGCGCGGCTTGCAGATAATCGAGGTCTTCCGGCGTCAAAGGTTGACGAGTCAATTCAATCGTGTAGGGAGGGACGCTTCTTAAGGCTGAAGGATCAAGCTCTGCCTGCGCTTTTCGCAATTCTTGCAAAATAGCCGGCGCCGCGAACGCTCCCTGCGGCAGCTCTGGCAACGCGTCCGGGAAATCGCCCGTCGAAAGAGTTTGCAACACAAATGAAGGAACGCGGGTTACTTCAAAGCGATCAATTCCGCCTTGCTGCACACGCCAAAGACCGTGGATCCCGGTTTCTTCAGCACGCGAATCGCCCGCCACCGCTCGAACTTCGCCGGTGCCGATCGCCGCCAATAAAAACTTCAAGTGCGATTTTTCAAATTGAGAAAAAGGCACGCTCAAAAAGGAGCGCGCTTGCTCGGGTTTGACAGACTGCAGGGCAGACTTAACTTGCAAAAGAAAGTCCCGCGTCACAAGTGCCGCCTGATGTTCAGTTTCACGATCCAAGTCGACATTGACCCAATCTTTGGTATTTGTCCATTGCATATGTTTGTCGCCTTCCCTAATTATTCACACTCGGAATGCTTTTCCGAGTTCGCCGATAAAATCGCGATGGTTCGGGGTGCGGCTTTTTGACTGGCCGCAATCTCCATAAGCAGCGAGATATACTCGTCCCACGGTTTTAGGCCTTGAACCGCCCCCAAAAACTCGCTGTCGCGAAAAATCGCCACCGCGGGCATTGACCGCAACCCCCAACGGGCGGCAAGGCTTCGGGCTTGGGTGAAATCAGCGCAAACACAGCGGCTGAAAGCTTCCCCAAACGCTTTTTTTATTTCCGGCGCAATCACCGCAATGTCCAGGGTCGTTTTCCGATCATTGGGATCATCGGCGAAAACCGCCATTTTCAAGCCAGCGGTTTTCAAAAATTCATCGATCGTTTCCTCATCAACTCGGGTGAAACCGGCCTGACCGAAGAGCCGTTTGAAAATGGGGTGCGTCACAGGATCAATTCGAGCAATTTTTTCGGTCACGGGATTTAAAGCGTTTTTCATCATTTACCTCGCCTAAAGCACCTTTTTACCGACCATCGACACCAGGTGATCGGGAAGTTGCGCCGGATGCTCCACCAAGTCGCTAAACGCATCCTCAATCCGAGCCGACTCCCCGCCTCCGTCCATGACCTTTTGAACGCAATCAAGAGCCGCTTGAATTTGCTGAGCCTCTTCTTCTGAAACCACACGAAGGGCTTGACCTCGAAACACGAGAACATAGTCGCCCTGCTTGACCTCTTCAAGTAGCGACGTATCCACCTTTGAAACGCCTCCGGTGACTTCAATGTCAGCGCTGGTTCCGTTGGCGGTGAAATGCACGCCGACAACACGATGGGGAATGGCAACACACATCACTTGCTCCTTGCGAAAAAACGGCTATCACCAGTCCGACAGGCTGAGCGTTCGTCTGGTCGACCGGACTCATAAGCATCCATTTCCAACTTTTCTTCACCCAATGGGGTGACGACCGAGCCCACTTCTCGCACACGCGGCTCGAACCCCCAATCGGTCAATTCCTTTGCCGCGCAATCGACCGCCTTCTCAACAGTCGCCTTGACGACATCAGTGAGGCTGCCGCCGTAGTCATTAAGCTCCAGCGGCTGCACTCCGATCACCGCGAGCTTCTCGGGCTCATAGCCTTGAAGCATGGCGCTAGCGAGCACATCGTTCATGCCGGTTTGGTGCGGAGAGATTTTTGTCGCCGACCAGATTTTGATGTCCTCCCCACGCAAAAGGCGCATCGTTCCCGGCGCCTCTCTCAAGTCGCAACAATCAAAGATCAACAATCGACGAGCGTTGATCACTTCATTGATAAGATAAGCGCCAAGCGTGCCGCCGTCAATCACACGCACTCTCGCGTCATCGGCGAACTTCTCGTGAAAACGCTCCACAGCCCGCACGCCGAACCCTTCATCGGCCCAAAGAATATTGCCAATGCCCATGACTAAAACGTCATACTGAGCTAACTCACGCATCCCTATTGATCCTTTCATAATAAAGCCGCCCAAAGGGTTAGAAAAATATCCATCCTTTGAGCGGCTCGTTGTTGAGGTCTAATTCCTTTTCTTATTCGTGATGAGTTTCTTTAAACATTCTCAAACCGGTGGACATTGACGAAAGCGTCGTCGCCCCGCCCATCACGTCCTCTCTGAAGGACATATAGATATGGGCAATGGAGAAAAGGATAAACACATACATGCAGAGATGGTGCACTGTGCGCACTGCCTGAGCATCGCCGAAAAGCGTGATCACCCAGCCAAACCATGCCATCCAGCCCGTGTCCCAGCCCCAGGCCTGCGCATAAAGCGCGAAACCCGTCAGAATCACCACGATGCTTCCTAAAACAAACATAGCAAACATCGCAAGCTGCGCAAGCGGATTGTGCCCGGCGTATTCCGGCGCCGTTTTTCTCAGGAACAGATAGTAGAGCACCTGCGCGAAAACCCCTTTCCACCACTTCATTGACCAAAGCGGCGGAATGAAGATCATGCGAGCGTAACGGTTGCCCACAATCGCCCAGAAGATGCGATACAAGAACAAAACCGCAAAAATCATGCCCGCCACGAAGTGCGCCAACCGAATGTAGCCTAGATCATAGGTCATCCAAGTATCACCCAAATTGGCAACAAGCGGCGCGCCGATCAAATAGCCGGTCACGATCATGACTGCCATGCAAACGGCCATCACCCAGTGCCAAATGCGCACGGGCGCTTCCCAAACATAAATCGGATGGGTGCCGCCAGTGGTATCGACCTCAAAAGTGACAGGATCAATTTTCATAGAGCCTCCTTAGCGGACACGCACGCTGCAAAGTTCGTGACCCTCGGGATCAAAAAGATGCGTCGCGCAAGCCAGGCACGGGTCAAAACTGTGGATGGTGCGAATAATTTCAAGCGGACGTTGCGGATCGGCAACAGGCGTTCCCATCAGAGAGGTTTCAAACGCGCCTTGCTGACCGTCGGTCGCACGGGGCGAAGCGTTCCAAGTGGTCGGAACAATGGCCTGCCAGTTGGCGATGCGCGTGTCTTTAATCACGCACCAATGACCCAGCGCGCCGCGCGGAGCCTCGCAAAAACCGACGCCACGGCATTCTTTGGGCCAAGTCTTCGGTTCCCAGAATTCCATATTGGCGGCGGTTTCATCGCCGCTTCGAATATTGGCGATCAAATCGTCAACGTATTGCACCATCTTGTTCGCGGTCCAATGGCACTCCAACGCGCGAGCGGCATGCCGACCAAGCGTTGAGTAGACCGCTTCAAGCGGCAGGTTAAGCTCATTTAAGAGATCAAGCGCCGGTTCTTTAAAGTGCTTGACATCCTTGGCGATCGAAACGATCAAACGGGCCAAGGGACCGACTTCCATCATATGACCGTTCCAACGCGGGCTCTTGATCCAAGAATACTTGCCCTTGTCGCCCAACCATTGGAATTTTGTCTTCGTGCCGACCGAGCCTTCCGGCAACTCAAACGCCTGTTCAGTGACGCCTTCCCAGGGATGCAACCCTTCTTTGCCAGCCGGGTAGTTGTACCAAGAGTGGTCGACGAATTCTTGAATTTGGTTGGTATCGCGAAGATCCACGTCTTGCACATGAGCGAGGTCGCCGTCGATAATGGCCCCGCTAGGCATTTGAAGCGATTTTTCCGACCAATCGTTCGCGATTTCCGGGAAGTCGCCATAGCAGAGAACATTTTTCTTCACGAGCCCGCCACCGTACTTGAACCATTCCGGATAGAACGAGGCGATCGCCTTGATATCGGGCAAATACACATTTTCAACGAATTCCACGGACTGCTTGGCGATATCGCGCATGTAGTTCATCGTGACTTCGTTGATCATGTTGCCGGCTGCCCCCGTGTCATGCATGTTGATCGGGCAAGCCACGCCGCCGACAAGATAATTCGGGTGAGGATTCTTGCCACCCAAAATCGTGTGGATTTTGATGATTTCGCGTTGGAAATCCAAAGCTTCCAAATAGTGCGTCACAGCAAGCAAATTCACCGCGGGCGGTAACTTCATCGCCGGATGGCCCCAGTAGCCGTTGGCAAAAATGCCCAATTGACCGGAAGCGACGAATTTTTTCAGGCGATTTTGCACATCACGGAAATAACCGGGCGAAGACAGCGGATGACGCGGGCTGATTTTCTTTTGCAACTCGGAAACTTCACGAGGGTCCGCGGAGAGGCTACTCACCACATCCACCCAGTCAAGCGCCGAGAGTTGATAAAAGTGAACGATATGGTCATGCGTGTAAAGCGTGGCATTCATCAGGTTGCGAATGATGTTGGCGTTTTTCGGAATCTTGATCCCGATCGCGTCTTCGACGCTACGCACAGCCGCAAGCGCGTGAATGCCGGTGCAAACACCGCAAATACGCTCAACGAAAGCCCAGGCGTCACGCGGGTCGCGTCCCTTGAGGATGACTTCCAATCCGCGCCACATGGTGCCGGTGCTCTGGGAGTCGGTAATGATATTGTTGTTATCGATCACAGCTTGAACACGCAAATGACCTTCAATGCGTGTCACCGGATCCACGACGATACGACGATCTGCCATTATTCTTCCCTCCCGAGTTCCTTATTGGTATTTTTTGCGCGGGCCTGCGCCACAGCCGACATGGCCGCGTGCGCGATGGCAGCGACGCCGACAACACCCACGGTCGCCAAGCCCACCTTATCGGCCGTGGCTTCAATTCCACTGAGTCCGGGCGGCAAGATTGTGGGTTCATGTGAATAGAACGAGCCTTTGTCAAAGAAATTAGGCTCAGAGCACCCGATGCATCCGTGACCGGACTGCACTGGCCATGACAAGCCTTCGTTCCAACGAATTGTTGAGCAAGCGTTGTAAGTGGTCGGTCCTTTGCAACCGACCTTATAGAGGCAGTAGCCGAGCTTGGCCCCTTCATCATCAAATTTTTCCACAAACTGGCCGGCGTCAAAGTGCGCGCGCCGATAGCACTTGTCGTGAATTCTTTGACCGTAGAACATCTTCGGACGTCCCAAGCGATCAAGCGGCGGCAAACGATCGTAGGTCAAAATATAGGTCACCACCGCCGTCATCACTTCCGGAATCGGCGGACAGCCCGGCACCAACACAATGGGTTTGTCGGTGATGATTTCAGTGATCGGCACCGCCTTGGTGGGATTGGGCTTGGCCGCTTGCACACAACCCCATGCGGCGCAAGAGCCCCAACCGATCACAGCCTTGGCTCCAGCGGCCACGTGCTTAATCTTCGCCAAGAAGGTCTCGCCGGCAGGAATGCAGTTCACGCCCTCATCGTTTAAGGGAACGTTGCCCTCAACGGCGAGGATGTAGTTGCCTTTGTATTTTGTGATGGTTTCTTCCAACGCGGCTTCGGCTTGGTGGCCGGCCGCGGCCATGATCGTGTCATCATAATCAAGTGAAATCATCGATAAGACAAGGTCTTTGGCAACCGGGTGATATGAGCGGATAAATGACTCCGTGCAACAAGTGCATTCCAAGCCATGAAGCCAAACAACCGGCAGCCGCGGCTTTGTTTGCATCGCCTCGGCGATTTCGGCGGCCCCTGCGCTTCCAAGACCGAGGCTTGCGGCCGTCAGCGAGCAAAATTGCAGAAAACTGCGACGACTCACGCCCTGGCGACGTAACGCTTCGTATTGAGTTTCAAAATGGGTATCGTTCATGACGGGTAACTCCTTTGCGCCCGCACGCTCTTTTTTGGTGTGTCGCGCAACTATGCCGACTCGATCAAAACAAAAATAGGCGCCCTGCGGACCCTGTATCCGATAACTTCATTGTAGAAAGACGATAACGGGAAACGCTTTCGCAAACTACCGTCTTTTATACCACCTAAGGATTAGATTATGCGTTTTTTTGTAAAAGGCGAGAAAACGCGATCAAAACCCAATTTTTCCTGTTTTTCTTTTGTTTTAGCACACTTAGAAAATTTTCTCATCAGGATTTTCGCTAAACGTGTCCAAATGGACAGCCTTTGCCCAACTAAATGCTTTTGGTTTTGGAGTACGCTCAGGATAAAAGGATTGGAAAATGGCTACCGAACAATTGTTTTTCACGCAGTCGCCGGCTCATTGCTTCGAAAGAGCATTTGAGCGCATATACCGCGAGCGAATGGCGGGGCTTCCCATTTGCCGAGCCGATATCGCTGTCCGCGCGTTGGGTTTCGCTCCTTTTGCCGGGCACTGGTTGGGGGCACTGGTGACGCCGTGGTCGGTGCTGGTGATTCTTGCCGCCGGCGACAAGCGCGCCTGGCCAGAGGTTCAAATCGGGAAAATCATGCCTGTCACGCTGCCGGGCGGCGCGTTTCATTTTCTCGGCATGCATGAGCCGGCCATGGGCTCATTTTTAGCCTGTTCACTCATGAGCCCCATCGAGCGACTTTATCGCCAAAAAGATGTGGAAAACTTTGCCTTGAAAGCGCTCAACCTCATGATGACGCCAAGCCGCTTGAGTGAAAAAAGCGCTGAGCCCAATCGATCGGCATTGAGAAGGCGGGATTTTTTCGCCCCTGAAGCACACGAAAAAGAGGGACGCTGATGGATTTTTCAAATTCTGCCGTCACATTCATCGTTGACAAGCATGCCAAGACCCCCGTTCGGCTCGTGAGCACCCGCTCCAGAGCCATCGCGCAAGCTTGCGTGGGCCAAACACCGGAGGCGGCACGCGTGATTTTGCGTTCCCTTTTGGGCCTTTGCCCTGTCGCCCAAACCTTCGCCTTGGATTCCGCGGTCGCCGTTTTGGGCACCGAGTTTTCCGCAAGAACTTCTCAAGCCCGCTCCAAGCTTGTGGCGGTTGAAGCTATTCTGGAAACATTGAGGGTGTTAAGCCTGGATCTTAAAAGCCTCGTTTCGCGCGCGCACGTCAGCGACCCCAGCCTTAAAACCATCGGCGCGTTACGAGCCAAGCTGTGGCAACTTTCCGGCTCGACGCCCTTTGACACGGAGGCCGCATTGGCGTTGTATGAAGAAGCCGAGGCGCTTGCGATGCTGTGGCTAACTCGCGAAAAGAAAACGATCGGCGCCATTAAAACAGCCTACGATCGATTCGAAGAGTTGAAGTTAACGGGCGATCGACTTTTATTTCCCGATGAGCTCAAAAGCGAAGCTTCGCTCAAGTTTTTACTCGCGCAACTGACCGATGAGCCGGCGTTCGCCCTCGCGCCACGCCTTTTAGGCTGCCGAATTCCGGGCGCGCTCGCCCGCATCCGTTCCTCGGTTCAGGGACCCGCGGCTCGAAGCGGATTCACGGTGAAAGACCTCATTGTGGCGCGTTTTGTCGAGTTGCGCCACGTGGCGGCCGGACAGACGCCCGCTTACGGATGCCAAGCGATCAAGCTCGACAGCCATACGTCTGTGGGGATGGCTGAGACCGCGCGCGGAACGTTGCTGCACTTTGTGCGTCTTAAAAACGGCGGGATCGAGGCAATGCATATCGTGGCCCCGACCGAATGGAGCTTCCAAGTGGGCTCGCCCATGCTCCACGTAATGAATCAATACGTCAGCACGAAGCTGTCGGCGCCAAAGAGCACGGAATCGGGCTTAAAACTCATCGCCGCCGCTTTTGACGCCTGCACGCCGCTTTTTGTCCAATGGGACAAGGGAGGTCAACATGCATGAGCTATCCATCGCCGAAGGGATCATTGATGTGGTGACGCGCACGGCAAACGCCAATGCGCTTTCAAAAATCAAAAGCGTTCGTGTGGCGATCGGTCAGTTAGCCGGTGTTGAAATCGAGGCTTTGCGCTTTGCTTGGGTGTCCGCCAGGCGCGACTCCGTCGCCGAAGAGGCCGAGCTCGTCATCGAGCGCCCGCAAGGCAAAGCTTGGTGCATGGATTGTGAAAAAACGGTGCCGCTGCCCCGCTACGGCGAGGCTTGCCCGTTTTGCGGCGGCTACCATCTGACAGCCACCGGCGGCACGGAATTGAAAGTTTTAGATATCGTGGGCGAAGACTAACGGCTTTGCCCATCAGTCATCAAGGAGAAACGCGTTATGTGCACAACATGCGGTTGCGGGTCTGAACACTCGCACACTCACACCCATCGTGATGAAAACGGCAACCTCGTCACCCATACGCATCATGATCATGACCACGAGCATAAGAGCAAACGGGTGATTGACGTGGAAGAGGACATTTTGTCACGCAACAATTCGGTTGCAGCGCAAAACCGAAATGACTTCAGGTCGCATCATGTTTTGGCTTTGAATTTTGTCTCAAGCCCCGGCTCAGGCAAAACAGAATTGCTTTGCGCAACGATTCGTCGCGCAGCCGACTTGCCCATCGCGGTGATCGAAGGCGATCAGCAGACAAGTCAAGACGCGGATCGAATCCGCACGACCGGAGCGCCCGCTCACCAGATCAACACCGGCAAGGGCTGCCACCTGGATGCGGAAATGGTGCGCCACGCGGTGAGCCATCTCGAGCCCGCCGATGATAGCGTGCTCTTTATTGAAAATGTCGGCAACCTCGTCTGCCCGGCGGAGTTTGATTTGGGCGAAGCCCACAAGGTGGTGATCCTCTCAGTCACCGAAGGCGACGACAAACCGCTTAAGTATCCGGACATGTTCCGAGCGTCTGATCTGATGATCATCAACAAAGTGGATTTGCTGCCATACGTCAAGTTTGACATCGAGCGTTGTGAAGAATACGCCCGACGGGTCAATCCCAAGATTCAGATTTTGCGTGTTTCCGCCACCACGGGCGAAGGCATCGACAAATTTATTGAATGGCTCAAGGCTCAGCGCATTATCGCGTCCTTATAACAAGTGAGGCATCCTATGGGGGCACTTTTTGCAAGGTTTTACCGAATCAACGGCCTGGTGCAAGGCGTGGGCTTTCGCCCAACGGTTTTTCGCATCGCCAAAGAATTGCATCTCAAAGGCGAAGTCTTCAATGACGCCGAAGGCGTCGGTGTGACGCTGGAAGGCCCCAAAGAAGCCGTTTTGGCGTTTCCTGACGTCCTTTTGAAAGAAAAGCCCCCTTTAGCCCGAATTGATGTCATCACCCCACACGACTGTGACGTGAGAGGCTACACGGACTTCACCATCACCGAAAGTCAAGAAGGACAGGTCAAAACCGCGATCACCGCGGACGCCGCCACGTGCGAAGCTTGCCTTGAGGACATGTTCACTCCGGGAAACCGCCGCTACCGCTACGCCTTCACCAACTGCACACACTGCGGGCCGCGTTTCACCATCACTCGGCACCTGCCCTACGACAGGCCTCAGACCACGATGGCACCTTTTAAAATGTGCGCAGATTGTTCGGCTGAATACACCGATCCGCTTGACCGACGATTCCATGCGCAACCCAACGCGTGCCCGGTGTGCGGTCCACACCTTACCTTTACTGGTGGCGATCGAAAGCCGATTGACGGCGATCCGATTGATCAAGCCGTCCGCGCCATTCGTGAAGGGCACATTGTGGCGGTCAAAGGCTTGGGCGGCTTTCACTTGGTGTGCGACGCCAAAAATGCGAAAGCCGTGGCTGAACTTCGCCGTCGCAAAGCGCGCGATGAAAAAGCGTTGGCCGTGATGGTCGCCAACGCTGAAAGCGCGAAGCTTTTTGCCGATGTGTCCCCTGCCGCTCAAAAAGTGCTCGAAAGCGTCGCTCGTCCCATTGTCCTTTTGCCGAAAAATCCGGCTCGAGAATTGGATGGCATCGCACCGGGCTTAAGCGACATCGGACTCATGCTCCCCTACACGCCCGTGCATTGGCTGCTATTTCATAGCCTCGCGGGAAAGCCTAACGGCGCCCAATGGACGCGCGCCCTGGCCCTAGACGAGGCCCTCGTGATGACCTCCGCCAATCGTTCAGGCGATCCGCTTGTGACCGATAACGATGAGGCGTATGAAAAATTAGCCGGCATCGCCGACTTTTGGCTCATTCACAATCGGGACATTTTGGTCCGTTGCGATGATTCCGTTGTGCGTTTAATCGGCGAGACCCCTGTTTTTGTCCGCCGATCCAGAGGCTATGCGCCCGAGGCGTTGCGTTTTAAGGAAGCGTTCGAGCCGATGCTTGCCGCGGGCGCCTACCTCAAAAACACGGCCGCGTTAACCCGTGACAATGAAATTTTTTTGACGCAACACATCGGTGATCTTGAAAATTCTGCGACCTTGGGCGCCTATGAACAAGCGATCGAACACTTTGAAAAACTCTTTGAAATCAAGCCCACCGTGTATGCGGCAGACGCTCATCCCGATTTTTTAAGTTCGCGTTTTGCCGCGCGCCAAGCTAAGCAACGCCATGCGAGTCTTTTCCCGATTTACCATCATGCGGCGCACATCGGCGTTGCCATGGCGGAACTCGAGCGCGAAGAGCCGACATTGGGACTTGCCTTGGACGGCGTGGGATTGGGGCCCGATAATCAAGCTTGGGGGTCGGAATTGCTCTTGGTGGGTGCGGGGCACTTCAGCAGACTCGGCCACTTGGCGCCGTTGCCACTTCCCGGTGGCGATCGGGCCGCGCTTGAACCGGCTCGGATGGGAGCTGCGGTTTTGACTTTGTTGGGAATGAATGACGCGATTGCCAAACGTTTTCCGACTCTGTCTCAAGCGTCGCATTTTGACCAATTGGTTCATAATCGATCCCTGAGCCCGCTCACCACTTCACTGGGTCGCTATTTTGACGCGGCCTCAAGCCTTCTGGGCTTATGCGACACGCAACATGACGACGCCCGGGCGGCCATGCTTCTGGAAAGCCTTGCCAGCCAAGTCAAGGGCTGCGCCCATGAGGACGGTTTTACCTTTGAAAACGATCACACCGTCAGCCTTTTACCCTACATGCGTTTTCTCGCGACTCAAGGCCAAGCGCACCCGGCTCAGACTGCCGCGGACTTTCACGCGACTCTTGCGCTTGCGCTGGCAAAGCTCACACAACAAGCCGCCCATCGAATCGGTTATAAGGGGCCGGTAGCGCTCACAGGCGGCTGCATGGTAAACCGCGTTTTAACTCAAGAGCTGACTCAGAGGCTTCAAGACATGGGCTTTGAAACCTACTATCCGGTCAAGGTTCCAGCCGGCGACGGAGGGCTTGCCTTGGGGCAAATCTGGCTTGCGCATTTAGCACTTAAAAACCAACAAAAAGAAATGCTTTACGATGGCGAAAGGTAGGAGAGATCCATGTGTTTAGCAGTTCCAGCGAAAATTTTGGAAATTAAAGACACCGACACCGCGCTTTGTGACTTCAACGGAGTGCAAAAAGAGGTCAATGTTTCGCTGATTAACGAGCCGGTTGTCGGCGAATGGGTGATCGTGCACGTAGGCTTCGCGCTTAACCGCATCGACGCCCAAGAGGCGGGAAAAACCCTTCAAACATTGGCGGCGATTGAACACGAACATTAAGGCGCGAACTCATGCAATACGTTTCTGAATATCGGGATGCCGAAAAAGCCCGAGCATTGGCTCGGGAGATTCGCGCGAAGGCGTTGCCTGGGAAAACTTACCGTTATATGGAGTTTTGCGGCGGCCACACCCACGTCCTCTCGCGTTGGGGGTTAACGGATCTGTTGCCCGAAAATGTCAAAATGATCCATGGGCCGGGCTGCCCGGTGTGCGTGCTGCCCATCGGTCGAATCGAGATGGCCAAAACGCTCGCACTCAAGCACGGCGTCATCCTCTGCACTTATGCCGACACGTTAAGAGTGCCGGCAGCTAGCGGCAAATCCCTTTTTGACGCCCGAGCCGAAGGAGCGGATATCCGCATGGTCTACTCGCCGATGGATGCTCTTGAAATCGCTCAGGACAATCCCGGTCGGGAAGTGGTGTTTTTCGCCATTGGCTTTGAGACCACCACGCCGCCGACAGCGGTCGCCATCTTATCCGCTCAAAAGAAGGGGCTGAGGAATTTTTCCGTTTTTGTCAATCATGTGCTCACGCCGGCGGCCATGAGCCATATTTTGCAAACCGCCCCCCAAAATCCCCATGCCCCCAAACTGGACGGCTTGGTGGGACCTGCGCATGTCTCGACAGTAATTGGCTCGGCCGCTTACGAGCCCTTTAGCCGAAACTGGAAAATGCCCGTGGTGATAGCCGGTTTTGAGCCGCTTGACATGCTGCTTGCCATCTTGATGCTCATTGACCAAACCAATGCGGCAGAGCATGAGGTTCAAAATGAGTTCACTCGAGCCGTCACTCGTGACGGAAACACCGTGGCCATTGAGCTCATGGACAGAGTCTTTGAAAAACGAGCGAGTTTTGAGTGGCGAGGGCTTGGCGAAGTCAGTCAATCCGCTTTAAAGCTGCGCGACAATTTCAGCCGCTTTGACGCGGAAAAACGGTTTCATTTGAAAGACATTCACATTGAGGATAATCGAGCCTGCGCTTGCGGAGCCATACTACGAGGAGAAAAGGAGCCGTTTGAGTGCCCGCTATTTGGAAAAGTTTGCACCCCGGCGCGACCGATCGGCGCCTGCATGGTAAGTTCTGAAGGAGCATGCGCCGCCTACTGGCGTTACTCGCCCAAACACAAGAAATAAAGGACGCACACCGATGACCAGCATCAAACCGACTTACGTGAAAAAACTGGATTTTGAAAACGGCAAAGTGGAAATGAGCCACGGCGCGGGCGGTCTAGCCACCGCCCAGCTCATTGAAGAGGCGTTTGCCTCAGCCTTTAAGAACACCTGGCTGGATGACGGTCATGATGGGGCGACGCTTCCGGCGCTAAAACGCCCAGTGGTCGTCTCGTGCGACGCGCATGTCGTCTCTCCGCTCTTTTTCCCCGGCGGCGACATCGGCCGTCTGGCCATTTGCGGCACAGTCAACGATGTCTGCATGTGTGGGGCAAGACCGCTTTATATCGCCGCCAGTTTCATTTTGGAAGAAGGCTTTTCACTTAAAGAGCTCAAGAGCATTGTTGACTCAATGAGTCAAGCCGCTCAAGAAGCCGGCGTCGCCATCGTGACCGGTGATACGAAAGTCGTTGAAAAAGGGCATGGCGACGGCATATACATTTCAACAACCGGGATCGGAGAAAAGCTGATCGACCAACCCATTTCGGGGCGCTTGGCTCAACCGGGCGATGCCATTTTGGTGTCCGGTTCAATGGGAGACCACGGAACGGCGATTCTATCCTTGCGGGAAAATATGACGTTTTTAACCGATATCAAAAGCGACGCCGCGCCACTGAACGCGATGATCGAGTCACTTTTGAAGGCTGTCCCCGGGATCCATGTCTTGCGCGACCCAACCCGAGGCGGATTGGCGGCGACACTCAATGAAATCGCTCACCAAAGCGGTGTCGGCATTTTGCTTGATGAAAAAAACATTCCCGTTAAACCCTCGGTGGCGGCAGCTTGTGAATTTTTGGGCTTGGATCCGCTTTTTGTCGCCAATGAAGGCAAGGTCATTGTCATTTGCCGACCGGAGCACGCTCAGAAGGCACTGTCTGTTCTTCGCTCACACCCTTACGGACAAGAGGCGGCCATTGTCGGACTGGTCACCGAAGAAAATGCCGGCTTTGTGGAAATGACGACGCTATTGGGCGGAAAACGAAGCGTTGATTGGCTCAACGGCGAGCAGTTGCCAAGAATTTGTTAACTTAGCGGAAATCCTACTGTCTCAAACCTGCCATCTTTTTTTTCAAACACAAAAATTTGGGTTCTTTCGGAATAATGGGGAAGATTAGGTAGTAACCCTAATAACTATTGAGCGGCAGTCTTATCTCCAAAGAATAATGGCGTCAGTTCCTGTAAGGTAATTAAAACCAACCAACCCAAAAGGACGACGCCATGTTCAATAGTTTACCTGAAGTCTCCTGCGCTGCTGAACTTTATTTCAACCCAGATTTTCCATTAGCCGGATTGGACAATAATTTTGTTAGGATCAAAGAGCTCAGAAAGCCATTTTCGCTTTCTACCTTTGACGTAGAGAATCAACCTATCCGGCTCTTCATTTTTATTCGATAAGTATCTTGAAGGCACCACCAAAACATGCTGCAAAATGTATTGCATGCGGTGGTTTTTCCTCAAATGTAAACAGCTTCTGCGAAACAAGCTTGCCAGGTTTGCTGTCAACATCGCCAAGGTTAATGCCACTTCCGTGGCCCAATAATTCTTCATCACAAAGCTGTTTAATCCGAAATCTTCCTTTAGTGCCTTAATCCGATTTTCGCAATTGGCTCTTAATCGATAGACGCGCCAAATCGTTGCCGCATCGTATTTCATGTTGGTGACTAAAGCGCTATAACGATAATGCTCAAAATCCCAGTCATCTTCAAACAGGCTCAAACTTTTTCCGATGGCTTGTTCTCGGATATCTTTGTCTTGACGAATAAAAATCACCCGATAACTTTTATCCCAAGACGACGCCTTGTAGCTCGCTTCTGAAATCGCAATGCCATCGGTCACGTCACACCAGTCATGAACTTGACCAATCGTGCGTTGTATCACCTGAGTCATTTTGGCGGCAATGATGAAATCGGCTTGCTGTTTCTCACACCAGTCAATGACTTTAGGTGAGAGAAAACCACTATCAGCACGCAATAGGCCAATACGTCTGGCACCCAAATGTGACTTTGTTTGCTCCAGGAAGCCTTCGATATTATTGGCTGTGTGAGAGTTTCCCGGATGTAGCCAAAAGTTGACGATCAAATTAGGTTCGGTGAGAAAGGCCAATAAGGGATGGTGGCTTTTTCGACCGTGATAACGTGGGTTATAACCGACCTCTGCGCCTCGCTGATGGCCAAAGCGGGTTATGGCTGTGGAGTCCACATCCAGCGTGACACAGTCTGAGACTCGGGCTTGGTCAGCACACCAACTGTAAACCTCAGTCATCAATACGGCACTTTGATTGGATGTAGTAAACCGTTGAAAAAAACGACTGAAAGCCTTTTGCTCCGGCATCTTAGACCAATCGCAAATCTGAGGGATCGCCTTATCAGTGCGTAAGGTATTCATGTGACAGAATCGATTGGCACCACAAAGAACGTTGGTGACAAATTGTTCGACAAGCAAACAGGGATCGTAGCCGCGATTGGATTGAGGGTGAGGCAAGGACCATCGAGCCAGCTGACTTCTAAAGCGAAGCGCTTTCAAAAATTGTGCCCAAAGAGCCAAACCACCCCATGCCGAAACGTTGTCGGCGTTGGAAAAGCTATTTTGGTAGCCCGGCTTGGTCATAGTCAGCCTCCGTAGGCACTTTTAACAAAAATTTCTATCGTAATATCAATGAATTACAACTTTTATTTCTAATTGAATCCCATTAGAAAAATGGGTTCTTTCGGAATAATGGGGAAGATTAGGTAGTAACCCTAATAACTATTGAGCGGCAGTCTTATCTCCAAAGAATAATGGCGTCAGTTCCTGTAAGGTAATTAAAACCAACCAACCCAAAAGGACGACGCCATGTTCAATAGTTTACCTGAAGTCTCCTGCGCTGCTGAACTTTATTTCAACAATCGTTTCCCCGGGTATCGCCTCAAGCAGTACCGTACTGAAGAAAGCGGAAGATTCTGTTTTATTCTGGAGCCCAGCGAGCTGGGTGTCATTTGTCCAAAGTGCCAACAATATTGTCTGAGGTTTAAAGATACTCGAACACTCACCGTGCTGGATTACGATAATGGTGCGGGTGGTCCGTGTGTCGTCCTCATCCCTCGAAGACGATTGCGTTGTCGCTGTAAGTGTACGGCCACCGAACCCATGCCATCATGGATTTTACCCAAGCACCGTATCACGGTTCGCTTAGCAGCCTTTGCTCAGCATTTACTCAATCTGAGAGTCAGCATCAGCGATGTTGCTGCCCTTACGGGTATCGATTGGGACTTGCTCAAAGAAATTGACAAATCCGCTCTCGAGCTTCGTTTTAAAAATAAGGATCTCGGTCGCGTAAAACGATTGGCCATTGATGAAATCAGTATTCACAAGAAGCATCAATTCGCCACCGTTTTTATGGATCTTGAAAACCGCGAAATTCTCGAGGTCATTAAAGGAAAGTCTATTGAAAACATTCGTCCTTTCTTTGAACGGCTCAAAGCGGACAATTTCGCTGAGAATATTCAATCGGTTTCTGTGGATATGAATGCCGCCTATCCAAAGGTGATCAAAGAATATTTAGGCAATGCCAAGCTGGCCTACGATCTCTTTCACGTCATGCAGCACTTCACGACCGATGTACTCAAAGAAGCTAAAAAACACAGCATTGCCCAGGCACGTCAAACCGACAGAGAGCTTAAACCTCGCGACAAGACGATAGAGGCCAAGCAAGAATTGAGCATAGCCGTCAGCACGGTGAAAAATGCGGAATGGTTGGTGGTGACGGATCCGTCCTTATTGACACCGGAGAAGGTGGAGAAGTTACAGCGACTCAGAGCGGTTAACAGGCTCTTTAGCGATCTTTATCCGTTAGCAGCTAAGCTCAGGCTAATCTGGCGAAGCCTGAGTCAAGAGGTTGCTCGCAATGAGTTGCAGGAGACGATTGAGCTGTGCGAAGTCATCGCCCTTGAGCATGACTTTAAACCGATTCAGAAATTTGCTGGAATGCTTAAGAGGCGGGCTGAGGGCATCGTTAATGCTTGCCGGGTCGGCTTGGGTACCAATATTTTGGAAGGAGCTAACAACACAGCCAAAGTAATCAAACGTCTCGCTTATGGTTTTAAAGACTTTGAATACTTCAAGTACACTTCATTCGGACAGAGCTCGTGGAATACGCCTTCAATATTCATTGAGGCCACATAATAGGCAAGCGGAACAATTTCATTTGCATGAAGCTCATGCTCAAATTTATTCGGTAGCTGTTCTTTTGGAATCAAGCCACTTTGCATCAGACGAGCAATAAATGTACCTGTACCGGAGAACGGATCAAGCACGTGGATCCCTTTATCTCCAATGTTGCAATTGAACTCTTTCTTCAACAGATCAGCAACTGATTGATTAATGAAGTCAACTATTTCAATGGGTGTATAAACAATCCCAAGTTTTTCTTGTTGTTTGGGAAAAGCTGCTTTAAAGAATTTTTCAAAAAGTTCTTTTATAAGCAGTTGGCGATCAGCTGCTGTTTTAATTGTTCTTGTTCGATTACGAACGGATCGATAAAAATCCTCAAGCGATTTGGTAGCCAATTTCATGCTTTCCTTATCCAAGGAATTCATCATGGCAGTCATTGCAGTAGCGATAGGATTTTGCTTAGAGAACTCATAGATGATCTCATCGCCATTTTTGACGGTGAACAGAGCATCTAAAATAGGCTGGGTTACGACATGTTGCCCAAGCATTTCAATAACTTCATCATCGGTCAGATTATCGTTGAGTGTTGCCTTGAGTTCTTTTTTAAACGATTCGAATGCAGCTCGAGATTTCGTTTTTGTAGGATCACTTAGCACGTCATTGATGTGCTTGATCTGCATTTGACAGATCTTTCCAACATCTTCAGCCCAGTCGCCCCATTCGCGACGATTTCCAACCCGTTTAACTATGCGCGCACGGATTTCCTCTTCAAGAATTTCATCATGATTAAAGTCAAGAACACCTTGAACGGGTTTGGGTCTAGGAGGTTTAGTCCCTCCTCCAGAACTCTTCTTACTGGCGGGTTTCCGATTTATTTTCTTGTTTGTCACACAAACAACTTCAATTTTTGAACTATCAATGACATTCCGTTGACCATCAACAATCGCGCCAAACTCTGTATCAATAGACTTTAATGCATTTAAAACCTGCCATACAACATCGAAATCTGCATTATTGTTGAGCGCTACACTCGGATCTAAACCTGCAGGGGTCACAATCGGAATAATGACATAGCCACGTTTTTTCCCTGTTTGTGGGGAGACACGCATTACTCTTCCAACAGTTTGCACAACCTCTACTTGTGATTTCCTTGGAGAGAGGAAGAGTACGGCATCTAGCGCCGGGACATCAACGCCTTCTGATAAGCACCGAACATTGAAAAGAATCTTGCAGACGTTATCTTCTGGATCTTCCTTCAACCAATTAAGTAAAGCATCCTTTTCAGTTGAATTCATCGATCCGTCAATGTGACGCGTTTGGCACTTTAGCGGATACTGAAGATCATATGCTTCTCTGCTGAGAGATTTATTGTTCTCGGAAAGTTTCTTGTATTGCTGGTCTTTAAACTCATCTATGGTGATTTCAAAATTATCGGTAAAACGCTTCGAAGAAGTACGATCTAGATACTTCATGTTAGGTTCAATAATCTGAGCGAAGCCAACAGCACGTCGCATTGGTTGTCGATCATCTGACATAGAAACTTCGCCTTGTAGATCAATTTTGGACAAAGCTCTCCAACAACCCACTACCTTAGCTGCATTTTTTACTGAAAGTCCACCCATTTGTACGAGTTCATAATCACTATAGGCACGTCTTTCCAAAATATCTTCTTCAACAGAAAGGACAATCACTTTGTAATCAACAAGACTCCCAAGGCCTACAGCTTGTGAAAAAGTAATAGTGTGGAACGTCGGACCATAGATTTCTTCATCGTCCATGGAATAAAGAATGACTTCACCTTTTTCCTTTTGTTCCTTTACAACTTCACCATAAATTCGTGGAGTGGCTGTCATATAAAGACGTTTTCGGCCTTTAATGAAGTCGTCAGAATGGATTCGCTGGAAGGGAGCATCGCTTTCATCCTGATAGTGACCGCCGGCAGTACGGTGTGCCTCATCACAAACGATCAGACCGATTTCTTCCATGCCAAATTTATGTTGAGCTTCGCTGACAACCTCAATTGATTGGTAGGTTGAGAATATGACTGTCATGCCGGGCTTAGTTCTAGCCTTTTTGATTTCTTCGGCAAGTTTGTCAGCTTTTGTTGTGGCTGGATAACAGAGATCACTAGCCGACGTCAATTCGTCAATGTTGGCAAGATCTGGTTTCCCAGTCGTCGTGTCAGAGCAGACAGCAAAGGCGTGGATTGGTACAGAACACTGACGTTTCCAATCGGTCAATGTTTGTGAAAGGAGAGCTAGTGAAGGTACAAGGAACATCACAAAACCGTTATTCTCTTCCATCTTCTCAGCGATTTTCATTGAGGTGAAGGTTTTGCCTGTACCGCAAGCCATAATAAGTTTCCCACGATTATGGGCTTGGAAACCAGCCAGAACATTTTGAATAGCCTCTTCCTGGTACTTTCTTGGAGTTCGCTTCTTTTGCTGAACGACTTGTCCAGTTTTAAGATAGGTCGCCCAATCAATCTGTGAAGATGCCAATAGAGAGCGAGTAATGAGTGTTATTGGCGGGGTGACGCGTTGCATCTCTGCAAGCGCATTTTCAGACCATTTTTCATTTGTTGCGATGATATAACGTTGGACAAAGTGATCACGATTTGATGCTGCTATAAAGGAATCAACTCCACCCTTTGGAACAATTGCATCTTTTTCATAGAACTTGCATTGAATCGCTGCAAAACATTGCGGGTTTTCAGCTAACGTTGCGACTAAATCAATACCAATGTCTTTACCGTTGTTACTCAAATCCGGATGTGTGGCTGCCCACTCTTTGAATGTTTCAACTTTGATAAATAGATCCCGATAAGTCTCTTCCTGAGTTAGCCAGTCTTTAATCAAAGTTTCAAAGCGGGTCCCAGCATCCCTCTGAACATCATTAGAAGCTCGCTTGATATCTTCTAACAACGCTTCAAAGGCAACTTCATTGGTCATAGATGTAGTCATGATTTGTCTCACAGCATAAATTGGTGGATTATCCTTTCAGATATTTGTATAAAGTAGTTCGCCCGATTTTCAAGTCCTTGGCAACCTTTGTTTTTGGCACACCAGCAGCAATACGACGTTTCGCTTCTTCCAGACGTTCGTTATCAACAGGCTTTCTACCGCGGTATACTCCTCGAGCTTTCGCAAGAGCAATTCCTTGTTGTTGTCGTTCTCGGATGAGGGAACGCTCGAATTCGGCAACCGCTCCCATCATAGCCATCAAAAGCTTACTAATGGCAGAAGTTTCCCCTGAGGGAGATAACTCAATTTTTTCTTTTAAAAAGCGAACTGTCACCCCTTTGTTTTGCAACTTCCGAGTGACATTTAGGAGATCCATGAGGCTTCTTGCTAATCGATCCATGGAGCAGATAACTAACACATCTCCTTCACGGACATATTCCATCATTGCCGTGAAGCCGGGACGATCAAGATTTTTTCCAGAAACTTTATCTACAAAGAATTTTTCAACTTGCTCATCTTTCAATTGAGCAAGTTGTCTATCGAGGTGTTGATCTACGCTACTGACTCGAGCATAACCAACAATTGAAGCGTTTGGCATAGTGTTCGTTTTTAGTTTCGCGTACAAAGTTGTTTAGATATTATATGATCGACTCTATCCGTACACAATAAAAATCTTACTTTACTCGTTCGTATAAGGTGTACCGTCCGAACAGGGTAATGATTTGGACCGATACCTTCGCCAATAATCGACAAAGTGACATCTTTAGTACGACGCTTAGTGAAAATAACGCCAGATTAGCAGAACTAAATAGCCAAGACATTCGGATCATCATCGGGAATCCACCTTATTCTGTAGGTGATGAAAGTCGAGACAGTGATAATCCTAATGATGATTATCCAGAACTTTTTAACCGAATAGAAACAAGCTATACGGCGAAGTCTCTAAAGAGAGGTGGTAAACGGGCTAGCCGTGATAGTTATAAGTTGGCCTTGAGATGGGCCAGTGATCGCTTGGGTAAGAATGGGATTATCGGTTTTGTTACTAACGCAAGTTGGTTAGATTCTGCCAGTGATGACGGTATGCGCAAATGCATGGCAGAGGAATTTAATTCCATTTACGTTTATCACTTAAAAGGGAATCAAAGGACATCAGGTGAACGATCTCGACAAGAAGGTGGAAAAGTTTTTGGAGAAGGTAGCCGCGCTCCAGTAGCAATCGTTTTCCTTGTTAAAAATCCGGAATCTTCTGAGCATGGAAAAATTTATTTCCATGCTGTCGATGACTATCTGACAAGAGAAGAGAAATTAATTACTCTCAAAAAAGATAAATCTATTGTCTGCTGTTCAATGAAACAAATTTTCCCTGACGAAAATAACGATTGGTTTAACTTCAGGGAGAAATCATTTAAGAAATATATTCGTCTTGGACAAGAGAAAACTGAAAAAGGTTTGTTTAAAGATTACTCCGGTGGAGTTGTTACTAATAAGGATAGCTGGGTTTATAACTCTTCCATTCAATCGCTTTCTTTCAATGTGAAAAAAATGATTAACTTCTTTAATCTTGAAGTTAAGCGTTACGCATCTGAAAACGTAAAACTGTCAGATAAAGAGTTGCAATCATGGGTAAGAAAAGATTTGTCAAGTATTAGTTGGGGTGGCAATGCCTGGAAGAGCCCCTTAAAACAAGGCCGAACTCAAATTTTCAACCAGGAGTTGATTCGTACTTCTTTATATCGTCCTTTTTTTAAACAGCACTATTATTCATCAAAGGTGTTTACGCATAGTTTGTACTCACAACCCAAAATTTTCCCGATGAGAGAAACCGAAAATCTAGTTATCTGTT
Source organism: uncultured Burkholderiaceae bacterium (assembly GCA_944390675.1). Taxonomy (GTDB): domain Bacteria; phylum Pseudomonadota; class Gammaproteobacteria; order Burkholderiales; family Burkholderiaceae_F; genus Aphodousia. Next base: position 24,139 of record CALXQR010000001.1, read on the forward strand.
CGTCTGGGGTAGACAAAAAAGACAATCTCATAATTTGTATCAATCAGAACTCAAAAGATGCGGGGCAAATTGCCTTAATGACTAACCATATTGCTGATCTCCACTTTAATGGAGATACACAATGCTTCCCTCGTTGGTTACCAGGTGAACAAACTGAAAAGAAAGACGCCTTGGATTTTGGCGAGCCTGACGAAATGCCAAGTGGGTTCACCAAGGAGGCGTTGCCTCATTTCCAAGAGGCTTATCCCGGGAAAGCTCTGACTGAGGATGACCTCTTCTATTACATCTACGGCATTTTGCATTCTGAAGACTATAGAACCCGCTACGCCAACAATCTCATGAAGGAGTTACCCCGTATTCCACGTGTAGCCACCTATGAACAATTCATCGCATTTGCCGAAGCCGGACGAAAGTTAGCAGAGCTTCACGTAAATTTTGAGAATGTCCAGCCTTACGCCGGAGTCAAGATTGAATACACCAAGGAAGGAGCGCCGTCTTACCGCGTCACTCAGATGAAGTGGGCCAAGATCAAAGGCAAGACCGGCAACGCTGCTAAGGATAAAAGCACCCTGATATATAACGATTGGATCACGGTGAAGAATGTTCCGCTGGAAGCTCAAGAATACGTTGTAAATAAGAAGTCGGCTCTCGACTGGGTGGTTGAGCGAGCTTGTGTCAGCATCGACAAAGCTTCCGGTATCGTCAACGACTTTAACGACTACGCAGCCGAACAAGGCAATGAACGGTACCCAATGGAACTATTCCTAAAAGTGATTACGGTGAGTCTGGAAACTATGAAAATCGTTCGCTCTTTACCACCACTGGAGATTCACAAACTTGACATGATGGAGTGAAGCCTAAAATTTCACGCAAGACTGTCATCAATAGAATTTTTAGCTTTTAAGCCGAATTTTCTGCTAATTCGTTGATGACAGTCTGTGTCATTAGACATTAAATTTATGACATTAACCCTGGCATTGGCAGGGATTCTTTTAACCTTTCTTGGATTTTTTCGTTTATCTTAAAAAGTGAGTATCCTCGAACATTAGAAATTCTTTGATCTGCCTCGCTGAAGCCTAAATTTTCAATAATTCTTACAAAAACCACATATGGCATACCTTTCTCTTTATACGCAGTCACGGGAGAGTTATCCTTTAAATCAATGAGCGCAGCCATTAGTTCCGGTCCTCTAACGATTGGATTCGACGGTGAACCGTAGATATAAAGCCCTTTTATTCCATATTTCCGTTCATCTGCCCTTGATCTACGTTGATCTGGAATCTTTACTCTTTCCTCAAATTCATAGCCTGAGTAAATTTTGTAGCGATTATCCTGATAGGTTTCGGGAAATGAGGTCAGTGCTCGGGTCAGAACATTTTTAGTCATAAGCAATATCTTGAATTCAACGGCCGAATCCGGCGCTTCTCTTGATTTTTTTTGAGCTAAATTTAGCAAAGTGTCAAAATCATTTGAAGTTTTACCCATACGTTGATTTTCTTGATCTACAAGGGATGACAAAATAAAAATTGCCTCCCAAGTATCCAAAGTTCGCCAACTTAAAACGTTAACATCAACAGTCTGACTTTTATATTGTTGAGAATACTCCCTTGCCACTTTAGCCCCATAACTTCTTAGTTTACGAGCATACTCATCCCTGTTAATGGATGGGGCATGTTTCTTTCTTTGGTGACTTTCGCTGGTCCAGATGATAATGCAACGAGTTAATGTTGCACTAGCCAGATTGAGGCTTGGGCTATCTAGTCCTGATAGCATTTTGAGCGCAAAGGTTCGGTGAGACAAAACTTCGTTAGGACTATTTTGGTCACAACGAGAAATGACACCATCTGGATCAATTCCAGAATTTAAAAACTGTCCCAATTCTTTTGAACTATCCACTTTAGTCATATCAACTTCATCTATGAAGATAGTTCTTGGAGCCTGATCAGTTAATCTCCATAAAGAAGCCGGGCTTGATCCGGCCCCCATATAGGGGTTAAAAGATAAATTAGCACAGGTTTTTAAAATAGCGGATTTGCCGGAACCGGGCATCTTTGAAAGCAAAAGGATATATGGCGCTCTTTCAATGTCTTCATAGAACCATGTTGCTAAACACCAGTAACTGATAACCAGAAGATCTTCCTCCGGTAATTCGCAGTGTTCACTTATGTAACCTTTAAAATAAATTATTAAGTCTGAAATGAAAATATCCTCGGAGCTAGGAGCAATATCCTCAGGCTCATTCATGAGTGTCTTAGGCTTTAATCTTCTCGAAAATTGTTTTATGGCAGAAAGAAGGACTTGTTCACTTTTTTGAAATTTTTCAGTCCAAGCATTTTTCTTAAGAAAGCGCACTAGCCCTTTATCTGGGAGCTTTCCTGTCAAAGCCGAAACTAATTCATTTTCAAAATTTTCTTTTTCAGATCGTTCTTCAACTGATATACTGCTCTCGGGAGCTTTCGTTTGAGTCCCATCGGTGCAGTGAACTTTCGCAGGGTTCTGCACCGTTTCTTTTGTCTCTGTCATAAGCGCCCCTCCATTTCTTCGATTAGTTTGCTCGAATCTGAGTGAGCCTCCTCGATCCAATTTGCAACCTCGACAGAATTCCAAGCGTTACGTCTCGCAGAAAGTTTTTTGGGTTTAGGAAATTTGCCTGCATTGATTAGCTGTCTGAGATATTGATACGAAAAATTCGTCAGGTGCATGATCTGAAGCGTTGACAAAAGATGTGGCTCTGTGGTCCACCCTTCAGGTAGCCAAACATTTTTTGCTCTGGCTCTTCTTTTAGCGTATTCCGACAATTGAGTCATTTTTTCTCCTTTAGAGTTGGTCAGATTTTTCTTTTCATCATATACGTAGAATCGTCTCAGATAAAGAGCCTAAAAAATGCCCAATTTAAGCTAGAGGAAACAGATATTAACGCTTTTAACACTTCGTACTGTTACTGCATTTTTGACGCCAAGATCTTTTCTAACACAATAGTCTTTTGTAGCGTCATAAACTTTTTAAACGATTTTTACTATTTCTCTAACAGCAAATTCGATCAGATTCTTTATTATTTAAAATCAATTAGTTAGAAAACATTTTCTAAAAATTTACTCACGTTTTTTTGCAAAAAGAGTGAAGTATCTACTAGTTACCTTTGTGAAATAGAATGCTTCAACCGCTCCAAAACACCAAAATGGCTCTTAAATCAACCAAGACGATCTTTGTTGATATAAGTCAAACAATAATGATTTAATTTAATCAACCAACAAGAATTCCTACGTCTATGGCAGAAGTTAAAATACTGAGTCAGCATTCCTGAAAAGCTTTTCGAGCTCTCTAATCTCCAATCGCAGTAATGAATTGTTAGTCTGTTCTTCAATTAGCTTTGTTTTTATTTCTCTGATTTCCTGTTCTAACTTGAATTTTTCTTTCTGCATATCATCATATGCAAGAGCTTTAGCACGGCTAACTTGTATGATTTGAAGAGAATAGTCCCATAAACGTTTCAGACACCGCTCTGCATATGCCTTTTTTCCTTCTAATAAGCCTGGTTCTGGGTATTCTATAACCGGAGGTTCAAGACTTTCGCCTGCAAGAACCTTTATTCTTTTTTCAAGCTTTTCTGATTTAACTTTCAAACGCTCAAAATTTTCTTCTTCCTGAGTCTTATGCTTCTGCCCTTTAACTCCTCGTTCCAATCCATATTTCGAACTGACATTTCGAAAGAAACTTTCTTGCAAAACTCTCAACGCGTTTAATTCCGTAAAAGCTTTGGCATTTAACTTACCTTCTTTTTCAGGGACTGCCAGTACGTGCATAACGTGACCTGTGTCAGAAATGAAGGCTGCGATGATATTGTTTTGACCATGAAGAGTATCCAAAAAAGATAAGGATTCGCTTAGATACGCTTTGATTTGTTCCTCTCCTAATTTTTCAGCACTCTCTTGAGATAAGGTAACTAAATAATGTAAAGCATAAGGGGCATCAGCCCTGATTTTTCTTAGCTGCTGCCCCTGAAATTCTCTGACTCTTTTGATTATTTCTTCACGTACATTCGCACACTCTCGAAGTACACACCCTTTCTGAACACTAGAATCCCAAAATATTCTCAAACCGTTTAGGTTGGGTCTTTTAACTTTTTTACAACGAATAATTCCAAATCCCATGCTTAGTTCATAAGACTTAATAATAAATTTGAGACTGAATTAGAGGTAAATTCTCCACTTTTCATCGGTGACTTGCGTTTTGTAGATCAAACCCACCAGTCGGCATACACCAGTAAGAGCTTTTATCAATTTACGTTTATTGTTTAAAGGCTGCGTTAACAAGTAATAATCAATATGATCTAAAACCGATTCCGACAGAAAATATCTTATGTCTTTGTACGTTCCCGGTGTTAATTCAGCCTCTTTTTCAATAATCTTTGATACATACAACTCAAGGTCACATAGATTCATAGAAAGCACAAAATCACAAGCCAACACCCTGAGATATTCCCTAAACGAATCAGAGGGTAAACCTTCACCGTCTGAACCTCTTCCCCATACTGAATTTGGCCACTGTATTCCCTTGAGCATCAAAAAATTTAACCAATCTAATCCGTACTCTAAGCCCATAAACTTATTGACCATCTCCCAATGAGGAAATGCCTTTAGTTCTACAACTTTTGAGAAAAGTTCTTCGTTATATTCATCGTTATCAATTATGTAATAACGGGCACCTAGGATATTGTTGAGTGAATTAGAGTCAGCCAAAAAATCCAATAGCACTCTGCAATGATTGGCAACAAAGTACTCTCCTTCATGCTTCGGCACATGGTGGTTCTTCTCTATTCCATAGTCTCCAAAAATAGAATTTTCACTTTCCTGTAAATTTAATTCATCCCATCGAACCGAAATTCGGTCTGAATGACCAAAATAATGAAAATCTGAAATGAGACCAGAGGTTTTTAACGATGATTTGAGATGAAGCGCTTGATAACCACTTATGTATTTCATAATGAACTCCTATAAAACAAGATCATCTTATAAGAGTCCCAACAATTTGATTTTTATGAATTTATCCTAAATGCGAGTATTTAGATCAATATTGATCAACATACGTCATTGTTGATCAACAAATAGAAAGTGTAAAAAAAAGTAACGCCACAATTATCTGTAGCGTAAACGCACAGAACTTTTTCAACCCTTCATATTTCTTTATACATTGATACATTTTTCGGCATCAAAATCCTCTCCCTCACCGTAGCCAACGTAGCCGAGCTGATTAGACAACAAACGAGTGTTTCCAATAATCTGTTCAATAGATACATGGGAGTGACCGTAAATCCAAAAATTAATAGGACTATCAGCGATCCAATTCCCTAGTTCAGTCACAAATCCAGAATTTAATGCAGAGTCTTTAAAAACTTCCCCTAAAACCGCATAACTAGGTAAATGATGAGTCACCACGACTATTTGTTCAGCTGAGGACGATGTCACTGCTTTTTGAATAAAACGAAGACATTCTTGATGTATCCGTTGATAATCATCAACTGTCATAGATGAGTTGCCTATGGATATGGCTCTAAAATCCAACAACCCCTTAGCAACAGCAAATGCATACTCAGGTTTAATTTCGGACCAAAGTGTTGAACAAATTATGTCAACATTACTTAGCCGCACGACCGTGTTATTGCAGCAAAAAACATTGGGCCGAATTTCTCTTTTAAACGCCTTCGTTAACTCCTCTCTAGAACCCCAGCACCCATAATAGTCATGATTCCCCGGCACCATGACAGTGAGATCGTAATTCTCCGAACACCAGTCCCAAAAATTTGAGTAATGATCCAATTTAAAGAGGTTCGCAATATCTCCAGCCAATATCAGGCAATCACCTTCGGGTTTAATTCCGTTGTTAAATACGAATCGTCTATTAAGTTGAAACTCTAAGTGAAGATCTGAGGCATATTGAATGATCATTACGTCTTTATCTCCTTGTTACTACCATCCTCAATACGCAGACCTAACCTCTTTTGCAAACAAGCGTAATTGCCAAGTAACTTCTTCGTTTCTCTTTCAGGTACTTTCCATATTTTTGCCAAAAACTCGATGTAAGAACCATCATTTACAAGCAAGACATCTGACAAAATATTTTTAATTTGATCATTAAGTAGGTCAAAATCTTTCAAACTTAGCACTAACAAATCCTGAAAAGCCGTTAGATCCCCATGACACTGAAATGCGGATGCTTTTTTTATGATCAAACGATCTAGAGAAAGAGCTTCTGAAAAAACACTCTCAGGGCTCGTTCGAGGATTTGGATATTCAATCTCTTTAGAATCCAAAAAACGAAGCCAACGCATGGTGTATTCACGACCCATGAAACGATTGATCTCCGGCCACAAGGCACTATCCTTCAGAAGAATCACTTTCGCAAAAATCTCTTCATCCAAAGAGTCATTGCAAATAAAGTCTTTTCTCATTCCCTGGGCATACCCGAATTGACCTTCAGAGATCATATCCAACAAGGCGCGAATGTGGTTGGCGACTTTATGTGTTCCAGGATGTCCTGGGACAACTGTACAATTTTCAATCCCATATTCGCTAAAAATACTCTCTGAAGACTCACGAATAGTTGGTCTTTCCCATTGAATGGCGTAACGATGCCAGTCTCCACCAGTTGGAAGACTGCAAGGCAAGTTCAACGCATGGATACCAGAGATATAACGCATTTTTAAATTGACGATTTTTTTCTTTCAAGCACAGAATAAATCGAGGTTGATGGCTTTATAGAATCTTCGTCACTATCAAAGATTATCTGGCCATTATCATCTACGACAATCATTCGGTCAGACAGCCCACTATTCATTACTACATCTGCGTTAGTTGGCAGAACCGCAACAACCAAGTCGTGATGTTCTTTCGAAGTGAAGCGTTCCTGTCCCTCTCCTGCATCTTGAGCAATTTTATAGCGGGCCAAACAACGCTCCCAACTGACCGCTTTCGGACATGTTTTGATATAAACCTCCGTTCTATACCCTGCTTCTTTAAGTTTGTTCATAGTTTTAATCGGTATCTCATAGGTCCGGAAGGTTCCCTCAATGATTAAGTTGTATCGTCCCTTAATTGCCCTTAGAAGAATCTTTTCTGCCAAATGACCTGCAAACCGTCCCGTTTGTTTTGCGCTGTCTTTTTGGTAGCAGTCTTGAATTGATTCATAAGAATGGTGCCAAGACCGAAATTCATCAGCATTGATGACGATGAAATTAGAATCGCTTTGCAATACGAATTGAGTCAAGACACTTTTCCCAGCTCCAGGTTGTCCACCAAGAACAATACCTGTAGGTTTTGCAACTGGTTCAGTATTAGATGAAAGGAAAAGCCAAAGAGCATCCAAAACATCGGAGACATTGTTTTCAGGCTTTATCTTCGTAATGTTTTTAAGCTTTTCAAAGTCAGAGTGTATCTCTTCCAAACAAATTTGCTCTGGCCGGCTTCGGTACAACTGATCTCTCAGTTGAGTACAACTCAAGAATTCCGGCAAAGAGGTAAAAGAATCCGGATGTATTTTGACTATTTGAGATGCCACTGCCGATACCTCTTCGATCAAAACATCTTTTTGCATCAGGCTACAAACGGTCATCTTTTTCATTTACCTCACTTTCCAAAGCGTAAAGATCAAAGTCCGACTGATAATTTCTAAGTTGTTCTTGTCTGAATATTTGATACTCCTCAATAGCAAATGCTTCAGCGACCGCTCGGCTAACTCTTCCTTCTGAGTCATTTAATATTTCTTCCTCATTGAATTGGAGAAAGGCATCTAATCGCTTAATCCAATCCTGCATTGTCATCGCAATATGTTTCTCGGCTTGATTCTCTGCATAATCTAAATACATTCCGACAATACGGTTCAGTTTGCTCATCTCCGCTTCGTTTAAATAATTCTTTGCAACCATAACATCAGACTGATAGATTCGTCCCTTAGGAGCATGTTTCCACGTTGTCAGTCCCATATTGGGTTTCTCATGATCCGCTCGAGAATAAATAATTTCAGCGGCAGTTTGTCTGGAAGTCGCCCAGTGCAACTTATTCTGAACCGTAGCGAAGAATTGCCGTGTTAAATCTGAATTTTTATCGTAATCAACAGAACACTGTGCGTAAATATCGGTAATTTTTTGGTAAAACCGGCGTTCGCTAGCACGGATGTCCCGAATCCTCTCCAACATTTCGTCAAAATAATCTTTCCCAAGGTAATAATCTGGATTTTTTAGACGTTCATCATCTAAGACAAATCCTTTGATTATGTACTCTCTCAAAACGCTAGTAGCCCATTGCCGAAAGGCGGTTGCACGTTTGCTGTTAACTCTGTAGCCGACAGCGATAATAGCGTCAAGGTTGTAGTGCTTCGTTTTATACGACTTGCCATCGGTAGCAGTTGTAAAGAAATCCTTTACAACTGATTCTTCGAGCAGCTCTCCATCGTCAAAAATTCGTTTCAAATGAGTTGAAACATTTTGTTTGGTTGTTGCAAAAAGATCCGCAATAAGCTTTTGAGTCAGCCAAAGAGTCTCATACTGGAAAAGGGCATGAACTTGAATCTTGTCATTCTCATCGCGGTAAATGACAACATTGCCTTGATTGTTTTCTTTAATGACAGGAACTTTCTTCATCGCTATTTCCTAATAGTCTTGGCACGCTTTCTTATCACTTAACGGCCTTTTCTCCAACAGTGTTTGTCAAATCTTTGTGAACAAATTAAATGAAATAATGATCCAAATAATTATCTCGGCTATGCGAAATTATTTGAGTACTCAAAACGTCAGGGATATCCGTAAGTTGATCGTAAACTTCCTTCGGTATTTGAGTGTATTTATCAATCTCAATAAAGGACTTTGTAATCGTTATAAGCGAAGGATCAGGCAAGGCCAATTCATTCACAAAATGTTCCGCATTTCCAAAACTGGCAAACCGTCCTAAAGCTACATGCGTTCCATTGTTGTGAATAGAGACTGTGAAAACAGCTACTTTAACCATGAAATAGGAGGTTCGATCGGTAAACAAATTGTAAGATATACAAATGTTAGGGTTCGAGAACAAAGTAACTGCCGCGGTGTACTCACGACAAACACTATCGTCAAGCATCTCATCTTGTATTTTTTTCAAATTCGCTTGCGCAACTGTTTTAAGCCTTTCATAAAATTCTTCGTACTTCATAAGAAAATCCTCACAAAGCTTCTCGACGCTGAAGATAGGTACTCTCTCGATGTCGATATAAAACTGTTGTTCGAACAATTTCAATATTTTCCGGAATGGAATCTATTAACTCCTGCGGTACAAGTTCCTCCTCGAGTTCCTCATACTCATACGAAATAACAGCTAAAGATGGATCCGATAACGAAAGGCTATCAACGAATTCTTCTGCTTTTTCAAGCGTTGAAAAAAATTTGTAAGAATTTAACCGCTTAGCCCCTCGTTTCAACCTAACAGTAAATAAGCGCACATATAGTCTGACGCTACCATCTTTAAAATAACCCAGGTTATGTATGGCACAAATCCTTGGGTAATTGAAAATAGTCACGGCGCACAAGTGATCCCGAGGATTGTCATCATCAATAGGAAACTCTTTTTCCAAGCGTAACGATTCTTCAATACCTAAGTCCCAAAACTTCTTTAACTTAGTATCCATTTTTCACCTCATTTCTGATGAATAACCTATTCAGTCGTTCTTGATCAAGTGGAAGAGAAATTTTCTCGGCACTTATCCTCACAACACCATCAGACCCTTCATTTATCACTCCCGTCACTTCCAACCAAACACCTTTTTGAATCATAAAGGCTGAAGACAAAAACATATCGGTAAAAACTAACTCATATTTTTTATCCGGCGCTTTCACAAAAAACTCCCCTCGCTTTTCATATTGAGGCTGAATTACTGCAACCGAGAAAAATTTAGTTTGGCTCAAGTGCTTAGGTTTGAAAGGCTTGATCTCTCCAACTACCTCTAGGCGGAAATTTGCTACTTTCTCCGACATCTTCATTACCTCTTCCATTTAGAACACTCAAATAAAAGTTAACACTCTCTACTTCAATTTAAGATTTTTAATTGTTTTGTATTTTTGATCCTTTTCAAAAATTGTGTAGATATACTGCACTTTTTCAAGTAAAAAAATTGATTTTTGCAATTTCACAAGAATTTAGATTCCTTAAAAATCAGTAAGTTACAAATCGTCAAAAATGATGTTGAGCATACAATGCGAATAAATCCAGGAATGTAATGGTACATTACACATCCTGCTTATTTTCTCGATGATCCTAATCACCCATGATCCTCTCCCTTAGCTTTTGTATTTTTATAAAAAAATCCAAAATACATGTGACAACCAATGACAGTAAATGACAAAAGTTGTCATCTCTAATACCCTTATTTTTATTGGATTTTTATGAGATATCTTTATTCAATGACAATAAAGAAAAACAGTAGTCACCCCAACGCTCCAACATTTCACGCCTTCTTTCTATTTGAGGATCTCTCAAATAATGCCCTCTGACTCCTTTGATCCGGTGATGAAGTTGAATTTCCACCAAATCCGAATTAAAACCTTCTTTTTCTGCCCAATCTGTCAGTGTTGAACGAAAGCCGTGTGTCGTAATCATTTTCCCTGTGAAACGATCTCTAAAGCCTTCCAGTCCCAGAGCCTTTTGTTTTTCATCAACACGCCTGAGTATCCCCTTTAAGCTACTGGCCTTCATTGGTCTGTTTATTCGATTTACTCTTCCGAACTGCGTCGATGGAAATAGAAAGCTATCACCTTCTATGGCTTGATTCCCCATTAACGAATAAATAAGTTCTTTTTGTTTTTTAAGAATAAAGACGGCTTGTTTAGACAACGGAATATCCATAGCTCCATTTTGGCTTTCTTTCAAATACTGAGCAGGAATATGCCAAACAGCTTGTTTTAGGTCGACTTCTTTCCAGTGAGCGAACCAGTCTTCACCCTCCCCGCAAACTTGGGAGTCTGGCTCCAGCAGACAACCAACCCGTACACCGGTGAGAATCACAAAAAGCAAGGCATATGCACCTGATTTAAACACTTCATGAGGATTGAATTCATAAATGAGTTTTACCAGTTCCAGTATATCTTCTACTTTACAAGCAGGATGTTTTTGAGGAGCACAAATACTTCTGGGTAAAACTTCGTGCACCATTTCCCAATTGATCGGCGCTGCTTCGATACTGAGCCGATTTGTTCTGATTGCCCAACGCTTAATATCAGAAAATAACGCCTGAACTTTTGAACGAGTTGAATCACTATTTCTGATCTGAGAAAGCACCCTAATTGCCACTTCAGTTGTCAATTGAGAAGGGAAGAGTTCTCCAATTTCATCCCGGAGATATTTTTTGTATCGAGCCTGTAAAGCCATGAGTTCTCTGTCAGGATTTTTATTAGTTTTTGACTTTTGTAACCTTTCCTCCCTTTCTTCAAAATAGTGCACTATCAAGGAATCAATCTTTACGCCTTCAACGATCTTTTTTTTCTTTTCCGCTTGAAGATGGCGAGGGCTAATCGTTTCGTATGGATCACCTCGATCAATTTTGAGGTTGTAGTCATTGAAAATACTTCTGGCTTGAGACAATGAGCATTTCGGATAGCGACGCATAAAATGAAAGCGTTGCTTATCTCTCATTCGTGTAAATTCCCACACCCCTTCGGTTTCCGTGTTCTTAACCAGATAAAGTCCTGGTACTCCGGCTACCTTGATCTTTTCTTTGGATTTTCCTGTTTTTAAAAAACTCTTGACCTGAGTATCTTCCTCAATGCATTGCATAAAACACCTTTTTTTGTAAAGTTGCCCATTTGGCGGGCCTTCCAGAGGGGTTTTACACAAAAATTATTTTTAGGAGCAAATTTTCAAAATTGTGTAAATCGTTGTGTAAATTTTTGAGGTTTACAAACGACGATATCTGTTGATATCTATTGACATCCGTTGACATGTATTTCGCTCAATGCCTTGAAAATAGGGCGTTGTATCGAAACAACAAATAAAAAAATCGGATGTCTTTTGAACACCCGATTCATGAAACTGGTGGCGAGTCAGGGACTCGAACCCCGGACACAAGGATTATGATTCCTCTGCTCTAACCGACTGAGCTAACCCGCCAGAGAAGTGCAATCATACAGACATACTTTTTGAAAAGCAACCAATATCGCCAGATTTTTTCATATTGTTATTTTTCTCGATAAAAATCAATTAGTTAAAAACTTCTATAGAAATGATGCACAGGGCCATGTCCGTGGCCTACATCAAGTTCACCGGAATGGGAAATGGCTTCCCAAAGGTATTTTTTCGCTTTTTCCACTGCCTCGGGCACAGTGGCGCATTGAGGCAAAAGGGTCGCCACAGCAGAAGAAAGCGTACAGCCCGTACCATGGGTGTTCTTGGTGTCGATTCTATCCGCGCTAAAAATCACAGAATTTTGACCATTCGTCAATAAATCCGGTACTTGATGCCCCGTCAAATGTCCGCCTTTAAGCAAGAGCCAAGCATTTTTCCCCATCAGCGGCAAAAGCTTATCGGCCAATGCCTGCATCTGTTCAGCACTTTGAATTTCCATCTCATCGGCTAAGACCGCTGCCTCGGGCAAATTCGGTGTCAGTACGGTAGCAAGCGGAAGCAACCGCTCCTTGAGAGCCTTGACGCAGTTTTCAGGCAACAATCGGTCTCCGCTTTTAGCCACCATCACGGGATCCAACACAACAAAACGCGGTTGATATTTTTCCAGCGCATCGGCCACTTCCGCGATCACATTTTCATCAGAAAGCATGCCGATTTTCACTGCATCAATACGAACGTCAGCAAAAAGCGTATCCAATTGCTCTTTTACAAAAGCGGCGGGCACTGGGCACACGCCCGTCACCGCTTGCGTATTTTGCGCGGTAAGCGCCGCGATGACTCCGCAGCCAAAGCCACCCAACGCGCTGATAGCCTTAATATCAGCCAAAACACCGGCGCCGCCCGAAGGGTCTACGCCCGCAATCGTCAATACATTTGGAATTACTTTTTCGGCCATAAGGCCTCCAATACTGTCATGGTCCGAGCCGTTGCCCCGACATACGCTTTAGAAAATGCCAAAGCGTTTTCCTTTAATTGAGAAAGCGCTTGAGGATTCTCAAGCCACTGATGCGCAAGCTTCAAACCCTCCAGGGGATTGTCAACCTGAGTGATTGCCCCTGCGCCAATCCCGTTTTCCACCACTTTTGAAAAATTGAATGTGCTGGGCCCGACAATGACGGGCACCCCGACGCTAGCCGGCTCAATCACATTTTGGCAGCCAAAGGGTTTAAAGCTGCCGCCCATCAAAGTGATATCAGAAAGAGCGCAATAAAAGAACATCTCACCCATTGAATCACCCAAAATCACTTGAGTGTTTGAGAGAGTATCTTGCGGCCCTTTGAGGTCACTTCTTTTTTGATAGGAAAGGCCTGACTTATTCAAAAGCTCTTCGACTTCACCGAAGCGCTGCGGGTGGCGCGGTACTAATAAATAGAGGACACCCGGCTTAACGGTATTTTTCAACGCCTCGATAATGAGCGCTTCTTCCCCGTCTCGGGTGCTTGCAAACATCACGACCGGCTTTGTGATTGAGCACTTCCATTGACGCGCTTTTTCTAAGGCCGCCTCAGGCGCTTGAATGTCAAATTTGAGCGACCCTGTTACTACCGGTTCAACCGTCCCCATCGCCCGCAGACGTTTAGCATCACTTTCGGCCTGCGCGCAAACCACAGAAAAGCGACCCATTGCTTTTTTCATTAGGTCTGGCACACGCATTGCCTGATTAAAAGATTTTTCAGAAAGTCTGGCATTGACAAGCGCCATTGGGATACCCGCTGCATGCGCCTCTTCCAATACCGTCGGCCACACTTCTGTTTCCATTAACAGTCCCATGACGGGCTGTGTTTGGCGTAAAAACTTTCGAACAGCGTAAACCGCATCGTAGGGCAAAAAGCACTGGCGGATTCTCTCGGGCGCCATCGCGATGATTTTTTGCCCTGCCTCTCGGCCCGTGGGCGTCATGTGCGTCAGCAGCACATCACACTCAGGGCACGTATCCAAAATAGAGCGAACGAGCGGACGCGTCGCGTTGGTTTCACCGACGCTTACCGCATGAACCCAAACAACAGGATGCCCCTCTCTGGGTTTTGGATAATCCGACCAGGCAAAGCGTTCACCCCAATTTTTGAGATACGAGGGCTGTTTCCTTGCCCGCCACAATAAATAAAGAGAGGCCGCCGGCAGCAGAGCCGGCACTAAATATCGATACGCCTGAGGAGAAATGTTCACGCTGAAATCTCCACTTGCAACTGTTTGAGCGCGTCTTTGACCTCTGAGAGCGTCGGATCGGCTCCCACGCCGCCCAAACTCACGGTACTCACTCCGGTCAATCCAACGAGTTCAACCGGGTAATCCATAAAAAGTCCCACCGTCGGCCGAGCGGTCGCCGCCGCCAGGTGCGTTAAGCCTGTATCCACACCCACAACGAAGGCAGCATTTTGCAGCCAAGCCGCACAGTCTTTAATGGACATTCTGGGCAAAACTTGGCAAAAATCACCGCTCTGGCTTGCGATTCGCTCCACGCGTTCACGCTCCGCGGGGCTGCCCCAAATCAATCGGACATCAAATCCGGACCGATGACAATCTTTTGCCAGAGCTTCCCACTTCGCTTCTGACCAAAGTTTCGTCTCTCGACTCGTATTCACAAGAAAAACAGCATAGGGCGTTTGAGCAGATTGAGCTTCAATTTCTTTGAGTCCGAAATCCAGCGGAAAGTCTCTCCAGTCATAGTCAAACGCATTGGCAAGCAACGCACGACACCGCGTCACTGCGCTTAAGGATTTCGAGACAGTAAAAGTCTTATCGTAGAAGCGGCTTGCCAAAGGTTCTTTGATACTCGCCTTGTCGTAGCCCATTAAGAATGATTTTGTCCATTTGCCGATGACAGCGCTTTTAAGCAGTCCCTGCAAATCCACCGCTCTTTCATAGTGCGCACGTTCTAGCGCTGCGCGCACCTTGCCAACTTCCTTCCACGTTTGAGCGGAAAAAACATTATTTCGCCATTGACGGACAGCCACTTCATGCACCTCGTGCACATAACGGCTCAAACGAGGAATATCTGCAAAGCTTTTCTCCACCACCCAATCTATTTGAATTTCAGGAACGGCACGCGCTAAATCCGCCACGGCAGGCAGCGCGTGGATCACATCCCCCATGGAGGTGGTTTTAACAATTAAAGCGCGGCGCGGCATGCAATCCTCTTTTTTATTCCGAGAGCTTGGCTTCAAGCTCGCGGCAAAGCTTTTTACCGTACTCAACCGCCGGCTGATCAAAGGCATTTAACCCATAAAGCGTTGCGAGCATCGTGGTCTTGTGCTCATACATCGCCATAAAGGCACCCAACGTTTCCGGTGTCAGTTTTTTGATCTGAATGGTGCTCACCGCGTTAAAGAACTCATCGGATGGTGTCTGACGCGTCACAAGCGCCTCAGCCTGCGCCTGCGCGTTGGCATTTAACACCAAATGATGGTGCGCATGCTTGTGACCGGCTTCTTCACACCACACCAAGTCAATACTTGTGCGGCCGCTTCCATCTCTTAACCATTGATAAAAAGAGTGCTGCGCTTCATTACCAAAGCCGCCCCAAACCGACTGCCCGGTTCGCTCGCTGATCACTTTACCGTCAGCACCTTCGCTTTTACCCAGGCTTTCCATTTCAAGCTGCTGCAGCCAAGCCACCACCAGACGCAATCTTTCGTCATAAGGTAAAAGACAGTGCGAGACCATCTGATGCTTTCTGGAATTCCAATACGAAAGCAGGGCAAGAGTTGCGGGAAGGTTGTCTTCGAGCCCCTTTTGCACCATGTGCTGATCCATTTCATAAGCACCATGCAGGAACTCATCGAATACTTCCGGTCCCAGCGCGATCACGAGAGGCAAACCAATGGCGCCCCAAACAGAGAACCGTCCGCCCACCCAAGACCACATCGGAAAGCGGTTTTCTTCGGGCAAATTCATTTCCGCGCAGGCGCTTTCTTTCGCGCTCACAACAAAAATGTGCTGCGCGCGCTGCTCTTTTGTCTTAATACCCGCTTGGGCGTACCACTCGTTCACGAGCTCAGCGTTGAGCATCGTCTCGCGGGTTGAAAAACTTTTACTGGAAACAACCGCAAGTGATGTCTCGGGATTGAGCACACCAAGGATTCTGTCAACCAACGTGCCATCAACGGCAGATAAGAAATGCAGTTTGATAGCAGGATTAATTTCACGGAGTGCGTGATAAACCGCGTGCGGTCCCATCTCGGACCCCCCGATCCCGATATTGATCACATCGGTGATGGTCTTGCCGGTCGCGCCCTTCCACTCCCCGCTTCTTACCGCGCGGGCAATCGAAGTCATCTTTTCACGAACCGCGCGAACCTGTTCGTAATGGGGGCTTGCAGGATCTTGCGAACGCAAAGACGTGTGCAGGGCTTGACGATGTTCGCTGCCGTTAACCTCTTCGCCCTTAACCATAGCGATTTGGCGACCTAACAGATCGCATTCGCGCGCCTTATTTAATAATTGCTGATAGTCCGATTCGGTCAAACGCTGACGACCGATATCCAAAGTAAGACCGCAAGCGCTCAGCTGACAATTCGAGCGCGTTTTGGAAAGAAATACAGTTTCTGACATAACCTGCACACAAAAAATGAAGCGCCGAATACTCCTAAACGACGCACAAATAACTAAGAGTTCATTGTACGTTGGGGACAAATAGCTTGCCAAGTCAAATTACCCGAAACTAACCAATGGATACAGCTTTTTCAGGCAAAAACACAACACGATGCTTACAATTGACGAAAAATAGCTTAAGGAAGGATGCCGACGTGGCAAACTGTTTCAGCAAGAAAAAGATTTT
Organism: uncultured Burkholderiaceae bacterium; assembly: GCA_944390675.1. GTDB lineage: Bacteria > Pseudomonadota > Gammaproteobacteria > Burkholderiales > Burkholderiaceae_F > Aphodousia. The sequence goes on from CALXQR010000001.1 coordinate 41,056, forward strand.
GGTTGCGGGCGACGCGATGCTGGATCGCTACTGGTTTGGCGATGCTAATCGTATCTCGCCCGAAGCGCCGGTTCCGGTCGTGCGCATCACTCGCGAAGAGGAGCGTTTGGGCGGCGCCGCTAACGTTGCATTAAATATCAGCGCGTTGGGAGCTGTGGCTAAATTGCTCTCCGTTGTCGGCTGTGACGAACCCGGCGAGACGGTCGAGCGCCTTTTAAATGAAAAGGGCATTGAGCCGCACCTGCACCGTGATCCGGATTTAAAGACCACTGTCAAACTTCGCATTGTCGCGCGCCAGCAGCAAATGCTTCGCGCGGACTTTGAAAATAAACCCACGACCGCGGTGCTCGCGCATCATCTCTCCGAGTACGAAAAACTGATTGATGACTGCGAAGTCGTGGTGCTTTCCGACTACGGCAAGGGCGGGTTGGACCACATTGCCCGCATGATTGATTGCGCCAGAAGTAAAAATATTCCCGTTTTAATTGACCCGAAGGGAAGCAATTACGAGCGCTACCGCGGCGCCACGGTCATCACGCCCAACCGCTCGGAACTCGCTCAGGTCGTAGGCCCTTGGCAAAGTGAAGAAGAATTAACGCAAAAAGCTCACGCGCTGCGAGAAAAACTGAACCTCACCGCACTGCTTTTAACCCGCAGTGAAGAAGGCATGACGCTTTTTACGGACAAGGGGCAAAAGACGATTCCGGCTCAAGCGCTTGAAGTTTATGATGTCTCGGGCGCGGGAGACACCGTTATCGCCGTCATGGCCACCATGATGGCAATGGGTGAGCCGCTCGAAGAAGCCATGCGGATCGCCAATCGCGCGGGCGGCATTGTCGTCGGCAAGCTCGGCACCGCCACCGTGAGTTTTGACGAGCTCTTTCCGAACGGCTACGAAGATCTATTTGCAGGAGAAAAATTGTGAGCATTGTGGTAACGGGTGCCGCCGGTTTTATCGGCGCGAATAATGTTTTGGCTTTAAACCGCCAGGGATACACGGATGTCATTGCGGTTGACAACTTGTCGAAAGCTGAAAAATTCAAAAACTTAGTTGAATGCCAGATTTCGGATTATTTCGATAAGCGTGACTTCATCGAGCTTGTCAAAGCCCGCAAAATCGCTAAACCCGAAGCCATTTTCCACCAAGGCGCCTGCTCGGACACGATGGAAACCGATGGCCGCTACATGATGGAAAATAATTACCGCTACACGCTTGAGCTCTTTAACTGGGCCCAAGAGTTGGGTATTCCGATGATTTACGCATCTTCTGCCGCCACCTATGGCGCAAGCACCACTTTTGTGGAAGACCCGCGCTACGAGGGGCCGCTTAATGTTTACGGCTACTCCAAATTCCTTTTTGACCAAGTGCTTCGCGCCAAGCTCGCCAAAGGCGAAGTGAAGGCCCCGGTGATTGGTCTTCGCTACTTTAATGTCTACGGTCCGCACGAGCAGCATAAGGGCCGCATGGCAAGCGTCGCCTTCCACCAATTCTTCCAATTCCGCAAAGAAGGCCATGTGCGCCTCTTTGAAGGCTGCCTTGGGTACGGCAACGGAGAGCAGGAACGCGACTTTGTTTATGTCGACGACGTGATCGCTGTCAATCTGAACTTTTTCAATAAACCCGTCACCGGCATCTACAACTGCGGCACGGGCCGCGCGCAGCCCTTTAACGATGTCTCGCTTGGCGTTGTCAACGCGCTTCGCACACACGCAGGTAAAGAAAAGGTGACACTTGAAGAAGCCGTTAAAGAAGGCTTTATCCGTTACATTCCCTTCCCCGATTCGCTCAAGGGCAAATATCAAGCCTATACGCAAGCGGATTTGACGAAACTTCGTGCCGCAGGGTGTGACGTGGCCTTCCGCAGTGTTGAAGAAGGCACGGCGGACTATGTGGCTGACCTTTTGACGCGCTACCAGGACGTGCAAAGCGATCCCACGATTGCCGAAGCAAAATGAGTTCTGTAAAAGCGGCTTTTTTAGACAGAGACGGCGTGATCAACATTGATCACGCCTACGTGCACGCGCCTGAAGAATTTCAGTTCATTGACGGCGTGTTTGAAGGCTGCCGGCTGCTGCAGAAAGCAGGCTACCTTTTAATCATTGCTACCAACCAAAGCGGCATTGGCAGAGGCTACTACAGCGAAACCGATTTTGAGAAGCTCTGCGTCTGGATGAAAAAGCGATTTGCCGACGAAGGCGTTTTGATCTCCGATATCTTTTTCTGCCCGCATCATCCCGAAAAAGCACTCGGCAACTATTTACAGGATTGCAACTGCCGCAAACCCAAACCCGGCATGCTTTTAGCCGCCCAGAAAAAATGGGACATCGATATGAAAGCCAGTCTCATGGTGGGTGATAAGCAGGGCGATATGCAAGCCGCTCTTGCGGCGCAGGTGGGCAGGCGTATTTTGGTCGGCAAAGACGGTCTTGCGTGTCCGCAGCCTGTCGCAGAATGCACTGATGTCGCCCGCAACTTATTAGAAGCAGCCAAACTGATCGATTAGGAATCAACATGAGCACAAGACTCCCCGCGCCAGCGTTTGAAAACAAAATTACGGATATGGAACACTTGCCCCAGCGCGCGCGAGAACTTCCCCATCCGGTTGTGATGACAAACGGCGTTTTTGACATCCTGCACCGGGGACACGTCACCTATCTTGCGCAGGCCAGAGCGCTTGGCGCCAGTCTTGTTGTTGCCATTAATTCGGATGCTTCCGTGAAGATGCTGGGTAAAGGCGATGAACGCCCCATTAACACACAGGCTGACCGAGCCGCCGTGCTTGCCGCGTTGGAAAGCGTTGATTTGGTTGTCATTTTCGAAGACAAGGTACCGCTTAAAGCGGTCGAAGCTGCCCACCCTGACATTTATGTCAAAGGGGGCGACTACGAAATCAAGGATTTGCCCGAAGCGCAGCTTGTTTCCACTTGGGGCGCAAAAACCGTTACGGTTCAATTTGAGCATCAGCGTTCTACCACTGCGCTCTTGCAGAAAATCAGCAGTTTGAATCTAAAGAAAAAAGCATAATTTAGTAAATTTTCTCTTATTAAGATTATTTTTCTTAACACATAACACTTTAAATATACACGCTAACTCCTTGAATACACAGATGATTTAAAAATATTTTACTTATTTGTCGATTTTATCTATCTATTTGTCGACAATAAGAGTAAAGTAAAAATATCCGCTATTTATTGGGTTCTTGTTTCCTTTATTTTCTACCCAGTAAAAGATTTTATTGTAATTTCAAGGAGTTAAAAATGGACAGTAAATCTAGAAGTGGTCGCTTTGATTTGTCGGCAAATAAGTTGGTCGAAGATTTCAACGCCACGATTCTCATCGAACAACGCAATTGTCCCTTCGATATCAAGGGTTCTCAAGCGCACGCCACAATGCTCGGCCGCCAAGGCATCATCAGCAAGGAAGATGCCGAAGCAATCTGCAAGGGCTTGGATCAAGTGGCTCAAGAAATCCGCGACGGCAAGTTTGAATTCCGTACCGCCGACGAAGACATTCACATGGCCATCGAAAAGCGCATGACTGAAATTGTCGGTCCCGCCGGCGGCCGCCTTCATACCGCCCGTTCCCGCAACGACCAAACGACCGTTACCACCAAAATGATGCTTCGCGCCACCATCCGCGAAGTCCAAGGCGCCATCCGTGACCTTCAAAAAGAATTTGTGGATATCGCCGAAAAGCATCTCGACGTAATTATGCCGGGCTACACCCATATGCAAACCGGCCAGCCCATCCTCTTTTCGCATTGGATGATGGCCTATTTCTGGATGCTCGAACGCGACTTCACGCGCTTTGACAATCTCTACACCCGCATGGGCCGCTGCCCCTTGGGCGCTGCCGCTCTGGCCGGCACCGACTTCCCGATCGATCGCGAATTCACCGCTAAGGCTTTGGGTTTTGACGGTCCGACAGAAAATTCCATCGATTCCGTAAGCGATCGCGATCATATGGTTGAATTCAATGCCTGCGCCGCAATGTGCTACATGCACTTGAGCCGCCTGTCTGAAGAACTCGTCACCTTCTCCACGCAAGACTTCAAGTTCATCGAATTGTCCGACGACTTCTGCACGGGCTCTTCCATCATGCCGCAAAAGAAAAACCCGGATATCGCCGAAAAGATCCGCGGTAAGACAGGCCGCGTTTACGGCAACCTTATGGCTATGCTCACGATCATGAAGGGCTTGCCCTTGGCCTACAACACCGACCTTTCGGAAGACAAGGAACAGGTATTCGATTCGATTGACACCCTGCTTGCAAGCCTTCGCATCATGACGCCGATGATTGCCAAGATGACCGTTAACGCAGAAAAAATGCGTCATAACGCTGATCTCGGTTACTCCAACGCAACCGACCTCGCTGACTACCTCGCACGCAAGGGTGTTCCGTTCCGCGAAGCTCACCACATCGTGGGTTCTATGGTCAATTACTGCATCAAGCACGGCAAGCGCCTCGATGACCTGACGATGGAAGAGTACAAGAACTTCAACGACAAGATCGAAGAAGACATCCGTCACGAAATCGCGCTTGAAACGTGCGTGAAAGCCCGCAAGTCCTACGGCGGAACGGCTCCTGAAGCTGTTCGCAAACAGCTCGAAGTCGCTCGCGGCGTGCTCGACACGGAAGCCCAAACGCTTCAATAGTTCAATATTTTTAAAAGGTATTCAACATGGAAACCGATTTAAACTTTTGGCTGCAGTTAGCAGTGATGCTCGTCTGCATCGGCGTGGGCGGCCGCTTCGGCGGTGTGGGCCTAGGTGCCGCAGGGGGCTTAGGCGTGAGTATTTTGGTTTTGGGTTTTGGCCTTCAACCAGCCTCCCCTCCCGTCTCCACGCTTTTGATTATCGTTGCCGTGATCGCTTGCACGAGTATTTTGCAAGGTGCAGGCGGCCTCGATCTTCTCGTTCGCGTAGCTGAAAAAATGCTTCGCAAATGGCCAAGCGCCATCACGATCGTGGGGCCCTTTGTCTGTTCGCTCTTTGTGGTTTTGTGCGGCACGGCTTACGTGGCCTTCGCGGTCTATCCGGTCGTCGCCGAAGTGGCGGCTTCCGCGAAGGTGCGCCCCGAAAGACCGATTGCCGCGTCTGTGATTTCCGCAGGTATCGCTGTGGTGGCAAGCCCCATGAGCGCCGCCATGGCTGCTTTGGTAGCAAGCCTTGCCATTTTGGACGTGTCTTTGATTCAAATCCTCGCGGTCTCGGTACCGGCCTTCATTATCGCTACGCTCTGCACCTGCCTGTCGGTCTACTGGAAGGGCACGGAACTTGAAAAGGATCCGGAATTTATCCGCCGCGTGCAGTCCGGCCAATACCAAGAATTGGTTGTCACTAAAGACGATAAGCCCTTTGAAGCAACGAAAGGTCAAAAACTTTCCGTCGGCATCTTCCTTTTGGGCGTGATCACCGTGATCATCTTCGGCACGTTCAAAGAATTGCTCCCGACGTGGGAAGCCGCGGGCAAAGTCTCCACGCTCCCGATTCCGTCCCTGATCCAAATGATCATGCTCGCTTTCGGTCTTTTCATCATCGTGTTCTGTAAAGTTCCGAGCAGCAAGTTTGCATCAGGCTCCGTGTTCGTTTCGGGCCTGATCGGCGTGGTGGGCGTCTTCGGTGTTTCTTGGCTCACGGGGACATTCTTTGAAGCTTATAAGCCCCTCTTTGTCGAGCTCTTTACCGACATGGCGCAATCGACACCGATGCTCTTTGGCGTCGTGCTCTTTTGCTTCTCGGCTGTGATTTTGAGTCCGTCTGCAACGACGGCCGCTCTGATGCCTTTGGGCGTTTCCATCGGCATCCCCGCCGGCCTTTGCGTGGCGCTCTTCCCTGCCACGTGCGGTGACTTCATCATCCCGGGCGGCGCTCAGATCGGCTGCACGGCTTTTGACCGCACGGGCACCACGCGCCTTGGCAAATACGTGGTCAACCACAGCTACATCATCCCCGGCTTCGTGCATGTCATCTCCGGCGTGACCGCGGGTTACTTCTTAAGCTTCATTTTCTTCTAAAATAAGCTGACAAATCGGAGCAGACTTTGCACGAAGTCTGCTCCCTCGTTTAGCCTTTTCTATAGAGCAAATGCTATGTCTACCGAAAACACTCAATTAATCTCAGAACAGCTCGCGCGTTTTGTTGTTTGGACAAAATTCGAAGATATCCCCGAAGAACTCGTGATAAAGGCTCAACGCCACATTCTGGACTCTGTGGGCGCGGGCATCGCCGGCGCCGTTAGCCCCGAGACGAAACTATTGAACAAAGTTTTCGCCATTTGCGGAGAAACGGGCGGCAACGTCCCCCTCTGGGGCAAGGGCATCAAAACAACTGCCCGCAATGCTGCCTTAAGTAACGGCGTGTCCTCCCACACCTTTGAGCTTGATGACACCAACGGGTGCGACCATTCGGGCGCCGTTGTTGTTCCCGCGGCCTTTGCCGCTTTGAGCCTTTGCGACCGTCCTATTGACGGCAAAGAATTCATCGTGGCCGTGACACTTGGCTATGATCTCGCGCGCCGCGCGCTGGAGTCCTGCGGTGCGTACGAGCCTCACAATGGCGCAGGCTGGCACTCCACAGGCACATGCGGCGTCTTTGGCGCTGCCGCCGCTGTGGGCCGCCTGCTCGGTCTTGATGTTGAAAAAATGCAAGCTGCTTTGGGCATTGCCACAAGCTTTGCTGCCGGCCAATGGTCTTTTGTGCATGACGGCGCTCAAAATAAACGCCTGCACGTGGGCAATGCCGCGCACGGCGGTCTGCTTGCCTGCCTCTTGGCACGCGAAGGCTTCACAGGTCCGAAATTTGCTTTTGAACAAGTTTGGGGCGGTTTCTCCAAGACCTTCGCTCCGACGAGTCAAGATCCGGATGCCTGGCTGCGTGACTTAGCCAAAAACTGGAAGCTGGGCCGTGTTTCCATCAAACCGCATGCTTCCTGCAGAAGCTCACACTCCTCCATTGACGCGGTCAACATCATTATGGATGCTCACAATGTGACGCCCGCTGATATTGAAAAGATTCACATTAAGATCAATCCGTTTGTGCACGGCATGTGCGGCGGCAGAAAGCTTGACCCGATGCCCGCTGCTCAAATGAGCATCGCCTACGGCATCGCTGCGCGCTTGGTTTTCGGCGGCGCCAACCTCACCGCCTACACCCGCACCAATCGCCACGATCCCCGCATCCGTCAGGCAATGGAATTGGTCGAATTTGAAATCGACAAGACCCAAAAGGATGAGGATGAACCTTTTGTGACGATTATCACGCGAGACGGTAAGAGCTACACAGAACGGGTGGAATTCCCGCTCGGCGCACCACAAAACCCCGTAAGCGACGAAGCCTTGATGAGCAAATACCGCGACATCGCCGGCATGGTCTTCCCCTCGGAAGTTGTCGAAGGCATCGCGGACTTCTTGTTGCACCTCAAGGATAAGCCTTCGCTTGATCCCGTGGTTAAATTGTTGGGTTCTAAACCCACCTCCACCGCTCAGTTTGATATTTAATTGATTCGGGTGACGGCGCCTTCTCATAAGAGGCGCCGTTTTTTGCCTATTTGCGCTCTTTTTTGACTGATTTGTCGCTTTGTGTCCGTTCCCAATCTTTCGTTTGCTAAGATGGTCGCTACTGAAAGAGAATGCGATGACAAAAATCACTCCCGACAACATCAATCAAGCCATTCAAAAGTACTGGGGAATGCGGGCCGAAGGCTTTAGCCTGTCGAACAATGACGAATTCGCCGATCCCGATAATCCTTACAGGCAACTGTTGCAGCGCAAGCTGGGATTGAATCACAGCGAACAAAAAGCGCTTGATGTCGGCTGCGGCCCCGGATTCTTAGCGATTGAACTGGCCAAACTGGGCTACAGAAGTACCGGAATTGACTCCTCCGAACCGATGCTTGTCCGAGCCCGTAAAAATGCTCGCGGATTGGTTGAGTGTTTTCTTCTCGCCGATGCCATTGAGGCGCCGTTTACGGATAACTCTTTTAATGTGATCGCTTCACGGAATGTGGTTTGGAATTTACCTGACCCTATGCGAGCCTATCAAACGTGGTTTAGATGGCTCAAGCCCTCGGGAATGCTGATTGTTTTCGATGGGAACCACTACCGATATCTCACAGACCCCAAGAGACAAAACGCTTCTCACGATCAAACGCACAAGTACCTGGGATCCGTTGACACGACTATTATGGAGGCGATTGCAAAAGAACTTCCGATGAGTTCTCACGATCGGCCCGACTACGACATCGCCCTGCTGAAAGACATCGGTTTCATTAATATTGAGACTGTCGTCTTGAGAGAAAACGAAGAGAAGATTGAAGACTTCGCGATTTTTTGTGTGAAACCATGAATATCGACACGCTTTTAGAGGCCGTCAAAGACGGAAAAATGGAGATTAACGAGGCCAAGGCCATCCTTGCCCGCGCTCCGTATGAAGATTTAGGGTTTGCAAAGCTTGATACCCATCGTGCGATTCGAACGGGCTTTGCCGAAGTGGTCTATTGCCAAAATAAGGCTGATGACTACCTGACGGAAATTTTCATGCGTCTTTATAAAAATCACGGCGAAGTGATGGGCACACGATGCTCTGAAAAGCAGTATCTACTTCTGAAAGAGCATTTGCCGCAGCTCACCTACGATCCCATCAGCCGAATCGCAAAAATCGAAAAAACCAAAGAAAAAATCGGACTGATTGCCGTGTGCACGGCAGGCACAGCCGACATCAGCATTGCTGAAGAATGCGCTCAAACTGCTGAGTTTTTCGGTCAAAATGTTGAGCGCTTCTACGATATCGGTGTCAGCGGCCTGCATCGGCTGCTCTCTAAAGTGGAGCGCTTGCAAAAGGCCAATTGCGTAGTGGCGGTGGCCGGCATGGAAGGAGCTCTAGCCTCTGTCATCGGAGGCCTTGTTGCCAATCCCGTCATTGCCGTGCCGACTTCTGTGGGTTATGGTGCCAATTTCCACGGTTTATCCGCTTTACTCACCATGATTAACAGTTGCTCAAACGGTGTGGCAACGGTAAATATTGATAACGGTTTCGGCGCGGGGTTCCTTGCCTCTCAAATTAACCGTCTGGCCACTCAAAAGGAATAAAGATATGACAACATTGGTGTTGGACGCTCAAACAGGCATCAGCGGAGACATGACGGTAGCAGCTCTTTTGGATCTGGGCGCCAATTACGAAAAACTGCAGACTGTCTTAAAAAGCCTGCCCGATCAACAGTTCTCGGTTGCTGTTTCCCGAGTCAATAAGTGCGCGCTTAACGCTTGCGACTTCAAGGTGACACTGACAAACGGCGCACCGGACAACGATCATGACATGAATTACCTTTTCGGCCATGCTCATCACGAAAATGAGCATGAGCACGGTCATGATCATGAACACGAACATTCACACGCGCACGAACACGGCGAACATCATCACCACCATCATCACGAACACCGCCACTTAAGCGACATTTTCACGATTCTTGATCAGACCAGCGCAACTGACAGGGCGAAAGCACTGGCCAAGAAAATCTTCACCATCGTCGCCCAAGCGGAAAGCCATGCGCACGGCGTGCCCGTTGAAGAAGTGCACTTTCACGAAGTTGGAGCCCTTGACTCCATCGTGGATATTTTGTCTGTCGCCGTGCTGATTGACGATTTAAACATCGACAATGTCATCGTGACCGCTCTGGGTGAAGGGTACGGCGAAATTCGTTGTCAGCATGGCATCCTGCCGATTCCTGTTCCCGCAGTTTCTCACATCGCTCAGGAATACGGACTCACGCTTTCGCGCATTGACTGCAAGGGTGAGTTTGTCACGCCGACCGGAGCGGCGATTGTCGCGGCGCTTCAAACCGGCACAATGCTGCCCGCAAAATACCGAATTTTAAAATCCGGCCTGGGCGCGGGCAAACGTGACTATGACCGTCCCAGTCTTTTGCGTGCAACATTAATTGAGAGTGCGCAAACAACCAATGGTGATGAGGTGGTTGAGCTCTCCACCAACATTGATGACAGCAGCGCTGAAATGTTGGGATTCACTTTAGAGCGGCTCTACGAAAAGGGCGCGCTTGAAGCGTGGTTTAGCCCGGTTTTCATGAAAAAGAACCGTCCTGCTTACATTCTGACGGTACTTTGCAGTGCTGACAGGCAAGAGGCACTTGAAAACGTCATTTTTGCCAACACAACGACAATCGGCATTCGTGCAAAAACTGTCGCTCGCCGCACACTCAAACGTGAGAAGCGAACCGTTCAAACTCAGTACGGTCCCATTGAAGTCAAAGCCTGCGAAGTGCCCGATGAAGAAGGACACTACAAAACTCGTTTTTATCCGGAATATGAAAGCGTGAAAAAATTGGCTAAGACTTGCCGCTTGGATTTAGCGACGCTTTATCGTGCCGCTAAGGATGCTGTCAATAATGACTGATTTAAATAGCGCCCAAAAGTATTTCGAAAACCTCGTCACCGGCCCCGTGATGGTAGCTTTCTCGGGCGGCACAGACAGCATTCTCGTATTGAAACTTGCATTACACGCTGCCCAAGGAAAATTTCCGGTTTATGCGCTTTATGCGGACACACCTTGGATGCCCAGAAGGGCGCTGAAAGAAGCCCGAGACATTGCCCGGGAATTCCAAATTGATCTGAACGTCATCACGATTGACAGGCCTGAGGATATCGGCATTGAAAACAATCCCAAAGATCGTTGCTACCGTTGCAAAAAAGCCATTTTCAAAGCCTTTTTTGCCTTTGGCAATGAGCACGGAACCAAACTGCTTCTGGAAGGCACTCAGCTTGACGACTTAACGAAATATCGCCCGGGCCTCAAAGCCATTGCAGAATCCGGCGCCTTAAGCCCTCTCAAAGAGCTTGGCCTGCACAAAGCCGATGTACGCTGCTTATTGACTGAACTTCACATCAAAAGCGCCAACAAACCCTCTGGCTCCTGCCTTTGCACGCGTCTGCCTTATAACTGTCCCCTAACCCTTGAAGCGTTAAAACGAATTGAAGAGGCTGAAGCTTTTCTTGCCACGCTTGAGCTGGGGAGTGTTCGCCTTCGCTCGCACGGCGACATTGCCCGCATTGAAGTGAGTGCTGATCAATTTGAAAAAGCTCTTTCTTTGCGTCAGGCGCTTATTGAAAAAATTAAGTCCCTTGGCTGGAAATATGTCACGCTGGATTTAGAAGGTTTTCGCTCCGGAAGTATGGATTAACCTCTAAAAGCCAAGAAAAAATTAGGCTTTTGAGTCTTCAAAAGCGTTACACTTCAACTATTCCTATTAACAACTGAATAAAGGAAAGACCCATGTCCACTATTCTCGATCCCATCAAAATGTGGGAAGACCTCCATCAGATTCCTGAATTGGGTATGCAGGAAGTGAAGACTTCCGCTTATGTTGCCAAGACCCTGAAGGATTTAGGTATTGAAGTGCAAACCGGCATCGGTGGCACGACCGGTGTCATGGGCATTATTAAGGGCGCCGAACCCGGCCCCGTGGTGATGCTGCGCGCAGACATGGACGCACTGCCCTTTACGATTGACGGTAAAGAATGCGCCATTCACGCCTGCGGTCACGACTCTCATACGGCCATGGTGTTGGCTGCTGCTAGCCGCCTGAAGGATCGCATCAAGAAGGGCACGCTCAAATTACTCTTCCAACCCGCAGAAGAATCCATCATCGGCGCTTTGGCTATGATCAAGGCCGGCGTTATTGACGATGTGGACTACGCTTTAGGTGCTCACATCCGCCCCGTGCAGGATGTGCCCGCCGGCAAGATCTGCCCAGCTGTCTGCCACACGGCTTCCAACACGCTTAAGGTTGAAGTGCACGGCCGCAGCGCTCACGCTGCTCGTCCGCACTTGGGTGTCAACGCGCTTGACGTGGCTTGCGCCATTGTTCAAGGCACGCAAAACATGTGGTTTAATCCGACCAGCATCTGGTCGATGAAGGCTACGCAATTGCACGCCGACCAAGGCGCGACGAACTCCATCCCGGAAAACGCTGTGATCACCTTCGACTGCCGCGCTCAAACGAATCCTTTGATGAAGGATTTCCGTGAACGCTTCGCGAAGTTGGTTGAAGGCATCGCCACCGGTTACGGCGCAACGGCAACAATTACTGAATTGGGTGCCTGCCCGGCTGCGGAATACGACGAAGACTTCAAGCAAATGGTCATCGAATCCATCGTCCGCACGCACGGCCAAGACGCTGTTGCCAAGGACTGCGGTGGCGGCGGTGAAGACTTCCACTACTACAAGATGCATAAGCCCACGATGAAGGCTGCCTACTTTGGTTTAGGCGTTGGTGCCACACCGGGTCTTCACGCGGCCACGATGCACTTTGACCCGCAATACCTCCCGATGGGTGTTGATGTGATGGTCGATGTGATTGAACGCTTGATCGGTTAATCCGTTAACGTTTAAGCAAATATGGGGAGCAGATGATGAACCTGCTCCCCATTGTGTTTTGATGCCCGCTTAATTAAAGCGGCAAGAGTTGAGATTGTTCCATTAAGTGCGCGCGAAGCAATTCAGAGGCTTTTTGCGCATCTCCCATGCGGATTGCCCGCAAAATTTCTCTTTCCTGACGAGCAATTTCTAAGAAAAATTGCCGATCCATGTTAGCGATGCGCTGCGAGGTCTTTTCAAAGTACGTCACCAACACGCCGGAGAAAACCTGAAGAACACGGTTGCCGCATCCCTCTAAAAGCAGGAGATGGAATTCTCGGTCGAATTTGTCAGCGACCAGCGGTTCATCAGCATGTTCTTCAATCTTATTGAGTGTGCCTTCCAGACGAGAAGCTAAAGCTGGCGTAATGCGGCGGCAGATTAAAGACATCAACGAGCATTCCACCAAGGCGCGCGCTTCGATAAACTCCTGCACGTCGAAGTTAGCCACGTCAAATCGCATCTGAATTTGGTTTCTCAGACTGCTCGCGCCAACCTCTCTGACGGTTGTGCCGCGTTTAGGCGTTCTGACCAAAATACCCATTTGAGTCAGGATATCCAACTCTTTGCGGATACGATAACGCGTGACGCCAAAACGCTTGGCCAATTCCGTTTCCGTATCGATACGACCGCCATTTTTTGCCTGTTCCTGCAAATGGTCTCGTATTTGTTCAAACAAATTGTCTTTTTGTTGCATTTTGTTCGACGCCTTTCAAAAACAGTTAAAGGGCATTATAGACAGATTTCTGCTATTCATTGATTCTTAAAGAAAATTTTTCATTATTTGTTGCGATAATTTGTTGAATATTGTCGGCAATTTAGGATTTTCCCGATACCCAAAAACACCTAACCACATCCATGCTTAAGAATTAACTGATTGAAAAATAGAATTAATTCGAACATTGTTGATACGCCTTACAACATTGTTGACATTTGTTGAAAAACCACAAAGTTTGAAAATCGGCAAAAAGGCGCATACGATTAGCCGAAATACTGAGGAGTCTGTTTTTGCTCCATCTTTAGATCTCTTAACTAAGGAATAAAAAATGGTCGATGTCCAATTTTGGCTCCAGCTCGCCGTTGTTTTGTTCTGCTTGGCCGTAGGCGGCCGCTTCGGCGGTGTGGGCCTGGGCGCTGCGGGCGGCTTTGGCGTGAGCATTCTCGTTCTCGGTTTCGGCATGCAGCCGGGCTCTCCTCCCGTTTCCGTGCTCTTGATTATTACCGCGGTGATCGCCTGTACCAGTGTGCTGCAGGGCTCGGGCGGTTTGGATTATTTGGTCGGCTTAGCGGAAAAACTGCTCCGCAAGTGGCCGCGCGCGATTAACTTTGTCGGCCCGATTGTCTGCTCTATTTTCGTGATTTTCGTGGGCACCGCCTATGTGGCTTTCGCCGTTTACCCGGTGGTGGCTGAAGTGGCGGCCTCACAAAAGATTCGACCTGAACGCGCAGTGTCAGCATCGGTGATTTGCGCCGGCATCGGCGTGATGGCCAGTCCCATGAGCGCCGCCATGGCGGCCATGGTGGGCATCATGTCGGCATTCGGCTACACCTTGCTTGATATTTTGTCCGTGTCCGTGCCGACTTACTTCATCGCCTTGCTTGCCGCCTGCTTGTCTGTGAACTGGCGCGGCTGCGAATTGGAAAAGGATCCTGAATTCATCCATCGCGTTCAAAGCGGCCAATACACGGAATTGCATGTCACTCACACGGACCGTATCTACGCTGAACCCAGCAAGGGCGCCAAGATCGGTGTGCTGATTTTCGCTATCGGTATTTTGACCTCTATCACGATCGGTTCGTCTGAAACACTTCGTCCGTCTTGGGAAATTGCTGGCAAGATCAGCCAATTGCCTATCCCCTCTTTGATTCAGATGGTGATGCTCGCTACCGCCCTGGTGATCATCGTGGTCTGCAAAGTCCCGAGCGATAAATTCGCTTCCGGCTCCGTCTTCCGCTCTGGCTTGATCGGTGTGGTGGGCGTTTTCGGTATCTCTTGGTTGACGGGCACCTTCTTTGACACGCATAAGGATGTGTTCGTGCACTACTTCTCCGATATAGCAAGTTCTTCGCCCATCTTCTTCTGCGTGGTTTGCTTCTGCTTCAGCGCCGTGATCTTCTCGCCGACCGTCAGCACCACGATTTTGATGCCGATCGGTTTGGCTCTGGGTCTGAACCCGCAGCTGCTCATCGGTATTTGGGCCTCCTGCTACGGTGACTTCGTGATCCCGGGCGGCGCTCAAATCGGCTGCACGGCATTTGACCGTACCGGCACCACACGATTGGGCAGCTTTGTGTTTAACCACAGTTACATGCGGCCCGGCCTGGCTTTTGTGATCGCTGGCACCGCCGCCGGTTGGTTCATTTCGAAGATCATGCTCTAATCGTTCTGAATCAGACTTGATCTCAAAAGGAGACTTCCATGCGAAGTCTCCTTTTTTTCTACCTCTTTAGGCTAACTGCTTTTTTGAGTTCGAAACAATCTGAAACACCTTCGTAACAATTGAAACTCAATCAAGTTTTTGCCTTTTCTCACTATAAATAAGGCTCAAATTCAAAATTCATAGGGATATTTGCTTACCTACTTTGTAAAAATACTCGGGTTTACCCTAACGACTTTTTAACCCTTTTGTAAAGATAGCTGAAAGATATATCCCTAACTCAAAAACCAAGAACGGCCTCCAAGCACAAATGCATTTTCATGTGTGAAAATTCTCATCGCTTAGAAAGGTTACGGAGACGTAGCCTCTTCTATTGTTTAAAAGAGAAAATAAAGGAAACTTACCATGGTTGGTACTGACTTTTGGCTACAACTAATCTTAGTGTTGGCATGCTTGTTCTATGGTGCCCGCAAAGGTGGTATGGCCCTCGGCCTTTTGGGCGGCGTGGGCTTGATCGTTTTGATTTTCGGCTTCGGCCTGAAGCCGGGTAAACCGCCGGTCGACGTGATTCTCACGATTTTGGCCGTGGTTTGCGGTTCTGCAACTTTGCAAGCCGCTGGTGGTTTGGACTGCTTGCTCCAAATCGCTGAAAAGATTTTGCGTAGAAATCCCCGCTACGTCTGCTTCCTCGCTCCGTACATCTGCTGGTTCCTGACCATCTTGTGCGGCACGGGTCACGTCGTTTACACGATGTTGCCCATTATCTATGACGTGGCTATTAAGAACAACATCCGTCCGGAACGTCCGATGGCTGGTTCTACGATCGCTTCCCAAATGGGTGTGATCTGCTCGCCGGCTGCTGTGGCTGCCGTTTCCATGATCGCTTTGATGGAAGGTTACACGATCAATGGCCAAGCTTTCGGTTTCGTTGACCTCTTCTCCATCACGATTCCTGGCGGTTTCGTTGGTGTGTTTGCTGTCTGCTGCTTCTCTTGGTTCCGTGGTAAGGACCTTGACAAGGATCCGGACTTCCAAAAGTTGATCTCCGATCCGGAAATGAAGAAGTACGTCTACGGTGACACGACGACCTTGATCGGCAAGAAGTTCACGGGCAAGCAATGGCTCTCTTTGGCTCTGTTCATCGGCGTGATCGTGATCGTGGCTATCCTCGGTATGTTCCCGCAATTGCGTCCGAAGGGCTGCTCGATGACCTTGGCTATTCAAATGTTCATGTTGGCCGCCGGTACGTTGATGGTTATCTTCTGCGACGTTAAGGCTTCTGACGTGGCCAAGAACAGCGTGTTCCGCGCTGGTACGGTCGCCATCGTGGCTGTGTACGGTGTGGCTTGGATGGCCGATACGATGTTTGCCGCTCACTTGAACGACTTGAAGGTCGGTTTGACCGAATACGTTAAGGTGTATCCGTGGGCTTACGCTATCGTGTTGCTCTTGGTTTCCAAGTTGGTGAACTCTCAGGCTGCCGCTGTTGCAACGATCGTTCCGGTTGCTTTGGCTGTCGGTACGCCTCCGGGAATCGTGGTCGCTTTCTCTGCCGCCTGCTACGGTTACTACATCCTTCCGACGTACCCGTCTGACTTGGCCGCTATTCAATTCGACCGCTCCGGCACGACTCACATCGGTAAGTTCGTGATCAACCACTCCTTCATTATTCCTGGCTTGGTTGGTGTTATCACGGCTTCTATCGCCGGCTACATCTTCGCTGCGATGTACGGTTTCGTTTAATCGACAACCTCTCGCAATGAAATAGCGAATGGCAACGGCAAGTAATTGAGTGTTTCAATTGCTTGCCGTTTTTTCTGGACAAGATCATCATTGAGTTTGGACGGTTCGCTCAAAACCCCTTAGTTGCAGCGAATCAAAACACAACGTTGAGGAGATAACAAAAAATGGCTCAAGCTGTTGAATTTAAATACGCTCCGATGTTCCAATTCGGCAAAGACGAAACGGAATATTATTTGCTCACCAAAGATTACGTCTCTGAAGGCGAATTCGAAGGTCACAAGATTTTGAAGGTTCAGCCTGAAGCGTTGACGATGCTTGCCAAGCAAGCTTTCCATGACGCCAACTTCATGCTCCGCCGCGCCCACAATGAACAAGTTGCCAAGATCCTGAAGGATCCGGAAGCTACCGACAACGATAAGTACGTTGCTTTGTCCTTCCTGCGCAACGCCGAAGTCGCCGCTAAGGGTGAATTGCCCTTCTGCCAAGACACCGGCACGGCCATTATCCACGGTGAAAAGGGCCAAGGCGTTTGGACCGGTTTCAGCGACGAAGAAGCACTTTCTAAGGGTGTTTTCGAAACCTACACCACCGACAGCCTGCGTTACTCTCAAAACGCTCCGCTGACGATGTACGAAGAAAAGAACACCCGCTGCAACTTGCCGGCTCAGATTGATATCGAAGCCACCGAAGGCAACGAATACAAGTTCTTGTGCGTTGTCAAGGGCGGCGGCTCTGCCAACAAGAGCTACCTCTATCAAGAAACCAAGGCGATTTTGAATCCCAAGACGCTCGTGCCCTACCTCGTTGAAAAAATGAAGAGCTTGGGTACGGCTGCTTGCCCCCCGTATCACATCGCTTTCGTGATCGGCGGTACCTCTGCTGAAAAGACGATGCTTACGGTTAAGCTCGCCTCCACCCACTACTATGACAGCTTGCCCACCACGGGCGACGAAACCGGCCGCGCTTTCCGTGACGTCGAACTCGAAAAGACGTTGCTCGAAGCCGCTCACAACATCGGTTTGGGCGCTCAATTCGGCGGCAAATACATGGCTCATGACGTTCGCGTCATCCGTCTGCCGCGTCACGGCGCCAGCTGCCCGGTCGGCATGGGTGTGAGCTGCTCTGCAGACCGCAACATCAAGGCCAAGATCAATAAGGACGGCGTCTGGATTGAACGTCTTGACACCAACCCCGGTGAATTGATTCCTGAAGAATTCCGCAAAGCCGGCGAAGGTCAAACGATCAAGATCGATTTGAACCAACCGATGTCTGAAGTCTGCAAGGAATTGTCAAAGTACCCGGTTTCGACCCGCGTGTCCTTGACCGGCACCATCATCGTGGCTCGAGACATCGCTCACGCCCGCATTAAGGAACTGATCGACAGCGGCAAGGAAATCCCGCAATACATGAAGGATCACCCGGTGCTGTACGCAGGTCCTGCCAAGACTCCGGAAGGTCATCCGTGCGGCTCCATGGGCCCGACGACCGCTAACCGTATGGACCCCTATGTGGATCTGTTCCAAAGCCACGGCGGCTCTATGGTCATGATCGCCAAGGGTAACCGTACTCAAGTCGTCACCGACGCCTGCAAGAAGCACGGCGGCTTCTACCTCGGCACGATCGGCGGTATCGCTGCGGTGCTCTCTGAAAGCTCTATCAAGAGCATCGAATGCGTCGAATGGCCGGAACTCGGTATGGAAGCTGTTTGGAAGATCGAAGTTGAAGACTTCCCGGCCTTCATCCTGGTTGACGACAAGGGCAACGATTTCTTCAAGCAAATCAAGCCCCGCTGCACGATCAAGTGCGAAAAATAATAGCCTATTAGACTTATCTCTCCGATAAGTCAGGCCTTATCAATCGCCGAATTTGGTTTATCCGAATTCGGCGATTTTTCTTTCAGAAAAGCGCCCGCCGATAGAACAAATTTTTCAGGCCGATAGAAAGTAACATTCTTTTGCTTTATGCGTTGCTTTTATGGCAAAAAAACCATTGACATCACAAATTTAGCCAAGAATAATAGAGCCGTAGACAATTGAATTTTTACGGGGTTCTTTCTAAGTAAAGAAAGAGCAAGTGTTGGTGTGCGTCTCGATTTTTACGCACACCCCCAAAAGCAAACAATTTTTTAGATAACTTGGAGCACACTATGAAAACCGAATGGAGAGGTTTCAAAGGCACCCACTGGGTCGACGAAATTGATGTTCGCGATTTCGTACAAAATAACTACACTCCCTATGACGGCGATGAATCTTTCTTGCAGCCGGCCACTGAAGCGACCTCCAAGCTTTGGGATCTTTTGCAAGGCTTGCAAAAAGAAGAACGCGCCAAGGGCGGTGTTTTGGACATGGAAACGGAAGTGGTTTCCGGCATCACCGCTTATAAAGCCGCCTACATGGGCGAAGGCACCAAGGATATCGAAAAGGTTGTCGGCCTGCAGACCGACAAGCCGTTAAAGCGCGCCTTTATGCCGTTTGGCGGCATCAAAATGGCTGAGCAAGCCTGCGAAACGTACGGCTATAAGCCCAATCCGAAATTCCACAAGATTTTCACCGAATACCACAAGACGCACAATCAAGGTGTCTATGACGCCTATACGCCTGAAATGCGTCTTGCCCGTAAAAACAAGATCATTACGGGTTTGCCGGATACCTATGGCCGCGGCCGCATCGTTGGTGACTACCGCCGCGTCGCGCTCTATGGTATCGATTTCTTGATCGCCAAGAAAAAAGAAGACATGGCTCACTGCGGCTGCGGCATCATGACCGATGAGATCATCCGTCAACGTGAAGAAATCACCGATCAAATCCGCGCCTTGATGCAAATGAAGGAAATGGCCGCTGACTACGGCTTTGACATTTCCGTCCCGGCTAAGAACGCTCGCGAAGCTGTTCAATGGCTCTATTTCGGCTACCTGGCTGCCATCAAGACGCAAAACGGCGCCGCCATGTCCGTCGGCCGTATCTCCACTTTCTTGGATATTTACATTCAACGTGACTTGGCCGAAGGCACGCTCACGGAATCCGAAGCTCAGGAATTGATTGACCACTTGGTGCTGAAATTCCGCATGGTGAAGTTCGCCCGCATCCCGTCCTACAACCAGCTCTTCTCAGGCGACCCGGTGTGGGCGACGCTTGAAGTGGCCGGCATCGGCATGGACGGTCGTTCCATGGTCACCAAGAACGACTTCCGCTTCCTGCATACGCTTGAAAACATGGGACCGTCTCCGGAACCCAATTTGACGATTCTGTATACGCGTCATTTGCCGAAGGCTTTCCGCGATTACGCAGCGAAAATCTCCATCAATACCTCGTCCGTTCAATACGAAAACGACGATGTGATGCGTCCGATCTGGGGCGATGATTACTCTATCTGCTGCTGCGTTTCGGCTACCGAAACCGGTAAAGAAATGCAGTTCTTCGGCGCTCGCGCAAACCTCGCCAAGTGCATGCTCTACGCAATCAACGGCGGCGTTGACGAACAAACGCTCACGCAGGTTGGCCCTGAACTTCGTCCGATCACTTCCGAATACCTCGATTACGACGAAGTGATGGAACGCTTTGACAAGATGATGGATTGGTTGGCCGGACTTTATGTCAACACCCTCAACCTCATCCACTACATGCACGATAAGTATTACTACGAAGCGGCTGAACTCGCGCTCATTGACACCGATGTGCGCCGCACGTTCGCGACCGGCATCGCAGGCTTCTCGCATGTGGTCGACTCGCTTTGCGCCATCAAGTACGCCAAGGTGAAGACCATCCGCAACGAGCAAGGCGTGGTGATTGACTACGAAACCGAAGGGGACTTCCCGCGCTACGGCAACGATGACGACCGCGCTGACAGCATTGCCGTTTGGCTCTTGAAGAGCTTCATGCGTAAGCTTCGCAAGTTCCATACCTATCGCAACTCCGAACCCACGACGTCCATCCTGACGATTACGTCTAACGTCGTCTACGGTAAAGCGACCGGCAACTTGCCAGACGGCCGCAAGTCCGGCGAACCGCTCTCTCCGGGTGCCAACCCGAGCTACGGCGCCGAACAAACGGGCCTTCTTGCTTCGCTTAACTCCGTGGCTAAACTGCCCTACGAATATGCGCTTGACGGTATTTCCAACACGCAAACCATCAGCCCGGATGCACTGGGGCACTCCTTGGACGAACGCGTCCAAAACCTGGTTCGCGTGATGGACGGTTACTTCGAACGCGGAGCCCATCACCTCAATGTCAATATTTTCGGAACGGAAAAATTGATTGATGCGATGGAACATCCTGAAAAACCGGAATACGCCAACTTCACCATTCGCGTCTCCGGCTACGCCGTGAAGTTCATTGACCTCACGCGCGAACAACAGCTCGATGTGATCTCTCGTACCTGCCACAAGAGCATGTAATTCTCACTGACCGGCACGCCTTCTGATTTTGTTACTTACAGAATCGGCGGCGTGCCTGATTTTTTGCGGTGATTGTCATGACGCTTGCCTACGTTCACTCCTACGAAACCTTCGGCTCAGTTGATGGCCCGGGCGTACGCTTTGTTCTGTTTTTACAAGGCTGCAAAATGCGCTGTCAGTACTGCCACAACCCCGATACATGGAAACTTAAACTCGGCGAACAAAAAAGCGCTCGAGAAATTCTGGATTTCGCCCTGCGGTACAAATCCTATTGGGGAGAAGATGGCGGCATTACGGTAAGCGGGGGCGAGCCTCTTTTACAAATTGATTTTCTTTTGGAATTTTTCAAATTGGCAAAAGCCGAGGGAATTCATACAACCATCGACACCGCCGGTTTGCCCTTTACCCGCAAGGAACCGTTCTTCGGCAAATTCCAAGAACTGATGCAGTACACCGATTTAGTGATGCTCGATTTGAAACACATTGATGATCATGAACATCGGATACTTACCAAACAGTCCAACGCGACGATCTTGGATTGCGCCCGCTATCTTGATGAGATTCATAAAGACGTCTGGATTCGTCACGTGCTCGTGCCCGGACACACGGATAACGATGAAGCCTTAAAGCGGCTCTCAGACTTTATTGAAACGCTTCACAACGTGAGAAAAGTTGAAGTCCTCCCCTATCACTCCTTCGGTATGTACAAGTGGCAGGAATTAGGACTGAAATACGACCTGACCGACGTCAATGCTCCCACAAAGGATCGCATTGAAAACGCTGAAAAAATCCTCAAGGTTAATCGTTACCACTAGAGAAGAATTGAGGCCGAATCTTTCAAGAAACGGCCTCTTTTTCTTGGCAACGAGTTAGATCGAGTAACCCGCCTTTCTTGCAAATCTTACTGTCGCATCCAAAAAGCCTTGCTTGGAGCCACAGTCGTAGCGGATACCTTCAAAGCGATGCGAATAAGTCGTGCCGAGATCCAATTGGCTCGCGATAGCGTCCGTCAATTGAATTTCGCCGCCCACACCTTTTTGAACCTTCTTCAAGCGTTCAAAAATTTCCGGTTCAAGCACATAGCGTCCGATCACAGCAAGCGTTGAAGGCGCATGATCCGGATCCGGTTTTTCAACCATCTCGTGCACGCGGCTTGTGAGGGCAAGACTGTCTTCCACACCCACGATACCGTACTTCTTCGTATCGGCCTTGGGCACGTCTTGGACGGCCAAAATATTGCCGCCGCCCACTTGCTTGCGGGCTTCGATCAATTGACCGATCGCCGCTTGCTGAGCATCAATCAAGTCATCGGCAAGCATCACCGCAAACGGTTCGTCACCTACCACGGGCTGTGCGCAAAGCACGGCGTGGCCCAGGCCTAAAGGTTCCGGCTGACGAATATAAATGAAGGTCACACCTATCGGAGCAATCGAGCGAACGGTTTGGAGAAGCTCGTTTTTGCCCTTCTCAATCAATTCTTTTTCCAACATCGGAGCCTTGTCGAAGTGATCTTCGATGGCACGCTTGTAGCGGCCGGTAATAAAGATCATTTCCGTAATGCCTGCCGCATAAGCTTCTTCAACGGCATACTGAATAAGAGGCTTATCCACCACGGGGAGCATCTCTTTAGGCATAGCTTTGGTTGCCGGCAAAAAACGCGTACCTAAACCGGCTACCGGGAACACCACCTTACGAACATCTTTCATTTTTTACTTCCGAGTTAAAATGCGGATGCGCTAAGTATATCGAATCCGCTTTCGGCTTAGCCCAAAGACCTAGGATTAACACTCATGCAAAACGAACAAAATGTAACAGTGATCGGGGATGTGCACGGCTGTCTGCCAAGCTTGGAAAAACTCCTGAAACTGATTCCCTCTGATGATCGTCTTATTTTTATCGGGGACATTATCAACAGAGGTCCCCAGTCGTTAGCAACACTGCGGCTTGTTCGTTCTTTTGGCGATCGCGCAACGCTTATCCTCGGCAATCATGAAATGCATCTTTTAGCCACCGCAGCAGGTGCCGGCAAAGCCAATCGAAGAGATACCATCGATGAGATTCTAAACGCGCCCGACGCCCCTGAACTCATTGATTGGGTGCGAAGTCAATATTTACTTTATCAATGGGGTGACTACACTTTTGTGCACGGCGCGATTGACCCTGCCTGGTCTTTGAAAAAAGCGAAAAATCTGGCCCATGAAGTGCAGCAAGCGCTACGCGGCGACGATTGGAAAGAGTACTTGCAGGAGATGTACGGCAAGGATCTCTGGGACGATGAGCTCACAGGCTCAGCCAGAATGCGGGCCATTCTCAATGGATTTACTCGCATCCGCTTTGTGGATAAAAAAGGCGTGCCGGACTACAAAATTAAAGACGCCCCTGGTAACACTCCGAAACACTTAATGCCGTGGTTCGAATGCCCGGCTCGAAAAACCAAAAAGGACAATGTGGTTTTTGGCCACTGGTCAACATTGGGTCTGGTTATGACCGAGCACGTCATCGCTTTGGATACGGGCTGCGTTTGGGGCGGAGCGCTCACTGCCGTTGAATTGCCCCAACGCAAAGTCTTTCAGGTTAAAGCTCCTCAATACTGCGACCCGTTTGCCTAAAGCATCACTTCGACGGAACGCCGATGGCATCACAGTGGTGGCGCACGACTTCTGAGTAATCCTTCATCGGATCGGGCACACCCATTGCAGCGCTCATGCCAGCAGCCGCCTCGCAAGCGACCTCGTGCCGAGTTTTACCCACAACATCAATCACCGGCAGCACTTTCAACGTCACGCTCAGCCCCGGTGTGCTGCAAATCGTCCATAAGCATTTGAATATCGAGATATTGGCGTACGAGGCCTTGGTCGTTTTCTGC
Organism: uncultured Burkholderiaceae bacterium; assembly: GCA_944390675.1. GTDB lineage: Bacteria > Pseudomonadota > Gammaproteobacteria > Burkholderiales > Burkholderiaceae_F > Aphodousia. The sequence continues at coordinate 64,865 of CALXQR010000001.1, forward strand.
CCGTTTTCCGCGTAGCAGATTGCTACAGGCAGCACGGGTGTTCCTGATAAAACCGCAGGTTCAATTAAGTTAGCCTTCAGAGGCAAAAGCGATTCGCCGACACTCGTTTTCCCTTCCGGGAAAAGCATAATGGTTTGCTTTTTCGACAACGCCGCGCTGATTTGTTCATTCACGGCGATAATGGAGCGGTGATTTTTTCGTTCAATAAAAAGCGTGTCAACGCCCTTAGCGATGCGACCAAATACGGGCCAGCCCGCAATTTCGCTTTTGGCGATAAAGCGGCCGGGCTTCATGGCGTTCAACGCAAAAATATCCACAAAAGAAATATGGTTGGCGATGATCAAGCACGGTTTGTCATAAACCTCACCTTCAATAGTGAGCTTCATGCCGATCAAGCCAACAAAAGCTGCCGCCCAAGTCTGGATGATATGGCGTTTTTTCTCAGGTTCGACCCACTGCAGGTAAATCAGAACCAACAAAATGCAGCCCAGCGCATACAAGAGCGCGGCCGCAAAACGAAAACTTCCCGTGATTTTGTTCATGAATTGAGTTTACTTTCTTCAAAATACTGCTGCAGGATGATACACGCGGCTTCGTCATCAATAAAATCTGCATCCGATTCAACCACCGCGGATGAGTAACGTTCATCGACCCGATGAACAGGCAAATGAAAGCGCCCTTCAAGCTGCCTGGCAAAGCGCTCGCAGCGAGCCGTCATTTCATGAGGCGTCCCATCAGGATGTCTCGGAATACCCACCACAAAAGCAGATGGCTCCCACTCTTTGACAACCGCACCAATGCCTTCCCAACGGGCGGCATTTGTTCTGGAATCAATGATTCGATAAGCTCGGGCTTCTTGCGTCACGGTGTTGCCGATCGCCACACCAATTCGCTTTTCCCCGAAATCAAACCCAATAATGACTGACTCTGTCATGCGTGCCCCGCATCTTCACCCCAAGCTTCAAGCGTGACTGAGTTAATACCCAACAGACTCAGCGCTTTTTCGTAACGCTCTTCGACCGGTGTGTTAAAAATAATGGACTCGTCGGCAGGCGCCACAAGCCAGCCGCTTACTGACAGCTCCGCTTCCAACTGTCCTTCACTCCAACCCGAATAACCTAAAGACAAAAGGAAATGCTCCGGCGCATCAGTCTGCGCCGAACCGATTTCTTCCAAAATATCTCTGGAAGTCGACAAAGAGATTCGGTCGGTCACTGTCATTGTTGAATGGTATTTTTTATTGGCGCTGTGAAGCACAAAACCTCGTTCAACCTGAACCGGGCCGCCGTCAAAAAGGTAAACGTCTTTGAGCGCGGGATTTTTGTTTTCAATCCCGATTCGCGTTAAAAGAGACTCCACGCTTAAATGAATGGGACGATTGATTACCAATCCCATCGCTCCGCTTTTGGTGTGCTCGCAGATATAGACAACCGTCTGCGCGAAAGTCGGATCTTTCATATTGGGCGCAGCAATCAAAAAATGATTTTTATAAGAAACAAACTCAGCCATTATTCTCACTTAATCAAGCTCTCTGAAATAACATTTTCACATATCGCTTCGCCCGGCGCTATCATTGAGAAGTTTTTTGCGCGAGGCTCACCATGGTTGAAAACGTTTTAGAAAAGCTTGTCAATCTTTTCACCGAAGGACAGGCAAATTTTAGAGTATTGGAACACGCCGCTGCAGGCAAATCCAGCCAGTCTGTCGCAGAAATCCGCGGCACAGAACTCGGTCAAGGCGCCAAAGCCTTGGTCTGCCACGTCAAAGGAAACGGCGTTAAGCTTTACGCGCTAGCCATCTTGCCTGCCGATAAACAGGCTGATTTGGCAAAACTTGCTCAAGCCCTCGGCGGCCGCCGCGCCTCGCTTGCAAGTCCTGAAGAAGTCAAAGAATTAACCGGCTGCGTATTCGGCGCAGTGCCCCCGGTGAGTTTCCACCCCGAGCTCAAACTCGTAGCCGACCCCAGTCTTTATTCGCGCTACGATGAGTTAGCCTTTAACGCGGGGCACCTGGATCACTCCATCATTATCAAAACAGAAGATTACAAGCGCATCGTTCACCCTGAATTGATCGAATTCTTAAAGGAAAACACACAGCCCGCTTAACCTTTTGACATCGTTGGTTTTTTTAACTTTTCGCCGTCTACCAATCTGCGGAAAAAAGGACTATCATTAGCGGCTTTCCTTTTTGATAGATTTTTTGCCATGATTGATTACGGCACAGTGCTGCAGGCTGCGCTCACCCCCATTACCTTAATTTCCGGTGTGGGGCTTTTGTTGGTGTCGATGACGAATCGCTACAACCACTCCACCGATCGCCTGCGTCAATTGCTTCGCGAAAGCAACGCCATTAAACCTCGAAAAGATGAAGACTTGGATCACGCCATTGAGCTCATTTTTTTGCGTGTCCGCCTTCTTCGCAAAGCGATCCTGCTGATTGTTCTTTCGGGTATGTTCAGCGCGCTTTTAGTGTTGATGAGCATTTTTGAGATTGCACTGGGCGATGACTTCATGGTGCTCAAATCCATCACGCTTTTGATTGCCATTCTCATGGTTGTCATTTCCACGCTGATTTTTGCTAAAGAAGTCAGCACGTCCATGAAAGCGCTCGGCTTGAGCGTGCACCACTAAGGGAGAGCAAAAATGGTTGAATATCATCAGATGCTTGCCACTTCGCTTCCTCCGGTGACGTTGATTTCCGGCGTAGGCCTCTTGCTTTTAGCCATGACCGCGCGCTACAACCACTCCACTAACCGTGTGCGTCAGCTTTTGCGCGAAAGAAACTCTATCGCTCCGCGGGAAGACAGAGATCTCAATCATGAAATTGATCTCATTTTTGAACGCGCCTTCCTTTTAAGAAAGTCCATTCTCACGGTTGTGCTTTCGGCCACTTTCAGTGGTCTTCAGGTGCTCGCGGGTATTGTTGAGTGTTTGTTTATGTTGGACCTGGACTTCATTAAGCTGGGGGCCTTAATCCTGTCCATTACATTCTTACTGATCTCAACGATTTATTTCGTAAAAGAAGTTTCCTTATCCACGAAAGCCATCGGTTTAAGCGTAGATCACAGATAGTTGATTCGATCGCAAAGGCGGCGCCTGATGCGCCGCTTTTGCTTGACACCTACTGCAGCGGTCGCCCCCAGAAGAAGTAAACCGCAGAATCGTTATCGCTTGTCTGACCCACCGCCAGATATAAGGGGCCAAAAATCGAATCGGCCGCGATAAAGACGCTGCCCGCCGTTTTCCAAGTTCCCAAATCTTCGTCACTGAGATAATTTGGCAACACATCTTCCTGCACGCGGCCCATTTCAAAATCCGCCCCCACATAAAGTGGAAAACCGAAAAGCCTGCCGCTTCCCAGACGCTTCATGATCTGCGCTCTTCCTAAGAACATGTCGGAGCCGCTGTAGCGTCCGTAGTAAGCGCCGGACATATTAAAGAGTCCGCCCAACGGATAACGCCCCGGAATGGTGGACGATCCGGCCTTAGCAGACAATGTGCTCACCCAGCCATCGCCCCAATCGAACGGCCAAATCGCTTCAACGTAATAGTCAGACACCTCGGGGTCAGCAGAATTTTCCATTCGATCGTACCGTCTTGCCCGCGCATCCAAATAAAGACCGCTTGTCGGGAAATTAACGTTATCTAATGTGTCATAGCGCCAGCCCACTTCGACAAACGCCGCATCATCATCCAACGACTCGTAACCCGGAATATCACCGACTGCCACAGCGCTTTTTGCCGACACGTAGCCTACACCCGCCGTTAAAACGGATGACTCGCCCAACTCAAGCCCCAATGAGATAGAGCCTTCAAGCGACTTATTTTTCATCGTTGCCTCTGCGTGACTGGAACCGTTGTACCAGTCGTAGCGCTGACTTTCGTACCGAATTTCAGGCATTAAGAAAATCGGACTGCCAACACCCAAAGGCTGATAAAAACTCGATGAGAAATAACTGTCTTTGCCGATTTGGGCCTCGTTGCGCCACTCTCCGCCCCAGGAGTTAAGCCACCCCATTGTGTGAGCCACTAAGAAATTAAAGGTATGTTCTTGATTAAAGTCGGTGGACACTTTGCCGCCCACACGAATTGTGTTGTATCCCCAAGGCTTTTCTTGAGGTCTGAACACCAATGTCTGCGTGCCGTTGGGCCCCGCTTCAAACACGTAGGGCACCAGCGTAAAGTCATCTGTGGCCCAAATCTTGGCGCTCGCTTTGGCAATCTGATCTTCGCTCACCGGCTTGGACAAATCCAAGTCCGCGGTCTTCACGACGCTTTCCGGATTAACAACCTTCAGCCCCTCTACACGAACTTCAGCGATTTGACGCTCCTGCGGAGGCTTAACAGCAGATTCACGTTCACGATTCCATGCAGTAAAAATCTTTTTTGAGACAGCCAGACGCTTGAGCTCCTTAACATGAGCCCTGGCACTTTTTTCTCCTGCCTCAATAATCTTGTCGGCCTTATCAAAGTCACCTGCTGTGAATCCCTCTAAATCCGTCGTAATCAAAATATCGTTTTCACCCAAAAGTGACTTGGAGTAATTCACATTTCTTTCGGTCAGAATGCCAACCATCTGCCCCATGACGCCAGCCACAGAATGGATATCTTTTGTCTTACCCAAAGGTGTGCTGGCATTGACGGCAATGATGATGTCCGCGCCCATCGCTTTAGCCTGTTCAACGGGCAGGTTTTGCGCCAAACCGCCGTCAACCAATACGTGCCCTTTATAAGGGAAAGGCGAAAAAGCACCGGGAACAGACATGGAAGAGCGCATAGCATCGGCCAAATTGACATCTTTTTGCATTACTACCGCTTCCCCGTTATCCAAATCCGTTGCGATCGCCGCAAAGGGAATCGGCAGTTGAGACAAGTCATTGACGTTACTCACATGGCGAGTGATGGACCGCAGAAAAATCTCCAGGTGCTGCGCAGGCACCACCGAATCGGGCAGTAGCGCCCCCTTATCAGATAAACCGATTTCTCCCGCGCCCAAGCCTTTTAAGTCATCCTGTCTGCGACGCCAATTAATTTCATCTCGATTGGGACGAAGCGCAAACATTTCCTTCCAATTGACGCTCAGAATAATGTCGCGCATCTGCTCGACCGAATAGCCCGAAGCATAGCCGCCCCCGACCATAGAACCCATGCTGGTGCCCGTCACAATATCAACTTTGACACCTAATTCCTCGAGCACTTTAATGACGCCCACGTGTGAAAAACCTCTGGCGCCGCCCCCTGACAAAACAAGAGCGACTTTCGGGCGCTGAGCGCTTTCTTCGTCTTCAGAACTTGCTTGCGCGCTCAGAGGCGACAAAACCGCCAAACAGGCAAGCAGCACAGTGATGAAAAATCTTTTTAAATTCTGGGTCATAGCATCACAATTTCTTCGTATCTCAATGTATCTTAATGGCTCTTTTATTTTGATGCAGTATTATTTGCAATACCATATAGCTTTTCAGGGATTTTCCAAATGCGTATTTTGCTCACGGGCGGCGCCGGTTTCATCGGCTCACACACCGCCGTCGAAATGGTTCAAAGCGGTCACGAAGTCGTCATTTATGACAATTTTTGCAACAGCGACGCCTCCGTCTTGGATCGTTTGGAAAAAATTCTTGGCAAACGCGTGCCTTTTGAGGAAGGCGACGTGCGTGACTACGACCGTATGCTGGAAGTCTTAAAGCGCTGGCAAATTGATGCGGTTGTGCATTTCGCAGGGCTTAAGGCCGTCGGCGAATCGGTTGAAAAGCCTCTTGAATACTATGACAACAACCTATGCGGCACCATCGAACTTTTGCGTGCCATGAAAGAAGCCGGCGTCAAACGCATTATTTTCTCTTCAAGCGCAACGGTTTACGGCACGCCCCAATACCTGCCGCTTGATGAAAATCACCCACTCTCGGTCACCAATCCCTATGGCCGCACGAAGCTTCAAATTGAAGAAATTTTGTCGGATCTCTGTGTGAGCGATCCGGAGTGGTCTGCGGTTTGTTTACGTTACTTCAACCCGATCGGCGCGCACGAAAGCGGCTTGATCGGTGAAAATCCGCGAGGCATCCCCAATAATCTCTTACCCTATGTTGCTCGAGTAGCAGCCGGACAACTTGAAGCAGTGAGAGTTTTCGGTAACGACTACGACACGCCTGACGGCACGGGTGTACGTGACTACATCCATGTGGTTGATTTAGCCAAAGGACACGTTAACGCCGCTCAATACAGCCTCACGCACAAAGGATGGATCGCCATCAATTTGGGCACTGGTGTCGGCTACTCTGTTCTGGACATCATTCATGCCTATGAGAAAGCGTGCGGGAAACCCATTCCTTATAAGATTGTGGCACGCCGCCCGGGTGATGTAGCAAGCAATTGGGCCGATCCCAAGCGCGCTTACGAGCTTTTAGGATGGAAAGCGCAATATGGGCTCGACGACATGTGCCGTCACTCTTGGGCCTTCCAGAAAAACTGCCATTAGTCGTATTGCGTCAATGTCTCTCGTAACGCCTCTTGCCAAGAGCGAGGGGTGAAGCTAAGTTTTTTAGTAAATTCAGCAGTACTCAGTCTGCAATTGCAGGGACGAGGTTCCATGGCCGGAAAGTCAGATGTCTTTGCCCGAAGGACTCGTTTGCCTTGAGACCAACTTACGCCCAACTTTTGCAGCTGATCCACAATTTCGCACGCGCATTCATAACGAGAGCAAAATCCCACGTTGGCAAAATGCACAATGCCAATTACCGGACATTGATTTTGGAAATTTTGCAGCAGCCGTTCAATGACCGGAGCCACATCTTCAGCCGCTGTGGGACTGCCCCATTGATCATCAACCACTGAAACTTCGGACTGAGTCTGCAATCTCTTGCAAAATGAAGTCACAAAATTGACGTGTCCGGGCGCATGAAGCCAAGACAAGCGAAGAATAGTGAAAAAGTCCGTCTCCTCAGCAATTCTTTTTTCCGCTTCAGCTTTTGTTTTGCCATAAGCATTAATGGGGCAAACCTTATCGCCTGGCTCCCACGGCTTAACACCTGAGCCATCAAAAACATAGTCCGTGCTCAGATGAATAAAGTAAGCTCCGAGCGCTTTTGCCGCTCTGGCCATTGCCGCAGGCGCCCTCGCATTAACCGTCATTGCTTCATCGTAGTTCTCAGGCACACGGTCAACCGCCGTAAAAGCCGCCGCATTCACAATAGCGTCCGGCCGCGTATCAAGCAGCCACTGATAGACTTTTTCGGGCTCACGCAGATCTCCGCCCGCCCTGTTTCGGTCGGCACAAATCCATTGAACTTTAGGGCACCCCTCTAAAAGTGCCACACCCACTTGTCCGGTCTGCCCAAATAAGGCCACTTTCATGCTTAGGCCCCTTTGATCGCTTCAAGATGTTTTTTCAAATAAACACCCGTCACGCTCTTTTTGCTGCGCATGATTTGTGATGGCGTGCCGCAGGCTACGATCTCTCCGCCCTCCTCTCCTCCGTTGGGTCCCATATCAACGATCCAATCGGCCGAGGCAATAACATCCAAATTGTGCTCAATAATGACGATTGTGTTGCCGGCATCACGCAGTTTTTTAAGCACTTCAATGAGCATCTTCACATCATCAAAATGAAGCCCCGTGGTCGGTTCATCCAAAATATAGAGCGTGCGGGAAGTGTCTTTGCGGGAAAGCTCAAGGGCAAGCTTCATACGTTGCGCTTCACCTCCTGAAAGCGTCAACGCACTTTGTCCCAATTTCACGTATCCCAGCCCCACATCCATTAACGTATCCAATTTTCTGGAAATCACCGGGTGCGCAGAAAAAACGTCACGCGCCTCATGCACAGTCAGGTTCAAAACCTCTGCAATATTGAGTCCCTTATACAAAACTTCCAACGTTTCACGGTTGTAGCGCTGACCATGGCAATGCTCACAGGGCACATACATATCCGGCAGGAAGTTCATTTCCACTTTGATGAAACCTTCTCCTTGGCACGCCTCGCAGCGCCCGCCTTTAACATTGAAGCTGAAACGACCTGCGTCATAGCCGCGCTCACGCGCTGTAGGCGTTTGAGCGAAAAGTTCTCGAATCGGCGTGAAAAGCCCCGTGTAAGTCGCGGGATTGGAGCGCGGTGAGCGACCAATCGGACTTTGATCCACGTTGACCACTTTGTCGAAAAGATCCGCTCCCAGCATGGATTCAAAAGGCTCCGGCGCCTCGCTTGCTCGATAAAGTTTCTGAGCGAGCGCCCGATAAAGCGTGTCATTGATAAGCGTGGACTTACCCGACCCCGAAACGCCGCTCACCACCGTTATAAGGCCAACAGGAATTTCCAAATCCACCGATTTTAAATTGTGGCCTTTTGCTCCCAAGAGTCGAAATACTTCGCCTGTTTTGCGTTTTGGCTTTTCAGTGGGAAGCATGTTCATTTTCCCGCACAGATAAAGTCCGGTGAGCGAATTCGGATTTTGTTCAATTTCTTTTGGTGTGCCGCAAGCCACCACGCGTCCGCCCTCTTCTCCTGCTCTGGGACCCATATCCACCACAAAGTCAGAAGCGCGAATCGTGTCTTCATCGTGCTCAACCACAATCACAGAATTTCCCAGGTCTCTTAACCTTTTAAGCGTTTCAATCAGCCGATCATTATCGCGTTGGTGAAGTCCGATGGAGGGTTCGTCAAGCACATACATCACGCCTGTCAACCCGGAACCGATTTGACTTGCCAATCGAATTCTCTGAGCCTCTCCGCCCGATAACGTATCGGCCCTTCGATCAAGCGTGAGATAACCCAAACCGACATCGGTTAAGAAAGCCAGACGCTGCTCAATGGCTGAAGATAGTTTTTTTCCAACCTCCGCTTTAGTGCCGCTGATTTTGAGTTTTTTAAAGTACTCGTGCGCCTGAGAAAGCGGCATGGCGGTAATCTCGTAAATTGCCTTCTTTTGCTTTCCCTGGCCGATAAAAACATTGCGGGCGGCTTCTTTTAGACGCGTTCCGTGGCAAGCTTCACAGACCTGAAGCTCACGATATCGATCCAGCTCTTCACGAACGGCCTCATTTTGGGTTTGATCAAACCGCCTTTGCAAAATCGCCAGCACGCCGTCAAAAGGCTCTGAACGGTAACTTACGGAGCCCGCTCGCCGATAAGGCATTTCAATGAGTTTCTCACCCAGCCCCCAAAGCACAGCTTCTTGCTCACTTCTGCAAAGCTCTTTCCAAGGTGTCTCCGGATCAAAGCCGACCGCTTTCGCAACCGCTTCAATCAAATCGAAGTTATACAAATTGCGTCTGTCCCAACCATGGATGGCGCCCGAACTCAGTGACAACTCCGGGTGACAAACGACACTCTGCTCCGTAAAGACACGTCTTTCCCCCATTCCATTGCAGACAGGGCACGCCCCCATGGGGCTATTGAAAGAAAAAAGACGCGGCTCCAACTCTTCGATGCTGTAACAGCACTCCGGGCAGCAATAATGACTAGAAAAAGCCTGATGCTCACCGCTTTGCATATCCTCAACAATCACACGGCCATCGGCCAGACGCAAAGCGGTCTCCAAACTTTCCGCCAAACGTTGCCCGACCTGAGAGCGAACCTTTAACCTGTCAACAACAACGTCTACATCATGCTTTTGGCGCGGATCAAGCGAGGGGAGCGTTTCGGCTTCATAAAGTTTCCCGTCCACACGAAACCGGATAAAACCTTGGGTTTGCATGTCTTGGAAAAAACGCTCGAAATCAATCTTTTTTTGTCGAATCACGGGCGCCAAAATCATGATTTTGCTCTCAGCGGGCATCTCCAACACCCGATCAACCATGCTTGAAACGGGTGTGACCTCCAACGGCAAGCCATGGATCGGGCAATAAGGGGTTCCTGCGCGGGCAAAAAGAAGCCTCAAATAATCCATGATTTCGGTGATAGTTCCGACTGTGGAGCGCGGATTGGAATTCACGGCTTTTTGTTCAATGGCGATCGCGGGTGACAGACCCTCAATCAAATCCACATCGGGCCGCTCCATGAGGTCTAAAAACTGGCGGGCATAAGCCGAGAGACTTTCCACATACCGACGCTGGCCTTCGGCGTAGAGGGTGTCAAAGGCAAGCGAACTTTTCCCTGAACCGGATAGTCCCGTGATCACTACGAGGCGGTCTCTCGGGATATCTAAATCAATATTTTTCAGATTGTGCGTTCGGGCACCCCGAATATGAATTTCACCGCGCATGAAAAGACACCTCTTTTTGAGAACCATCTATCAATTTTAGGGGCACAGAAAACGTTGACGCAAAATTTTTGACAAAAAAAGACCCCGAGGTCCATTTTGGTGCTTGAAGCAACCAAAACAAACTTCGGGGTTACCGCTTGAAGTCTCACTAATTTTTTATTTTTTACGACATTAGTTCCAGCCGATAGATTGCAGAATGGTCAATGCCACTATGGCGATAACGAATGTCAGCCCTGTGTAAGGCAGAACATAACGCCACCATTGACGAAGGTCCACGCCGCTCATGGAAAGAGCCGCAGCCAACACCGCAGACACTGGCGTCACAAAGTTTGTTAAACCATCACCTAATTGGAAGGCCAAACACATAACTTGACGGGTAATACCTAAAACGTCGGCCACTGGCACAAACAGCGGAATGAGCATCGGAACCTTTGCCGGTCCAGACGGTATCAAGAGGTTGATGGCAGTTGTAAAGAGGAACATGCCGGAAGCGGTAAACGCATCGCCCAAACCACCAATGACCGTCACCGCACCGTAGGCGATTGTGTGCAAGATCTTACCGTCCGTAAGCACAATACCCACCACCTTCGCGAAACCGATCATCAAACAAATGCCGCCCATCGCGGAGGCGCCTTTTAAGAAAGTCACGGCCAATTCATTGGGATTGGTTCGATTCACAATACCCACCACAATCACCGCTACCATAGCAAAAGCGATGAGGTTCGGGAAGCCCCAGGAATAAAGGGCGGCGCCATAAGCGTAAAAGCCGAAGGGCACCAACATGCAAAGCACCGTGACAACTTCACGCACACCTAACGTCTGGGTTTTGCTGAGCTCGTCCTTTTCATCGGGCTGTTCCATATAACCCAAAATACTGCGAGAGGGATCTTTGCTGATCTTTAAGCAGTAGCGCGTCGTGTAGATCACACAAAGCAGCGTCAAAGCCGCCCACACAACCAAACGGGCACCGAGACCGGAGATCGGAGCTAAACCCGCGGTTTCCTGCGCCATCAAAATAATGGCTACCGTGGGACCGGCTGCTTGACCGGTAATGTAAGAGAGATAAAAGATTGACAGCGCAGCAATCTTATCCAATCGCAGCTTTTTAACGAGCAATAAACCAACCAGCACAAAAGTCACCAAAGAATCCTGTCCTGCCAGTGCGCCAATTGCAGACATCAACACAACAATCGTCGGCACCAACACCGTGATACTTTTATCTTGCAGCTTATAGACGGAATAATTGATGACGTTAGTGACCGCACCGGATTCAATCACCACGTAAATCAAGCCGCCCATAATAAAAAGCAAAGCGAAGATCACGCCCTGTGACGCCACACCGTTGGTCACTTCGACCAACGCTCGCCAAGGACTAATCGGTGAACTTTCCACCCAGTGGAAAGAGTTGGGTACCACCATGCCGGTTTGTGCATCAATTTCATACAAGCCGGCCGGAACAATGTAGGTCAAGCCGCAGCAGATCAAAATGATCATCAGAATCAGCACTAAAACATGCGGAATACTGAAGCGGAAAACCTTATCGGCAAAGCTTTCTTTTTGTTTTGTCATTTCAGAGTCCCTTTTTATGCTTTCTCAAAAACAACCTCTGACAAACCGTTTTCACAGTTGTCAATGATTTTGTGAATCGGTCGTTCACGAGTAAATTGCGGCCAAACATCGTCGTCAAACTCTCCATCTTTGAAGAACTTGCACCAAAGCGCTTGCATTATGTGCTGCAAACGAACCTTTTCTTCTTCGGTTGCGCCGGCAAGCATGGGAGCGTTTCCCCACGCCTTTAACGTTCCGAAAACAAAAGGAAGTTCAATGGTGTGGCAGGAGTCATAAACCGAATCCGGAGCTTTCCACATAAAACGATATTTCCATGTCGGGCAGCCGGCCTCTCTCACACGTGCAGCAAATTCCTGAGCGGGCCAGTCGTAGCGGGCCAACTGCATTGCAGCGCTCTTTTTCTCACTTTCGGGGTCACGTGCTAATGTAAAAGCGTGCACTTCATCGGCTGTCGTCCCTATCACAATACGCAGCTTCTTTCGCGCCGCTCCTTCTACAGCGGCTTCAATTGTTTGTTCCGTGGTGTGCCAAGCGTCTTTGACAGGACGGAAAATCATGCCCGCGTATTTCGCTCCGCAGTCTTGCTTAAAACAGGCATCGGTTGCCGCCAGAATTTCATCGACGGACTTCGCGCGAATCTTCTCTCCAAGCTTCGGATCATCCGCTGTTAAACCCAAATGTTTAAAAATAGACTCTGATACCGTGACAGCGTCTTGCATAGTGTGATTGCCGCGACCAATAGATGGGCTTTCCAAAATGGCTTTTTGGAATAAACCGTCTGTTTCCTTCAAACCCATCATGTGCACAATGGCGTTGCCGCCTGCCGATTGGCCAAAAACTGTTACGTTGTCGGGGTCGCCACCAAAAGCACGAATATTCTTTTGCACCCAACGCAAGGATTCAACTTGATCCAAGATTGATAAGTTATCGACATTTAACGCCGGATGGACCAAGAAACCTAACGCAGCAATTCTGAAATTCACACCAACGACAACCATATGACCGACTCGAGCAAGTTCTGCACCGTCGTACCAATCCAGGTTGCCTGCGCCGCTCACGTTTGCGCCGCCGTGAAACCAGATCGCCACCGGCAGTTTTTCATTGACGTTCGGTGTAGAGATTTCGAGTGTCAAGCAGTCTTCATCGTAACGGCGATGAAGCGCTCCCATCGGGCCTTCAAGGTCCGAGGGACCCTGAGGAGCAATCGGCGTCTCTTTCGCGCAATCCAACACTCCCTGCCAGGGCTGTGCAGGTTCTGCCGGCTTAAAACGGCCTTCACCGGTCGTCGGTTTGCAGTACGGAATGCCGCGGAATTTAAAAACACCGTTTTGTTCAAAGCCGCGAACCAACCCCGTTTGAGTCATCACTTCAGGACAAGACATAAGAGCCTCCTGTATATTTGTTCACCTGTTCGCTAGGTAATTTACTACTTTTTTCGATAGTGAGGGTATTGGTAATATCCCGATTCCTTTTTTCTTCTCAAAACAATTCGTTAACTTTACAATTGCGCTTTATCGGCGTCGTTTAGAAGCGTGCCTCTTCGAAATAACAGAAAGTCAATAATGGTTAAGAATTTAAAAATCAAGAAAGTTTCAGCTGCTGACCTGGTTTGTTCAAAAATGAAAGACTTAATTGTCAAGGGTGAATGGGCTGTCGGCGAAAAAATCCCCTCAGAAAGTGATCTTGCGGAAAGTTTTGGTGTCAATCGTTTAACCGTCCGCATTGCCCTGCAGCGGCTTAATGCCCTGGGAATTTTGGAAACACGCGTGGGAGACGGCTCCTATGTGCGCTCATTTGATTTCTCAACACATGTTGCTGAAATTTCGGATTTTTTTGTCAATCAAAAAATTTTGCATGATACTCAGGAATATCGATGGATCATTCAATCGGCCGCAGTGAAACTTGCCGTCCAAAGACAAACTCCGGAAGTTTTGGAAAAACTGAGGCAATGCTGCCAGGATTTTGAAGAAGAAGTCGCTCGCTACTACAGTCTGAAGGGCTCGGAACAAAAGCGAACGTCCTTAGAGAAAACCGTTGATATTGGTCTTCAGTTCCATACTTTGCTTTGCGAGCTTTCCAACAACGAACTGATCTGCTTAGCGTTTAGTATCTGCAAAGCGCCGATCCGAAAACACATGTTGGTTAATGCCACTGAACGTATCAACAACCCCGCGGGGCAAAAATCAACCGTCTGGATCAAAAAATACTGGGGAGTCTATAACGCGCTCAAAGACAAAGATGAGAAGGCCTGCATTGAAAACCTTCATGATCTGATTTTCAGCTCCGGTCACTGATACACCAAAAGACCCGCCGAAGCGGGTCTTTTAGCGTCTATCATTTAGCCTAAACGAGGCACCGTCAAAGAACCTTCAGGCATCAAGATCGTTGCCGGATGTTCACCGAGTTTTTGTTTAGCGATTGCGATCGCTTCTTCAACCGTATCACAGGTCGCTGCAAAGTGCATGGTCTTGGCCATTTCCTTATCGAGCTTCGTCACTAAAACGAAGTCTGCTTTCGATTGCGGACGCGTCACTGCGTAGGCCTTATTAGCGCCGATTTGGAAATTATCTTCGAGCTCTTTGCGGATAGCTTCCGGCGTCTTCAGGCGCTTAAACGTTTCTTCCAACTTGGCTGAACCCGAGCCTTCAATGCATTCAGCCAACAAAATCACGACGCCGCCCTGGCGAACAGCACACATGGCGTTATCCATCGTCTTTTGCATTTGATAGACATTGATGTCTTTCGGATAACCGCCGCAAGAAGCAATAACCAAATCAGCTTCTTTCGGAATCACGCAGCCGTAGACTTCGTCCACAAAGCGGCAAGCCACCTTATGCGCTTGGATATAGTCGCCCGCAAACATCTTCAAAAATTCATGCTTGGCATTTAAGACCGCATTGAAGAGGAACAACGAGCGGCCCTTGGCAAACATCGCCACACCTTCCATTTGGTCTTCATAGCAGGGGTTGCCTTCCATGATGCCCAAACCGGCATGGGGATCAAGCATCCAGCTGTGATTCTTGCGAACCGTTTCCATTGCGGCGCAACCCGGCAAAATGGCTTTTCGTCCGCCGCCGTAGCCGGAGAAGTAATGGTGCACAATTGTGCCGGTCAAGATCACGTGATCAACGTCGCAAAGCAGCTTATTGATCCAAACCGGCGTGCCGCGGCTTGTGTCACCAAAATATTCGAAATCATCCTGATTGGTGGCAACGCTGTTGTGCATCTTAATGCGAGAGGCAACTTCTTCGCCGACCTGTTCAACCATCTCCTCGTGGGTCATCACACGGTGCGTGCCCAACGAGAAAACGATGCGCATATTTTCGTCCGGGACACCCAAGCGATTCATCTCATTGACGAAAACCGGCATAAAGTCGTAGCTGTTGGCAACGCGTGTCGGATCATTGCAAATAAAGGCCACGGTATCACCGGGCTTTACGATTTCCGACAGCGCAGGAGATCCGATCGGGTTGGAAATCGCATCCAAAACCCCCTGCTTAATGTTTTGCATCGGAGGGAAATCTTCCGTACGAACAACCTTCAAAATATCGTTTTCTTCATAATCAAAGGTCTTCGTGCCGTGACCGTAGGCAAAAGTAAATTGCTTGAGCGCCATAAGATGTCCTTTATAAAATCTTTTGAACAACAATCAATCATTTTAACGGGACTTTCTTCTTTTTCGACACAGACTCCTTAGGCAAATAACGCAAAGATCACAAAAATTTTTGACTTAGCACCAACATGCTCTCAGAAAAGAACACTTGACGGTATGGACATTTTTTCAAAGTTTCTACACAATTAGCGCTTAGCGTATTTTTGAATATGCTCACCAAATGTCTCGAATGCGAACGGGTGAGTCACCTCTCACTTTGAAGCCTTTGGGTTTGTTATTAGTTTGATATCAGCATCGTTTGATATCGTTTATTTTGGAAGAAAAAGAATATGGCTTCGGTAAATAAAGTCATCATTATCGGCAATTTGGGTCGTGATCCGGACACTCGCTACACCGCCGAAGGCGGCACCGCCATCACCACGATTACTGTTGCTACTTCTCGTCGCTACAAAGACTCTAACGGTCAACCCCAAGAAGAAACGGAATGGCACCGCGTCGTCTTTTTCGGCCGTCAAGCTGAAATCGCCGCTGAATACCTCCGCAAGGGCCGTCCTGTTTACATCGAAGGTCGTCTGCGCACCCGCAAATGGCAAGGTCCGGACGGACAAGACCGTTATTCCACAGAAATCATCGCGGAAACCATGCAGATGTTGGGCAACCGTGAACGCGCGGAATCTTCCGGCGCAAGCGGCTTTGAATCCGCTCCTCGCCGTCCCGCCCCCGTGCACACAGAACACGCTCCGTCGTCCACTTACCAACAGCCCCGTCATACCGAAAGCGTTCCGGCTCCGGTAAACGGCTTGGATAACCTCGACGAAGACATCCCGTTCTAATCGAAAGCTTGCCTTTTCAAGAACAGAATCCCCGGTTCGATCGAATTGGGGATTTTTGTTTGGGCGTAACTCCAATACAGTTAAAACAACGATGAGAGTATACTTACCGGAGCACTATCTTTTTGTTTTTAAAAGAATTCCTTTTCGGCATCAAAAATATTTTTGTCTAAGACTGGATTTTTGATTCCGCTTAAGAGTAAGATGGCGGGTTAATTGTGTATTTCACCCGTAGGGGTAGAGTGTGCAACTGAATTTCTTTTCCTCCTATCATCGAGATCGAATCGGTCGAGCCGTCAAATTGGCTCGAGGGGAAAGTGTTTTTCAAACGGCAATCCTTTTTTAGGGATTGCCGTTTTTTTATGTATGTTTGTCTGAACTGCAATAGAGAGAAGAGCAATGACCGTAATTCCTAATACTGTCCGTGCCATGTTGGAGCCGATGATTAAAGCCAATGGCGGTTGGGTCAATACGCACGCCCACGCCGACCGCTCCTTCACGCTGAGCCCTGAAATCATGGAAATGCGTCGCACCTGCACTTTGCAACAAAAGTGGGACGCTCTGGATCGTCTCAAGAGAGAATCCACGGTGGAAGATTTCTACGCCCGCTTCAGCACGATGTTCGAATTGATGATCAGCCAAGGGGTGACCGCATTGTGCACCTTCGTTGACATCGATCCGCAAAGTGAAGACCGCGCCATTATTGCCGGTATTAAAGCTCGTGAACACTACAAAGATCAACTGACTGTTAAATTCGCCAACCAAACGCTCAAGGGCGTTATTGATCCGGAAGCTCGCAAGTGGTTTGATATCGGCGCTGACTTAGTGGACATCATCGGTGCTTTGCCCAAACGCGATGAACGCGATTTCGGCAAGGCCGATGAAGCCTGGAACATCATCATGGGCACCGCTAAGGAAAAGGGCAAGATGGTTCACGCCCACGTTGACCAATTCAATTCCGCCGTTGAATATGAAACCGAGCAAATGTGCTTGAAGACGATCGAATTTGGCCTGCAAGGCCGCGTGGTCGGCGTGCACGGCATCTCGATTGCCGCTCACTCGAAGAAGTACCGTGATCGCCTCTACGCTCTTATGCGTGAAGCCGGCGTCATGATGATCGCTTGTCCGACTGCCTGGATTGACACCCCCCGCACGGAAGCCATCGGCCCGATGCACAACTCCATGACTCCGGTCGACGAACTCGTTCCCGCCGGCGTGCGTGTGGCAATCGGCGTTGACAATGTGGCCGACGCCATGGTTCCCTGGAGCGGCGGTGATATGTGGCATGAATTGACACTCATGGCAACCGGTTGCCGTTACGACAACTTTGAAGATTTGGTTGAAATCGCCACTCGCAACGGCCGTATGACGCTGGGCCTCGAACCCTACGAACCGCTGCCCATCAAGAAATAATGAGAGAAGGAGATAAAAATGCCGTCGAAACTTGCTGAAAACATTTTGATTGAAAACCTGCTCTCATTGAATGCCGTGGCGTTCCTCACCGAAGAGCCACTTCGCTTGAAATCCGGCCTTGTCACGCCGATTTACGTTGACAACCGCAAGCTCATCACTCATCCCGATGCCTGGCACGATGTGATTGAAACCATGGCTTCCTTGATTGACAAGTGGGGGCTGGAATATGACGTCATCGCCGGCGTGGAAGCAGGCGGTTTGACGCACAGCGCCGCCTTGGCCTATCGCTTAAATGTTCCGACCATCTACGTTCGTCAACGCGCCAAAACCTATGGCGACCTCGACCGTATTGAAGGCGGCAGCGTTAAGGGTAAACGCGTCCTGATCATTGAAGACCATATCTCTACAGGTTTGTCTTGCTTGGACGCCATCAAGACGCTTCGCGAAGAAGGCGCTATCGTGACCGATTGCGTGAGCATCACCAACTTCGATATGACCGAAACCACCGAGCTCTTCAATGAAGCCGGTGTTAAGACCTATCGCATGATTGGTTTCAAGAACATCGTTGAAAAAGCCTTGCAAATGGACTTGATCAACGAAGAACAAAAGGCCACGATCACCGAATGGCTCAAGACCCCGTGGACTTGGGCTGCTCGCCGCGGCTTGATTGCAACGACGAGAGAAAACTAATTCGTTTTTCTCCTCAGCAAAAAGCCTTCCGCGTGAGGAAGGCTTTTTGTGTTATTGGAAAAAGAGCGTCGAAAGATCCACAGGTGTTTTTATCATCTTTTGTTCCAGCAAAAATGCCTGCGAAGCTTTTAATGCTGCAAGATCGCTGTCGCTCAGTTGGCTGTAAAAATCCGACCACTCATAAAGTTTTTCGGCATCCTTTATGTCAATGCCAAGTTCGCTCGCTCCCAATTGGATTGCTTCTGCTTTATGAGCTTGAGCCCATTGCACAGCTTCACGATTAACTTTTGCCACGCGCTTGACCACTTCGGGATAGCGCTCAGCAAAATCCTGTCTGACAGCCAAAACCAAATTCGTTTCAATAAGACCTTTGGCACGCACGAGCTCATGGAAACCCGCTTTTTGCGCATTTAAAATGCCAGCTCCCGCAAGCAAAGCCGCATCACTGCGCCCGCCAATCAGTGTTGTCAAACTGGAAGGCAAATTCATTGAAACCCAATGAACATCACCAATAGACATTCCTTCTTTTTGAAGAGCCGCGACCAGCATGTGATGCAAAACAGTTCCCTTAGGGCCGACAATCTGGCGATCCTTCAAATCGGCAACTGTTTTAATAGCCGGAGAAGCCATGATGGCGAAGGTTTCATCGGGATGGGCAACGCCATCGACAATTAATATCTTGTTGCCGGCCGAATTTGCGATCAAAAGCGTGCTCGTATTCATGACCGCCACCATATCGATTTCGCCCGCAGCCATTCCCCGAACTTGATTAATACCCGCCTTAATCGGTATCCAATTTATCTGAATACCCTCTTTTTCAAACTCTTTTTCCAACAACTGCTGCTTTTTCATCACCATGTTTTGGATATTAAAAGGAGCTTTAACATAGGTAATGTTGAGCTGCTGAGGCCACTGAGCCGCATAAGCAGCTACCGCAAAGAGCCACAAACTTATCAATGCAAGTATTTTTTTCATCATTCGTGTCGCACCGCTTCAATCGGATCAAGCTGAGCAGCGCGCCTTGCGGGGAAATAACCGAAAACAATCCCCGTGAGCGCCGCAAATAAAAACGCAATCATATTGATAGACGGATCAAAAATAAAAGGCACGCCCATTGTCGCTGCCAATGCAATCGAACCAATCAAGGCGATCACTACGCCTAAAACACCACCCATGGCTCCAAGCACAACAGCCTCAATCAGAAATTGCATCAAAACCTCGCGCTCCAATGCTCCAATGGCCAGACGCACACCGATTTCTCTTGTGCGTTCCGTCACGCTCACAAGCATGATATTCATAATGCCGATACCGCCGACCACCAAGCTCACCGCCGCAACAGCGCCTAAAAGCATCGTCATAATTTCAGTCGTGCTGGAAACCCGCCGTGCAATCTCCTCGGTATCCAAAATCATGAAGTTATCATCATCGGCATCCGATAAGGAGCGTCTTTCCCGCATGAGCAATCGAATACTTTCGGTAACCATTGCGCGATCAATTTGCGAATCCACAGAAACCAAAATCGCTGACACACGAGTGTTGCCCGAAACACGACGCTGGAATGTCTGAATCGGCATCACCACTAGGTCATCTTGGTCGCCGCCGATTGCGGCCTGGCCTTTACTTTCCAATACACCGACCACACGGCAGGAAAATTGACCGGTTCGAAGCATTTGACCGACAGAGTTGGAAGAGCCGAAAATTTCCTTTTCAATGGTGGAACCGATAATGCAGACTGCGGCCCCTGACTGCTCTTCCTGAGGCTCAAAATAACGGCCTTGACTGACTTTACGGTTATCCAAAATGAAATATTGGTTGGAGCTTCCGATTACCTGAGTGCTCCAGTTGCGCCCCTGGGCGACCACCGTCATGGTTTGCTGTCTTTGCGGCGCTACAGCTTTGACGCCCGCAATTTGATTGGCAATCGCGTCAATATCCTCTAACTTAAATGAGGGAGCGCCGGATGCCCCTCCGGGGCCCATTCTTTGCCCGGGGCGAATCATCAGCTGATTGCTGCCCAAACTTTCAATTTGTTCGCGCACAGCTTGCGTTGCGCCATTGCCGACCGTCACCATTGTGATCACGGCGGCCACACCGATGACGATACCCAACACAGTCAAAAGCGATCGCATTGGGTTTCGCCAAATCTGCCTTAAGGCCAAAATAAACGCATTTCCCCACATAACCTACGCTCCCTGCTCGCTTTCAATTCGGCCATCACGAAAGTGAACGATGCGCTTGGCAAAAGTCGCCATTTCCGGTTCATGTGTGACCAGTGAAACAGTGATGCCATCCTGATCATTCAGATCTTTGAGAAGCTGCATGATTTCAATGCTTCGTTTGGTATCCAAACTGCCTGTCGGTTCGTCAGCTAAAAGAAGCAGCGGCTTGCTGACAATCGCACGGGCAATGGCTACGCGCTGTTGCTGTCCCCCAGAAAGTTCGGCAGGAGTATGGTGCTCCCAGCGCAACAAGCCAACACGGTCGAGCGCCTGACGGGCTAATTTATGGCGTTCTTCTTTCGGGACGCCTCGATACAAAAGCGGCAGCTCCACATTTTCAAGCGCTGTCGTACGAGCCAACAAATTAAAACCTTGGAAAATGAAACCCAAATACTTGCGGCGAAGAAGAGCCCGTTCATCATGGCTCATTTTTTCTACCGGCGCACCCCTGAAAAGATAGCTCCCCGATGTCGGCGTATCGAGCGCGCCGACAATATTCATACAGGTTGACTTCCCAGAGCCCGATGGCCCCATCACCGCGACAAAATCCCCTTGCTCAATCACAAAATCAATCCCCTGCAGGGCAAAAAAGGCGGCTTCCCCCTGACCATATCGCTTATGGATATCAATGAGCTGAACTAAAGGAATTTTTTCTGACATCTTCTCCAATCCCCATCTAATCAGCTCGGAGCTGACTTGTAATCACTAAATCACCATCTTTAAGTCCGCCGGATACAACTTCCGTTCGCGTTCCGTCCGAGGCCCCCGTGATGATGTCAATTTCTTCTGCGCTACCGTCTCTTAAAACCCAAACCGTATTTTTGCGCTGTGTCGTTACCCCGCCCACTTCTTTGGAGACTTTATTAGAAGAACGGGGCGGCCCCATCATGAAACTGTCAACCGCACTTGAGCTTTTTGTCACACTCGGCGCAAAGCGAAGGGCCGTATTGGGAACCAAGAGCGCGTTTTCTCTTTTTTCCGTCACGATACGTGCGGTTGCCGTCATACCGGGGCGTAGCAGCAATTCTGCATTGTCAACCTTCAGGTACGCGGTATAGGTCACCACATTGGTTTCGGATTCAGTCGGTCCGAAAGCAACTTTTGTCAAAGTTGCCGGGAAATTTTTGTTCGGATAGGCACTGACTGTAAAAGTTGCCGTTTGACCGGGCTTAACCACACTGACGTCAGCCTCATCAACGTCAATTTCCAATTCCAAAGTTTTCAGATCACTTGCCAGCGTCAGAAGTTCAACCGCCTGCAACGAAGCCGCCACCGCATAGCCCGGTTCAACCGAGCGAGCCAGCACGACACCATCAATTGGGGAAGAAATATAGGCCTTGGTCAAATCCGTTTGGGCGGTTTCCAATTCTGCTTGAGCTGTTTGAATTTGCGCGCCAGCTGTATCAAGCGAGGCTTGAGCTCGGGCTACCACCGCAGCTTGTTCGTCCAATTCGGTTTGAGCCGGCGTCTTGCCGCCCGAAAGTTTTCTTACATTGAGCAGTCTTTTATATTTGGCGTTAGCTTCATTTAATGTGGCCTGCGCTTCCTTTTGTGCTGCTTTTGCGCTTGCCAAAGCCGCCTGTGCTTTTTCAACAGAAGCCTTCAGTTTTGCCGTATCCAATTCAATAAGCACCTGTCCGTGCTTAATCGGATCGTTCACATCAACTAAAACACGATCAACAATGCCCGATAATTCAGAGCCGATGGTCACGGTCTGTTCAGCTTCCAGCGTTCCGTTTGCCGTCACTTCGACCTGCAACTCTCCTCGAGTCACCGCTTCCGTTAAATAACGAGGACCTCCATCCTTGCTGCCCATCCACCAGGAAAAGGCCGCCACCACAGCGATGCAGGCTACTCCAAGCGCCCAAGTTTTTCTCTTGGCGCGCCCCTTTTCATCATCTCCGCCCAATAACGCTTTGATTTTTTCCTTATCGTCACTCATTTTTTATCCTTTTCTGAGGAGTTATCGGGGATCCAACCGCCGCCCAGCGCTCGGTACAGATCAATATGCGCAATAGCCCAATCGGCCTGATTGCTGACTTCATTATCTTGGGCAGTAAGCCAAGAGCGCTGAGTCGTTAAAACCGTTTGATAATCTTCCAAGCCACTTGAGTATTGCTGTAAAGCTAACTGAGCAGCGAGCTGAGAACTTTCCGTCGCAGTTCGAAGAGACATTTTTTTAGCCGCACTCGTGCGAATGCCTGACAACGCGTTTTCTGTCTCTTCCAATGCGCCGACAATCGTTTGCGTGTACTGTGCCTGAGCCCGATCCAAATTAGCTTTTTGGGTTTCCGTACCTGCGACGACGTCACCCCAATTCAAAAACGGCATAGACAATGCGCCGATCAACGCACCGATCCCGGTGCCGCTCGCTCCCAACGCGCCAACTGTGGCCGCGGCCGTTCCAATCGAACCTGACAAAGACAATGTCGGGAAATAATCAGCCTGCGCAACACGGACATTTTCCATTGCCGCGCGAACGCTTTCTCTAGCCGCCAAAACATCCGGCCTCAACGAAATCACATCAGCGGGAATGGAAACAGCCAATTTTTCCGGCGGCACGGGAATGCTGCCCTCAGGCAATGCTTGAATCTTTTCAAGCGGCAGCACTGTCAAACGTGATAAAGCCGTTTGGTACTGCAAAATGTTATGCATATTGGTCGCAATACTTGCCTTGGCATTTTCATATTGCGCTTTAGCTTGCTCATAGTCGGTAGCTGAAACAAGGCCGGCCTGATAGCGCCACTGTGTCAGATTTTTGGCCTCTTCGTAAGACTTGACACTTTGACGGGCAATCTGCAGACGAATTTGCGATAAGCGCAAATTCACATACGTGAGCGCTACCTCGCTGGTCATCGCGCTTTTGGTATCTTCAAGACTTAATTCCGAAGCTTTTGCATCAGCTTCTGCTGCCCTTCTGGCAGAAACATCTCGTCCGCCAAAGCTAAAAGACCATGCCGCGGCAGCGTCTGCGCTGTAGGAGTCTGTGGAAACATCATTGCGCCGCGAACGCGATCCGTCCGCTCCAAGAGTGGCAGAGGGGAAGAGCTGCGAGGTCGCGGAAAGAAGACTGGCGCGTGCCGCACGGAGATTGGCTTGAGCCTGAGCAATATCCGTATTGTTCTTTAACGTTGCCGCAACCAAAGTACTCAGCGACGGATCGTTCCAAGCCGCCCACCATTGCTCGGGCGCTTGGCGCAACTGAGCCGCTTCAACAGTGCCTTCCCCTTCGCTCCACGTCGAAGCAATCAATTCTTTTTGAACCGGTGTCAACGCAACAGGCTGCACCGCGCATCCGGTCAAAGCCAGAAGTGCAGAAAGACTGACGGTTAAGGCGAATTTATTTTTCACAATTTTTCCTTTGATTACTTTAATTCAAAGTGTGCCATAAAAAAATGTAACAAACGCAAAACTGAAGTAAGTTTTTGAAAAGTTAAGTCTAAACGAAATAGGTTATTACCCTTAATGGAAATTGTGCTTGGGGAAAACGAAGAATCAAAATATCATTATTATTAGCGATTTGTTTCAGAAGTCTGTCTGTGCGTTGGTTCTATGCCGTTGAATTTGCTCTTATCTTTACACGATGAAGTTTTTGAAGCGTTGATTGCTGATTTTTTAGTTTTCTGCAACTATGAAGTCACTGCTGCCTACACGCAAAATGACACCATTAATTACTGTAAAGATAACGCTTTCGATATCGCCCTGATCGACGTATCTGATGAAAAAGATATTGAGCTTATTAAGTACTGTCTGACATTGAAACCGGATTTGGGCATCTTGGCGCTTGTGCATGGCGAAGTCTCAGAACAAATGCGCGAGGCAATTCCGCTGCCCAAAAATCAACAGCTCACCTTGCCGCTGCCGCTCGTGGATATCTTGGAATCCATCAAGGTGTTAGACGATTCTTTAAAAAGCGCAAAATTAAAAACCTTAACCCCCATTACGTTAGGCTCGCTCTGTATTAATAAGCAAAATCAAACAGCTAGCGTGCATGGCAAAACGCTTGCCTTAACACTCACAGAATTCACTCTGCTCAATCTCCTGGTACAAAATATCAATACGCCTGTGAGCAAAGACGACATTTATCCGAAAGTCTTGGGGCGTCCTCGCGGACAATACGACCGCGCCATTGATGTTCATATCTCAAGTGTCCGCCATAAACTGCAACAACTCGGTTGTGACGATGTTTATATCGAAAGCGTTCGCGGTATCGGTTACCAGTTAAAAAAGCGACAAATTTCGGAAAATGACTAAATTTTCCACCGATTTGTAGATAACCTGAGCAATTTTCGCGATTTTTATCAAATCATTCCCCTTTTCTTTAGACGTGCGCCGCAGAAAAGGCGCACAATAAGACTGTTGACCTATCTTTTTAGTCATTAGGGGAATCATTATGAGTCAATACCCAGTTGAAAATATCCGTACTGTAGCGTTGGTGGGCCACGGCTCCACAGGTAAAACGACGTTGTTGGAATCTTTGCTTTATCGCAACGGAGTCATCAAAGAGGTTGGCACCGTTGAAAAAGGCAACACCGTGGGTGACTTTGATCCCATGGAAAAAGAAGTCAAACACTCCCTGCGCACAACGGTGGCTCACCTTAATGCTCAAAAAGATGACGGAACGCCGGTTCGCGTCTTCTTGCTCGACACCCCGGGGTATCCGGATTGCGTCGGTCAAGCTTTGGGTGCTTTGGACGCCGTTAAGACTGTTTGTGTTGTTGTCGATGCCACCAAGGGTATTGAATTGATGACCCGCCGCATGATGGATTGGGCCAAAGAGCGCAACCTCTGCCGCATGATCGTTGTGAACAAAATTGACCAGCCGGATGTGGATTTGGCCAAACTGCTGCTCGATTTGCGCGAAGCTTTCGGCAATGAAGTGCTGCCGCTCAACCTTCCTAACAAAGACTGCTCTCACGTGATTGACTGCTTTGACAACGACAAGGGCGAAGCCAATTTCGCCTCCGTTGAACGTGTTCACCAAGCTTTCGTCGAACGTGTCGTAGAAATGGACGACGAAACGATGGAACGTTACCTTGAAGAAGGCGCCGTGGACCCCAAGAGCCTGCATGCTCCGCTGACCAAAGCCTTACGTTTAGGGCACATCATTCCGGTTTGCTACACGTCGGCTAAAAACTTGATCGGCATGCGTGACTTGATCAAAGTTTTTGTCCGCCACTTGCCCAACCCGACCGAAGCCAACGCACCGCTTTTCTACAAAGCTGACGGTTCCGAATACATGACATTCCCGGATGCAAACCGACCTGTTTTGGCTCACGTATTCAAAGTGGTCAACGACCCCTATATCGGCAAGATCGGTCTTTTCCGTCTGCACCAGGGCCGCATCACCAAGGATTCAACCTTGTATGTTGATGACGGCAAGAAGCCCTTTAAGATTGCCCGTCCGATCATGCTCCAAGGCAAAGAAGGTCTGGAAGTTGATGAAATGAACCCGGGCTATATCGGCGCTGTGGCAAAAGTCGACGACATTGTTTACGGCAGCATCTTGCACGATAGTTCCATTGAAGGTTCTATCTACATGAAAAAGCTCAACTTCCCGAAACCGATGTTTGGCTTAGCGATCAGCCCTGCCAAGCGCGGTGACGAAAGTCGTATGTCGGAAGTGCTCGAAAAAATGGTGAGCGAAGATCCTACGCTGGCTGTTGAGCATGACGCTGTCATGAATGAAACGGTTATTCGCGGTTTGAGCGAACAACACTTGAGAATTGTGCTCAAGCGCATGTCCTCTCAATTCAAGCTCGAAGTTCAAACTCGCACGCCTCGCGTGCCCTATCGTGAAACTATCGCCGCACCCGCCGAAGGCCACGCTCGTCATAAGAAGCAAACGGGCGGCGCCGGTCAATTCGGCGAAGTCTTCCTGCGAGTCGAACCTCTGCCTCGCGGCGCAGGCTTTAAGTTTGTTGACCAAGTCAAGGGCGGCGCCATTCCCTACAACCTGATCCCGGCAGTGGAAAAGGGTGTTCGTGAAGTGCTCGACTCCGGCTTCATCGCAGGCTACCCGATCCATGACATCCGTGTCACGGTCTACGACGGCAAATATCACCCCGTCGACAGTAAGGAAGTTGCTTTCGTTGCCGCAGGACGCAAAGCCATGCTTGACGCGTTGGCCAAGGCCAAACCCACGTTGCTCGAGCCGATTGTCCGAATCGAAATTGAAGCTCCGGACAGCTGCATGGGTGACATCACCGGTGACCTCGCCAGCCGCCGCGGTCAAGTAAGCGGCACAGAAAACTTAACGGGCGGAATGATGTTGATCACGGGCCGTGTGCCGTTAACCGGTTTGGATGGTTACGCGAACCGTCTGAACGCTTTAACGCAAGGCGCCGGCAGCTACTCGATCGAATTGGCTGCCTACGAACCCGTTCCTGCTTCCGTCCAGGCTGAACTGGCAAGCAAATTCGAACGCAAGGACGAAGACGATTAACTCTTTTGAGTCATAACTTACGCAGTCGGTCGAAGAGTATTCGGCCGGCTGTGTTTGTTTGATGGCCACAAAACTTAAAGCTTTCATATTAAAATAGCTCGGTTGATTACTTGGGAACTTCTTCCCTTTATATATTGGGAGCATTTATGCGAACCGAATATACCGGTCTCATCAATGAGAAATTCATCGGTCAGACGGTGACCCTTTATGGTTGGGCCCACCGTCGCCGCGACCACGGCGGCGTTATCTTTATTGACTTGCGCGACCGTGAAGGCTTGTTGCAGATTGTCTGCGACCCTGACAACCCTGAAGTGTTTAAAACGGCCGATGCCGTTCGTAACGAATACTGCCTGAAGGTGGTTGGCCTTGTGCGCGCCCGCCCCGAAGGCACTCACAATCCTGATCTGATTTCCGGCGGCGTTGAAGTGCTTTGCCGTGAATTGACGATTTTGAATAAATCCGAAACGCCTCCGTTCCATCTCGATGACGAAAACCTGTCTGAAACGACTCGTTTGACCTATCGTGTTTTGGACTTGCGCCGTCTGCAAATGCAACGCAATCTGAAATTGCGCTACAAGGTTGCTTTGGCAATCCGCAACCATTTGGACAAGCAAGGCTTTATCGATATTGAAACGCCGATGCTCACGCGCAGCACGCCTGAAGGCGCCCGTGACTACTTGGTGCCCAGCCGCGTTCATGACGGTCACTTCTACGCCCTGCCGCAATCGCCGCAATTGTTCAAGCAATTGCTGATGGTGGCTGGCTTTGACCGCTACTATCAAATCGTTAAGTGCTTCCGCGACGAAGACCTTCGCGCCGACCGTCAACCGGAATTCACTCAAGTTGATATTGAAACCTCTTTCCTGACGCAGCAAGAAATTCGCGACATCATGGAAAACATGATTCGCCAAGTGTTCAAGGAAACCATCAACGTTGATTTGCCCGATCCGTATCCGGTTATGTCCTGGCACGAAGCCATGACGCGCTTCGGTTCCGACAAGCCCGACCTGCGCATCAAAGGCATTGAACTTCGTGAAATTACCGAACAAGCCAAGAATTCTGAATTCAAGGTGTTCCGTTCAGCCACTGAATTGCCCGACGGCAAGGTTGTCGCGATGAATGTGCCGCATGCCGCCAGCATGCCGCGTTCTGAAATTGATTCCTACACGGAATTTGTCAAGATCTACGGTGCCAAGGGCTTGGCCTATATCAAGGTCAATGAAAAGGAAAAGGGCCGCGAAGGTTTGCAAAGCCCCATCGTGAAGAACCTCTCCGATGAACTCCTTGCTCATATCTTGGAAGTGACGGGTGCTCAGAACGGCGACGTTATTTTCTTCGGTGCTGACCGCGCGAAGATTGTTTACGACTCGCTCGGCGCCTTGCGCTTGAAGATCGGTCACAGCGACTTCGGCAAGGCCAATGGTCTTTACGAAGAAGGTTGGAAGGCCCTCTGGGTGGTTGACTTCCCGATGTTTGAATACGATGATGAAGAACATCGCTGGGTTGCTTGCCACCATCCCTTCACCATGCCGCATCCGGATCATATCGACATGCTGAGCACGGATCCCGGCAAATGCCTGGCTCAAGCTTATGACATGGTGCTCAACGGTTGGGAAATCGGCGGCGGTTCAATCCGTATCCACCGCGCAGACATTCAAAGCAAAGTCTTTAACGCCTTGAATATCGGTCCTGAAGAAGCCCGCGCCAAGTTTGGCTTCCTGCTCGATAACTTGCAGTACGGTGCACCTCCTCATGGCGGCATCGCCTTTGGCCTTGACCGTATCGTGACGATCATGGCAGGTGCTCCCTCCATCCGTGACGTCATCGCCTTCCCGAAGACGCAGCGCGCTCAGTGCTTGCTCACCAACGCGCCGGCTCCGGTTGAAGAAAAGCAGTTGCGCGAACTGCACATCCGTTTGCGCAATCCGCAGCCTTCTAAGGAATAAGACGGTACAAAAAACGGGAGCGCCGCTCCCGTTTACGCAAATAACCCGGATTTTCAGTTTGAAGTCCGGGTTATTTTCTTCTGAATTATTTCGTTAGCGTATAAATTCCCAGTCGTTGTCCCACGGATCCTGCGTCACAGCTGTTTCCGTAACCACGCCCTGCGTGTCAAACTGCACCCAAAAAGCCATGTCCATACCGACGTCATCGTCAAAGCGGTACATGTAAGCAGTCTGATCCTGGAGTCTGAACTCATACTCTTGAGCGCAGTGACCGAACATGTTGTAGACATCCTGTCTGGTGTGCTTACCCGGAATAACTAATTTAAAGTGCTCTTCGTTCATCGTGCGCTCTTTGCCGATGTATTTTCCATCCTTATCAAAACGCATCCAATAAACTTCTTTTCCGAAAGGCTGCATGGAGTAAACCAAAATTGAGCTGCCGTCCTCAAATTCCATTCTTGAATCCGGTGCGCCCAACTCATTGACCACTGTCACCTCTGAGGCGCCCGGATCAATCAAATCCGGATGCGCGCAACCGATCAAAGCCAAAGCGGACATGACTGCCAATCCCAACTTTACTTTCCCTAACAACATCTTTAGGTCTCCTAACTGATCTCAGTTTTGATTGTATTCTGTTTGAAAGCTTTTAACCGTACGTCAAAACTTCAATAACAACAAGCGACTACAATGGTTAGTAATTTAATCCGAGTGAGTTGAGCTATGTCTGTTGTTCATTTGGCGCTGGTTTCCACAATGTCCATTCAGTCGGTCGCCACCGCCAGTACGGTAACGCTGTCAGCGATTGCGCCATTAGTGGCCGCCGCTATCGGTATGCCTAGCTCTTTCATCGGCACCTATGTTTGTTTTATTTACATCGGAGCGGCATTTGCGGCCGTCGCAGGCGGCACCATGGTAACGCGTTACGGCGGCATCCATGTCTCTCAAGGCTGCCTGATATTGGCCGCAATCGGCCTCATTCTGAGCTCCTTTGCTCATTTCTGGTGTATCTGCCTGGGCGGCCTCTGTTTGGGTTTAAGTTACGGCCCCATCACGCCGGCTTCCAGTGACATCCTCGCTCATACGGTCCCTAAGGAACGTATGGGCTTTGTCTTCTCTCTTAAACAAACCGCCGTTCCTTTGGGAAGCGCTATTGCCGGTTTTATTGTTCCCAGCGTCGCGCTGTGGGCGGACAATTGGCAAGCGGGCCCTCATACGATGGCGGTAATTGCGTTAGCTGTCGCTTTGCTGGTCCTTTACCACCGCAACCAGTTGGATGACCATTTCGATCCCCAATCTCGCTTCAGCATCCACACGGTGCTAAATGCCCTTCGGTTAGTCACTTCACAATCCGGACTGCGCCGCATGTGCATTGTCTCCTTTGTCTACAACGGCACCCAAATGTGTGTTTTCAGTTATTTGGTGGCTTTTATGGTTGAAGACATCTCCATCCCCATCGTTTTGGCGGGT
Organism: uncultured Burkholderiaceae bacterium; assembly: GCA_944390675.1. Taxonomy (GTDB): domain Bacteria; phylum Pseudomonadota; class Gammaproteobacteria; order Burkholderiales; family Burkholderiaceae_F; genus Aphodousia. The sequence goes on from CALXQR010000001.1 coordinate 95,246, forward strand.
ATGGCTTTGAGCGCGGCAAGTATTGGCGGCATGTGCGGACGTTTATTCTGGGGCATTTTCGCTGACCGCATCCACTCACCGCGCCTCACACTTTCGCTGCTCGGTTTTTTAATGGCCGCGATGCTCGTCACTGTCGGATTTTTCTCTGATCAGACCGCCACGCTGTTGTTGCTCATTGTCTGTTTCTGCCTAGGCGGTTCGGCTATCGGTTGGAATGGAGTGTATCTGGCTCATGTGGCCAGAATTGCCCCCGAAGGCAAAGCAGGCGTTGCAACAGGCGGCACGCTCTTTTTCACATTTGCGGGCGCCATTTTCCTACCGCTTGCTTTTGGATTTATCCACAACTCATTCGGACAATATTTTGAAAGTTTTTACGCAACCGCCGCGTTGTGCTTTGTCATTGCACTATGGCTATTAGTAAGTAAATCACCGAAACACTAAGGCTGTTGCTGATTTTCTTTGATATCTGTTTGCAGCAAATCGACCAGTTCATGAAAGCTTGCGCGCACCTGTTGCTCCGAGCAACCTAGAACCAAAGCATCCTCGAGCGCGTCTTTCATCAAAGCCGCAAGCTCCTCGTAATTTTCATTGAGCACCATGACCTTTTCTGTGCAGGAAACCGGACTACCGTCAGGTTTCTCCCAACGGGGCGGCGTTATTTTTTCATTTTTGCTGGCCATAATGTTTAAATCGCGCAAGAACTTCTTGCATCTGAACTTGTGTTAATACCTTCGGTTCCCCTAGTTGGCAGGTGAGTATATACATCTGTGCCAAATTCTCTACTTCCCGAGCCAGTTTCAAAGCTTTGGACAAATTTGAACCCGCCGCTAAAACACCATGGTGTGAGAGCAAACAAGCGTTTCGCTCTGAAAGTGCGCGGGCTGCCACGTCCGCCAATTCTTCCGATCCAAAGAGAGCATATGGCGCACACTCAATGCGATCACCACCCGCTGCCGCAACCATATAGTGAAACGCCGGAATTGAACGATCTTGACAAGCCATTGCGGTTGCATGTGCCGAATGAGTATGAACAAGCGCGGCGACATCCGGGCGACGCAGATAGACTTTTTTGTGCATCAGCCACTCGCTTGAGGGCAAACGCAAATTATGAATCTGCCCTGCCTGGTCAGGATTAAAAGCAATGAAGACAATATCTTCAGGCACCAACTCTTCATAGTCGATGCCCGTGGGAGTGATCCAGAAACCTTCTACGATTCCCAACTGCCCCCTTACCGACACGTTTCCGCTTTTATTGACATTTATCCCCATGGCATTCATGCGGCGAGCAGTTGAGATTACCGCAAGACGGGGATCTTCCGATGACGTCATCATCCTTTCATCGCCACTCGGGCGCCCTCAGGGAACAGGCGGGTCAAAAATTCCGGTTTGCAGACGCCTCTTTCAGTGATAATGCCGGTAATCAAGCGCGCGGGCGTCACATCAAAAGCCGGATTTTCCACATTTGTTTGTTCACTCATCACACGGACGTCACATACATGGCCTTTTTTATCCCGCCCACGGATATAGCGAAGTTCATCTCCGCTGCGATTTTCAATTTTTATACGGTGTTTGCCGTCTTGAATGCTCCAGTCAATCGTGCTGGAGGGCGCCGCCACATAAAACGGAACTTCCATATCTTTCGCGGCCAGTGCTTTTAAATACGTGCCCACTTTATTGGCAACGTCTCCAATCGCCGTAATGCGATCGGCGCCGACAATCACCGCGTCCACTTCTCGATGCTGCATCAAATGTCCGCCCGCGTTGTCCGCAATGACCGTGTGCGGCACACCAAAACCAGCCAACTCCCAAGCCGTCAGTAACCCTTGCTCACGCGGTCGAGTCTCATCAACCCAAACGTGAAGCGGTATTCCTTGCTCAAAGGCGATATAAACTGCCGATAATGCCGTCCCGTAGTCTACTGTTGCCAACCAACCTGCATTGCAGTGAGTCAGAATATTCACCGGTTCACGCTTTTTAGCGTAAAGCTCGGCAATAATTTTTGCCCCGTGAGTCCCGATCGCGCGGTTTGCCAACACATCCGCCTGAGTCATCGCCTCAGCTTCCCGATAAGCGACGGGCAAACGATCTTTGGCCGGCAACGAAATGATTCTTTTGACTAAGTGATCAACCGCCCACTGCAAATTAACTGCCGTAGGTCTTGTGGAGATCAATTCGCTTCGAACCTCGTGAATAAAGTCATCCGAAGGATTATCTCGGACAGCCAGCACCATCGCCCAAGCTCCGGCGATACCAATCAAAGGAGCACCGCGCACCTTCATAGTCGCGATTGCTTCCTGAACTTGGCGCCAATCCTTGAGAATGATCTTTTCAAACTCAAAAGGCAGTTTCGTCTGATCAATGATGCCGATCGCTTGTCCATGATCGACTGACCAGATTGTGCGAGTGGGGATGCCGTTGACTTTCATAGAGAACCTAACCAAATTTGGTGAAAAACGAATTGACACTACGTAACCCGTCTTTCTTGCAGTAGTTGCGCAAAAAAAGAAGCGCTTTTTTAATTTTAGCAAAGAGCCTTCTCTGTAAATGCTTTCAAAGCCCTGAAAAGACAACATTTTCTTACGAAAAAATCGGGAGTTAGAACATTTTTGAGTAAAATTGTGGGATTGATTTTTAGATCGAAAGATTTTCCGATGGACACGTCTCACCAACTTCACTCAGCTCTTGCTCCGAAATCCATAGTCGTCATCGGCGCCAGCGACCGTGAAAATTCGCGCGCAACCACGCTGTGGCACAACTTGGTCACATCGGGCTTTAAGGGTCGTGTTTATCCGGTTAATCCCAAATATCGCTATCTCGGGGACATCCCTTGTTATCCCAATCTAAAAGCGATTTCGGATCCCATTGATCTTGCAGTGGTGGCCGTTTCCTCAAAAAATATCGAACGCGTATTAGAAGATATTTCCGAACACGGCACTCGATGGGTCGCCTTGGCTCCAAGTGACGCTTCCGTCACCTCTGACCCAACATGGCAAGCGCAAATTGTCAACAAAGCGCGCTCTCTTGGACTGCGTCTGATTGGCACCGACTGCTTGGGAGTCATGCGCCCCTCGACTTCCTTAAATGCCAGCTATTGGCCTCAGCTACCGAAAGTCGGTCATGTCGGCTTTGCAACACAGTCCGGCGTCATCGGCACGTCACTGCTTGCCTCACAAAGATTAAGCGACATCGGTTTTTCTTCCCTTATTAATACAGGGGATGAAATCGACGTTTCCATGAGCGAAGTTGTGGACTTTTTAGCTCAGGACAAGGAAACCTCCATTATCGTTTTGCATGTGGAAGGCATTCGCAACCCTAGAGAATTTTTCTCGGCTGTCAGAGAAGCGGCTAAACGCAAACCGGTTATTGTTTTGCGCGGCGGCAAAAGCCTTCAAGCCTCTCAACTTCTGGCAAGCCGCATGGGCGTACCCGCCGGCGATGACAAAGTGTTCAATGCGCTGCTCGAGCGAGCTGGCGCGATTCGCGTTGACGGGCTCGAAGAGATGCTCTCGGCAATCGAAATTTTCTGCCAGCATCGTCTGCCTCGCTCCAATCGCATCGGCATTATCAGCAACGGCTGCGGTTTCGGCGTTTTAGCGGCTGACGCCGCTGTGCAATGCGGAGTCAAGATCGCCACATTGACCCGAAACACAACCGAAAAACTGCATCAAATTTTCGACAATCCGCTTCCCATGACCAATCCCGTGGATTTATGGGCTGACGCGGATCCCCGCCGAATAAAGCTCGCGGTTGACGCGCTGAATAAAGATGAAAATGTGGATGCGATCCTTGTTGTTACGGCACCAACCTTTGCCGCGCCGCTCGACAGAGTTTGTGATGCCATCGCTTATGCCACCGATGCGTCTTTTAAGCCGATCATTACCGCTTGGATTGGAGAGGCACAAACCATTGCGGCTAAAAAGAGACTGCTGGATCACCCGATTACAGTTTTAAAAAGCCCAGAAACCGCCTTAAAAGCCTTTTCGTGGATGGCGCACTACGCGCAATCAAGACGCTTTCTTGCCGCAACAATTGCTACGGAAAGCGGTCCGCTGCCCGCAGACGTCTCCGCCGTACGCTCAATTCTTGAAAAATGCCAAAAGGACGAGAATTTTAGTCTGAATGAAGAACAAACCAAGCGTCTTTTAGCATGCATGGGGCTGACTGCCGCCTCCGGTTTTACCGCTTGCTCACCGGTTGAAGCAGTCAATGCGGCCAAGACGCTCGGCTACCCGGTTGTTGTCAAGGCGATTGCTAAGGGCGTCACTCATAAGAGCAATGTCGGCGGTGTGCGACTGGACATTCGCGATGAAGCGGAGTTGCTTCGTGCCTGCCAAGATATCATCCAGTCCATTTCGGAAAAGGCCCCTTATGCAAAATTAACAGGCCTTTACGTGCAGCGTTACATCCGCCAGCCGAATGGTCGGGAAGTCAAGATTTCTGTTCATACCGATTCACGATTCGGACCGGTGATCAGTTTCGGCGCGGGCGGCCGCATGGGCGACATTTATCAGGATGATGTCTGCGAATTACTTCCTTTGAACGAACCGCTGGCACGAGAGCTGATTGAAAAACCTGCGGTAAGCGCCAGTCTTGACGCGTTCCGAGGAATGCCCCGAGCCAATAAAGAAGCGCTGGTTCAAATTTTGATGAGGGTCTCAAAGCTCGTCAGTGACTTTCCGCTCATTCGTGATTTGACCATCGATCCTTTGCTCATTGACGATGGCGGTTGCATTGCACTCGACGCCCACATCGGCATCTCGCCCAATAATTTGGATAAAGACGCGATTGCCTCTCACTTAACATTGGCTCCCGAACCGAACGTTGATCCTTCGTGGCGTAAAGTGAAAAACGGCTTTGTAAGCCTTCGCAGCATCCGTGCTCAAGACTACGAAGCTGTTCGTCAATTCTTAAAACGGCTTTCGCCCAGAACGACTTATCTTCGCTTTCACATTTCCTCGAATGATTTAGCTCGAGAGAAAATCGTTGAATTAACGAACATTGATTACAACCGCGAAATTGCGGTGGTTGCCTGTGATGCGGAAAATCCGGAAGAAATTCGCGGCGTCGCTCGATTTAAGCGCATCCCCGGAACTCTTTTCGGAGAATTCGGTGTTGTCGTACAGGATGATTGGCAACGCAGAGGTCTGGCAACACTTTTAATGAATGAACTCATTGCTCAAGCCAAGCACATGAAACTTAAAGCGTTAATCGGTTATGTGCTTCGCGGCAATGAGAGCATGTTCGCTCTTATGGACTCTTTGGGCTTTGTCCGCACGGATGACGATGCCCCTGAAGAAGCATTTGTAGCTTACACACTGAATTTGCAATGAGGTTATATGTCAGAGCTGACAGTTAAGGTGGAAAATGGCATTTGTCATATCGCCATTTCCAGACCTGAAAAACGCAATACGATTGACTCGGCCACTTGTCTGACGTGGGTTAAGATTCTCGCTCAGGCGCAAAAAGATGAAGAGATTCGCTGTGTAGTATTAAGCGGTGAAGAGGGTATTTTCTGCGCAGGCGCCGATTTGGGTGAAACCTTGCATCCGACTGCTCAATCCGAAGAAGCTTATCAAGCTCTAATTGAATCCATGATCGCTTTTGACAAGCCCATTTTGGCTGCGGTTCAGGGTCCGGCAGTGGGCCTGGGAGTCGCGATTTTAGGCTTTAGTGATTTGGTCTATTGCGGAGAAAAAACGCTCTTTTCTTTGCCCTTTACGGCTCTGGGGTTATCCCCCGCTTATGGCCTAAGTTTCAGCTTAGGCGAAAAAGCCGGCTACAGAAAAGCACTGGAAAAATTACTTCTGAGCGAACCCATCAGCGCAATTGAGGCGCTTCATATGGGAATCGTGACCGACATTGTTAAAGACGAAGATGTGCTCAAAGAAACTTTGGCACGCGCGGCACGATTAAGCTTGTTGCCGCCAGAAAGCGTACGGGCGACGAAAGCGCTGATGCGCCGAGAACATGCCGGCGCCATCAGAGAAGCTATTCGCGCCGAGCAGCAAACACTGCAGCAGCGTCTGCAAAGCAAAGAGGCCGCCGAAGCCTATCGTGCGTTCAAAGAAGGCCGCAAGCCCGATTTCCGCACTAAGGCACAATAAGGGAGAAGCAGACCATGCCAATGATTGAGATTCAGCACGTCAGCAAATGGTACAGCGAAACCTTTCAAGTACTCAAAGATTGCACCGCCAGTGTTGAAAAAGGTGAAGTCGTTGTCGTTTGCGGCCCCTCGGGATCCGGGAAGTCCACTCTGATTAAAACAGTTAACGGGCTGGAACCTTTTCAGGAGGGTGAGATTTTTGTCAATGGGATTAATGTCGGCGATCCCAAAACGAATCTGCCCAAACTGCGCACGCACATCGGCATGGTGTTTCAGCATTTTGAACTCTTCCCGCATCTGTCAATTATTGACAACCTGACGTTGGCGCAGATGAAAGTTCTGGGACGAAGCCGAGAAGAGGCGACAGAACGAGGTTTAAACCTTTTAAATCGAGTGCACCTTTCCAAACATGCGCTGAAATTTCCCGGACAGCTCTCCGGCGGTCAGCAGCAGCGGGTGGCCATTGCAAGAGCGCTGGCGATGGACCCTGTTTGCATGCTTTTTGATGAACCGACTTCGGCCCTTGATCCGGAGATGATCAATGAGGTGCTTGATGTCATGGTTGAACTCGCCCAAGAAGGCATGACCATGATGGTCGTAACGCATGAAATGGGCTTTGCCAGACGTGTGGCCGATCGTGTTCTTTTTATGGAAAATGGGGAAATTTTGGAAAACGCGCCCACGCAGGAGTTTTTCACCAATCCGAAGAGTGAACGCGCCGTGCATTTTCTCTCGAAGATTCTCAACCACTAGTTTTTGCGATTGGACGCGCCTACAAAACCTCAATGTTATGATTGGGCAAGAAGGACAAAGACATGATTGAACACGCTCACACAAATGACTCTACGTTGGCATTGGCTCGTACGGTTTTAATACATGAAGCTGAAGCGCTGACAAACATAGCCGAGCGACTGGGACAGAATTTTTTAAACGCCGTTCAATGTCTGCTCAACTGCCAAGGCCGAGTGGTTGTTTCAGGTGTCGGCAAAAGCGGTCATATCGGCCGCAAATTAGCTGCAACGCTTGCTTCAACAGGTACGCCTTCCTTTTTTGTTCATGCGGCCGAAGCCGCTCATGGCGACTTGGGCATGATTACCCGCAATGATGTGCTCATTGCCATTTCCAATTCAGGCACCACCAGTGAACTGTTGACAATTGTGCCTGTCATCAAACGCGAGGGAACGCCTCTTATCGCAATGACGAGCTCTCCTGAGAGCGTCCTTGCGAAATACGCTGACATTCATTTGGATGTCGGCGTTCGTCAAGAAGCCTGTCCTTTGGGACTTGCTCCCACAACAAGCACGACAGCAACCTTGGCTTTGGGAGACGCGCTGGCCGTCGCCTGCCTTCAGGCAAAAGGCTTTACCGCTGATGACTTCGCTCGCTCTCATCCTGGCGGAGCGCTTGGCCGGCGCCTGCTTATTCATGTGGGCGATGTTATGCGAACCGGAGAAAAAATCCCGAGCGTCTCCGATGATGTCTCCGTTTTGGACGCTGTCAGAGAAATCACGCAAAAACGGATCGGCATGACAGCAATTGTCGATCATGAGGGCAAGGTAAAGGGAATCTTTACCGAAGGCGACCTTCGCCGCTTAATTGAACGCGTCGGCGATATTCGCAATATCTGCATTGCCGATGCGATGACGCCTAATCCGAAGACGATTTCGCAAACTGCGCTTGCCGCTGAGGCCGCTCACATTTTGGATCGCTCACTATGCAACCAACTCTTAGTGGTGGACGAACAAAATCATTTAATCGGCGCTCTGCATATTCATGATCTTATGACGGCGAAAGTATTATGACCTTAAAAGAAAAAGCTCAAAAAATTAAGCTCTTAATTTGTGACGTTGACGGTGTATTAACAGACGGGAAGATCTACATCGGCAATGAGGGCGAACTTTTTAAGGCTTTCGATGTAAAAGACGGCCTAGGTATCAAAATGCTTCTGGCAAACGGCATTGATGTGGCCATTTTGACAGCCAGAAGCTCTGAAATTCTAAAATGCAGAACTCGAGAGCTGGGCATCACCAATGTCCTTCAGGGACAAAGAGACAAAGTCATTGGCCTGGGCGAGTTGCTTAGCCGCAGCGGACTTAATGCCGAAGAAGTGGCCTATATCGGTGATGACTTGCCTGATTATGCGGTGATCCAAAAAGTGGGACTTGCCGCCTGCCCGGCCAATGCTGTCGAGGAAATTGAAAAGCTCGCCGATTTCAAAAGCCGTTTCCCGGGAGGAGCCGGAGCTGTTCGAGAGCTTGCCGAGTATATTTTAAAAGTTCAGGGGAAGTGGGAAGATACGCTTGATACAATGTTCTTGCATCCCGACCCCAACGCTCGGCATCACTACTGATTGGATAAAGAATGCGCGAAAGACTGACCGCCATCATCGCCATAATTTTATTGCTGATACTCATCGCTGCCAGTTACTGGTATGCGATGCAGGCCTCTTTCAGCAATTTGCGCTACATTCCGAGTGAAAATTCGCCCGATTTTGTGGCAACCGATGCAACAGTGATTACTTTCAATGAACTCGGCGTTGCTAAAAATCGATTGCAAGCCGAAGAGTTTCTGCATTACTCCGATGACACCATCACGATGGTCAAGCCGCAGGCCACAACCGTTTCACCTGATGAACCGATTACACATGCGGAGGCCTTAAAGGGCCGCACAGATGACGGCGGAGAAACCTTCTTTTTTGAAGGGGATGTTGTTGTTTCTCGAGCCGCGAACGGCAAGAACGCCGCCTCAAGACTTGAAACCCAATCGATGAAAATTTTCACCGACACCAATCGATTCGAGACCGATGACGAAGTCGACATGTTTAACGGCGATGACCGCGCTCATGGTGTCGGCATGGTTTTTGATAATTTGTCCCGTACCGTGGAACTTAAGAGTCGCGTGACAACCGTCATCGAGCCTAAAGGCGGCTCTCGGAACCTGTTGCCCTAAAAAGGATTTGACATGAAGCGTATCGCCCTTTTTACTCTGCTTTTAGCACTGGCTGTCCCTGCGGTTCATGCAGAGTCCAAAGACAGAGAAAAACCGATTGAAGTTCAAGCCAATCACTTCTACGGCGATGAACTCAAACAAACAGCTACCTACACCGGCTCTGTCCAAGTTGACCAGGGAACAATGCGCTTGACCGGGCAAAAACTTGTACTGCAGGAGACCGCCAGCGGTTATCGCAAAGGAACACTGACCGGACAACTGGCCACATTCCGCCAACGTCGAGATCAAAAAGTTAAAGGCGTTGAAGAATGGATTTCCGGCAAAGCCGAACAAATTGTTTATGAAGAGCAAACCGGCATTGTGACACTGACAGGACAGGCCCTGGTGGAACGTTCAGAAAACGGTATTGTGAAGGATCGAGCCAGAGGTTCTAAAATCGTTTACGATACGATTCGCTCACGTACAATTATCCAAGGCAGCAATGGCGGCAGAGCCAGCACTGTCATCGCGCCGCGCAGCAACCGCTAGTATTGATAGAAATGACCAACAAAGGAATAGACGTGCCGACCACTGAAGAAAAGCTCGAAAGTACACCAGAAGCGCAAAAAAGCGATGCTGACAACGTTGCCGTCGCCGAAACCAATCACGCTCCGGTGAACACTTTGCGTGCGCTCGGATTGAAAAAACGCTACGGAAGCCGTTGGGTTGTCCAAGGCGTTTCATTGGAAGTCAAAAGCGGTGAAGTTGTAGGACTTTTAGGTCCCAACGGCGCAGGCAAAACCACGACATTTAACATGGTCGTCGGTCTCGTTGTTTCCGATGGCGGAACCATTGAGCTTAACGGTCAATCTATCTCGCATTTACCTATTTATAAGCGCTCGCGTTTAGGCGTGTCTTATCTGCCTCAAGAAGCCTCTGTGTTCAGACGCATGACGGTTGAGGAAAATATTCGCGCCATTTTGGAATTGCAGCACGACGAAAACGGGAAAAGCTACACCAAAGAAGTCATCGAGAAAAAATTGGATGATTTACTGGAAGAATTGCAGATTTCCAGACTCCGCACCAATACTGCGATGAGCCTCTCCGGCGGCGAACGCAGAAGAACGGAAATTGCTCGCGCATTGGCCGCAGAACCGAAATTCATTTTGCTTGACGAACCGTTTGCCGGCGTTGACCCCATCGCTGTGATTGAAATTCAACGCATTGTCCGCTTTTTAAAAGACAGAGGCATCGGTGTATTAATCACCGACCATAATGTTCGCGAAACCCTGGGGATTTGCGACCATGCCTATATCATTTGCGATGGCGGCGTTTTAGCTAGCGGCCACCCGAAGGACATCGTTCAAAACGATGCTGTCAGAAAGGCCTATTTGGGTGAAACATTCCGGATGTAAATCCACATGAATCAGATCTACAAGTACCTTTCCTCTTCCGGCGTGATTTTCTACAACTCGATGCAGCGAGCGACGAAAAAACGCGTCTTTGAGGAAGCGTGCTTGGCCTTCCAGATGTCCGGCGTGCCTCACACTCAAGTTTTTGAGGCTCTCTACGCACGGGAACGCCTGGGAAATAACGCACTTGGCGCGGGCGTTGCTTTGCCTCACTGTGAATTAGAGGGTTTGACTCGGCCCATGGTCACGATTGTGATCTTGCAGCGTCCTATTCACGTCGACCCAACGCCTTACGACAATAAACCGGTTGATATTTTCTTTTTTCTCATCGTCCCCAAAACAGAGGACGATGATGACCGCTACCTCCCCCTTTTGCGCGAATGCATTGCAATGCTTGAGGATAAAAAGCTTTGCGCCCAAATTCGCAACTCAGAAAACGCCGTAGAAGTTTGCTCCTGCATCACCGATTGGGCCGCCCCCACCATTCTCGCTCGAGAGAGCAAAGAAGATGCTCTTGAAAACGAATGGGACATCCTCAATGAAGAAGTTAAGGCCGAGCGAAAAGTTGAGCAGGGCGAACACCGACTGACTGTAGCAGCCGTCGAGAACAACGCCTAAGCTTTCCGCTACAATACTCTGACACTGAGTGCAGGGATCCGTTATGAAGCTCATTATTGTTACCGGGCTTTCCGGCTCCGGAAAGTCTGTCGCCATCCGTCAATTAGAAGACACCGGTTATTACTGTATTGATAACCTTCCGTTGTCTTTTATTATTCCGGTTGCAAAATCATTGGAACACGCACAAGAATATGTTGCTTTTGCGGTTGATGCGCGCAGTGATTTTGAAGGCCACAGCCCGCAAGAGTTGCTCAAAGAGCTTAACGCGCAAAAAGGCTGGGATGTCCGCATCCTATTTTTAACGGCCTCCACCCAGGAACTGATTCAGCGTTTTTCCGAAACGCGGCGCAGACACCCCCTGACGTTGAAATTCAGTGCCGGCAAAGAAAAAGTTACTCTTGCTGAGGTTATTGCCAAAGAGCGCGAGCTGTTGGAGCCGTTCAGCGTTCAAGCGCATGTGGTGGATACCACGCATTTGCAAAGCAACACGCTGAGAACATGGGTAAAAGATTTTGCAGACGCCCCTCACGCTGATTTAAGTCTTACTTTTGAGTCCTTCGGTTACAAGCACGGCATTCCAATAGCGGCCGACCTTGTCTTTGACGTGCGCAATTTGCCCAATCCATATTACGACCCGGAACTTCGTCCTTTCACAGGACGAGATCCAGAGATCGTGGAATTTATGGAGCACCAACCCATGGTTGCTGAAATGATTGGGGATATTGAGCATTTCATTGAAAAATGGTTACCCAGCTATCAGGCCACCAACCGACAGTACCTGACGATCGCCATAGGGTGCACCGGCGGTCAACACCGATCGGTTTATGTCGCTGAAACGTTAGCCAAACACTTCGCTCAAAAAATGGCTTCCGTTGCGATCCGCCACAGAATTATTGGGCAAGCCAAAAAACCGGTTAAAGGTCTCTCGCAGACCCTTTAGGCGAAAAACCGCTCCAATAACGAACGAATCGGGGCCGGCATGCCAATGTCCGGCAACTCTTTGAGTCGCACCCATCGTGTGTTTGCTTTCGTTGCCGTGACATCATCGCTCACATGAATCGCAAACGGGTGCAAAATCAGTCGAAAATGGGAAAAGTCGTGCGGAAAACTCTCCAATCGCTGCACATTTCTGATTTTCACATTCCAGCCCTTGAGCGTTTCCATCACTTCTTCTTCCGAAAGATCTCCATCCACAGAGGGTAAAGAGTAAAGGCCCCGCCAAACCCCTTGTTCCGATCGTTTCTGCAGCAAACAGCCGTCATCATTCCATAAAAGCAAAAATGTCCATTCTTTTTGCGATCTGGATAAACGTTTTTTGGGCAACGGAATCTCGTTTTGTTTCTCCTGACGTTTGGCTTCACAACAGTTGGCAAACGGACATACATCGCACTTGGGTTTGCGGGCGCAAACTGTCGCCCCCAAGTCCATTAAGCCCTGAATGTATCTCGGCAAATCGTGATCAGGCAGCAAGCTTTCGGCAAGTTCCCAAAGGTGTTTTGTGACCTCTTTATCGTCTGAAGGAGCCTCAATGCCATAGATACGCATCAAAACTCTCTTGACATTACCGTCCAAAATGGTCTCTTTTTCTCCGAAGCTAAACGCCACCACCGCTGCCGCGGTGCTTCGTCCGACACCCGGCAATTTTTCCCAATCAAGCCTTTTTTGAGGAAACACGCCTTGATTGTCCTGCACAATTATTTTGGCGCTCCGAAGCATATTCCTTGCGCGAGAGTAATAGCCCAAACCTGACCAGTACTGCATAAGCTCGTCTTCTGAAGCCTGCGCCAAACTTTGCACGGTCGGGAAACGCCGCATAAATCTTTCGTAATATTCAATGACCGTTGCCACCTGAGTCTGCTGCAGCATAATCTCAGAGACCCAACGCTTATACGGATCGGTCACTTGCCAAGGTAAATTGTTCCTTCCGCTTTCTTTTTGCCATTTAATCAGCGTATTGGAGAATTCTTCTGGTAGCATGGATATCTTTGGAAACAGTAAAATTGCAGGAACGCGAACGATTATAAGACCATGGCAGTTAATCTTTCTTTTATAAAAAAATCCCTCTGCGTGCTCCTTGCTGCATTTTCCGCACAACTAAGCGCAAAAGAAAATATTCCTAATGTGGAACTCAGCGGCAGTCTCCTGTTCCAAATCATTGCCTCTGAATTTGCCTTGCAACGCAATGAACCGGCGACAGCGTTTCAGACTTACTTACAGACAGCGCGAACAACGAAAGACCCTCGGTTGGCAAAGCGTGCATTTGAAATAGCCGATGGTGTGCACGCTTTTGATCAAGCCGCTCAAGCTGCAAAACTTTGGGTGAGTTTGTCTCCGTCAAGCAGTGACGCCCAGTTGGCAGACCTCCTGGCTCAACTCAGACAGGGAGCCTTATCAGATGAAAATCAGAAAAAAGCTAAAAAGTTACTGACAGAAGCAACGGATGAAAATGAAAAATTAAAACGCTTCCAAGCCATTGCCATTCAAACGGAACTTTCCGGCACGCAACCGGACAAAGTCCTTCTTTTTATTCGTCCGCTTGCCCAAATCTGCAAAGACCGCAAAGAGGCCGCTCTTACACTGGCCAAACTCTATCGCCGTACGGGCAACGAACAACTTGGACAGCAATATGCGAAGGCTGCATGGCAGCAGATGCCTGAGAATGCCGTGGCGTTGCTTGAATACGCTGATACGTTGATTGAAAAAAAGCCTAATGAAGCTATTCGAATCCTGGAGCGCTTTGTTAGCAAGCACCCCAAAGATTATGATGCTCAATTAGGCTTGGCTAAAGCCTACGCACGCACACAAAATCAAAAAGGCGTGCAAAAACAAATTGCTCTCTTAGACCCCTTTGCCCAAAAACTTCCCAACATTGCGTTCACATTGGCCACCGTAAGCGATTCTGTCGGTCTGCTCGATGAAACAAAGCGCTACTTAATGACTTTCGAGCGTCTTGCCAAGGAGCAGCAGGTGCTTCTTGAGCGCTTGCCCAGGACGTACCTTTCTTTGGGAATGATTGATTACAAGCAGCAGCATTTCGACGCAGCCGCCGAATGGTTTAAACAAGTTGATGCGGATAGTGAATTTTTCCCGCAAGCGCGACTCTTTCTTGCACAGTGCTTCGCCACTCAGAAAAAATTTGACGAAGCCGTCGAAACGCTCGAAAAAACAAAGGTTGATAGCCGACTGAAACCTGAATTTTTATATAAAAAAGCTTTGCTATTCAGAGAAGCCGGCAATACTCAAAAAGCCTATCAAACAATGAAAGAGGCGTTAGCAACCGATGCTGAAAATCGCGCGCTGCTTTTTCAATGCGCAATTCTTGCCAATGACTTAAAACGAATTGATGAGGCTGAAACTTATCTGCGAAAAGCCATTGATTTATATCCCGACGAGGCCGACTTCTACAATACACTGGGTTATCTCTGGGTAGACAATAATATGAAGTTAAAAGAGGCCAAGTCTTTCATTCAAAAGGCTTTGGACATGGAACCTAACAACGCAGCTTATCTGGACTCCATGGGCTGGCTCTATTTCCGCGAAGGTAATTTGGAGCAAGCGAAGCTCTATCTGGAAAAAGCCAATTCGATCTTGAAAGACAAAGAAGTTTCTCTGCATTTAGCGGAGGTCTATCAAGCGATGGGATTAACAAATAAAGCGATGGACATTCTCCGTCCTATGCTTAAAGAAAGTCCAAACGACCCGGTCTTGGAAAGTTTTATGGATCGGCTCCATCTTCGTTTTTAAGGAATTGAGCCATGCGTAATCGTCATCTGATTGCCGTTGTCGCCGCGGCTTTTATACTCAACGGTTGTGTTAGTTTAAGCACACCCGATTTAGAGCAATCCTGGCAGGGACGTTTTTCCGCTTCCGCAACTTTTCAAGGCAAACAAGAAAATCACAGCGGACGCTTTAACCTGACTCACTCAGAAGCTCAACAAACCACGATCCTCGACCTTAAAAGCGCCCTCGGCAACACAATCGCCAGAGTGCAGCAAACACCCGATCAAGCGACATTAAACGCCGTTGGCTCCCAAACCATAACCGCGCATAGCGCGGAGTCTTTACTGCTTCAAACGGTGGGATTCAGCGTCCCTGTCCAAGGGCTGCAATATTGGATCAATGGCGAGACCGTTCCGGGCATGATTGCTAAAACACAGCCCCAAAGCCGTCCCTATCAGAAAATTGAACAAAACGACTGGCTTATTCAGTACGAGTCATATGACAACAATGGCTTACCCAAGCGGATCCGACTTCAACGAAGCTCTACAGATACAACCCCCGCTTTATCCATTGTGCTTTTAATCAGTGAGCGCACCTATGAACCTTGAATTGTCTGCCCCCGCTAAATTAAATTTGTTTTTGCACATCGTGGGCCGCCGAACTGACGGATACCACGAGTTGCAGTCCGTTTTTGTTTTAATTGATCTCTGCGACACCATTCGTCTTACGCCCAACCAAAACGGCCAAATAATTCGCAGCGGAGACATTATCGGGGCCCCAGAAAAAGATCTCTGCGTAAGAGCTGCCAAACTGCTTCAACAAAAAACCAACACTTCTTTTGGCGTGGAAATTAATGTCACCAAACGAATCCCCGCAGGGGCGGGACTGGGCGGAGGCTCTTCTGACGCAGCCACAACACTTATGGCCCTTAATCACCTTTGGGATTTAAAGCTATCACGCGATACGCTCATTGAAATGGCCACTCAGCTTGGCGCCGATGTGCCGTTTTTCCTGCTTGGAACTAATGCCTGGGTCGAAGGCATTGGCGAGAAGTTAACGCCGATTTCAATTCCAGAATTATCTTTTGCTGTCATTTGGCCCGGAGTCGGACAAAATACCGGAGAAATATTTTCTCATCCTGACTTGACAAGAAATACGAAATACGTCACAATGTCGATCCTCGACGCCGCTCGTAGTTCGGGCGACTGGATGGGATTGGGACACAATGATCTAGAACCGATCGCAAAAATTGTGAATCCCGAGGTAAAAAAGTTGTTAACAACTTTGCCTCAATTCCGCCTCACTGGTTCAGGTTCTGCAGCCTTTGCATTGATGCCTGAAAGTGAAGCAAAACGGGTGTTCGAAAATTTACCGACTAAATGGAAACATTTTTCAGTAAAAAGTCTTAAAATACACCCGACGTTGTCAGCATTATCATGCTGAACCAAAATTTGTAGGGGAGTCGCCAAGCTGGCCTAAGGCACCGGATTTTGATTCCGGCATTCGAAGGTTCGAATCCTTCCTCCCCTGCCAACTTTCGGGAGCAAGCATTGTTGTGCTAGCTCCCGTTTGTTTTTATACAAGCAGTTTTTTAAAACAAACTGCCAAATACTAACCGAAGAGTCCTCTCTTCTTAACTTTCGGCGAGTAATATCATGGTCCCAATGGTTCCGGACAATCTCATGGTCTTTACGGGCAATGCCAATCCTAAGCTTGCCCAAGCAGTCGCAGAACACCTCAACATCCCCCTTGGCAAAGCTGTCGTCAGCCACTTCTCCGATGGCGAAGTGATGGTGGAAATTGATGAAAAAGTTCGCGGCCGCGATGTCTTCATTTTGCAAAGCACCTGCTCTCCCACCAATGATAATTTGATGGAATTGATGATCATGGTGGATGCATTGCGTCGCGCTTCCGCGCGTCGTATCACCGCCGTAATGCCTTATTACGGTTATGCTCGTCAAGATCGCCGTCCTCGCTCTGTTCGTGTGGCCATTTCCGCTAAAGTTGTTGCCAACATGCTTCAATCCGTCGGAGTGGACCGCGTGCTGACGATGGACTTGCACGCAGACCAAATTCAAGGCTTCTTTGATGTTCCGGTGGACAATATTTACGCCACGCCGATTCTGTTGCGCGAACTTCAAAGCCGCAATTACGAAGATTTAGTTGTGGTTTCCCCTGACGTCGGCGGCGTTGTCCGTGCCCGCGCCATGGCGAAGTCCCTTAACACCGACATGGTCATCATCGATAAACGTCGTCCTCGCCCCAATGTCGCTGAGGTCATGAATTTGATCGGTGAAGTGGCCGGCCGCACCTGCATCATCACAGACGACATCGTGGATACCGCCGGAACACTCTGCAACGCTGCTAAAGCGTTAAAAGAACGCGGCGCCAAGAAGGTCTGCGCTTACATTACTCACCCGGTACTTTCCGGTCCGGCTGTTGAACGCATCCGCAACTCCGAACTCGATGAACTTGTTGTGACGGATACGATTCCGTTAAGTGAAGAAGCTGCGAATTGCCCGAAGATCACGCAAGTTTCTGCCGCTCACATTTTCGGTGAAACCATTTCCCGCATTGCCCGGGAAGATTCTGTGAGCGCATTGTTTGAAAATTGCTAATAGAAAGCATTCGTTCTGAAAAGGCGGGGGAAAATCCCTCGCCTTTTTGTCGAAAATATGTAAAATAACGTCCTCGACTGTTTTTCAGTCAGTTTGTTCCTAGTGGATGGTCGCGTCCCGGGAATTTTATTTTTGGAGAAATACTATGAAAATCATCGCCACCACGCGTCAAGCGCAAGGTACGGGTGCGAGCCGCCGTCTGCGCCGCGCCGACAAGTTGCCCGGTATTGTTTACGGCGGCAACGTTGCGGCCACGCCGATCGAGCTCGACCACAATCCTATTTTCTACGCTCTGCGTAAGGAAAAGTTCCATGCTTCGATCTTGACGATGGAATTGGATGGTAAGGATCAGCTCGTTGTTTTGCGTGCTTTCCAAATGCATCCGTACAAGCCGCAAGTCATGCACATTGACTTCCAACGCATTAACGAAAACGAACCGGTGACCATGAGCGTGCCGTTGCACTTCTTCGGCGCTGAAAACAGCCCCGCCGTTAAGGTCAGCAAGGGCTTGGTCAGCCACGCTCGCAGCTCCATCGAAGTCAGCTGCTTGCCGAAGGATTTGCCTGAATTCATTGCCGTTGATTTGTCCGGCTTGACCGCTCAAACCACGATGCGTGTTTCCGACATCGCTTTGCCGGAAGGCGTTTCCGCTGTGGTTCGCGGCAATGAAGACCCGGTTGTGGTCTCCGTTGTGGCCCAAGTTGAAGAGGAAGAAGACACCGCTGCTGATGAAGCCGCTGCTACCGATGCCGCCGCTGCTCCTGCAGCTGCCGCTCCCGCTGCGGAAGCCAAGTAATCCATCCTTCGGATTGACTTAAGCAAAGAAGCGCTCCTTTCGAGCGCTTTTTTGTTAGATGACGACAGATGTAATTAAATCCCCGCGGATTACCAAAAGATATTGACAAGTTTTTATTTTTTAACTCGCCAATGCTGATCGCGCACAAATCCGCAACGTCCAAGCTTTCAACATATTGATTATCTTTTTGCAGACGTTAAAGTAATTTGAGCCAAAATAACGCTAAAATCTCGTTCGTCACAGATTTACACGTTTTATAGAACATATGCCCGCAATCCGTTTAATTGTCGGCCTTGGCAACCCAGGCGCCGAATATTCAGACACAAGACACAATGCCGGATTTTGGTTTTTGGATGCGCTTGCGAATCGAGAAAAAGTTTTCTTTCATGAAGAAAAGAAGTTTTTAGGTGAAGTCGCTCGAGTGCGTCTAGCCGGACAGGATATTTGGCTGCTTAAGCCCTTGACTTACATGAATCGTT
Organism: uncultured Burkholderiaceae bacterium; assembly: GCA_944390675.1. GTDB lineage: Bacteria > Pseudomonadota > Gammaproteobacteria > Burkholderiales > Burkholderiaceae_F > Aphodousia. The sequence continues at coordinate 113,920 of CALXQR010000001.1, forward strand.
CCGGGCAATCGGTCGTTTCTCTCGCACTTTACTACAAGATTCTGCCGGAAGAAATTTTAGTGGTGCACGACGAGCTTGACCTCATGCCAGGCTGCATGAAGCTGAAAAAAGGCGGCGGCAATGCCGGCCACAACGGTTTAAAGGACATCACCGAAAAACTTTCTACGCCCAATTTCTGGCGTCTTCGTTTAGGAACCGGCCATCCTAGAACCTTAGGATTGGCCCAACCGGTCGCTGATTTTGTTCTTCACGCCCCGAGTGACGAACACAAGTCATTGATTTTGGAATGTATTTCCGCCGCTTTAAAAACTTCCAATGATATTGCTTGCGGCGATATGGCTCGCGTTCAACGTGCGATCGCTAAATACGGCACCCCAAAAACCAAAAAAGAGGATGCCGAGGAGAAATAATCTTGCATCGTCCTGCAGTGCTTGTCAGTGCGTGTTTGCTTGGTCAATGCGTTCGCTACGATGGACAAACTAAACCTATTGACCTCTCTGAACTGCGGACATTAGGCCTCAATATTATTCCGGTTTGCCCGGAATGCTCAGGAGGTCTGCCTGTACCGAGAGATCCATGCGAAATTGAAGCCGGCAAAACAGCCAAAGACGTTTGGCGAGGCTCTGCTCGCGTTGTCTCCATTCATCACAAGGACTGCACCAAGCAATATGTGTCAGGTGCGAAAAAATGTCTTGCACTCGCAAAAGATCATGATGCAAAACTCGCCCTGCTCAAAGAAAAAAGTCCCGCCTGCGGAAGTTCTTTAATCCATAGAGGATCTTTTGACGGCTCGCTTCGTTCAGGGCGAGGCGTTTTTGCCCAGCTTCTCGTTGACAACAAACTCATGGTTTTCAGCGAAAACGAATTAAACCTCTTGATTGAAGAAATCAAAAAATCCCCATAACCACGTCCTCTTTTGCACAAACTCTCAGCCTGTCAATGCTAAAATAAACGGATTGATTTTTTAGGGAAACATCATGGGATTGAAGTGCGGAATCGTCGGTTTGCCCAATGTCGGCAAATCCACTATTTTCAACGCCTTAACCAAAGCCGGCATTGCTGCAGAAAACTATCCTTTCTGCACCATTGAACCTAATGTCGGTATCGTGGAAGTACCGGACTCTCGCTTGCAGCAGCTTGCCGATATTGTCCACCCGGCCCGTATCGTTCCGGCTGTTGTCGAATTTGTGGATATCGCCGGTTTGGTGGCAGGCGCCAGCAAAGGTGAAGGCTTGGGCAACCAGTTTTTAGCCAACATCCGTGAATGCGACGCCATCGCTCACATCGTCAGATGCTTTAACGACAACAACATTGTGCACGTAGCCGGTCACGTCAATCCGACAGAAGACATTGAAGTCATCAACACGGAATTGGCCTTGGCTGACTTGGCAACCGTTGAAAAGATGCTCAACAAGTATTCGAAACAAGCCCGACAAGGCGGCGACAAAGAAGCTTTGAAGCTTGTGACGGTACTTGAAAAAATTCAACCGGTTTTAAATGAAGGCAAGCCCGCTCGCCAAGTTCAATTAACACCGGAAGAAAAAGCGATCATCAAGCCGCTTTGCCTGCTGACAGTCAAGCCGACGATGTACGTCGCCAATGTTGATGACAGCGGTTTTGAAAATAATCCGCTCTTAGAAGCCGTAAAAGCTTTCGCCGCCCAGGAGCACGCCCCTGTTGTCGCCTTGTGCGCCAAGATTGAAAGTGAAATCTCGGAACTCGACGACGAAGATAAGCAAATGTTCCTTGAGGACATGGGCATGCACGAACCCGGATTGGATCGAGTGATTCGCGCGGGTTACGATCTTTTGGGCTTACAAACCTACTTTACCGCAGGCCCGAAGGAAGTCAGAGCCTGGACGATTCATAAGGGTGACACTGCACCCCAAGCGGCCGGCGTCATTCACACCGACTTTGAACGCGGCTTCATTCGCGCGCAAACAATCTCTTTTGAGGATTACATCGCTCACCACGGTGAAAAAGGCGCCCAAGAAGCCGGGAAAATGCGCGCAGAAGGCAAGGATTACATCGTTCAAGACGGCGATGTGATGAACTTCCTATTTAATGTCTAAAATAAAAGGGCGAATAGGTTGTAAAACACTTTCGCCCTTTCTTTTGTTATCTATTCAGTCTGTACATTATGGCAACAGTGCTCTCAAAACGTCGGCGAGAATTTGGCGAACGGCTGCGAACCGAACGCGAACGTTTGGGTTACACGGAATTGCAAATTGCTCAGCTGCTCGGCGTGCCGCTTGAAACTTATCAGAAGTACGAGCTAGGACAGGAAGATCCCGGCATCTTCCGCATGCCTCGCCTTAATGACTGCGGTTTTGACATCCTGTTCATCATCACGAGTGAACGACACAATCCGGTCGAAGAAGAAAGTGAACTGTTGGCTCGTTTCCGGGAACTTTCCAATCGGGGCCGCGATTCGATTTTCATGACGCTTGACGCGTTGGAAAGACTTGCCCCTAACCTTCGTCAAACCATTCGAAATAAATGGCGCAATAAGTAGCGCGGCTTTCGTCTGCAACTTCTCTGTTTTCGTGCTATTTTTCAACTGATTGAAATCTCGGAAGATACTTATGCGTATTATTCGCACCTTACTTTGGCTCATCTGCATTCTTGCGCTCTTAGCTATCGGCAGCGTAGTGACATTGTATTTCCTAATAACTCCGGAAACTGTGCAGACTCGGCTGCAATCCTCGCTTGATCAGATCGGTCTGTCGATTCGGGCAAATGAAACCGCCCGCGTCAAAGTGCTGCCGACGATTTCTGTGAATTTACCGAGCGCTCAAGTTTTTGATAAAGAAAACAAACTTGTAGCTTTTTATCGTTCCGCGCATTTTGAAGTCAGCCCATGGTGGTTATTGCTGGGACAGGTTCACGTCCAAAATCTTCTGATTGATGGCTTTTCTTTGCAAGAAAGAGAACTTGCAACGCCCTCAGAGTGGCTTAAAGAAAACATCACAACAAAAACAGCATTAATCGATGATCTGGTGATTGAGTCTGTCGAGTTCAACAACTCCGAATTACGGTTAAAAGTGGGTTCTAATCTGTTTAACCTGCAAAACCTTCGGGCGGTAGTCTCAGACCCGGCTCCTCAAATGCATGCACCGATTTCGCTCAGCACCCAAATGCACGTTTCACCGGCAAATGTGCTGATGGATTTGCAAGCGGCTTTCTCACTGGATCTTAATCTGGCTTCGGGGAAAATTTCTCTTGAAAATCTTTCAGTTCAATCCACAGGGACACATGAGGGCAAGCCATTTCAATTGAATCTGAACTCCCCGCTTGCGCAAATTACCGCTCAAGACTTTTATGCCCAAACGGCCTCTGCAACATTAAGAGGATCACCTTCTTTGGGAAACCTTTCTTTATCTGCGGCTGAGTTGAGGATTGATGAAAAACTTTTGCAAGCTCCAGACATTTACCTGAACTTTGTCAGAGGAGTTGCAGCAGACAGTTTAAGTTTCGAAATTCGTTCGCCTTTTTCTTTTAACCGAGAAACCAATGAAAGCCTCGCCGATCACCTGCAAGGCTCTGTAACACTGCCCGGCCAAAGTGAAAAGATTCCCTTGTCTGGCAAAGTCGCAGTTAATTGGGACAAACAGAGCGTTGAATCTGAACTTTTTGCAAGCATTCACGCCGCCCCAACAACCTTTAAGGGCAGAAGCGCCGGATTCGATCACCCTGCCATAGAAGGTGATTTGGTTTTTGGTCGCCTGGAGTTGACAGATTTGTCATTCTTAAAGTCGCTGTATTTGGCGAAAGAAGATTTGCCCGGCGTGGAAAACACGCCCGTGAGCTCCCCCATTAACAAAGAAGAGAGCACACCGGCTGGACAAGCGCCCGAAACCGACACTACAGTCGCGCAAAACGCATCTGAGGTTGTCGAAGAAAATGAGACTTTAAACGGTGCGTCTCCCATAGAGAACGAAATCGCAGTAGAACAAACGCAACAAAGTACGGATTCAACTCAAACAACTGAAATTGCCTCTGACTTGAGCGCACAGAGCACCACGCCGGCCCCCGATGATTTTAATTCCGAAGTGCTTTCTCACAGCTTCGCCTTCTTAAGCCAATTTGATTTTAAAGGCAGTGTTGTTGTGGGAGAACTCAAAGCCGGCCCCATCACGCTCTCGCAACTGAAATCCGACATGGTTATCCAAAACGGCACGCTTCACTTGCCTAAAGCGATTGCTTCCACCTACGGCGGGAAAACAGAGTTGGATCTTCAGCTCAACGATCAAGGGCACTGGAGTGTTCAATATCGCGGCGAAGGCATCAGTTTGTCACCTCTGCTTAAAGACGCCGCAGGCAACGAAAATATGCCTGGAAACCTAAATCTCCAAGCCAATTTATATGGCAATGGTTTCACCCAACGCACGCTTAACGGACAAATAGGTTTTGCCGCAGTCAGAACAAAATTATTTGGCTTTGATCTAAACGAAGCCATCAAAGATATTCGAGAATTTCGTAATCCCGCTCAGCAATCAGACCGATTCACGGAGGTCGAACATCTGAGAGGTATCGCAACTATTCACGATGGGCGAGCCGATGTGGAAAGACTGGGCGTAGACTTCGGGCTTCTCAGAATGAACGGTCAAGCGCAAATTGAATTAGCGGATAATCAACTGGCTGGAGAACTCAAAGGCACGGGTCCCCACGGTCTGGAGCTTACCCTTGGCCTTACCGGTCAATGGCAAAATCCCTTGCTGACATTGGATGCGGAAAAGATCCGAGCGGACAACAATCTGATTGCTCCGCAAAGACCCAAAGAACCCGAAAGCGACAAACCCTCCAGCTGGGATAAGCTCAAAGACTTTTTCAGAGAAAAATTCTAGCAACCAAAGCAAAAGTCCTCCCAAACGGAGGACTTTTGCAATGTTTTTGATTTCGCAGCAATCAGCCGATTAATGCCTTAGCGAACTCCTCTGCATTAAAGGGCTGCAAATCTTCAATGCTTTCACCAACCCCAATAAAGTAAATCGGAATGGGTTTATTCGCTCTCATGCGGCTGATGGCAACCAACACGCCGCCTTTTGCCGTACCGTCTAATTTCGTAATAATCAGTCCGCTTAAGGGAACAGCTTCATCAAAGGCCTTTACCTGTGCCAAGGCATTTTGACCGTTTGTACCGTCAATGACCAAAATCACCTCATGCGGCGCGCCTTCCATGGATTTATTTTGAGACCTGGCGATACGCTTTAATTCTTCCATTAATCGGGTTTGCGTCGTCAACCGTCCTGCCGTGTCAACAATGACAACATCACTGCCTCGAGCCTTGCCGGCGCTAACCGCATCAAACGCCACAGCCGCGGGGTCGCCCCCGGTTTGCGAAATAACTTCCACTCGATTGCGCTCACCCCAAACCGCCAATTGTTCTCGGGCAGCCGCTCTGAAAGTATCTCCCGCAGCCAATAAAACGCTCTTCCCTTGAGAAGAAAGCCACTTGCTTATTTTTCCAATTGAGGTTGTTTTCCCAGCGCCATTGACTCCTACCATCATCATGACAAGGGGTTTGGCTCGGGTTAAATCAATCTTTCCTTCAGCGGGCTTAAGCAGCGCCACGATTTCTTCCTTCAGGGCTTCCCGCACTTCTTCTTGCGTTTTTAAACCCTTCATTTGAATCGTATCGCGCAATTTTGTGAGAAGCTCGCCAACCGTTGAAACTCCCATATCGGCAGAAATCAGCGCAAATTCAAGCTCTTCGAGAAAATCATCATCAATTTTCCCTCCGGTGAAAAGCCCGATAATATTCATTCGTGTACGGTGCAGACCGCTTTTAAGCCGATCAAGCCAACCTGTTTTTTTATTTTCTGTCGTTATCATTAGCGTATGCGTCCATTAAAGAAACAATCTCAGCAACAAAGCGTAAGTTTACCAAGAGCGCGAGGGACAGGCACCGTTAGAATCATTGCCGGTCAATGGCGCCGCACGCCTCTTAATGTCACCCACTTGGACGGCCTTCGTCCAACGGGCGATCGTGTCCGAGAAACGCTTTTTAATTGGCTTTCACATTTCTGGGGAGATTTCTCAGAAATTGAAGGCCTGGATCTCTTTGCCGGCTCAGGTGCTTTAGGGTTTGAACTGGCAAGCCGAGGATCAAAAAAAGTTATTCTCGTTGAAAAAAATCGAAATGCCTATAAAGTATTGTGTGCTGTTCGGGACAAACTTCATGCGCAGGAAGTTATCGAAATTCGTCTGGCTGACGCATTGAGCGAACTTGCAAAAATCAATAAACAATTCGATATTATCTTCATTGACCCTCCTTTTGCTCTCAATTTGCACGAAAAAGCAATTAAAGAGGCTCTTCTTTATCTCAAAAAGGGTGGCTATCTTTACATTGAGTCACCAAAAGAATGGGATGCAAAGATTTTGTCTGACTTAAAATTAGATGTGGTGCGGCAATCCGATGCCGGCGCGGTGACTTTTCGACTCGTCAGCAAACAAAGAGACTTAATATGACAATAGCAATATACGCTGGCACATTTGATCCATTCACACTCGGTCATGAAGATGTACTTCGCAGAGCCTGTCAAATTTTTGAAGAAGTTATTGTAGCTGTGGCGGCTGACACCGGCAGACAGACATTCTTTTCCTTTCAAGAAAGAGTGGAACTTGCGCAAGCTGCTCTCAAGGACGTCAAAGGAGTGCGGGTTGTCGGCTTTCAAGGACTGTTGAGTGAGTTCGTCCGATCAACCGGCGCCAGCGTCCTCATCAGAGGCGTTCGCAATGGCAGCGACTTTGACTATGAGACCCGAATGGCCTGCGTCAATCACGCGCTCAACAAAAATGTACAAACCATATTCTTTCCGCCCATTAATGGCACTCAGTCTATTTCCGGCTCCCTTGTCAGAGAAATTCATCGTTTAGGCGGAGACGTCTCTGCTTTTGTAAGTCCTGTTGTCTGCCAAGCGTTGGAAGCAAAAAAAGGAACTGCGCAATGACAACCCGATTAGCTGCCATTGATCTTGGTTCAAACAGTTTCAGACTCGAAATCGGCCGTGTTGAGGGAAGAAACTTCATCAGCGAAGAGTACTGCAAAGAAGGCGTGCGCTTAGCGGCAGGACTCGATGCACAAGGTTATTTGACGGAACCTGCGCAATTAAGAGCATTGGAAACGCTGTCGCGGTTTCACGAAAAAATCAAAGATTTCCCCAAACATTGTGTCCGAGCGGTCGGGACGCAAACAATACGGGTTGCCCGCAACAACAGAGAGTTCATTGAAAAGGCTCAGCAAGTGCTGGGCTTCCCTATTGAGATTTTGCCCGGACAGGAAGAAGCTCGTTTGATTTTCGAGGGCTGTTCACACTGTCTGCCTGCCTCGACAAAAAAACGTTTTATCGTGGATATTGGCGGCGGCTCAACGGAACTGGTCACCGGTGTCGGCAACCATGCCGACAGATGTGAATCCTTTCATGTCGGCTGTGTTAATTTGTCTTTGGAGTACTTCCCAAACGGTCAAATCACACGCGAAGGCTACGAAGGGGCAAAATTAGCCGCCATGGCGGAATTCCAAGAAGGCAGAGAGCGCTTTAACTCCTCATTGTGGGATGAAGCCTATGGCTCTTCGGGCTCCATGGAAGCCATTTGCAGTCTTGCTCATTCTTTGAACTTAGATTCAACAGGCGTTACAAAGGAAATTCTTTGTCAGCTCAGAGACATGATCATTGAGAAGGGTCATGTCGATCGTTTGGATTTCGTCGACCTGCATCACTCACGCCGAGAAGTCATCGCCGGCGGCTTGGCTGTTCTTCACGCCGCTTTTGATGCTCTGAATATTGAGCGCATGCTCTTTTCTTCTGGCGCACTGCGCCTGGGACTCATATACGAGCAAATGGCGCGGCTCGACGGGCACGACCTGCGGGAAGCAAGCGCTTGGGAACTTCTTCGCTACAGCTCCGTTTCAGAAGCTCAAGCCAGACGCGTCAGCTCCATTGCATTGTCTCTTCTGGAGCACATTTCGCCTGACGCTTCTGATGATGAGAAAAAGCGCCTTCATTGGGCCGCTCTTTTGCACGAAACCGGAAACTTAATCAGTCACAACCGCTTCCACCGGCTTGGCGCTTACCTAATCGAACACTTTGATTTACAAGGTTTTTCTGTCGATGACCGTCATTGGGTATCTCAACTTGTTCTCGGTCATCGAGGAAGACTCTATAAAATCGAGTCTGAATTGGGTAATGAAAACTGGGCCCGGTCACTTTTATCTTTGCGTTTGGCCAGCATCATCGCACATAAACGAGAGAATGTGCAGTTGCCGGATTTTGAATTGTCCCAGCTTGGACCGCGACATTGGAAACTGTCGTTTAAAAATTCCGGCTACCTTGATAAACATCCTTTAACACATTTTCTGCTTGAACGTGAAGTTGAGGCATGGAAAGCCGTACAATATCAGTTTGATTTAGAGAAATAATTTCGCCGATGTTTGAATCCAATCTCCCCGCTCAGGAAGACCCTTTGGTGCAGCTGTCACACGTTTTTGTGGAATTTGACAAGCTGCAGGTGCTTCGTGATGTATCGGTAAACATTTACCGAGGGGAGTTTGTTGTTTTGCACGGCGACACAGGCTGCGGCAAATCAACTGTTCTGCGTTTAATTGCAGGCCTGCTTAATCCAACGCGCGGCGCGGTCAAAGTGGCCGGAGAAGATGTGCAGGACTTCACCAAACTGCAACGCAGATGGTTAAGACGTGCAATTGGCTTAATGCTTCAAAATTCTCCGCTTCTTGAAGATCGAACCATTCTGGAAAATGTCATGCTTCCTGCCTTAGCGGCTGAAGCCAGCACTGAGCAGGCTCGACAACAAGCGCTCGCCGCTCTGTCTCGCTGTCACATGTCTGAATGGGCACACAATATGCCGGTTGATTTGTCCTCCGGACAAAAGCAGCAGGTCTGTCTGGCCCGCGCCGTCGTTAACCAACCGGTTTTAATTCTTGCTGATGAGCCTGCCGCCCATTTGGATGCAAACAATGCCCAAACCGTTATTAATTTGCTTGGCGAATTCGCAAGCGCCGGCGTCACGGTTATTGTTGCCTCTCATCTGCTTTTAACTCCGAGAGACATTGCCTACAGAGAAATTAAGTTTGCTTCTCAGCAAGGGGGGATGCTATGAGTTTTTCATCCGCCCGCTTCTGGGCTTTGCAGCAAGTTTTCAGGGGCATTAAAAATGCCAAAGGAGTGTTTTTCCTGGCCTTAATGCTCGCCAGCCTCTCCTTGACGATTCCGGTCTTTGTCGCAAGTGTGCTCTACAGTCTCTCCGAACCCATTCGTGCCATCCCTGTTGCACCCGAAATCACGGTCTTTACCTATTATCAAGACTTGAGCAAAGCACAGATGGACAATCTGCGCGAAAGAATCGGCCGGCATGAGCACGTCACCAAAATCACAATGATTCCGAAAGAGGAAGCATTCAAGTCGCTCAATGAAAATCTTGGCATCAAGCAATCCGATCAGGACAAGTCCTCCAATCCCTTGCCTGATCTGTTTATTGTCACGCTTGATTCAAACATGCCCGCGGCAGATATTGAACGAACGGCAAAAAACATCGAAAAACTTAAAGGTGTGAGTCTTGTCGCATACGACAGCACATGGCTTACCAAGTTGGACGCGATTTCCCATGCCATTAACAATTTGGGCTGGATTTTTGTCGTCATCACTTTATCGCTTATCGTTTGCGTCATTACCGCCAGCGTGAGATTGGCCGCTGATACGCAAAAGACCGAACTTAATATGCTTTATTTATTCGGAGCGACGCTTTCATTCTGTATTCGCCCCTATGCTTGGCGAGGCTTTATCACTATGGGACTCGCTTCCATTTTCGCGATCGCCCTATCGTCGTTTGCTACGGGTTATCTCAATACCGCCCTTTTAGCAGTCGGTGAACAATACGGCACGCGTATCGCCATTTCTCCCCTGCCGTGGGAATTTAATATCGGCTTTGTTGTCTTCTGCGCTCTTCTGGGCGGTTTAATCGCGAGTATCATTACCCAGCGCGCAATCGCAAAGATTGAACGTTTCGACTAAGATCGGCTCCGATCGGAAAGAAGGTTCCAAATGGCAGAAAAGCAACGTCAGCCAGACGCTTCCCGCTCCTCCACCGCACTTGTTCCCTATCAGAGCAAGGTGCCGAGTGTTGTCCCGAGCTTGGGCAATTTAGACGCCTATATCCAAGCGGCGAAACGTTTCCCGATTTTGTCCTATGAAGAAGAGCAAAATCTTGTGAAACGTTTGCATGAAAACAATGACATGCAAGCCGGCCGCACGTTAGTGATGGCGCATTTACGATTAGTTATCGCCATTGCTCGCTCTTATCTGGGATATGGCCTGCCTCACGCGGATTTGATCCAGGAAGGCAACATCGGACTGCTTAAAGCCATCAAGCACTATGATCCGTCTCATGGCGCCCGATTGATGACTTTTGCTGAATATTGGATTCGTTCAGAAATTCAAGACTATATCGTCAAAAACTGGCGACAAGTCAAACTGGCCACGACAAAATCTCAACGCAAGCTCTTTTTCAATCTTCGTTCCATGCGGGGCGAAAATGCTCTGACTTATTCTCAAGCCAATAAAATCGCTCACGACTTGGATGTCAAACCCGATGAGGTTTTAGAAATGGAGCAGCGCATGTACGGCAATGAAACGCCGATTGACTTGCCTGCAGACAGCAATGACGAAGATGATCACGGCAGCGCTCCCATTCAATGGCTGGCTTCCACCGAAAACGAACCAACCGCTGTGCTTGAGCAAAAAGATGAAGAGCGGATGCAGCAAGAAGGCATTCGCCAAGCTCTGGCGAGTTTAGACGAACGAAGCCGGCACGTGATTATGGCTCGTTGGCTCAATACGGATGACAGCGGCAACAATAAGCCGAAGACTTTGCAGGAGCTCGCAGAAGAGCTTGGTATTTCTGCCGAACGCGTGCGTCAAATTGAAAAAAATGCTTTGATAAAAATGAGAAAAGCGCTGACAGCGCCCCCTGATGAGTATGTTTAGAATCGTTTTAGTAGCCCCGGAAATTCCGCCTAATACGGGTAATATCATTCGGCTTTGTGCCAATACCGGATGTGAGCTGCATCTTGTCGAACCCCTCGGTTTCTCACTGGATGACAAGCATATGATCCGCGCAGGTTTGGACTATCACGAATACGCAACAGTAAAAGTTCATAAAAGCTACGCGGCTTTTTTAGAGTCTGAGAAACCCGACCCGACTCGGATGTTTGCCATGACAACCAAGGGGTCACATCCTTTCGCGCAATCTCGCTTTCTGCCCGGGGACTGGTTTGTTTTCGGTAGTGAGGGACATGGTCTGCCCGATGAAATCCGCAACAGCTTCGCGCCTGAGCAGAGAATTCGTCTGCCGATGCTTCCCAACAACCGTTCGCTGAATTTATCCAATTCCGCTGCCGTCACTGTCTATGAAGCCTGGCGGCAAAACGGCTACAAGGGCGGAATTTAGCTGTTTTTACGCTGATTAAGGCTCTCGAGCAAATAGCGGTCCATGTGACGCTCAGCGGCAAAAACAGCCGCCTGCACTCTCGAGCTGAAATCAAAGCGGCGCATGATACGCTGCAAGTGAGCCTTAACCGTACTCTCAGACATATTGAGCAGATTAGCCATCTCTCGATTGCTTGCGCCTTGAGCAAGGCAGCCCAATATCTGACGCTCTCTCTCAGTCAAACTTTTAACGGTTTCCGGACGCACTTCCGGCATTAAAGATAGATGCTTCGCGCGGATGCCATTAACAAATTTGCTGGTCATTTCCGGCGACATAACGCTTTCTCCGGCCACCACCTGTCTGACGCTGTTGACCAAGTATTCCGCATCAATGTTTTTGACTAAATAGCCTCGCGCACCCAAAACAAACGCTTCTTTCAAATCTTCTGCGTCTTCACTGACCGTAAGCATCACAACCGGCAATTCCCGATTAATCGCAAGCATCTGTGCCAACGCTTCGGTGCCGTTCATCACCGGCATATCCAAGTCGAGCAAAACCAAGTCCGGCTTGAGCTGTTCGGCCAATTTAACCCCTTCCAAACCATCAGAAGCTTCACCGACAACTTCAAAATCAGCTTGTCGGCTCAACAAGGCCTTAAGACCAGACCGAAATAATGTGTGGTCATCAACCAACAAAATGCGAATGCTCATTACCGTCCCTCTCTGGGCAAAATTAAATGCACCGTCGTTCCCTGGTTTATCTCAGAATCTATTTCGATCCGAGCGTTAACTTTTTGTGCACGTTCACGCATGATAGACAATCCGACGTGGCTTTGCTTTCTTTCTTCCAAAACCAACGGATCAATCCCAATGCCATCATCCATGATGGTCATTTCGAATTGTTCTTCATTTCGGATTGTCACCATAACAGCGCTCGCTTTAGCGTGCTTGCGAACATTAGATAGTGCTTCTTGCAAAATAAAAATGACCTGCAATTTCTGCGCGGAAGTCAATTCAGGCCCGTCATCTTGAATCGTCAGATGCGCCTTCACGTGCGTTTGTCTTTCAAAACGCTCTAAAACTGTCTGAACCAACTCGGTCAAATCTTCCTGATACACGCGCGTGCGGAAATTCAATAATAATTCCCTCACATCATCGTAACACTCCTGCACGCCCGCTTTAATTTGCTTAATACCGTCGTCGATTTGCTCTTGATTTTTGTCTTTGAGAGCCGCTTCCAGCATTTGAACCTGCAAATTCACAAAAGACAGGGTCTGTGCGATGGAATCGTGGAGATTTTGCGCCAGAATGTTGCGCTCTTGTCCAACAGCCATTTGTTGGTCCAAAGCGGCAAGGCGCATATTTTCAACAGTTGCACCCAAATGACGACCTAAGTTTTCCATCAACACATCAAGTTCTTGATTATCCGTCTGTTTTTCACGATAAAAAACAACAAACGCACCGATATTTTTTTGTTTGTATCGGATGTGATAGAAAACTTTTTGACTAAAGCCCATGCTGGAATTTTGATCTGTCAAGGCTTCGTCAATTTTGACTGGGTAAGGATTGGAGAAAAACTTTTTCCAAAACACCGAGGGCAGCGGTTTCACATCCTGCAAAGCCTGTTCATCATTAAGACCTTTTCTGAGAGCGCTGATCACCCGATTATTGCTCTCATTCCAAAAAAAGATCTCCAAAGCCGGTGCCGCAGTCAAGGTGAGCACTCGAGCGCCAAACGACTCCAGAAGTTCCTCTAAGGAATGCTGCTCGCCCAAAAATGCCGTCAGACCATAGAGCGCGGTTAAGTGAGCGTTTTTTTCAGCTAACGATGCTGTTTTTTCTTCTACTTTATTTTCCAAATTGGTGTAAACGTCGTCCAAGTGGCTTGCTAGTTCGTTAAACCCAGAAGAGATTTCAGAAAATTCCTGCGTTCCCTCTGCATGAACGCGCGTTTTCCAATCGCTTGCTTTCAGTCGATCAATACCGGTTTGCAGCTGGTTTAAGGGACGCAGCACAGACGCGAACAAAAACCACATCACAACGATGACACTCAGAATAGACAAGCCGCCCAAGGCAATTTGGGTGAACCGCAAAACCACAATATTGCGCTTAACTTCCTCATCGGTCAGAGATTGCCACTGATCCAACTCGCTGTTGAGCAAATCAAGGCTCGACAAGATTTCATGTCTGTCGCGCTCGCTTACCCGTTGAGCTTCGTTCCAGCGAAGCAGTAAAGGTTTAACGCTTTGCCGCCACGTTTCATCAATGTGCCCCATGATGCTGTCGATGCGATCATCTCTTGCCATGACTCGATAGGCTGACTCATCATCAAGAGCCGCAAGATTTAAGGCTTGGTCAACGCGCCAAACAACGCCCTGAAGATCGACCGTCAGATTGTTGGGTTGCTCTTTAGTTGATAATTCATATCCAACCTGGTATAGATCGGCCCTAACGTCTGCCACTCTTCGCATAACATCGGCCGTAATTTCCATTTGTTTGGATAAAAAGAGCGTATAGATCACCGAGGCGATTAAAACAATCACCCACAAAAGTGCCAATCTAAGTAAGCGGCTCGACAGTTGAGGCGCCTGGGGACTTGTGTTCGCTGTCATAAGAAAAAAGGAGAAAGTAACTCAGCGCTCGCGCCGATGCTTTCTCCTTTATTTTTACACCATTACGGCTGCGCCGTAATTAATTTTGCTGTTCAGGTGCGCCTTTGGCAGCGTCAGCTTCAACAGCCTGCTTGGCCAAGCGCTGCTGATAGAGCATCTCAAAATTCATTTCCGGCAAATTCACCGGAGCCATTGTCGTGCGGGTAATCAAGTCCGCAAGGTTGGCGCGAAGGTACGGATAGACGATCGTCGGACAAATGACATTGCCGATGTGAGCCATTTGCTCATCCGTAAAGCCGTGAACAAGGAAAATACCGGCTTGCTTCACTTCAGCGATCAACATCACATTGTCGTCGGCCTTAATCGTCACCGTCGCGCGAACGGTCACTTCATGATGCGGCTCGTTGAGCTTCTTGAGGCTGACTTCAAATTGCATGTCGATGGTGGGTTGCTTTTGCAGCGGCGTAATAAAAACTTCCGGCGCATGCGGCATCTCTACCGAAGCATCCTTCATGTAGCAGCGTTCCAATTGGAACGCATTGGCCGGAGCGTCCTGCTTTTGTTCCTGCTGTTCGTTATTGGTGGTTTCTTCAGCCATCTTAAAATCCTTTGATTAATTCAGAAAATTTAATTAGCGGGTAAAGGGCAACTTGGCATCAACCCATCCCTTGATACCGCCTTCGAGCACAAAGACATCCTTGTAGCCTTGTGCGCGCAAAACCTTCGCAGCCTTCTGGCTGTTGGTTGTAACCGTATCAACAACAATAACCGGGCGATCCTTCGGCACTTCATTGACTCGACCCTCAAAGCCTTCAATGGGAATACTCTTGGAGCCGGCAATGGCACCGCGCTTGAAATCTTTCGTTGCGCGAACATCCAAAATAAAGGCGTTTTTCTTATTGATGTAATCAATGGCCTCTTCGTTGCTGAGACTCGGACCCATATTCTTTTTGCGGATCACAGGTTCTAAGAGAAAGCCGCCGGAGACTAAAATCACCGCGACCAATACAATGTTGTCAAGTAAAAAATCAAACACGTTTTTCTCGCTACAAATCAGTCGAATAAAAAAGCGGTCGGTCGAAATCGGACACAATCGCATCTTGATTTGGGATAGTACAACAAATTACAACTTTTTGCGGACTCTTCGGCCTCTGTTAATAACATTTCTTCTAAAATTATGGGGTTGACCTCCTTTTCTAATTTCTATAGAGATTAACTTTATGTTTAAGCTTGTATTGATGCGTCACGGCGAAAGCCAATGGAATTTGGAAAACCGCTTCACCGGTTGGACCGATGTCGATTTGACCGAGAAGGGTAAGGAAGAAGCCCGCAAAGCCGGAGAGTTGCTTAAGGCCGAAGGCTACGACTTCGATATCGCTTACACGAGCGTTCTGCGCCGCGCCATCCACACTTTGTGGATCGCTCTTGATGCGATGGAACGCATGTATTTGCCCATCAAGAATTCCTGGCGTCTTAATGAACGCCACTATGGCGCGCTCCAAGGCCTCAATAAGGCGGAAACGGCTGCCAAATACGGCGACGATCAAGTTTTGATTTGGCGCCGCGCTTACGCCATTCCGCCCAATCCGCTCTCTCCCGACGATGAACGTTGGGCCGGTAAAGATCCGCGATATGCAAGCTTGAAGCCGGAAGAAATTCCCGCCACCGAATGTCTCAAAGACACGGTTGCCCGCGTCATTCCTTATTGGAAGGAAGAAATTGAGCCGACGATCCGCTCCGGCAAGCGCGTCTTAATTGCCGCGCACGGCAACTCTCTTCGTGCGTTGATTAAATACATCGACAACATCAGCGATGAAGATATTGTTCACTTGAACATTCCGACCGCCCGACCGATTGTCTATGAGTTTGACGACAACATGAAGCCGATTCGCCACTACTATCTGGGCAATCAGGCTGAAATTGAAGCGGCAATGGCAGCAGTTGCCGCTCAGGGTAAAGCCAAAAAGTGAGATTGAACGCGCATTCAATCACTGCATTTTTTAAAGCGCTCGGTTTAGCGGGCGCTTTACTGTGCCTGACCGCGTCCCCAATTTTTGATTATCTCGGGACGGGGCAGGCCTATGCGCAAACTTCTCAAAAGAAAACTACCCAAAAGAAAACAACTCAAACGAAGAGCAGAACTGCTTCGTCAAAAAGTCGTACACAAAAAACTACGAGCGCCAAACGTTCGACGACAACTCAGAAAAAGCAAACCACGGCTAAGCGCACAAATACAAAAAGCTCTTCGGCCGAAGTGAGCGAAAAACGCCGCAATGAGCTGCAAAGTCAGCAAAAATCGCTTCAAGAACAATTAGGGTCGCTCAAAAAGCAACTGTCTCAAGCAGAAGCCAGTCAAAGCGAAGCAAGCGATGCACTTGCCGCAAGCGAAGCCGCCATTTCAAAAGCAAACCGCAGGTTGCGTGAACTCGGCTCCGAAAAAACTCGAGTTGAAAGACGTCTCAAAGAACTTCGCGAACAAGAACTGTCCATCGGCGGACAACTCACCAGCGCAGAAAAACAAAGCCGCGCCATTGCTCGGGCTCAGTACCTCAATTCACGTCGACAATCCTGGCAGACACTGATTGCCGGCACCAATCCCCATGAAGTCGCTCGGGATGCCGCCTCTTTGCACTATTTCGCTCGCGCTCAGGAAAAAGCCGTTGAAAATTTGTCTAAAAAACAAGCAGACATTCACTCTGTCTCTGAAGAAACACAAAGTCAGCGAAAAGAGTTAGCCAACATCGAAGCCAATGAAAAAAAGGGCCGCGAGCAGCTCATGCATGAGCAACAAACTCGAAAAGAAACGCTCGAGAAGCTGAAAAAACAAATCGCTGAACAAAGAGCCTCTATTGATAAGTTGGAACGAGACCAACAGCGATTGGGACAATTGGTGGCCAATATTGACAAAGTGCTTGCTCAACGCAAAGCTGAAGCCGAAAAACGCGCTCAGGATGCCAGAAGAAAACAGCCGGCAAGCGGCCGAGTCTCCGTCGGCGGACGATCGCCGGGCGTCTTTGCTAAGCAACGCGGCAAATTGCTCATGCCGGCCTTGGGTAAAATCACCGGCCGCTACGGTCAAGCTCGCGCGAATGCTTCAGGTAAAAGCACAACTTGGCGAGGCCTGATGATTCAAGCCCGTCAAGGCAGCGATGTATTGGCCTGCGCAAACGGTCAGGTTGTCTTCTCCGATTGGCTCAGAGGCTTCGGCAACTTGATCATTATTGACCATGGTGATGGTTACCTGTCCATCTACGCCAATAATGAATCCCTTTATAAGAGCGTCGGCGATCGAGTCTCCAGAGGAGACACTATTGCCTCCGTCGGCAACACCGGCGGCGAAGAGCGCCCGGGTCTTTATTTTGAACTCCGTCGAAATGGGCAACCCTTTAACCCCTTGCCCTGGATTGGTAAAGATTAAAAATGAAACAACTATTATCTCCCTTTCGTAAAACCCTGCTCTCCGTAGCATTGGGGATTTGTTTTACCTCGTGCTCTTGGGCGGCAGACTCTGCGGCTCCTGCAGCCAAAGGGCCCCTTCCGCTACAGGAAATTCGTCAATTCACCGACGTTTATGCCGCGGTCAAAGCCTTTTACGTTGACGATAGCCAAACCGGTGATCGTCAGCTTTTAGAAAATGCGCTTTCAGGCATGCTGGCGGGTTTGGATCCCCACTCTGCGTTCCTGGATAAAGAGGCCTTTAAAGAGATGAAAGAAGGCACGGAAGGAGAATTTGGCGGTTTAGGTCTTGAGGTCACGATGGACGCATCCGGCGTCTTGGTGATTGCTCCGATTGATGATACGCCTGCAGCCCGTGCCGGCATCCGAGCCGGTGACATTATCGTCAAGATTGATGAGCAGGCCACTCGCGCTATGACGTTATCCGAGAACGTCAAATTAATGCGCGGCAAACCCAAAACAAAAATTAACTTGGTGATCGCTCGTAAAGGGGTTGATAAGCCCTTGAAATTCACTATCACCCGAGACATCATCAAAGTGCAGTCCGTCAAAATGAAAGAATTAAAGGACGGCATTGCCTACATCAGAATTTCTCAATTCCAGGAGCACACGGCAAATGACCTTGCCAAGTACCTCATTGCGCTTGAGAAGAAAAATCATCTTAAGGGGCTTGTTTTAGACCTGAGAAATGATCCGGGCGGACTCTTAAATGCGGCCGTCGGGGTAGTCTCGACTTTTATCGGTGAAAACCAAGTTGTTGTGAGCACCAAAGGCAGAACAGCCGAAGCCAACAGAAGTTTCAAGACACAGCCATCGGATTATCTGAATTTCGACCAAAATCCTAAAGATGACTGGGTTGCAAAAGTTCCGAAACAAGCGAAATCCGTACCGATGGTGGTGTTGATCAACGCCGCAAGCGCCAGTGCAAGCGAGATTGTCTCCGGCGCGCTCCAAGACCATAAGCGAGCCAAGATTCTTGGACAACAATCCTTCGGCAAAGGAAGCGTGCAGACGGTGTTGCCGCTGCGTTCGCTCGATGGCGGCGAGCCCACCACCGGAATCAAGCTCACAACTTCCCGTTACTACACGCCGAGCGGCCGTTCCATCCAGGCTACCGGCATTGAGCCTGACATTGAAATTGCCGACACCGCTGAAGGCAATTACGCCACGTTTAATATCCGTGAAGCCGATCTTGCTCACCATCTCAAGAGTGATGAAGAGAAAAAAGCTTACGAGAAAAAACAATTGGAAGAAAGCAAAAAACAAGTCGATGACGCTAAACAACCTGAGTTGCGCTACTACTTCGGCGATGAAAATGACTTCCAACTTCAACAGGCCGTACGCATCTTAAAAGGAGAAAAGTACGTCACCGGTTTCGAAAAGAAGCCTGAAAAGGCTGCGACGCAATCAACCGCTTCGGCAACAGGCGATAAGCAAAATAAAAAATAAGTCATGCAGCAAGTACTGATACATGTTATTCCGGTATTTTTTGCCCTCTATGCTTATGTCAGTCTTTTTTCAAAGACAAAGCTTCACTGGGTAATTAAGGGCATTATTTTTGCTTTAATCCTGATTTCCTGTCAGTACCCTGCTTTTTGCCGATCCTTTTTTGCTGGCTATGACGCTAAGGTGCCTCACCTCGGCATTGTGCTTTACAGCTGGCTTTTTTCCGCGCAGCTTCTTTTAGTGCTTTTCGCATTTGCAAAAGATATTCTGTCGGTCTTTTGCAAAATGGTTCTGAAAAAAAGCCTGCCCCACCCAACAACAACCTCTGTCTGCGTTCTAGCGTTGGCCGCAGTGCTCTCAGCGTGGGGCAGCTACAGCGCGCTTTGCCAACCGCCGTTATACAACTTAGAAGTCCCCGTTAAAAATTTACCCAAGTCTCTTGAAGGCTTTAGGATTATTCAGCTTTCTGACATTCACGCTAGCCCTCTTTTGGACAGAAACCGCTTGGTTCAAGTGGTGGAACGAACAAATGCCCTCAAACCCGATCTTATTGTAGTTACCGGAGACATTGTTGACGGAAAAACAGACGCTCGTATTTCCGATGTCTCTCCGTTAAAGGAATTAAAGGCTCCGTACGGTGTGTTCGCAGTAGAAGGCAATCACGAACACTACGTTGACTATGACGGCTGGATGAAAACCTTCCCGACCTTGAATCTGCAAGTTCTTCACAACAGTCATCGCATTCTTAACGTTAAAGATGCCAAGCTGGCCATCGTCGGAATTACCGATCCAATGGCCGCCCGCTATCATCGCGATGAACCTGACATTGAAGCTGCAATGCGAGGCATTCCTTCCGGTACCGTGGCTATATTATTGTCTCACCAGGTAAAGTTCAGTCGAGACTACGCTCAGTATCCCATCGCTTTGCAACTTTCCGGTCATACACATGGCGGCCAAATTTACGGCATGCATTGGTTGGCGCAGTTAATCAATAAGGGATTTGTCAAAGACAAATACCAAATCGGTAATATGCTTTTATATGTCAATCGCGGAACCGGTCTATGGTACGGCTTCCCAATTCGTCTGGGCATCCCCAGTGAGATAACCGTTGTCACTTTAAAAAATGCCCAATAACAGGAACTGAGTTGAGTCGAACAGATCAAAAACGACTAATATTTAGAGTGAAAGTATCCGTTTTTAAAGGATCAAGACATGCTCAATAAAAATAACATTCGCTATTCAGCAGCTATCGAGGCGCTGATTGAAAAACACGCTGGCGAAGGCAGTGACAGTATGTGGAGCGTTTGGCGTGAACGCCAAATTAATCGTAATGCGTACGGTGGCAATTATTCTTTTGTCTTAGGCCGCACAGCCGACAAAGACAAACCGTTTTATCTGAATTTTGAATCTGCGTTTGAAGGATTTGCCGCTCACGCTCCCTATACGCTGGTTACCGGCATGACAGGCAGCGGAAAGAGCTCCTTCCTGCGTAATCTTATTTTGGATATTGCCATTACCAACACGCCGGATCTAGCCGCTATTAAAGTTTTTGATCCCAACGGCGGCTGGGCTTTCGAGAGCCTCAAAGGCCTGCATCGCATGCGCGTGGAGAGCAACATTGAAACAGCGAAAAGCTATCTTGATGGAATCACGAAATCCATCCAAGCGCACGAACAGCTTTTTGAAACCTTAGGTGTGAAAACCTTGGAGGAATGCAACAAAGTCCTTGGACTTAAAAAGCGTCTTTTGCGCACTTTTGTCATCATCGATGAGGTTGCCGTATGGATGATTGATGATGACTTTAAAGAAAAGCTCCTTAGCGCTTTAGATGCCATTTCCAACAAGGGATGGAGCACTGGATATCACTTGATACTAGCCACACAATGGCCGGATCCCCGTGTTCTTCCCAAAGAAGTCAGAGACCACTTCGGCAACAGAATTTCTTTGAAACTGCCCACCGCTGAGATGTCTGAGTACGCACTCGGCATCAAAGGTGCCGAATCTTTAACCGATCTCGGTCATATGCTGGCTGTTTTAGCCGGCGAGCCCGCTCCTATCAATTGCTGGGTTCCCTGGTTATCGGATGAAGACGCCGAACGTATGGTGACCGCCATTCGGGTTGCTGAAGATCGTTAATCTCACCGCGCTCTGACGATCAGGGCGCTTTTTTTAACATGAGTACTTTCCAAAATAGCCCGGCCGGCGGAACAATCTTTCAGCCCAAAGTATGGCTCATTGACATGGATGACACGCTTTACTCCGCCTCTGCGAGGATGTTTCACGACATCCATGTTTTAATGGATGAATACATTGTGAAAGCCCTTGGAGTAAGTCCGGAGAAAGCCAACCAAATACGTAAAGATTATTGGAGGCTCTATGGAGTCACCTATTACGGACTATGGCTGCATCACGGAATAAATCCTCACGATTTTTTAACCGCCACACACCGCGTGGATGTCTCAAGCATTCACACTTACGGCTTGATGCGCCAAGCGATTGGGCAACTAAAAGGCAGGAAAATCCTTTTTACCAATGCACCCAACACTTTTGCTGACAAAGTGCTTCATCGCCTAGGACTTCAAAATTGTTTTGATGCCCAATTTCGAGCTGAAGATATGAAACTTTTCGGTGATTGGCGGCCTAAACCCTCGGCGGCGATGTTCAAATCGATCGCCGTACGCTACAAAGTGCTTCCTCAACAGTGCTGCGTGATTGACGACAACCTCAATAACCTTAAAGTTGCCAAGGCTGTAGGCATGCAAACGCTACTGTGTAAGGGCTGGCACCACCATGGTTTATCCGTCATTCGTCAGATGGATTACATTGATGGTTTTATCTCTCACATTCGCGATATTCGAAAAATTTTGATCACTCCGAAAAGAAACGTCATCAAACATCATCGCCCGAGATTCCTGAATCCCTATAATTAGGCCAAGCTTTTTGTTTATTCGAGGTTGCTTTGTTTATTTTTCGTTGGATTGGAAAGTTTTTCCGTTTCATAGCTACCTGCCTTGGGTATTTCAATAAAACATTGATTTACGTGCTTGAAGCCGCGGTTATCATCGCTTTAATTTTTGGCGCGGCTTCCTACTTTCGGACCCCGCAGGTACAACAGAACTCTGTGCTCGTGTTAGATCTTGAAGGCTCTGTTCGAGAAAGCATAAGCACGGAATCCCCTTTTGCCGCGACAATCGCCCCACCAAACCCGCAAGCGTCTTTACACGAAATCACCGCAACGTTGGATAAAGCCGCTAAAGATCCCTTGATTGCGGGCGTTCTTCTCAAACTTGATCATTTGGATCGGATCGGTTTAGCCTCTATTGAAGAAATCGGGCAATCTCTGGAACGCTATAAATTAAGCGGCAAACCCCTTTGGGCCTGGGGAACGAATTACTCGCAAGTGCAATACGCTTTAGCTGCCCATGCCAATGAGATTTATATGCATCCTATGGGTGAGGTTTTAGTCAAAGGGCTTGCATCTAACCGCTTGTATTATGGGGAACTGCTTAATGCACTGGGAGTCAATGTGCACGTCTTTAAAGCAGGTGCTTATAAGAGCTTCCCAGAAAGTTTCGTCTCCTCCAAGCCGTCAAACGAATGGTTGGAAAGCGAGCGTTTTTGGCTCAACGATGCATGGAAAAATCTCTCAACGAACATTGAACGCTCACGCGGTTTGATGCCGGGAGCCATTGCTGCCTATATCGACCAATTACCCAAAAAATTGAAGCTTGCAAAGGGTGATATGGCTTCAGCCGCCTTAAATGACAATTTGATTGACGGCACAAAGACCTTCGATCAAATGCTTGAACTCATTGCCGGGAAATTAGGTCTTAAGAATAAACCGCAACCCGCCTTGGTTCACTACGCCGACTATCGCGCCGATCTCAACAGTTCTCTGGGCGAGATCGCTGTTGTTGTCGCTGAGGGCGAAATCAGGGAGGGAGAGTCGCAATCCGGCATCATCGGTTCAGACACTTTGGTGGGAGTGCTCGATGAAATTCGAGAAAACACCTCCGTGAAAGCGCTTGTACTGCGGGTTAATTCACCGGGGGGTTCAGCGGTTGCGAGCGAACTGATTCGTCACGCTTTAGAACGCGTAAAAGCACAAAAACCCGTTGTTATCAGCATGGGTGATGTGGCTGCCTCAGGTGGTTTCTGGATAAGCATGGGAGGCTCCAAAGTCATGGCTTCTCCGGTCACCGTTACGGGTTCTATCGGTGTCTTTGGCTTGGCACCTACTTTTGAAAAGACGCTGGGATTAGCAAAAATTGGACAAGGCAGTGTCGCGACGACATGGTTGGCAAATGCCGAGAAACCTACACAACCGATGGATCCGCGTCTGGAAAACATACTCACACAATCGGTTGCCAGAACATATAACAATTTCATTGACGTCGTCTCAAATTCAAGAAAACTTTCCGCTCAGTACGTTGAATCGGTCGCGGAAGGCCGAGTTTGGACAGGATCTCAAGCACTTCAGAGAAAACTGATTGATCAAGTCGGTACCTTCAACGACGCGATTAACTTAGCGAAAAATTTGGCAAAACTGGATAAAAACGCTTCAATTGTTTACTTCTTCGATCAACCCGATAATTTCTCATCAATGATCAAAGACAGTCTGAAAGATTGGGGGAACCCTTTAAATCTGACGGGTTTGCCAAACGGCATGAAGGAACAAATCTCTGAAGCCAAAACGCTTCTTGAAAATAGCTCTAAAGCGCGTACAAAAGCGGTCTACGCACACAGCCTAATTGAGCCATTAAACTAAAAATGCGGGCGAAATCGCCCGCATCTTCCTTGTTTTCAAGGTAAATTTTTGATTAAGCAAAAAGCTTAAAATCAGTCGCCGTACATCTTCTGGCGAATTTCTCGGCGCATCTGCGCTTCAAGTGACAAGGTTGCCGTCGGACGAGCCAACAAGCGGGCCACGCCAATGGGTTCGCCCGTTTCTTCACACCAACCGTAATCACCGCTGTCAATGCGATTGATGGCCGCCTGAACCTTCTTCAAAAGTTTACGTTCGCGATCTCTGGTGCGTAATTCCAAAGCGTGTTCTTCTTCGATCGTTGCACGGTCAGCAGGATCGGGAACTACAGCCGTCTCTCTCAAGTGCTCCGTCGTTTGGTCTGCATTGGTGCGCAGCTCTTTTTCCATCTCTTCCAAGCGATGACGGAAAAAAGCCAACTGACGGTCATTCATGTATTCATCTTCTGACATTGCAAGCAGTTCTTGCTCAGTCAACAACTTCTTTTTCGTGGCCATATATTTTCAACCAGCGATGCAAGGTTTTCACCCGACATCGTTTTTGTTACATCATAAAAACCTTATCGGCAACTGCCAATTCCATGAGATTGCACCCACAGAAAACGCCCTCCGAGAAGGAGGGCAAATTGTGTCTTAATTCTGACAATTTGTCAAATTTTTCATAAACCTACGGCGCATCGACCAAACAGGTCTCTAAGCCTGTGATAATGGCCTGCTCGGGCAAATTGCGCCCAATAAACACAATTTTCGTCATCGGTTTTTCACCCGGTGCCCATTGGGGGCCAAGATCGGCCGCCACCAACATATGAACACCCTGAGTGATCATTTTGTGGTCTGTCCCTTCCAGATACAGCACACCTTTGTAGCGCAAAAGATCCGGACCGTAAACCTGAGTAATAGTCCCCCAGAATCGTTCTAATCGGAACGGATCAAACGGTGTGTAGGAAGTAAAAACAAACGAACCGATTTCATCACCATGATGGTGATGATGACCCGTGTCGGTTAAAAATTCCGGATCAATATCCAAAACTGTATTGAGGTTAAAGCCTTCAATATCCAAAACTTCATCAATGGCCACCTCACCCATGTGAGCCTCTTTAATAGGCGCACGGGGATTCATGGCTCGAAGTCTTGCGCGAATCGCTTGAACATCGTCAGGTGTAACCAAATCCGTTTTCGTCAGAAAAATCCTATCTGCGAAACCGACCTGAGCCTGCGCTTCCAATTCCTTATCGAGCGTTTCGTTGCCGTGCTTGGCATCAACAACAGTTACAACGCCATCCAGACGATAAAAAGCCGCGACCGCGTCATCCATGAAAAACGTCTGTGCGACAGGGCCCGGGTTGGCAACGCCTGTTGTTTCGATAATCACGCGATCAAAAGAAATCTCGCCTTTGTCTCGGCGGTGGCGCAAATTGGTGAGCACCCGGGACAAATCGCCCCGAATGGTGCAGCAAATGCAGCCGTTGCTCATCTGAACGATTTGTTCTTTATCTGTCTGCACCAAAAGCGTGCTATCGACATCTTCTTCACCGAATTCATTTTCAATCACAGCGATTTTGTGGCCATGATCTTCGCGCAAAATTCGATTTAAGAGCGTTGTTTTACCTGCCCCAAGAAATCCCGTAAGAATCGTCACAGGAATCTGAGGAATCATATCTGCTACTTCCATTTCCAGCCTCTGCAACCATCACAATGACGTTAACGAAGCGTCAATTGTAGTCCTTTCAAATATTCTCCTTCGGGACAAGTCATCATCAAGGGGTGATCCGCGCCGGCACCTAATCGGGCAATCATCCAAGCTTCACGTTTGGAATCAATGACGGCTCCCGCTATGACTTTTTGGAACAAATCCACGTCCATCGCTCCGGAGCAGGAAAAAGTCAACAAATCGCCTCCCGGCGCAACCAATCTCAAACCATTCAGATTGATATCTTTGTAGGCTCTTGCCGCGCGATCAATATGGCGATGACTGGAGGCAAATTTCGGCGGATCCAAAATAACCAAGTCAAAAACTTCACCGGCTTCGCGAGCTTGTCTTAAATATTCAAAAACATCCGCCTGCACCCACTTGGCCCGTTTTTCATCAAAACCGTTTCGGGAAGCATTTTTTGCCGCCATCTCAAGCGCATCAGCCGATGAATCAACCGATATGACTTCCTCGGCCCCTCCGGCAAGCAGAGCCAGCGAAAAACCGCCTGTATAACAAAAACAATTTAATGCGCGCATCCCTCTGCCATGGCGCTGCTTAAATTCCCGAGCCAAACGCTGAGCCAAATACCGATTTTCTCGCTGGTCAATATAAAAACCCGTTTTATGACCTTTTCTGACATCCACTCCATAGTGAACACCGTCTTCGACAACCTCGATTTCCTGAGGAGGCTCGGGGCCTCGAAGAACCTCTACTCGCTCCGCCAACCCTTCACGATGTCTTGTTGCCGCATCCGATCGATCGAAAATACCTTTAATTCCGGGTTGTTTCATCAATGCATCCGCGATGACCTCACGAAACGCTTCGACACCAGCGGCCTGAAATTGCGTCACATACCAATCGCCGTATCGGTCAACAACGAGACCGGGCAACTGATCGGCCTCGCCGAAAATAACCCGTACGGCACTCGTTCGAGCAAATAGCGACTCTCTGGCATTTAATGCCCTTTGTATCTTTTCCTCTATCCAAGTCGCATCTATGCGGTCATCTTCACAGAATGACCAACAGCGCGCGCGCAATGTGGAATCTTTTGAGTACGCCGCCCAAGCCAAAAAACGACCATCATGTGATAAAACTCTGACAGTATCACCGCTTTGAGCTTTCCCGGAAAGCTTTCCGACGGCCGTATCATAAACCCACGGATGACGACGCAAAAGCGATCGTTCCTTACCCTTTTTCAAAATTAAATCAATCATTTTTCACTCTCTATTGGTACAGGGAAGGTTCACCTTCCGGACGCGTCTTAAAGCGCCGATGCGTCCACATATACTGATCAGGGAATTGTTTAATCCACCCTTCCAATTCTTGGGTTACTCTTAAAGTATCCGCCTCATAATCATCTGTCGGGAAATTCTCCCAAAGCTCGGAGGCATGAACTTGATAACCGTTTTCTGTCATTTCCGCCACAAGCATCAACACTTTTGCTTTTGTCAGTTTCGCCAAGCGAGATGCCATCGGCAAAGTGGCAGCGGGAATCCCGAAAAATGGAACAAAGATGCAATTGCGCCGTCCATGATCCATGTCGGGTAAATAATAAAAAGGAAAACCTTCTCTCATGGCACGAATAACCGGGCGAAGGTCATGATGAGTTCCCTTGGCGATGAGAATCGGATCACTGAAGCGTTTTCTTCCGTCGTACGCAGCCTTATCCCAAACGGGATTGGTTTGACGTTGGTAAAGAGAAACGCCTCTGACGTAGAGATTCAAAGCAATGCCGCTTGCGTCAAGACCCGCAAAATGAGGAGCGATAACAATCAAGGGGCGATTCTCTTCGCTCGTTATTCTTTCTATAACACCTTCATCAAAGCGAACAAAATCCCGAACAGCCTCGGCACTGCCCTTCCACAGCACACTATGGTCTAATGCGGCTCTGGCAAGTCTGAAGAAACATTGTTTGGCGACCTGTTCACGCTTTTCTTCGCTCCAATCGGGGAAACAGAGGCGCAGATTCGTCAAGGCCACTTTCCGACGCTTAGGAACAACATGCCAGAATAACCAAGCGACCACCTTGGCCGCCTTTGCTCTCGAAGACGGCGACCACGTCGCCATCATATCCACTACGGCCAACCAAATATGAGTAAAGAAATTCAAAACCGATTGCATTTTTCTCTCTTAAAGCTCACGCTGCACACCGCGCGGGCATTTATATCGCTTATAAGACCACAAGTATTGCTCAGGACGCTTCAAAATTGTCTCTTCAATCAAACGATTCATGGCTGTCACATCTTGCTTTTCGTCGCCCGTCAACTGGTAATCCCAACTTTGAACATGCATGCGCCAACCCTGCGGTTCGCGCTCCATTCGCGCCATGATGATCTGAGCATTAAATTGTTTAGCCAATTTCAAAGGGAAGGTCATCGTGTAGGCTTTTTCGCCAAAGAGCGGCGCCCAAACCCCTTCACCATGTGACGGTACTTGATCGGGTAAAATGCCAGCGATTCCTCCGGCTTTCATAATTCTTAATATTTGCCTGACACCTTTTAAATCAGCGCTCGCCGGAACGATATTTTCCGAAACTCTTCCCTCACCGACAATTTTTCTGAGATAACTTTTACGAGGAACTCTGTAAAGGATGGCAAATTGTCTGTTCGTTCCTTTTAACCAGCGCTCGGCCACCATCATCGGTCCGACTTCGTAACAGCCAATGTGCGGAGTAAGAAAAACTATTGGGCGTGCGCTTCCCAATGCCTCATCAAGAATCGGCAGGGACCGCTCATCGATGCAGCAACGTTCTAAAACCTGCTGCCGAGTCCGTCCCCAAACCCAAGGCGCTTCAACCGCTTGAGCGCCTTGCTCTCGGGCAACTTCATAGGCCAAGGCCGGAGAATAAATTCCGGCTCTGGTTAAATTTTTGTTGATCTCTTGCCGATAAGCACTGTCAAAACGATAAATGAGCGTTCCGACAAAACGCCCAATTGATCGCAATAAATTGAGTGGCAAACGTGAAATTAAATATATTAGGAATTCCATAACGAAGATTTTGCCAAACTTTTCAGTTAACGGACTTGATTTTTATATTAGTAAGAGTAGCATTTTGCATCACGCCGAGTTAAGGACAACTTGCGGGGCGTTTCAAAAATACCGCTAAAGCGTCAGCCGCATTCCGGATCTTATCGCGGTGGACGCTCGTTCCACAGGATCTAACATCAAAAGGAATGTAGCACCATGGATTCTTATCTTTTTACCTCTGAATCGGTTTCGGAAGGCCATCCCGATAAGGTTGCCGACCAAATTTCCGATGCAATTCTTGATGCCATTTTGGCTCAAGATCCGTACAGCCGCGTGGCCGCTGAAACGCTTTGCAATACGGGCTTGGTTGTATTGGCCGGCGAAATCACCACTCAGGCCAATGTCGACTACATCGACATCGCTCGTGAAACCCTCAAGCGCATCGGTTATGACAATTCCGACTACGGCATTGATCACAAGGGCTGCTCAGTCTTGGTCGGCTATGACAAACAATCCAATGACATTGCCCAAGGCGTTGACCGCGCTAGCGACGACTACTTGGAACAAGGCGCAGGCGACCAAGGTTTGATGTTCGGTTATGCATGCGACGAAACGCCGACCTTAATGCCCGCCGCTATCTATTACGCTCACCGCCTCATGCAGCAGCAATCCATTGTTCGCCGCAACGGCACGCTCGACTTTTTGCGCCCCGACGCTAAGAGCCAAGTAACCTTGCGCTATGAAAATGGCCGTCCTGTCGCTATCGACACCGTTGTGTTGTCCACGCAGCACCATCCCCGCATGAGCGACGGCAATAAGATGAAACCCGAATTCATCGAAGCCGTGATTGAGCACATCATTAAACCTGTTTTGCCGCAGGAATGGCTCAAGAACACCCGCTTCTTGATTAACCCGACCGGCCGTTTTGTGGTCGGCGGCCCACAAGGCGACTGCGGCTTGACCGGCAGAAAGATTATCGTTGACACTTATGGCGGTGCTTGCCCGCACGGCGGCGGCGCCTTCTCTGGTAAGGACCCGTCCAAGGTCGACCGTTCTGCCGCTTATGCCTGCCGTTATGTGGCCAAGAACATCGTGGCCGCGGGTCTTGCTTCTCGCTGCCAAGTTCAAGTTTCTTACGCAATCGGTGTGGCGCAACCCATCAATGTAACGGTTCGCACATTCGGCACCGGCAAAATTGCTGATGAAAAAATTGCCGAACTCGTCCGTCGCCACTTCGATCTTCGTCCGCGCGGAATCATCCAAATGCTGGATCTGCTTCGCCCGATTTATTCGAAGACGGCAGCTTACGGTCACTTCGGCCGTGAGGAACCGGAATTCACATGGGAACGAACGGATAAGGCCGAACTTCTGAAAAGCGACGCTTTCTAATCGATGACAAGATTTCGCCCCGCAATAACCCCATTCGGGGCGAAATGTTTATTTGAGTTCAGTAAAGATATCTTCTTTCTTCAGTCTCGACTTCGGTCGACGAGCATTGGAATCATCTTCTGCTCTATAACCCAAGCTTACCGCCACAACACTTCTGAGTCCTTTCTGGCGCAAACCTAAAATTTCATCAAGCTTTTCAAAATCCACGCCTTCAAGCGCTGTGGAATCAATCCCCATGCCGGCAGCAGCAAAAAGAATGAACCCTAAGGCAATATACGCTTGAGCCGTTTCCCAAGCGAGCGTTTCTGACACCGTCCCGGAGTGTAATCCAACAAAATGACGACGGCCCGCATCCAATCCTTCGACAATTTCTAAATCCGCATAGCGGCCGTCGGCGATTTCTTTATCCAAAACTTTTTTTAAATGTTCTTCTGTGATTTTTTCAGGCACAGCAAACACAATCACATCACTTGCCTTTAATACTCTTTCCCGATTGAAATCCAGAATTGCGTCAATGATTTTATTCTTAGCCTCGGGAGTGCTGACCGTAATAAATTTCCATGTTTGAGAATTAACTGACGAAGGCGCTAAACGCAAAATTTCCAACAGCTGATCAAATTGCTCTCTCGGAATCGTCTTACCACTGTAATGTTTTGTCGTATAACGCTCTTGGGCAATCTGAAGCATTGTTTTTTGAACCGTCATTTTTCGCTCCTTCACTGACATAAATTCCATCGTTTTCAGTTTATTCGGTTTTCAGGTGCCTGAATATCCTTTGAACTACTTAGCCTGTTGTTTTGACCTTTAACAATCTGGGCCATACAATCTACTGGTTTTAGTTTTTCTCTGATTTGGATAGAAATATGACGATTCGTGTATTAACGGGCATTAATACAACCGGTACTCTGCATATCGGCAATTATGTCGGCGCCATCAGACCGGCTATTCAGGCAAGCCATCGAAAAGACGTTCAAAGTTTTTATTTCATGGCTGACCTTCATGCTCTGATTAAATGTCAGGATCCGGATCGCATCGAGCGTTCCCGTCTGCAAATCGCTGCTACGTGGCTGGCCGCCGGACTGGATCCTTCACACGTCGTGTTCTATCGTCAAAGCGACATCCCCGAGATTCCGCTGCTCAGCTGGATGCTGACTTGCGTGACCGCCAAAGGTCAAATGAACCGAGCTCACGCTTATAAAGCCGCGCTTGAAGCCAACGTTGAAAACTCTGATGATCCGGATGCCGGCATTTCAATGGGTCTTTACAGCTACCCCATCTTGATGGCCGCCGATATTTTGATGTTCAACGCACATAAGGTGCCCGTTGGCAAGGATCAAATCCAACATTTGGAAATGGCGCGCGACGTCGCCACTCGCTTCAACTACCTCTACGCCACCCCGGACAATCCCTTCTTTGTGATGCCGGAGGCTGTGGTTGATGAAACTCACGAAGTTTTGCCGGGTCTTGACGGCCGCAAAATGAGTAAGAGCTACAACAACGTCATTCCGCTCTTCGAAGGTGGCAGCAAAGCCTTAAAGGAAGCCATCGCCGGCATTAAAACGGACTCTAAATTACCAGGTGAGCCCAAAGATCCGAAATCAACTTCCTTGACGGCAATCTATGAGGCATTCTCCACTCCGGAAGAATACGCTCAATTCTGTAAGCGCCTCGAAGAAGGCTTGGGCTGGGGCGAAGCCAAGCAAGAACTTTTTGAAAAAATTGAAGCTGAAATTGGCCCCATGCGCTCTAAGTATGAGCAGTTAATGGAACATCCTGAGCAAATTGAAGCGATCTTGCAAGAAGGCGCTCGCAAAGCTCGCGAAATCGCTATTCCGTTCATGCAAAGAGTTCGTCAAGCTGTTGGGCTGAGAAATTTCGCACACTTTGGTGAAATGCAGCGTCAAACAACTGAAAAGAAAAAAGCGTCCTTGCCGATTTTCAAGCAATACCGCGAAAAGGACGGCAAGTTTTATTTCAAGTTGACAAGCGCCTCCGGCAAAGAGCTTTTACAAAGTGTTCCCTTTGACAGCGGCAGGGATTGCGGTCAAGTGGTCGCCTCTTTGAAGTGTTCCGGCCTTTGCGATGAGGCTTCTGTTGTTGCCGTTATCAAAGATGGTGAAACTGTCACGGTTAAATGCGTTCAACTCTGTCCCGGTGTCAGCCGAGAAGAAATTCAAAACGCCTTATGTGCCATTCGAGCCGCTGAAGAAGAAAAGCGTCAAAAGAAAGCACAATAATGAATTTGGGGAAACGAGCTCATAGAACGTTTCCCCAATGTTTTTCTCAAGGAGCGCTGCGAGACTGCCAATTGAGGAAGCTCCCAGGCTTGAGATAAATCTTAACGGCGCTCAGTTGGTATCAATTAATTTTTAAAAATCGGAGATTTTTAATGAGTACCCCATACATTATTGCTGATATCGGTTTAGCCGACTGGGGCAGAAAAGAAATTCAAATTGCAGAGACAGAAATGCCGGGTTTGATGGCAATTCGCGAAGAATACGCCGCCGCTCAACCTCTAAAAGGTGCCCGCATCTCGGGTTCCCTGCACATGACAATTCAAACCGCTGTTTTGATTGAAACTTTAGTGGCTTTAGGCGCTCAAGTTCGCTGGGCAAGCTGCAACATTTTCTCCACTCAGGATCATGCTGCCGCCGCGATTGCCGCCGAGGGCATTCCTGTTTTCGCCGTGAAGGGAGAAAGCGTGAGCGACTACTGGGAATACACCCATAAAATTATGGAGTGGGATGACGGCGGTTATTCGAACATGATTTTGGATGACGGCGGCGATGCTACGCTGCTTTTGCATTTAGGCGCTCAGGCCGAAGACGATCACAGTGTTATTGAACAACCCAAGAGCGATGAAGAAAAAGCGCTTTTTGCCGCCATTGACCGTCATTTAAAGGAAGATCCCCACTGGTACTCAAAGCGCATCGTTCATATCAAGGGCGTTAGCGAAGAGACCACAACCGGCGTTCACCGTCTGTATCAGATGGCCGCCAAGGGCACGCTTCGCTTCCCGGCGATGAATGTCAACGATTCGGTCACAAAATCCAAATTCGATAACCTCTATGGCTGCCGCGAATCGCTGGTCGATGGAATTAAACGCGCCACCGATGTCATGATCGCCGGCAAAGTTGCAGTTGTTGTTGGCTACGGCGATGTGGGCAAGGGCTGCGCTCAGGCTCTTCGCGCTCTTGCCGCTCAGGTTTGGGTTGTAGAAGTTGACCCGATTTGCGCTCTTCAGGCCGCTATGGAAGGCTACCGAGTCGTCACCATGGACTGGGCCGCAGACAAAGCCGATATTTTTGTCACGGCGACCGGCAACATCAATGTGATTACTCACGATCACATGATTCGCATGAAAAACGAAGCCATCGTCTGCAACATCGGCCACTTTGACAGTGAAATTGACGTTGCAAGCATGCGTCAGTACAAATGGGAAAACATCAAACCTCAAGTCGACCACATTCTTTTACCCTCCGGCAACAAGATCATTTTGCTTGCCGAAGGCCGTTTGGTGAATTTAGGGTGCGCAACCGGTCACCCGAGCTATGTGATGTCGAGCTCCTTTGCCAACCAAACCTTGGCTCAAATTGAGCTTTTTAACCACACCGACAAATACCCGGTCGGCGTTTACGTTTTGCCGAAAATCTTGGACGAAAAAGTTGCACGCCTGCAGCTCAAAAACTTCAATGCTCAATTGTCAGAACTGACCGACGAGCAAGCGGCCTACATCGGTGTGCCGAAAGAAGGTCCTTATAAGAGCGATGCGTATCGCTATTAATTGCTTTCTTTAGAGATTGGCGGAAGATGGCCTCACCAATGTGAAGCCATCTTCACTTATATAGCCATCAAGTTTTTGATCATGAGACTCGTGCGGTAATTCGTCAAAAATACACTGCTGACAAACCACACCCACGGTTAACCCAAAGTGCGTTTGACACAGTAATCTGTCATACCAGCCACCTCCATAGCCCAACCGGTATCCTTGCCTATCAATAGCTACGCATGGGATCAAAAGACATTGTGGGAGTAACCTTTTGTCGGACTGAGGCGCAGGGACGCCAGTTTCGTCTCTGCTCAACGCTTCTTTTGCGGACCACTTCCGGAAAGAGAATTGATGATTTTCGATTCGGGGCAGGGCGAGAGTCATAATCTTGGATTCTGTTTGAAGTTCATCAAGAACTGCTCGCAAATCAATTTCTCCCCGTATGGGGTAATAAAAACCCACGGATTGGAAATGATTCTGAGTGAAAAACTTTCTGACATGAGCAACAATAAGATCATTAACCTTATGAATTTGAAGATCTTTTCTTCTTTCTAGACAGATTTTTCTGAAAAAAGTTTTTTCCGTCATAACTCAGATCCGCACTTTTTCGATTAAAGTATGTTCCATGCAGTCTAAAACATTCCGAACCTTTATCTTCGCTTTTTTTCAGATTTTGCTTCTCTGTCTCGGAGCAAATCTTTCGTTTGCGTTTAGCGCTAGCGCCTCGCCACAGGCCCCTCTCGACACAAACCAAATCTTAAAAAGTGAACACCCCGAAAATAACTCAGATGTTGTCGCCTTGTTAAAAAGTCAAGATGATGAAGCCAAATTTCTCTTTTTCCAAGAAGCGTTTGAAAAACAAAAACTTCAGCTTTTTGAAAAACCGGAACAAAATTTAAGTAAAAACTATCTTTTACGTGACTACGCACGTGCCTGGTCTCTGCTTTCTCAAGCCAGACAGGAACCTGAAAACCGCTCCGTTCAAAAGCAAATTGAACGTTTTATCGCTCAGCACAACGGTCAATATTTAGCAGAACGCATAAGAACAGATTGGCTATTAATCATGGCGCCGATTTGGCACAAAAATAACCAATGGAAAACTTTCTCTGCCGTACGAAATCAACTTCAATGGAACAAATCGGCCCCTAGCTTAGTTTGTTGGAATATTTATCACCAAATCAGCAACGCCAATACAATTTCTCAAAAACAAGCCAATGAAATTCTTGACACAATCAATTCGCCATCTTTTAAAGGCAATGGCATTTGCCGAAGAGTTTCTGGCGTTTTAATAAATATAAAGCCGTCAACAGCGTTTACCAGACTGGTTGTCCTCACGCAGCAAAACTGCCTCTCAGAGGCCAGAGATGTATTGAATTTTTTGATTAAGAAAAACCGTCTGCCAGCTAAAGAGGCTCGCTTAGCCTTCAATAGCCCCTCCCGCTGGTACCGTAATCACCGCAATAAGCTCTCTGCGCAAAACAAATTCGTACGTCTGATTGCCGCCTACCGATTAACGTCCGTCAACACCAATTGGGCTGTCCGTGTTGCGGAGTCGGTTAACGACTTACTGAACAAAAATGAAAAAAGCGCCCTTTGGGGGCGGCTCGGTTATGTTGCCGCCATCTATCAAAACCCCAAGGCGCTTAAATGGTTTGCCAAAGGCGGAACCTCCGTATGCACGGGTCCCTATAGTGCATTTCCGGAAGAGTGCTTGCAGTGGCGTGCGCGAGCCGCATTGAGGGAACAAGATTGGCGAAGTCTCAATCATTTCATCGCTGCACTGCCTGCGTCAATCGCAAAAAATGAAAATTGGACCTATTGGAAAGCCAGGGCCTTATCCGAATTAGGCCAAAAAGAGCAAGCCGCTCAGTATTTCCGCAGCATTCCATCTGTGCGTACTTTCTACGGCAAACTCGCCGCAGAAGCATTGGGCGACTCTTTTTATTACTCTGGCAATGAAACTGTTGAGGCAACCAAAGAGGCTGTCGCATCAGCCGGAAAAAATGCCAGCTTGAAAAGGGCCAAAGCCTTTTACGACTTGGGACTTTTCGTTGAGGGACATCGTGAATGGCAGTGGGGCATTCGAAATATGAATCCCTCCGAAAAACTCGCTGCGGCACAATGGGCCCAATCCGAGTCTTTGCTCCACAGATCCATCAACACAGGTATCAGAGTTGCGGAGAACTATCCTCTCGATCATGATCTTCTTTATCCGCGCCCCTTTGAGAAAGAAATCAATAGCTATGCGAAAAAAGCAGATATTGATGTCAACTGGGTTTACGGATTGATGCGTCAAGAATCTCGCTTTATCGCCGCTGCGCAGTCCCGAGTCGGCGCGAATGGTTTGATGCAAATTATGCCTGCCACGGCCAAATGGATTGCTAAGCAATTGGAGTTGGCGGACTTTAAGCCTCAAACAATTTATGAAATCGATACCAATATTTACTTTGGCACAACATACCTGCGCACGTTGCTGGATCGATTGGACGGGAACATTATTCTGGCAACGGCGGGCTATAACGCCGGCCCCAACCGGGCAAGCCGCTGGCAGGCATCTTTGCCAAAAATAACCGAAGGGGCAATTTTCATTGAAACCATCCCCTTTACGGAAACCCGTAATTATGTGCAAAATGTGCTTGCCAACACCGTAGAGTACGCTCACGGACAAGGACAGAGCATTCCTTCATTTAAAAAGTGGTTGGGTAATATTCGGCCTGAAGCAAAAGAAGTCGTGAAAGAGACCATTTGATCATGCGCGTTTACCTCGTCGGCGGCTATGTCCGCGACTTACTCCTTACGAGAGAACTTGGCTATTCCGAAAGCCAAGGGGACCGCGACTGGGTTGTGGTTGGCGCCACTCCGCAGCAAATGCTGGAGAAGGGATTTAAACCTGTCGGCAAAGATTTCCCCGTTTTTTTGCACCCCGACACACACGAAGAATATGCGCTGGCAAGAACGGAGCGAAAGATCGGTCCCGGTTATCACGGCTTTACCTTTCACACATCCCAAGACGTAACCTTGGAAGAAGATCTCAAACGCCGCGACTTGACCATCAATGCCATGGCTTTGGACGGAGAGAAATTGATCGATCCCTATGGCGGCCTTCAGGATATTCGCGCCAAGCTTTTGAGACACGTATCGGACGCTTTTAAAGAAGATCCCGTCCGTATCTTAAGAATTGCCCGCTTTAACGCGAAGTTGCCGGATTTTTCTGTTGCCTCGACCACTCATGCAATGCTTTGTGAGATGGTCAACAACGGTGAGGCCGACAGTCTCGTTGCAGAACGAGTCTTTCAAGAAATGCGCAAAGCGCTGAAAGAAGTTCGTCCCAGCCGATTCTTTGAAGTACTGACAAAGTGCGGTTTATGGCAGCGTTTTTTCCAAGATTTTCCGATTGACCAACAAATTCTTCATGAACTTGATCTCTCGGAAAGTCTTTGTGAAGCAGAAAAATTCGCACTTTTAACCCATGGTGAAAATGATTTAACCGCACTGAAAAACTTCCTTACTCTCCTGAAGCCTCCGGCAGAGATCTCGGATCTTGTACTCTTGTGGCACAAAATCAAAAATGATTTCTCACAACAGGATCCCGAGAGCGTGCTGAATTTGATTGAAAATTGCGATGCAATCCGACGCCCCGATCGGCTGGACAAAGTGCTTCATGTCGCACATTTTTTATACAAAATAAACACTGACATTTGGCATCGCGCATTGGAAAAAGTTATTTTGATTGACAGCGCCAAAATTGCAGCTTCCTGCATTCAAAAATCAGACATCCGCTGCGCCATTCGAAACGCTCGTCTGCAAGCAATAAAGGAACCTTACTGAGATGACCTGGTACACCGATCCTTTACTCAAAAATTGCCGCCACATCCTCATTGAAGACATTCAAAAAGAAATGATGATCGGCGCATATGAACACGAAAAAAAATCTGCGCAGCCAGTCATTATCAATGTGGAATTGTTCGTACTCACTCACGCAGAAGGTGATCAACTGCAAAACGCCTATAACTACGATGAAGTTATCCGCACCATTGATCGGGTTCTGGCGGGCGGGCACATTTGCCTTCAAGAAACTCTCGTTGAAAGAGTTGCCGATGAGTTATTGAGAAATTCTTTGGTGAAGGCCGTCTTGGTTAAAAGTCAAAAGACTCGCGCTTATGAGCGCGTGAAAAGCGCAGGCGTAGAGATTTTTAAGGTTCAACATGACTGATAAGATCATTCCCATCGTTGCGGCGGAACCAAACGCACAAGTTTTACAAGAAATAAACGAAAAGTCGGCCAGTGAAGACAAGCCGAAAAAATCCGTTGCGGAAAAAAAGAATGAAAAACGGATTATGAGACTGGCAGGCAAAGCCATCGCAGAATTCGGCATGATCGAAGGTGGCGACAAAGTCATGGTCTGTATGTCCGGCGGCAAAGACAGCTATGTTTTGCTGGATGTTTTAATGAAGCTGCAAAAACGCGCTCCGGTTCCCTTTGAACTGATTGCTCTTAACGTTGACCAACATTTGCCCAATTTTCCCAAAGACGTTATTCCGAACTATCTGAAAAAACTCGGTGTCCCCTACCACATTGAGGATCAGGATACTTGGTCTATTGTTCAGCGCGTCATTCCTGAAGGCAAAAATGTCTGCTCTGCCTGCTCCCGACTTCGCAGAGGCATTATCTATCGCGTAGCTAAAGAATTAGGGGTTACCAAAATCGCCCTTGGCCATCACATGGATGACATTGTCAGCACATTACTTCTAAACATGTTTTACGGAGGCAGACTCAAAGGCATGCCGCCCATCCTCCGAAGCGATGACGGAAAAAATGTCATCATTCGACCGCTTGCATATGTTCGCGAATACGAAATTGAGCGTTGGGTGAAATACCGCGACTATCCCATTATTTCGAAGGACATTTGTCGAAAAATCGAAAACAAAAAGCGCGCGGAAATAAAAGCCCTTTTGCGTGAGTGGGATCAAAAATATGACAGCCGTGTCTACAACATCATGATGAGCATGACACGAGTGGCGCCTTCGCACCTAATGGATAAATCAATTTACGATTTTCAGGCTCTTATTCCGGACGCTTTGCGGGAAAAAGAATCTGAAGACTTCTAGCCGTTTTGCTTTTCAGACAAAATCCAGCGGTAAACATCTTCACGATTTGCGCCAATAATCTTTGCAGCGGCAGCGGCCGCTTTTGATGCCGGCATCGCATTGCAAAGTGCGCGAATCCATTGTTGATCTTTGTCGCTTAAATTGAACGCTTCCTCTCCGGGATCCTGATCAACCAAAATAACGTACTCGCCCCTCGGCTCATGTGACTGAGACCATGAGGCAAGCTCTTCGGCATTAAGAACTGTGAATGTTTCGAACTTTTTTGTTAATTCACGAGCGACCACAATGCGTCGATCGGACCGAGCGAGCTCTGCCAAATCATTAAGCACATCTTTGATGCGGTGAGGCGCCTCATACAAAACAAAGCTTTCTTTTCGCCCCAACAATTCACAAAGAGCTTGTCTTCTCGCCTTAGCCTGCGGCGGTAAAAAACCGAAGAAATGAAAGCCTGCGGGTTCAAGACCTGCCGCCGAAAGAGCCGTAATCACTGCGCTTGCCCCAGGAATCGGCATGACACGGAAACCTTGCTTAAGTACTTCACGGACAACACGTGCCCCCGGATCAGAAACAGCTGGCGTGCCAGCATCAGTCACCAATGCAACTTTTTCGCCCTTTTGCAATCGTTCAATTATCATATGGGACTGAGCAATTTCGTTGTGTTCCCGAACACTTACCGTTGGAACAGAAATAGAAAACCGCTCCAATAGTTTTTTGGTCTCGCGGGTGTCTTCCGCAGCAATAACATCAGCGCGGGCGAGCACCCACAATGCTCTAAGTGTAATATCTGCAGCGTTCCCGATCGGCAGTCCCACTATGTAAAGAGTTGATTCGGGAAGTGTTTGTGACTCGAGACCAGCCATTTGCATCAGCAATTGTTCTGACCATTGATTAGATATGGATTGCATCGTGAATACTCGACAATTTGTTCATTTCCTTTGCTTGGCTATTTTAGCGAGCTTTGCTTCATTGGGTTCCGCGCAGCAAGCGGACTCATTCAACGCATCCGATCAGAGCGCTCTTAGAAGTACCGCAACAGCAGCAAGCAAAACAAAAATCGCCGTCCTTATGCCCAACGCAGACAACCCGTTAAATGTTTTCGCTCAAGCGATTGTTAAAGGTATTCGAGCCGAAAACAAACAATTGTCCACGCCACATGAAATTATTTTATTGCCTAGAAAAATCGGGCAAAGTACGCTCTCTCACCTTCAGGATGCGTCATTAATGGGGGCCTCCGTTGCCATCGGTCCTATCACGCGCGACGATGTCAATGAAATTTCTGAGCTTCCCTTCCTTCCACTGCCGGTTGTTTCGTTAAACCTGCCGGAAGATGATGTGAAATCACCAGAATTGCTCATGAACTTTTCTTTGTCCCTTGAGGAGGAAGCCAAACAAGTTGCCTCCATGGCCATCCAATCACTAGCAAAAGAGAATAAGGATTCTTTAAATATTGTTCTCTTTGAAGGCGCATCCCCGATTAATCAACGTGTCGCCAATACCTTTGAGCAAGCTCTTGCGGAAGAATCCATTTCCATCACACGCATTCCTATCACAAAAGAATTGCTGACTTTGCCCAAGCTATACGAAGTGAAAAATTTCAGTTCACTGA
The DNA here is from genome assembly GCA_944390675.1 of uncultured Burkholderiaceae bacterium. Taxonomy (GTDB): domain Bacteria; phylum Pseudomonadota; class Gammaproteobacteria; order Burkholderiales; family Burkholderiaceae_F; genus Aphodousia. Next base: position 154,174 of record CALXQR010000001.1, read on the forward strand.
CACTGGGAACTAAATCACTCCCTGATACGGCAGAAGGCTATGAAAATGCCAAACAGTACAACGAGAATTTGACGCAAAGCTTCAGCAAGCTTGGCTCATCTTCATACAGCGCTGTATTTTTGGTGACTGACGCCCGAACAGCCGCATTGATTAAACCGCGTTTGCCCAGAGACACCCGTGTTTGGGGCACCAGCATGATTAATCCGGGCAATCCCGAACAAAGTGTCATCGCTTCTTTGGCTTTTGACTTACAAAACACGGGATTTGTGGATGCACCGCTTATCCTTCGCTACAACAATCAAGACTTTAAAGCGAGCTTTGGTGAAACACCTCCCAATTCCTTGATCGCCAGGCGTCTTTTTGCTTTTGGCGTGGATGCTTATCGTTTAGCACGCCTTTGGATGAGGTGGCAACCGGAAATCACCATGGCCGGCACGACAGGTTCACTCAGTTTCAAGAAAAGCGTGAGTGCCAATGTTTCCCGCATTGCGCAGCCTGCTGTTTTTTATCACGGTCAAATTGAAACAATGTCTGCCGATCGCCTAGCTCATCTTGCACCACGGCCTTAAAAATAAGTATGACAACGTTTTTAACACTTCAAAATGCAGAGCTAGCCTTTGGTGATCAGCCCCTTTTGGATCACGCCGATCTCACTATCGTCGACGGTGAAAGAATCGGCGTGATTGGCCGTAACGGCACTGGGAAAAGTTCTTTACTCAAGGTCGTCGCTGGGCAGGACAAACTCGATGACGGTTCCCGAACCGTAATGGATGGGCTTGTTATCGCCTATGTTGAACAGGAACCATTCTTGCCGCCGGCTCAAAATATCCTTGAGTCGCTCATCGAACGCGGCAAATTCAACGATGTTGCCGATGAACAAGAGAAGTGGAAAAAAATTGCCCGCTTGGAGGAGTACCTGCATCGATTTGGTCTCAAATCCGATCAAGCGCTCCAAGGTACTTCGGGCGGCGAGAAAAAACGAGCCGCTCTTGCCTTGGCTTTTGCCATCCAAAGTGACTTGTTATTGCTTGACGAGCCAACAAACCATCTGGATATTGACGGCATTCTCATTTTGGAAGAACTCATAAAAAATGAGTACCGAAATTCCAAATCTCTCATGGTCATCACCCATGACCGTGCCTTTTTGGATTCTGTCAGCACCCGAATCGTTGAACTTGACCGAGGGATACTGAGAAGCTATCCGGGTAATTTTGATAGCTACGAAAGCAGAAAAGAACAAGAACTCATCGCTGAAGATATCGCCAGAAGAAAGTTTGACAAATTCTGGACTCAAGAAGAGGTCTGGATTCGTAAAGGCATTGAGGCCAGAAGAACTCGCAATGAGGGACGTGTCAGACGACTGGAGCGGCTGCGCGAAGAGCGCGCCGCGCGCCGGGATCGACTGGGTCAGATCAACCTAAACATTGATGCCGGAATGAAGAGCGGCAAGATCGTGGCCGAATTGGAAAACGTCAGTTTGTCCTTCGGTGACAAAACGATCGTTAAAAACTTAAATTTCAGACTGCTGCGAGGCGATCGGTTAGGGTTGGTCGGACACAATGGTGTGGGCAAAAGCACGTTAATTTCGCTCATTCTGGGGAAACGCGAGCCCGATAGCGGAACCGTAAAATTGGGCACCAATTTGCAAATCGCCTATTTTGATCAACTTCGCGCCCAACTTGATCCTAATAAAACCGTTGCAGAAACGATTTCGCCGGGCAGTGAATGGATTGAAATCGGCGGCAGCAAAAAACACGTCATGGCCTATTTGGGAGATTTTCTCTTCCCGCCCAGACGCGCCAATGTTCCGGTATCCAATCTCTCGGGCGGCGAACGTAACCGTCTTCTTTTAGCCAGACTCTTTGCCCTGCCGGCAAATTTATTGGTTTTAGACGAACCCACCAACGATTTGGATATTGATTCACTGGAATTGCTTGAACAAACTCTTCAGACCTATCCGGGCACCTTGATTCTTGTGAGCCACGACAGACGTTTTTTGGACAATGTCGTCACCGAAGTGCTTGCGCCTGAAGGAAAGGGGCTGTGGAGAGAATACGTCGGCGGCTATTCTGATTGGCAGCATTACAAACCCAAAGAAGAACCAATTGAGAAAAAAGAAGAGCCGGACGCAAAACCTGTTTCTAGAAAACCACGGCAAACAAAAATCAAATTAACCTACAAAGAGAATAAAGAACTCGAATCTTTGCCCGAACAATTGATGCAGTTAGAAGCACAACGTGACGCGCTGCTAGCAGCAATGAGCGCCCCCGACTACTACACAACCCACAGCGCTCAGGAAATTAAAGAGCAAAACGAAACTGTCCAGCAGCTAGAAGAACAAATTAATCTGGGATATCAACGCTGGGAAGAATTAGAAGAGAAAAAGACACTCGTTGAAAGCCTCTAAATAAGAACCTTTATCATTTATATAAACTATCAACTTCCCATTTTTAATAGTCCATAACTATCGACTTGCTAGTTTTTATCACTCGTGTCCAAATCGAACTTTAAAAATGCAGCTAAATTCTGTTCGTCTCCGGTAGGGAAATAACGGGCAGCAAAATGGCGGTTTTCTTTGTAGATTTTAAGTTACCACACCAAAAATCAAGAAACCGCCGTGGACTCTCATTTTAACGAATCTGCCAATCAAAATGCTCCCATTAGCTTCTTCGCGCAGCTTTTAAAGTACCTTCCTAAGGACTGGATAGTTCAAGAAGATAAGCGGATCAGTCCAAAGTGCAACGCTCGTAAATTTTCCTTATGGGACCAAATCGTATCTTTGCTGTTCTGTCATCTGGCAGGCTGCGATTCATTAAGAGAAATAGAAGACGGCTTGATTTCTGCTGTTGGCAAGCTTCAGCATTTAGCAGCTAAAGCCATGGGGCGAACGACGCTAGCTTATGCCAATGAACACCGGTCTCACGAAACGGTACAAAAACTTTATTTCCGCCTATTGCAGACTTATAAAAACCCTTTTAGAGGTCATTTGGATCAAGACTATTTACATCCGGTCTATGCACTGGATTCGACAACCATTTCTGTCTGCTTAAGTCGGTTTCGTTGGGCTCATTACCGTCGAGCTAAAGGTGGCTTTAAATTGCACACTATTCTGGACGAAGACATTCAGCTGCCGGTTGTTATGAACATGACTGACGGGAAAAGAGCCGATGTCAAAGAAGCAAAGGCGGCTATTGAGGCCTTGGGAAATAAAGAAATTACTGTTGTCATGGACAGGGGCTACAACGACTATGCCCTTTTTATTTGGTTAACCAGACGAGGGACTAAGTTTGTTACACGAATCAAAGAAAATGCCAAGACGACTCGATTAAAAGACGACGTCATTGAAGAAACAGACACATATGGGGATTATGGTTTTCGTTTCACACTAGAACAGGCAAAAGCCGTCTGTGGAGATACTCGTTTCAGACTGGTGCAATGGTACGACTCAGATAATGATCGTTGGTTTGAATTTTTAAGTAATGATTTTGATTTAACAGCTCAACAGATAGCTGATTTGTATCGTAAACGTTGGCAAATCGAATTATTTTTCAAGAAACTCAAACAGAATCTAAAGATCAAAAGCTTTATCGGAACGTCAGAACATGCGGTGATGACTCAGATATAGACAGCAGCCGTGGCCACCTTGTTAATCGAGATATTACGGCGTATTGCGCGGTATCGCTGGAGTTTTTCCAGATTGCTGAAGTTTGTGAGGTTAAATCTTTTGACGTACAAAAAATTGGATGTCTGGATTAATCGTCCGGATTTGCGAGTTCATAAACAATCTCCACCCAAAACACAGCAACAAATGGCGCTTAATTTTGATTGAAAATGATTGGGAGGGCTTACTTTTAAGGCTATCTCTGGGAAGCCCTGTGTTTATTGAAATGACCTCCCAAGAATTATCCTATGCACATTTTCGATTTAGACAGCACTGACATTAAGTACTAATTGGGCACTAAATATTGCTTCGCTCTAAAATATGCGGGTTAACTGTTTTATCCATTGAGGTAAATTGTGGCTCCTGATTCCACTGAAACCCGTTTTCAGGCTCTTTGCCAACTCAAAACTTTGGACCAGTTCGTTCCGGCTCGAGCAAAAATTGCTCCGCACACAGAAGCACTGCGTCAATTTGATCGTCGCTCCAATTCATGGGAAAGAATTTCCTACCGCGATCTTGATGAACGTATTCAGCAGTGGCGAAAAGCTTTTTGCAAACTGGGCCTTCAGCGCGGAGATCGAGTCGCCATTTTGCTGCCTAATGGCGTTGATGCCATCTGCTGCGATCAAGCTGTTTTAGCCAACGGCTGCGTACCTGTGCCACTTCATGCCATTGATACCGCGGGTTCCAGTGCTTTTATTATCGCTGACAGCCAAGCATCGGTTCTTGTTACCAATCGTCAAAGCCGCTGGGATGCCATTTACTTGACTCACACGGTCATGCCGAATTTGCGACATGTCATTTTTACAGAAGAGTCTTCACCAGAATCCAGACAAGATGGCGTCCAACAGTGGGATTTGGAATCGTGGTTAGCCACCGGACACGGAGTAACTGAATTACCCGCGGCACCAAATGAGGAAGATTTGGCTGCCATTGTCTACACCTCCGGCACAACAGGCCGCCCCAAAGGCGTGATGCTGACACATAAAAATGTGGTGAGCAACGTTATCAACACACTCAAAACCGTTTCCCCCAGACCGGGCGACGTCTTTTTGTCATTTTTGCCGCTGTCTCACACTTTTGAGCGAATGGCGGGCTACTATCTTGCGCTCGGCATGGGCTGCACAATTGTTTTTACCCGTTCGATTCAGCAGTTAGCCGAAGACTTCCGAATTGTTCGTCCGAATGTCATTATTTCGGTCCCTCGCATTTACGAACGTATTTATGCGAAAGTGCAAAACAAACTTGCCAGAGAGTCTAAGTTTGTTCGTTTCCTGTTTAGCTGGGCTGTTGAAGTTGGCTGGAGACGTTTTTGCCGAAAATATGGACTGCCGATCACCGAAGAAAGTTTCGCATTCCTTGATCCGATTGTCTGGCCAATTCTCGAACGCCTTGTCTCAAAGACTCTTTTGAATCAATTCGGCGGACAGCTTCGTATCGCTATCAGCGGCGGAGCCGCGTTAAATTCAAAAGTCGCCAAGGCTTTTTGCGGTTTGGGCCTGCCAATCATTCAAGGGTACGGGATGACGGAATCAAGCCCCATCATTGCGGGCAATTCTCTTTCTTATAACCATCCGAGTACTGTCGGCAAGCCGCTTCCTCAAACGCAAGTTCGCTTAGGCGAAGATAACGAAATTCAAGTCAGTTCCCCCTCTGTCATGAAGGGTTACTGGAATCGCCCTCAAGCCACTCGCGAAGCCTTCACCGAAGACGGCTGGTTAAAGACGGGGGATGTCGGAGAATTCGATTCGGAAGGCTTTTTGAGAATTGTCGGCCGAATTAAAGAAATTATTGTCACAAGCACGGGGGAAAAAGTTCCACCAGCAGATCTCGAACTGGCTATTGAAATTGATCCCCTTTTCGAACAGGCCTATGTGATTGGCGAAAACCGTCCCTTCATTTCAACTATTGTTGTTTTAAACAAAGAAGAGTGGCGTAAGTTAGCCGAAACACTCGACTTGGATCCGAACGATCCCGAAAGCTTAATGGCGACAGTTACGCGAAATGCCATCTTGAAACGAATTAAGTCTGCCGTCAAAGACTTTCCTCAATATGCGCTGCCGCGCAATGTGCATATGACATTAGAACCTTGGACGATTGAAAACGGACTGCTTACGCCGACTTTAAAATTAAAACGTAAAGTTTTGGCAGAAAAATTTGCTCCGCAAATTCAAGCACTTTATGCCGGCCACCGCTAAAATATCGGCTTTCCTATTGGATATGAAGTAAATCATGGCTGAACACGACAAATTATTACCGGACTGGATGATCGGTTTAACCGACCGCATTATGAAGTACTACATTGATCGTGAACTCAATGTTGAACCGATTATTTTGGATCGGCATCCGGCTCCTCAGGATGGTCATCAGTACATGATGTATGCGCATATTCCGTTTTGCCATACGCTGTGCTCTTACTGCACCTTCCACCGCTTCATTTTTAAGGAATACAAGGCGCGCGAGTACTTTGTCAATCTGCGCAAGGAAATGCAGATGGCCCGCGACATGGGCTATGACTTTACTTCGATGTATATCGGCGGCGGCACGACCACAATTCTTGAAGATGAACTCATCAAAACGATCGAATTAGCCAGAAAGCTCTTTCCGTCTATGAAAGAGGTGTCTTGCGAAACAGACCCCGCTCACTTAGCCACAGAAAGCTTCAGAAATTTAAAGGGCTTAGTGGATCGCATGTCTGTCGGCGTTCAAAGTTTTGACGACAACATCCTCAAAATGATTGACCGCTATGAAAAATTCGGCAGCGGTGAACAAATTTTCGAACGCATTCAGGCCGCTCAAGAGCTTTTCCCGATCATGAATGTGGATATGATCTTTGGTTTCCGAGGCCAAACGGAAAGCATTTTGCAACGCGACATGGATTTGCTGATGAAATTAAATCCTCGGCAAATTACCACCTATCCTTTGATGGTGACCACGCAAACAAAAGCCAGCGTCAGAAACACCATTGCAGCCCCCACAGCTGATCTCGCCACACAGTATCGGATCATTTTGGATACTTTGGGCAAAAACTACAACCAATTAACGTCCTGGACCTTCGGCCGCTCTCATGATGAAGGCTTTGATGAATACGTGGTCGATCATGATGAATACCTTGGCTTGGGATCTGGTGCCTTCAGTTTCTTGGGCGACTCGTTGTATGTCAATACTTTCAGCCTTCGTCGCTACAACGAACGTATCAGCGAAGGCAAGATGGGGGTTGAACGCCGCAAACGTTTTGACAAACACGCCATCTTGCAATACCGATTGCTCCTGGGACTTTTTGCTGCCCGCCTGTCCAGAAAATATTTTCGTCAGGTTCACGGCGTTGAGCTTGATAAAGCCTTATTCAAGGAAATGTTGGGGCTCAAATTAGCGGGTGCTATCAAAGAGAATCCTTCCGATCCAGACAATCTCATTGTGACTGATGCCGGGAAATTCTTAGGCTTGGTGATGATGAAGGCGTTTTATTCGGGCATGGATAATGTTCGCGCAGAGTTGCGCAAACCGTTATCCAGTATCGATATGTAATTTAATACTACCTCTTAAGAGGTAATCTATTTCGGCTGATTTTTTCTCTATTCTTTGTAAAAATTCTTTATAGTTCCAACGTTGTCAGGCGATATGTCAGGACCAAGGTGTATCGCTGACGACAGGAATTGTACGTACAATCCCTGAGTTTCAAGAGGACCTGTGCACAAGGCACTTGTCACTCAGAGATTCTATTTTTAGTGAATCTTGGGAGAGATTTAAACATGTCCAAAACGATTATGGTCAATACGTTTACCCCGCCGCCCAATGCGCATGGGGAAAACGGACCTGAATACGTTGGCAACCTCCGTCGCGGTGAATTGCGCGGTGTGATCAAGATCAACAAAGATAACTGCGTTGGTTGCGACACGTGCCGCAAAGTTTGCCCGGTGCACGCCATCTCCGGTGGTCTGGGTGTTGTCCACTCCATCCGTGAAGACGCTTGCGTGTCTTGCGGTCAATGCTTGATCGCCTGCCCCTTCAATGCGATCGAACAAATGAGCTTCGTCGACGAAGTCATGAAGATGCTCGACGATCCGAAGAAACTCGTTGTCGCTCACCCGTCTCCCGCCGTCCGCGTGTCTGTCGGTGAAGAGTTCGGCGCCAAGGCTGGCGAATTGGTTACCGAACAGTTTGTGAATGCTTTGGAAAAGGCTGGTTTCACGACCTATGATGTGAACCAATCGGCCGACCAAACCATTATGGAAGAAGGTTTCGAATTCGTTAACAAGATCCGTTATTGGGTTTTGGGCGAACGCGGCCCCGAATTGGAAGAAGCCGCCAAGCATCCCTTCCCGCACTTCACGAGCTGCTGCCCGGCTTGGGTCAAGAACGTTGAAACGTTCCACCCGGGTCTTTTGTCGCACTTGTCTACGGCCAAGAGCCCGATTCAAATGGGCGGCCCGGTCGCCAAGACTTGGGCTGCTGAATACGTGTGGAAGAAAGATCCGCGCGACATCTATGTCGTTGCCGTGACGCCTTGCACCGCCAAGATCTTCGAAGCTGCCCGTCCGGAAATGAATTCCGCCTGGCATCACTTGGTTGAAACGGGCAAGATCCCCGCTAACACGCCGTCCTTCCAGGACGTGGATGCGGTCATCACCGCTCGTGAAATCGCAGAAATCTTCCGCCGCAAGGGCATCAATCCCCTTGACATGCCGAAGACCCGCGAACGCAGCACGATGGAAATTTATACCGGTGCAGGCACGATTTTCGGCGCCTCCGGCGGTGTGATGGAAGCTGCTTTGCGTACGGCATACTTTGTTTTGTCCGGCGAAGAGTTGAAGGATCCCGACATTAAGGTTGTGCGTGGCCGCACAAACGCTGTTGTCGAAGCCACCATCCCTGTGCCCATCAAGAAGTTGGGCGGCAAGGTCTTTGAAGTTCGCGTTTGCGTCGTCAATGGTGCTTTGCAAGGCCTCGAAGGTGTCTTGCGCCGCATCGAGGAAGACAAGAACCGTTACCACTTCATCGAAGTGATGAACTGCCCCGGCGGCTGTGTTAACGGCGGCGGTCAACCGGTTCGCACCGACAGCGCAACGTGGCTGAACCCCACTTTGCCGGTTCCCGTGCAAATTTAATTGGATGGAGACAATAAATGCGCAAATATGAATATACCGAACGACAAACCGTTGCCATGCTTGGCCGCCGCGGCTTTTTGAAAGTTGTCGGTGTGACGGCCTTGGCCATCGGTGTCACGGGTTATGCCGTTGTTGACCTCATCCAACGTCGTTCAGACGTGATTAAGGCTCGTCAAGCTGGCTTGTACCGTGATGACAAGATTTGCCAAGAAAACGGCCTGGCCTGTTCTCACCAGAACAAGTCCGTGCTGCGTTTCTACGCCGACATGCATACGCAACCGGCCACCGGCGAATTGGCTCACCACCTTTTGCATACCCGCTACTATCCGCGTACGCAATTAGCGGCTTTGGGAGGTAAACACTAATGGCTGAACGTATCTTACGATTCCACCCCGCCGACAAAATTTTCCATGCTGTCAACGCGGTTACGTGGTTTGCACTGTTGTTCACCGGCGCTGCAGTTTATTTCTGCAACCTGTCCGATGAAACCGCCAACAATTTGATGATTTGGCATATTTGGATCGCCGTTGTGTATACATTTAACCTGATCGGCTACCTGGTGTTTGCGCCGCATCGCTTTGCTGCGACGCTCAACGCCTTGCTGACCTGGGATATGGATACCATCAAGTGGTTCCGCAACTTCGGCGGTTACCCGCGTCGCTTCTTCAAGATCCCGTTTGGCCCCGAAGAAGTTCCGCCTCAAGGTCGTTACAACGGCGGCCAAAAGATGAGCTACCTCATTTTCTTCTTCATGATGTACGGTCTTGCTGTGACCGGTTGGATGCTCTTTTACTTCGCTCCCGCGATTCCGAAGGGCGCCTTCTGGTGGATGTACATCTTCCATGTTTGGGGTTCGATCATCTGCTCGTTGATGGTTGTTGGCGCTCACATTCCGTTGGCTCTGCTCTCTTGGGAACACTTCAAGGGTATTTGGGGCCCGGGCGAAGGCACGATTTCTTACGAAGCTGCCGAGCACCATTCTCCGAAATGGCTTGAAAAAGACGTTATTCGTACGAACCTCGAAAAGTAATTTGTACGAAAGTATCACTCTGATACTCGTCTGAACAAAAGGGATCCGCTATTATTAGTCGGATCCCTTTTTTCTTTTTGAAGGAAACTCATTATGGCAACCAGTCGGATGGAAACACCGAAAGGATTGAGACTGCATTTTGGTTTATTCGGCAAACGTAATGCCGGGAAATCCTCGCTGATTAATGCGTTGGCTAACCAAAACATTTCCATTGTCAGCAGCGTTGCCGGGACCACTACAGACCCGGTTGAAAAAGCCTTTGAGTTATCTCCCATCGGACCGGTTGTTTTCATGGACACGGCCGGCATTGACGATGTTGGCGATTTGGGCCTTGCCAGAGTACAAAAAAGTCTCTCAGTGCTTGAATGGATGGATATCGCCATCGTTGTGTGTGAGGCAGGCACCTGGGGTGAGCACGAAGAAAATATCCTCAAAAAAACAAAAGCAAACGGTACTCCCACTATCATCGTTTTTAATAAAACCGATTTGCATAAAATCAAGCCTGAACAACTCCAATCGTTACGCTCGCGCGGCTACAGAGTTATTGAAACAAGTGCTGTGAACCGTGAGGGTATTGCTTCATTACGCGACGCCATCATCCAAACAGTGCTTGAAAAAACAGAGCCCGACAGACCTTTGATGGGTGAATTGGCAAAAGCCGGCGATACGGTTTTACTCGTTACTCCTATTGATACGGGGGCACCGAAAGGCCGTCTGATTCTGCCTCAAGTTCAAGCCATTCGCGAATTGCTGGATGCCGGCGCCAAATGCATCGTCATCAAAGAAGATCGTATTACTGAAACTCTTAATGAACTCAAAGAACCGCCGCAATTGGTTGTTACGGACAGTCAGGTCGTTTTACGCGTCGTTAAGGAAGTGCCCGAACCCATCCCTGTCACAACTTTCTCTATTCAAATGGCATACTCTAAGAGCGATCTGCTGGAGATGGCTATTGGCGCGGCGGCCTTAACAAAGCTAAAGTCCGGCGACAAAGTCCTAATTGCAGAAACTTGCTCTCATCATCCGCTAAAAGATGACATCGGACGCGTAAAAATACCCAACTGGCTCAAAAAAACCTTTGGCGATTTAGATATTGAAATCACCGTTGGGAAAGATTTCCCGATGGATCTGACACCCTATAAAGTCATTATTCAATGCGGAGGCTGCATTGTCACCCGCAGACATATGCTCGCGCGCTTGCGTCAAGCTAAATCACAAGGCGTGCCTATGACAAACTACGGTGTCACCATTTCCTATCTGCAGGGTGTTTTACCTCGAGTCTTAGCCTGCCACCCTGACGCGAAGGCCGCTTTTGACGAAGCATTGAAATCTCTTTAAGGATTTTTATGAAAAGCATTGCTGACATTGTCAAACAATCAGAATTCAGTGACGAAGATATCATCCGTTTGCTGGGAATTACAGACAGCAATGAGGCGGAGATTTTGCGCCAAGCCGCTTATGACAAAACTACCGAAATGACGGGCAATAACGTCTATTATCGGGGATTGATTGAATTTTCCAATATCTGCACATTGGATTGCCGATACTGCGGAATCCGCAAATCTAACCACAATGTGCCCAGATATGAGTTAGACAAAGAGACGATCGTTGAGGCGGCAATTTGGGCGGCTAACAATCATTACGGTTCTATTTGTCTGCAATCCGGAGAACGCCGAGATCCTAAATTCATTGCTTTCGTCACGGATGTTTTGGAAACCATCCATGAAAAGACTGTCAGCGAAAATTTGCCCAATGGCTTAGGCATCACTCTTTCTCTTGGAGAACAAACGTTTGAGGTCTATGAACAATGGGCAAAAGCTAGCGGAAATCCTCTGGGTTTGCGTTACCTTCTGCGTTTTGAAACTTCCAACCCCAAACTTTTTGATCATTTGCACCACGCTCCCGGTCGTGAAAAAGCGCTTGAGCGCCGCTATCAAGCCTTGGCGGATCTGCGACGCGCCGGTTATCAAGTGGGATCCGGTGTTATGATCGGCATTCCCGGACAAACGCTTGCTGATTTGTGTCAGGACATCCGAACTTTCCAAAAACTCGATTTAGACATGATTGGGATGGGGCCTTATATCACCAGTGAGGGAGGCGACATGCTCGGAGAGGGCATGATGGAGAAAAAAGCGTTAATGAGACTATCTCTGAATATGATAGCCACGACTCGTTTGGTGATTCCGGATATTAATATCGCTGCCGCCACAGCGCTGCACGCTCTGGAAGAAAATGGTCGGGAAAAAGGCATTCTTCACGGCTGTAACGTGATCATGCCGAACATTACTCCCAGAATCGTTCGTAAAAATTATCAGCTTTACGCTAATAAACCCTTTATCGAACAAGAACCCAGTGACACCAATCTTTTCCTGCAAAAAAGTATTCAGCAAACCGGACGGGAAGTCGGTTTAAACATATTGGGTAGTTCCAACCATTGGAAAAAACGAAAAGGACTTAATTGATGCAATTGGCTGCCAAAAGGCAGCCAATTTCCGTTATTTTCAAGAAAAACTCTGGTTTTTCTCTCGAGTGGTATGAAATTGCACTTGAGGCCAGTGTTTTTGTGTGGTCTGCAAATTATAGATGGAGGTGGCAAGGTAAACGAGATTGCCATCTGCGTCTCTGGCCAACCTGGATGCTTGCTCATCCATGAACTGTTTCTGCGTCAACTCATCCGGGAATGACAACCATCGAGCGGTTGACACATCGGTATTTTCATACAACGCATCCACCTTATATTCCGTAGCAAGACGCTGAGCGACAATTTCAAATTGCAGGAAACCGACAGCGCCCAAGAAAAGATGGCCCAAATCATTTTCAAAGACTTGGATGGCACCTTCTTCCCCCAACTCTTTAAGCCCTTTGTGCAGCTGTTTTGCTTTGAAAGGGTCCTTCGGACGAGCCGAGCGGAACAGTTCCGGAGCAAAGTAGGGGATGCCTGTGAAACCAAGCTTTTCACCCTCAGTCAATGTATCGCCAATATGAAGCTGACCGTGGTTATAAATACCGATAATGTCACCGGCCACCGCATCGGTCATTGTCACACGGTCATTGGCCATAAATGTCAGCGCATTGGGAATCTTCATTTCTCGATCTTCCCTTAAATGCTTAACTTTCATACCCGGGGTATATCGACCGGAGCAAACGCGGAAAAATGCGATTCTGTCACGATGTTTCGGATCCATATTTGCCTGGATCTTGAAAACAAATCCCGTAAAAGGCTTTTCTGTCGGCTCTACTTTTCGCACGCCACCGTCACGGGGCTGGGGTTGAGGCGCCCACTGCACCAAAGCTTCCAAAACATCTTTGACACCGAAATTATTCACGCCGGAACCGAAGAAAACAGGACTCTGCTCTCCCGCTAAGAACTTTTGAAGATCAAATGGATTACTGACGCCCTTGACCAGTTCAATACTTTCGCGGACATAGCCCATTTCCATCGGGAAAAGCTCATCCAATCTCGGATTATCCAATCCTTCAATCAGTTCCTCGTTACCGGATAGACGATCCTCGCCCGGAGTAAATCGCACCAAATGATCTTTGGTCAGAGAAAAAACGCCTCGGAAAGTCTTCCCCATGCCGATTGGCCAAGTGATAGGGACGCATTCCAACTTAAGGATTTCCTCAATTTCACTCAGCAAATCAATGGGATCTCTGACTTCGCGGTCCATTTTATTGATGAATGTAATGATCGGCGTATTGCGTAAACGGCAGACTTCCAAGAGTTTAATCGTTTGCGCTTCCACACCTTTGGCGGCATCAATCACCATCACCGCAGCATCAACCGCCGTCAAAACACGATACGTATCTTCAGAGAAATCCTCATGCCCCGGAGTATCCAAAAGGTTAATGACATGACCGTCGTACTCAAACTGCATGACAGAGCTGGTCACTGAAATACCACGTTGCTGTTCGACTTCCATCCAGTCACTGGTAGCATGCCGAGCCGCTTTGCGCCCTTTCACGGCACCGGCCATTTGAATGGCTCCGCCGAAAAGGAGCAATTTTTCAGTCAATGTTGTTTTACCCGCATCAGGGTGGGCAATGATGGCAAATGTTCGACGCTTTTTAACATCTTTTGCCAATTGGGGATCTAAAGAAGGCATCTTTTCTTAAATTATTTCGACAATTCAAAGCATAAAGTCAGCAATTAGGGGCCTTATTGTACCTAATTTAAGGGAAAAACCCTACGAAAAAATCGGTCGCGTTAAAATGCACGAAGTACCTTTCGGAGAAACAGAAAATGAGTTATTTCCCTTCTTGGAAATTAAAAACCGAAGGCATCATCGCTCCTGATGAACGCCTGCCCACCGGACAAACATTGGCTCTGGGCATACAACACGTTGTCGCTATGTTCGGTTCCACTATTCTTGCTCCGCTGCTCATGGGTTTTGATCCCAATGTAGCGATTTTGATGAGCGGGATCGGCACGCTTATTTTCTTCTTAGTTGTCGGCGGCCACGTTCCTAGTTACTTAGGTTCCAGTTTCGCCTTTATCGGCGTTGTGATCGCTGCTACAGGATACACAGCGGGCTCGGGGCTTAATGCCAACATCAGTGTTGCTTTGGGCGGCATCATCATCTGCGGTTTGATTTATGCCATCGTTGGTCTGATTGTGATGTCCACAGGTGTGCGATGGATTGAAAAACTCATGCCGCCCGTTGTCACCGGCGCAGTTGTCGCAGTCATCGGATTAAACCTGGCTCCAACGGCCTGTAAAAGTGTCGGCACAGGCACTTTCAATGCCTGCATCGCCATCATCACAATGGTTTGTGTAGGCGCTGTCGCGGTCTATACAAGAGGACTTATCCAAAAACTTTTGATTCTCGTCGGCATTGCGCTCAGTTACGTTATTTATTTTGTCCTAGCCAACGTTATGCACTTAGGACCGGCGATTGATTTTTCCATCATCGCTAACGCCGCTTGGTTCGGCTTACCGCATTTTGCGAGCCCGACCTTTGAATTCAACGCCATTTTGCTGATTACACCGGTCGTCATCATCCTTATTGGTGAAAACTTAGGGCACGTGAAAGCCGTTACAGCCATGACCGGAAGAAATCTTGACCCTTACATGGGGCGCGCATTCTTAGGTGACGGTATCGCTACAATGTTTGCCGCAAGTTTCGGCGGCACGGGCGTTACTACATACGGTGAGAACATCGGTGTGATGGCCGCTACTCGTGTGTATTCCACTCTGATTTTTGTTGTCGCCGCCTGTTTTGCGATTGTGCTGGGCTTTTCGCCAAAATTCGGCGCCATTATTCAAACCATTCCTCAACCTCTGCTTGGCGGCGTTTCCATCGTCGTCTTTGGTTTGATTGCGGTTGCTGGAGCCCGTATCTGGGTTGTGAATCAAGTTGATTTCGGCAACAATCGTAACCTGATTGTCGCTGCCGTCACTTTGATTCTTGGCGCAGGCGACTTCACGATTAACATTGCCGGCTTTACCCTGGGTGGTATTGGTACGGCAACATTCGGTGCCATTTTGCTCAATGCCTTGATGAATCAAGGCAGCGCACGCGAAGGTGAACCCCTCATCGAACGCTAAAAAATACTCCCGGCTGAAAATTTCTCTCAGTCGGGAGCTCTTTTTCACAAGCATTTCAGCACCCCAGGGTGCTGAAGTGCTTTTTAGCCATTAGGCACGCTTTTCAAGCACCGGTTCGCTGACGCCGTCAACGCCAACCAAAACCAAACTCGTGAGCATTGCCAATTGCGGACCTTGGTAGGCATCCACCGGTTCATACCATTCTTTGACATTATGGTTGAAGCCTTCCTTACCGCCACCGCCTAAGGTCGTCGCCGGGACGCCCTTATTAACGGCCACATTGTGGTCCGTCGAAGCAAAAGCGTAAGAATAAAGCGGAATACCCAAAGCGGCCATGGCACCGCGAGCGGCTTGGAGCACGCTCACGTCATCTTTTTGTCCGCCGCCGGGACGATGACCGATCGGTTCAAGCGTCAGCTTCACACCGTCTTCATCCTTATAACCCCAGCGAGCGTTTTCATCTTTAGCGGCTTGTTCAAAAATCGGAAGAATGCGGGCTTCCAGTTCGTCCAATTCCTTGGCGCCTGCGCTGCGCATATCCAATTCCATTTCGACATGGGCTGCGATTGAATTCACGGTTGTGCCGCCCTTGATCGTGCCGCAGGTAAAGGTCGTCTTGGGATCACTGACGGTTTGAATGTCTGCGATCTTAGCGATGGCTCTGCCGATTGCATGAATGGCGCTCGGCGTTCCAAAAGCGTTCCAAGAGTGTCCGCCGGGACCATCATAGTGAACGCGATAGCGCTTCGAACCCGTTGCGCCGCAAAGCACACGGTTGACATTTACACCGTCGACAGAAATGAAGCCGTCAATATGAATACCGCTCTTGTTGAAAAGATATTTCGAACCGCGCAGGTCACCATTGCCTTCTTCACCGACACTGCCCACAAAAAGAATGTCGCCGACAGTTTCAATCTTAAATTCTTGCAACGTGCGCAGGACTTGCAAAATAGCCGCTAAACCACGGGCGTCATCACTGATGCCGGGAGCTAAATAGCGGTTGCCTTCACGGCGAACCTTGGGGTTGGTTCCAGCCGGAAAAACCGTATCCAAATGCGCAGCCAAAACCAAAGTCGGACCATTGCCTTTGCCGCTGCGGCGAGCCAGCACATTGCCTTCTTCATCAATAGAAGCCTTCAATCCCAACTCTTCGAGTCGACGCACAAAATCCTTCGCGCGAACTTCTTCGTGGAAAGGAGGGGCTTCCACTTCTGTAATGGCGATTTGATCGGCAAGCGTTTTTTCGTCGTCGCGCTTAACGGCCTCAATTGCCGCCTTCACAACGTCGGAAGCAACCAGTTGGTTCACCGCTGCCTGGACATGTTCCAAAACGGGCGGCATTTCCAAAGGTTTTGCATCTTTAGGATTATCCATATTGAGCTCCTTTTGTATTGAACAACGCAAAACGGTTGTTTTCTTATCCCCTCGATTTTAGCAGTTTCAAGTACGCAAAAAGCCTTATTTTCTTAATTTCGCAAAGGCATTGGCCATAGCTCCCATCGGCATCGTCTTTTGGTTTCTCATCAAAGACTTTTGTCCTTTGCGCTCATCTTTGCGAAGCGTTTTCATGGATAGTGAAATTCGATTACGTGCGACATCGACTTCAATCACTCGAACCTTCACAATTTGACCCACTTTAACCACTTCTCGGGGGTCTTTTACGAAACGGTCGGCCAACTCGGAGATGTGCACCAACCCGTCTTGATGTACTCCGATATCAACGAATGCTCCGAAGGCCGCCACATTGGAAACCACACCTTCAAGCTCCATATCCACTTTCAGATCTGAGATGCTTTCCACTCCTTCACGGAACACCGCCGCTTTAAATTCCGGTCGAGGATCGCGTCCGGGTTTCTCCAATTCGGCAAAAATATCCTTAACGGTCGGAATACCAAAGCGCTCATCCGTGAAATCGGTCGCTTTAAGCTTACGAATCACCTCTTGATTACCGATTAAAGACTGAATGTCACAATGCGTTTGATTCAAAATCTTTTCTACAACCGGATAGGCTTCCGGGTGAACCGCCGAGCAATCAAGCGGATTATCTCCCCCTGTAATACGAAGGAAACCCGCCGCCTGCTCAAACGTTTTTGCCCCTAAACGTGGCACATCTAAAAGTTCTTTTCTGTTTTTAAACGCACCATTTGCATCTCGATAGGCCACAATTGATTGAGCAACAGACTTTGAAAGCCCTGACACTCTGGACAATAAAGGAACACTGGCTGTGTTTAAATCCACTCCGACTGCGTTCACACAATCTTCGACAACAGAATCCAACTTTTGGGCCAGATGAACTTGGTTCACATCGTGCTGATATTGACCGACACCAATAGCTTTCGGATCAATTTTGACTAATTCAGCCAGTGGATCTTGCAATCTTCTGGCGATGGATACTGCACCTCGATAACTGACGTCCATATCCGGAAACTCTTTTGCCGCCAATTCACTGGCCGAGTACACGCTCGCCCCCGCCTCACTGACAACTACTTTCATGAGTTTGAGTTCAGGATGACGAGAAATCAATTCAGATGCCAAACGGTCCGTTTCCCGACTTGCCGTGCCATTGCCGATACTGATTAATTGAGAACCATGACGCTTAGCTAAAGCTGCCAAAATTTCAATCGAGCGATCCCATTCCCGTCTTGGTTCATGAGGATAAATGACTCCCGTATCCAATACAGAGCCCGTCGGGGAAATAACCGCCACTTTGACACCAGTTCTGAGTCCTGGATCCAGGCCGATTACCCCTTTTTGACCTGCTGGCGCCGCCAAGAGCAAATCCTTCAAGTTAATTCCGAAAACACGAATAGCCTCTTGTTCAGCGCGCTCTCTGATTACCTCAAAAAGTTCGCTTTCCAAATTCAAACAAATCTTTACTCGCCAAGCCCAGCGGCAAACATCTTGCAGCCAACGCTCACCCGCGCTTTCCGAATTTTTTATTCCAAAATGTTCCGCAATAATTTGCTGGCAAGGATGAGGAATTCTTTTCTCTTCGTCTTCGGTTAATGCGACGCGAATCGAAAGAATCCCTTCTTGCCGCCCCCTGAAAAGCGCCAGAGCGCGGTGTGACGGTATGGCGGTAAGTTCCTCGTCGAAATCAAAATAATCTTTAAACTTAGCGCCTTCGGTTTCTTTACCGGCAACCACCTCCGAAACAATAAACCCGTGCTTGGTAAGAAATGTTCTTAACTCTTCTAAAAGCTCAGCATCTTCGCTGAAACGCTCAGCCAAAATATCACGGGCACCGTTAAGCGCATCTTTCGTTGTTTTGATTCCTTTTTCATCATTAAGAAATTCAGCCGCCTCTTTTTCCGGATCCAATGACGAATCCTCAAATAACCTTTCGGCCAAAGGCTCTAGACCTGCTTCGCGTGCGATTTGCGCTCTCGTGCGCCGTTTCGGTTTGTAAGGCAAATACAAGTCTTCGATGCGCTGTTTGGTTTGCGCCTCATTGAGTGCAAGACGCAATTCATCGGTCATTTTCCCTTGAGCTTCAATGGATTGAATCACAACGGCACGTCGTTCTTCCATATCACGCAAATAAACCAAGCGTTCCTGAAGCAACCGCAGTTGAGAATCATCGAGTCCTCCCGTTACTTCTTTACGGTAACGCGCGATAAACGGAACCGTAGCCCCTTCATCAAGCAAAGCAATGGCCGCATTGACTTGGGCTTCCTTTGCATTAATGTCATTGGAAAGGGCAAAAACAATCCTATTGTTGGCTTCTTGAGTCAAAGGCATGGAAATACTTTCTAAATTTGAAAAATTAAACTAAGACAATTCAGACAAACAACCAGCTTGATGGCGGATATGTTCAACCAAATCCCGATCTTTTTGCTCGTAGGCCTTTCGTCTTAATGAAAGGAAAATATCGTCCTGAGGAGGTTCTGCAATATCTTCCTCATAAATGAAATGCAACTTTATGCAGTCTTGCGCTTGCGTCATCTCGATCTTAATGGTCAGACGACTCCTCGGATAGTCATCCGTGCCATCCACTTCCGTCACCATTGTTTGATTATCGGTGAATTCAACTCGATCGTTAACCGTCATGCGGCTGAAATGAAGACTTCTTTTCAAAAAATGGCGCTCGTTTTCAAACACTTCCTGCACTTCTGAAGTCTCAAGCGGTTCAAAATATTCATGTGGATGATGCGCATAATGTTCCAGATGCCGAAAAAGATCTGAAGTACTTAACTGCTTAAAAAGCGGATCATCTTTGTTGGCGACTTTAACAGTATGTTCATGAATCTTAAGCATGATGGCTTCCTTCTTTAATACGATGCTCCAGCCAAATGCTGTAACGAGACATAATCAAACTTGAGAAGAAATAAATGGATGCGACAAACAGATAGCCTTCAATAAAGAACTGCCGCCATTGGGGATCGCCAAGAGCCAAACGCAAAGCCCCGGTCAAGTCATACATCGATACGACTGTCACCAAAGAAGTATCCATGAAAGTTGACAGCAAACTGTTGACAAGCGCAGGAATTACCGCAACAAGTGCCTGAGGCAAAATCACATAAACATAAACCTGCCAAGATTTCAGCCCCAAAGACGCTGCCGCATTAAATTGACCTTGACTGATAGTCTGCAACCCGCCCCTAACCGTTTCGGCCATATAGGCTGCCTGAAACAGCACAATACCCAAGGCAATTCGCCAGAAACCATCAATTCCCCAACCAGCAGGAAGCAGCAATGGAAAAATGTACGTTGCCACAAAAAGCACTGTAATGAGCGGCACACCACGAACCAACTCGATGTAACTGGCCGATAAGACTCTCAATACCGGCAATGATGAGCGCCTGCCTATTGCCAAAAGAATGCCGATAGGTGCAGAAAAGGTCATTCCGATTAACGTCAAGATGACCGTAAGAGGCAGACCGCCCCAAGCGTCAGAATCCACTGCGGTCAGACCAAAAATGCCGCCAGCCATTAAAACAAAAAACAGAATAAAGGAAACTACCCATCCCAGACCGAGCAGCCTGAATCCTGCTTTTGTCCAAAACTTCGGAACCGCCGTAGCAACCAACATCAAAACAATAAGCGCAGTAGCGAGGCCCGCACGCCACTGCTCTTCGTACGGATAACGTCCGAAAAGAATCAGACGCCATTTTTCTGTCACAAAACCCCAACAAGCTCCATCGGCAGAACGACACAATGCCAGATCCGGTTCACTGACTGCTCCTAAAACGCCCCAATTAAAAAACGATGCCGCAGCCCAAATCAAAACACCTGCGATAAGAATCGTTAGAAGCGAGCGGCCCGGACTGCCGAAATAGTCTTTCCGTAATGTGGAGCAAAGTGAGACGTTCGTAATCTGCATGATTGCTCCCTATCTCGGCGCGGCAATGACCGACGCATTGAGGCGATTCATAATCACAGCAATCACCAAATTCAGCAGCAAGTAAACCATCATGATGATGACGATGGCTTCCAGGGCTTGTCCCATAATCACAATCGAAGTATTGCCAACACTGACAATATCCGGATATCCGATGATAACGGCCAATGAAGAGTTCTTCGTTAAATTCATATACTGACTGGCCATCGGAGGGATAACCAATCGCAAAGACTGGGGCAAAATGACGTAACTAATTGTTTGCAGTCGAGTCATCCCCAAGGCTTCAGAGGCCATCCATTGATTTGTCGGAACAGCAAGAATACCCGCTCTGACAATTTCAGCAATCGCAGCTGACGTAAAAGTCGTCAAGCCGACCCACAAAGTTATAAATTCGGGTGTGGCGCTGGCTCCTCCGACCACTAAAAAGCCGTCTCGATGCGGCTGACTCCAGCCAAAACAAAACCCGACGGCGACCCAGACGAAGCAAGCCAAAGCAACCGCTGATAAAAACGCGCTACAACTGGCCATCAACGTCGTCAGGCGCTTAATGAGGGTCTTACGAACCAGTACAAAACAAAGTATCGCGGATACCAAGCTGATCAGATTGGCCTGCCAAAGATATTCGGGAACACTGAATTGCAGACCCGCTTTGGACAGCATGGCCCATGAGCCAAAATGGATCGGATCAAAAGAGTCCGGCAAAAATTCGGTAATAACCAGATAGATGGCAAATAATTGAATCAAAAGGGGAATATTTCGGTAAACCTCAACGTGCGCGACACCGAGCAAGCGCACCAACGGATGGCGTGAAAGACGCATCAAACCGACAATAACCCCTAGAATGGTTGCTGTAATAATGGAAACAACGGCAACTCGTAAAGTATTCAGCATGCCCGCCAGGAACATTCTGGCGAAACTGTCATTGGAAGAAACTGAAATCAAGGATTCGCCGATTTCAAAGCTCGCGCGATCCTGTAAAAAGGCAAAGCCGGAACGAATATCCCGAGCCTGTAGATTGTCGTAAATGTTTTGACCAAAAACATAGACGAGACCCAAAACAAGGGCAAACACAACAAATTGCCAAAACCATTCTCGACGGCGACGATAAAGCTCACGCTGCCGCCACGAGGCATCCCCCGCCGGAACGGTTAATTTTTGTTTTGTGTTTTCGTCCATATTGATCAAAATGGCGGTTGAAATCAACCGCCATTCTTACTCATTTGCAATCGTTAGCGGATGGGAGGCGCATAGAGCAAACCGCCCTGAGTCCAAAGATTATTGTTACCTCTCGGCAACCCAAGCTTGGAGTTCGGTCCCAAGTTGGCTTCGAAGCTTTCGCCGTAATTACCAACTTGCTTAATGATTCGATAACTCCAATCCTTATCCAAACCTAACATTTTACCCATATCTTCCGAAGCGCCGACCAAACGCTGAACATCCGGACGCTTGTCGGTTGTTTTCTTTTCGTCCACATTGGCCTTTGTCAAACCCAGCTCTTCAGCATTCATCATCGCAAAAATCGACCAGCGAACAATGGAGTACCACTCATCATCGCCGCGGCGCACTGCGGGAGCCAGAGGTTCTTTGGAAATCACTTCAGGCAAAATGTCGTAATCGGCAGGGTTGGCGGAGTTCGTACGCGCTCCAGCCAAGTCACTCATATCAGTCGTATAAGCTTGGCAACGGCCGGAGAAGAAAGCCGCCTGAGTTGCCTCTGTCGTATCGAACACCACGGTCTTAAATTTCATGTTGTTCGTCGTAAAGAAATCCGCCAGACTCTTTTCGCTGGACGTGCCGGATTGGACACAAATCGTCGCTCCGTTAAGCTGTTTAGCGCTTTTAACATTCAAACGCTTGGGAACCATGAATCCTTGACCGTCGTAGTAAGTCACCGCAGTGAACAGAGCGCCGGTCGTTGTATCGCGATTCATCGTCCAAGACGTATTTCTCGCCAACATATCGATTTCACCGGCCTGCAAGGCGGTAAAACGCTGAGGCGAACTCAAGGGAACAAACTTCACCTTAGATGCATCGCCCAAAGTTGCAGCGGCCACTGCGCGGCACACATCCACATCCAATCCGGACCAGTTGCCCTTGCTGTCGACAGAGGCAAAGCCGGGTGCTGATGTATTGACGCCACAGATTAACTGCCCTCTGGCCTTCACTGTCTCGAGCGTGCTGGACGCGGCCATGGATTGAACGCTAAAGGTCAATCCCAAGCATGCTACAGATAAGGCAATTAAAGTCTTTTTCATAATGTCCTCGCATTTTGTCCATGGCGGTAACAGCCGGTCCGATTTTTCATTAATCATCAGAACCATTCTTTACCACAGTTCTATGGGTAGTCATATTTTTACCTAAAACTAATAAAACAACAACTTACGACAGTCGCCAATTTTTTAAATTCTAGGAAAAAGTCTTTACTTTTACCCCATCAGACTCGTTATTTTTCAGTCGGCAACATTTTATTATGATTGTTTTTTAGCAGAAGTTTTTCTGCGAACGCTTTTTGTCTTCTGCTGTGAAAACTCAAAACCGACTTTGCCGTTCTTTTCAAGCACCAAATAAGCGGAAAAATTGCGCTTCGTTCTATTGGAAACAAAGCCATTCAATTCGCTGCTCTTGCCTTCAGTCAAGATTTTCTTGACTTCTTCAGCAGAAATCGGCTGCTGCAAAATGGTTTTGCCAATTCTGAAATCACACCCTTTTTCCAGCGTCTTTTCACAAATGTAGCCCTTCGGGGAATCGAAAACCTTCGAACCACACTTCGGGCATTGACCGACCACACTCAAAACAGAGGTGTCAATCGGCTCATCCTTTTCTTTTTCTTCGTTCCCAAAGTCAAATTCCAACTTGAAGTCATCCGTTAAACGCAATTTCGAAGCAAACGGACGTCCCATTTTGCTGATAAAGCCATCCAACGGACCGATCTCTCGATCCTTGAGCAACGCTTCCACCTCGGGAACTTCAAAAGTTCGACCGCCGGGATGCTTTGGAAGACTGAAATCGCACTTCGTGCAGGCAAAACGTCTGTAATTTTCAACAATTTCACCTCCGCATTTCGGGCAGGGATTCTTTAAGTGTGCGGGATTTTCAATGGGAACAGTATTACCTTCATAGCGTTTAGCTGCCTCCACAATGTCGACAGTCATATCGCGAATTTCCTTCATGAAGGTATCTCTGTCAAGCTTACCTTGCTCGATCTGAGCCAATTTATATTCCCACTCTCCTGTTAATTCAGGTTCAGAAAGTTCCGACACACCCAGCCCCTTCAATAAGGCGAAAAGTTGTCTGGCCTTATACGTGGGAGCTAAGTCTCGTCCTTCTCGCCGCAAATAATTTTGCAGCAGAAGCCCTTCGATGATTGCCGCACGGGTTGCCGGTGTTCCCAAACCCTTGCCTGCCATAGCTTCACGAAGTTCATCTTCTTCGACTAACTTACCGGCGCCTTCCATCGCGGAAAGCAATGTCGCTTCGGTGTATCTCGGAGGCGCCTTGGTGGCCTTTTCTTGCACTGAAGCCTGAGCGACAAGAACTTTTTCCTTTTCACCCACAACCGGCAAGGTTTCAGCAGATTCCGCATCCCTGCCATACACAGCCAACCAACCGGCTTTAACAAGCACCTTCCCTTCGGTTTTCAGCGTTTCATTTTCAACCGTTGTAATACGGGTCGTGACATCGTATTCGGCCGCCGGATAAAAGACAGCTAAAAAGCGCTTAACCACTAAATCGTAAATTTTCTCTTCAGCCTCTGACAGCTTCTTCGGAGCCTGAAGGGTCGGAATAATTGCAAAGTGATCGGAAATCTTCGAGTTGTCAAAAACCCTTTTAGAGGGCTTGACCCAGCGATGGGAAAGAACCTCATTGGCGTTGCCCGCGTAACGAGGCATTTCCGCAATAACCTTAAGCGTATTTTGTACCGTGGGAATGTAATCTTCGGGCAGCGCTTTTGCGTCAGTTCTCGGATAAGTCAGAACTTTGTGCTTTTCGTAAAGAGACTGCGCAAGTGCTAACGTCGTTTTAGCTGAAAAACCAAAGCGATTATTCGCTTCTCTTTGCAAACTGGTCAGATCAAAAAGCAAAGGCGAAAGCTGCGTTGTTCGTTTAGCAGAGTCGCGCACAGTACCTTGTTTGGCATTGATTTTTCGGCACAGCTCATTGGCCTTTTGCTCTTGCCAAATTCTTTCAGCTTTTTCATGCGGCCGATCCTCATTTTTCTTAAAAGCTGGATCAAACCAAATAGCTTCATATTGACCGTTCTGAGCTTGTATTTGGGTGTGAACTTCCCAATATTTCTGACTGACAAACGTGTTGATTTTTTCTTCACGTTCAACAACGATCGCCAAAGTGGGCGTTTGAACACGACCAACGGTTGTCAAGAAAAAGCCGCCGTCCTTGCTATTAAAAGCTGTCATGGCACGAGTGCCATTAATCCCAACCAACCAATCGGCCTCAGAACGGGAGCGAGCCGCATCGGCCAAATTCTTCATTTCCTCATCGGTTCGGAGGTTTTCAAACGCTTCCCTAATTGCGGCCGGCGTCATGGACTGAAGCCACAAACGCTTAATCGTCTTTTTACATTTGCTCGCTTGAATGATGTAGCGGAAAATCAGTTCACCTTCTCGTCCCGCGTCACATGCATTGACAACAGTTCCGATATCGCTTCTTTTTAAAAGCCGTTTTAGTAGTTTTAACCGATCTTCTGTCTTTTTAATGGGTTTTAAATCAAATGTCGGCGGCAACATCGGCAGGTGCGCAAACGTCCACTTGCCTCTTTTAACATCATATTTTTCAGGAACAGCCAACTCGAGCAAGTGTCCAACAGCCGAACTGACCACATACTTGTCGCCTTCAAAATAGTCTTTTTCTCGAGTCATTCCACCGAGCACTTTGGCAATATCGGAGGCTACAGAGGGTTTTTCTGCAATAACTAATACTTTGTCACTCATTTGAATTCTTACTTCTTAAATTTTGGGATCATCCCCAAATTGCTTTTTTAGAGTACCAGCAAAAAAGAAAAATTTGACGGCTTTTTAAAACTTTTTTGCTTCATTAACATGATTTTTTGATTTCAGGCTCTATCTCGTCAATGGATTCAACGAGTTTCGCGCCTTCACGAATCAATTTATGACATCCTTTTGATAAAGGCGAATAGATAGAGCCGGGTACGGCCATGACGTTACGCCCAACGTCAGCCGCTTCTCGAACGACCGATAGGATTCTCGAACGAATGCTCGCTTCAATCACAACAAAATGATTTGTCGCCGCTATCAGCAGTTTCTGCCTCGACTGCCACGGCTGATCGAACCCATCCAAGGGACAAAGCAGCAACCCTTCTTCGGCAGTAAAACGAAGTTTTGCCTCAAAATTTTCCTCATCCAGCAATGATCGACTCACAATGATGAGCGATGATGGGTTGCTTTGACGAACGGCTTTTAAAGTCTCCCTTTCGATCCCTATTGAATCGCCTTGCACAAAAACCGAATTTTTCTTTGCCAAAGCTTTTGCCCAAGATCGAGCGATTTGCACACCTTCTTCGGTCGGATGCGTCGACCCTAAAAAGCTCACAGTAGGACACTTCAGCAGTGCAGTGTTTCCTGAACACAGCGTTACAAGGGGCGGTCGAGGAATCGAAAGAAATTTTGATGGAAAATCTTGATTGCTTGGCACCAATAGCCGAACA
Source organism: uncultured Burkholderiaceae bacterium (assembly GCA_944390675.1). GTDB lineage: Bacteria > Pseudomonadota > Gammaproteobacteria > Burkholderiales > Burkholderiaceae_F > Aphodousia. Next base: position 180,545 of record CALXQR010000001.1, read on the forward strand.
GTCGGATATTTCTCTATTAACTGTTCAATCTTTTGTACTTTTTCTGCTATTTCCTCTGACGGCTCATTATGAATGATTAATGCCAATTTTTGAGGAACATAAGGCAACAAGTTTGAAAGCCGTTGACTAAATATATTCTCTGGCAAGCCGAACACTTTCAACAGGCGAAAACTTAACTCAAAATCCACCCCGGGAGTTAACGCCAAACGCAACCAAGCATTTTGATTTTCCACAAACATAGAATTTCTCTCGAAAAATTCAACAATTGCGCTAAAATTTGTCGCTCTGAAAATTCGCTTTACTGGAGACCATCCGTGGCTATTTTACCGATTGTGCAATTTCCTAATCCCGTTTTGGCAATGAAATGCCAACCTATCGCGGAAGTCAACGATGACATCCGCCGTTTGGCCGCTGATATGGGAGAAACGATGTACAAAGCGCCTGGTGTTGGTCTTGCCGCCCCTCAAGTGGGAGAGCCCATCCGCATGGTAGTTATAGATGTCAGTGAGGATAAAAATCAACTGTTGACGTTGATTAATCCTGTCATCACTGAACGCGGTGAAGAAAAGGAAACCGGAGAAGAGGGCTGTCTGTCTCTGCCGGGTATCTGGGAAAAAGTCACCCGCAATACCTCAATTACCGTTCAGTTTATGGATTTGGATGGTCAGAAACAAGAAATTCACGCCGAAGGTCTCTTGGCCATTTGCATTCAGCATGAATTGGATCACCTTGAAGGCACCGTTTTCATTGATCACCTCAGCCGCCTGAAGTACGACCGAGCCTGCGCCAAACTGAAAAAGCGCCGTCTGCAGGAAAAAAGAGACAAAGCGGACTAATCCTTGTACCGGTGACAGTGTCTGGCAATCGCAGGGGCAAACTGATCGATCATCACATCTTGAAGATCATGCCCCATGCGATCAATCGTCAGCATTCTTGAATTAGGAATGAGGCGAGCGACTTCTTCGCCTGCCGCCAAAGGCAATAACGGGTCAGAGCGACCGTGAATAACTAGAGTCGGCGCAATCACCCGTCTGAGATTTTTGTTTCTATTCCCCGAAGCCAAGATAGCGAGCAGCTGCCGATAACTCCAGACTTGCTCATAACCATCCTCAACCATCGACCGGGCAACCTCTTTAATCTGATCTTCTGGATAACTAAGACCCGGCGAACCGATGGCTTTAAACATCTTCCGAAGATAGTTCTGCATTGAAAGAACGTCTTCGCCCTTTGGCTTAGCAATTAAACTTTTGATTGCGCGGATCTTTCCTAAACCGGTTCTGGGATTACCCGATGCGCCCATGATTGAAATAAGAGAAGCCACCCGTTGAGGATATAAGCTCGCCATCACCTGTGCAATCATCGCCCCCATTGACACACCCATCACATGTGCGCGTCGAATATTGAGCTCATCTAACACGGCAACGGCATCGGCCGCCATATCTTCCAGCGAGTAACATCCGCTGACAGGTTTTCTCAGCAATGTTCTTGCAATTGCATTTAAAACTGAGAAAAATCCGACATTTTTATCAATTTTCGAGGATTTGCCACTATCTCTATTATCAAAACAAACGACTCGAAACCCTTGTTGAACCAAACTCTCAATCAAGTGTTTCGGCCAAGCTTTTGACGGCATGCCAAGCCCCATAATCAGCAAAATCACGGGTGCGCTGTCGTCCCCGTGCACCTCATAAGCGATTTGAATGTTGTCAATTGTGGTGAATGTCTGCATACCTATCCTCGATTTCTCTAAAGTGTATCGCTTTACCAACAACTTTTAAACGTGTTGAGAAAAAAGCCCCTTAAACGACATCAGGTAAGACGCAAAACACTAAAATTAGAGGCATGAGAATCATTTTTGCTGGAACCCCTCCGTTTGCCGCGCGCGCATTACAAGCTTTAATTGCTGCCGGTCACGACATTTGCCTTGTGCTTTCTCAACCCGATCGCCCCAGCGGCCGCGGAATGAGATTGACGCCGTCTGCTGTCAAGGTATTGGCGACAGAAAACGCCATCCCTGTTCAAACGCCCAAAACACTTTCTTTGAAAAAAGCACCTGAAGAAGCTTCAGCGATCCACGATCTTTTGCGCGCTGCTCAAGCCGATGTCATGGTGGTAGCCGCCTACGGCATGCTTTTACCGGAGGCTGTGTTAAACATTCCCAAGGGAATAGGCCCCGATAATGCGGTCAAATGCATCAATATTCACGCAAGCTTATTGCCTCGATGGCGAGGCGCAGCGCCAATCACAAGGGCTATTGAAGCCGGAGACAGCTCTTTTGGAGTGACCTTAATGAAAATGGACGTCGGCTTGGATACCGGCCCCATGCTGTCGCAGGAAAGTTTCCCTTTAGACGGAACAGAAACAACGACCTCATTGACGGAAAAGGTGGCGGATCTCGGCGCAGATATGTTGGTCCGTCTTTTGGGCAGTCCCGAATCCATAACCATTACACCGCAGCCTGAAAATAACGTCACTTACGCCCATAAAGTAACCAAAGATGAGGGGCGGATTGATTTTGCTCAGACTGCCGAGCAAATTGAAAGAAAAATCCGAGCTTTTTCTCCCTTCCCTTCCGCCTTTGCCGAGCACAATGGCACCTTGATCAAAATTTGGCAAGCCGATCTGGACAATGGCATATCCGGACAGCCTGGAGAAATTTTGAATGTTGATAAATCAGGCGTCACCATTGCTTGCGCACAGGGAGCCATACGAGCGACGCTGCTGCAGCGTCCCGGCAAACCGAAAATGCCGGCCCAAAGCTTTCTTCAAGGCTATCCTTTGAAAGTTGGGGAGTTTTTCAAATGAGTGCGCTTTTAGCCCGAGCCTTGTCAGTTAGCGCAGTCGGTTGGCAGAAGATGCTGACCGAGGGTTGCTCATTGGAAAAAGCTCTTACTTTTTGCCTTATCAACCAAGATCAAGATCTGAAGGCGGCTGTCCAAAGTTTGCTTTATAGCGCAGTAAGACAACGGGCTAAAACGAGTTTGCTTTTGGAAAAACTGGTTCACAAAGAACCCAGCCCTTTAAACAAAGCCATTCTCAGTATCGCGCTGGCTCTTTTGCTGGAACAAAAAGAAAAAACTTTCACTGTTGTAAACCAAGCGGTGGAAGCCGTTAAGTCGGACCCCAACAACGCGTGGGCCGCAGGTTTTATAAACGCTGTTTTAAGAAATTTCTTAAGGAATCGCTCTCGCCTGACCGCTTCCTTTGAAACCAATTTGTCTGCTCGTTTTAACGCACCTGGCTGGTGGATATCCAAAATTCGCCGCGACTACCCTCAAGATTGGCAGAGCATTCTGACCGTTCAGAACAAAAAGCCTCCTTTGACTCTACGAATTAATCGGGCAAAAACCTCGGTTCAAGCTTTTTTAGAAAGTCTTCAGGCCGCCGGATTAAAAGGACAACAAATCGGACGCTGGGCAGTTATGATTGAGCCAGCTTGCCCAGTTAATCAAATCCCGGGCTTTCAAAAAGGTCTTTGCTCCGTTCAAGATGCCGGCAGTCAGCTTGTCACTGACTTTTTAAGCTTAAAAGCTAACGATAAGGTGCTGGATGCCTGCGCTGCACCGGGCGGCAAAACTGCTCAAATGCTGGAAAGCTGCCCGCTTGATGTTACAGCAATGGAAATTGATCCCCAACGAGCGCCTTTAATTCAACAAACATTGGATCGCTTAGGTCTCAAGGCCACTGTGGTCGTTGGCGATGCCAGTGATAAGAATTCCCTAAAAGACATTCACGAAGTGGACGCCATCCTTTTGGATGCCCCTTGCACTGCTTCGGGTATTGTCCGGCGCCACCCTGATATTGTTTGGTCCAGAAGACCGCAAGATATCGCCCTGTTGGCTTCCCGGCAAAAGAAACTGCTGGAAACCTTGTGGGAAAAGCTGCCCGCCGGAAAAGATTTACTTTATGTCGTTTGTTCAATCTTTCCTGAAGAAGGACCGGAGCAGATTCGTGAATTTGTTTCACGTCACCCGGACGCTCAGTTAAAAGATAAACCGGGTTTAGAAGGCGGCATGCTCCGACTCATTCCCACAGAATACGAGAAAAATCCTGTTCTGCCTCGCAATCACGACGGATTTTTCTACGCCCTTTTAACTAAGGAGCCTAAGTAAATGAGGACTACGGCTCGACGCTTAATCGGCTTTTTGCTCGCTCTATTCGTAGGGCTGGGCTGCGTCGCGCCTGCTTGGGCCGAAGACATCACCGTCATGTCTTCTAAACTCACCTCCCGAGTCAGTCCCCCTGAGGGTCTTTATCTGTCGGTCAACGTAGAGTTTGATTTACCGCGCAGCGTCCAAGATGCCTTAAATCGAGGGATTCCTCTTTACTTTGTTACGGAATTCGCCATACAACAGCAACGCTGGTATTGGGTTAACAAACCCGTTATTGAAGCTTCGCTGATGAGCAGACTTTCCTACAGTCCGCTTACACGTCAATATCGCCTCTCTCGCGGAGGGCTTTCGCAGTCTTTTGACTCGTTGTCTGAAACGCTCTCCATTCTGAAATCGCTTAAAAATTGGCGTATTACGGATAATCCTGTCATTGAAAATGCGGAAGACTGCGTTGCCGAAGTACGCGTGCGACTCGATACTGAGCAGCTGCCCCTGCCCATGCAGGTGACAATTGGCGAAAATGACTGGGATCTCTCTTCCGATTGGCACTCTGTGACGTTTGATGACAGTGTCAAGCATCCCAAAGAGGAAAAGGAACAATGAAATACCGACTCAGGTACAGCGCAAGCATTGGCCTGGCCGTGGTGGTCATTTTGTTGTTTTTACTGACCTCGGCCGGAACCACTTCTCAGTGGCTTGAACCCTATTTCCCCATTCTGTTGATTATCAACGCACTGGTTGCTCTCGGCTTACTGATTACGGTTATCTCCCTGATATCAAAGCTGTTCAAACGCTTGCGTCAACACCAATTCGGCGCTCGGATGCTGAGCACCTTGGTGTTCACTATTTCGTTTGTGGCTCTTTTGCCGTCGCTTCTGATTTATACCATTTCAACCCACCTCATCTCGCAGGCCTTTGACTCAGGGGTTGATACAAGAGTAGAGACCGCCTTGGACTCCGGAGTGACGCTGGCTCAGAATTCACTTTTGAGAATCCAAAACGATCAGTTAGTGACTACCCGCACAATAGCTGACCGGTTAAGCACCATTTCGTTTGGCGAAATGAGCAACGAGCTCATGCGAATGAGCGATTTAACCAATTCAGCCATTCTTTCCTTAATTGATGAAAATGGTCACATCATCACCCAAACGTCACCATTGGGCTCAATTGACTTAAGTATTTCAACCAGAGACATACAAACGGTTCGCCAACAAGGGTATTTCTCCGACTTGGAGGATGATTCTGCTGACAGAGAAAGCGATTCGCTCAGAATTCGAACAATTGTCCCCATTAATAATCACTCTTCAGCTGAGGAACTTTTTTTACAAGTCAGTCTGGAAATCCCCGAAGTCGTTGCTCACAACATTAACGCTGTCACTAACGGTCTGTTGGACTATCAGCAGATTATCTTCAACCGCAGCGGCTTGCAGACAATTTATCACTGGTCATTGATATTAAGTCTGCTGCTGGCCGTCCTTTGTGCGGTTTTAGCTGCCTTTAGTTTTGCCAACCGCATGACCGCGCCTATCCGCCAATTGGCCGAAGGCACCAGGCGTTTAACAGGCGGCCACTATCAGCCGATTAAAGAATTTACCGGCGCCGACGAAATCAATGAGCTCACCCGTGCGTTTAACGTCATGGTTCGGAAAGTTAATGACGCCATGGACACGCTGGAGAGCCGTCGGGAAAAATTGGAGCAATCTAATATTTTCCGAGAAAGAATTTTAGAAAACCTGTCCACTGGCATCATTGTTCTGGACCATGGGAAGCGTCTGCGCTCCGCTAACATGGGGGCTGTGAAAATTTTAGGCAACAGCGTGCTTCAGGTCGGCGTTTTATTGCAAGAGGCTAACGCAGAGCTCGCCGCCACTATTCTCCCAATGTTGTCGGGCAACTCCAGAACTGTTAAACAAGAAAATGTTTCTCTTACTCTTGAGGGAGCCAGAGAACCCCTGACACTGATGGTCCGCACCTCTTCAGTTCCCTTAAATGATGGTCCCGGCTATTTGATCGTTATTGATGACATGACTCAAGCAGTTGCCGCGCAACGAGTTATTGCCTGGGGCGAAGTGGCCAGACGCATGGCCCACGAAATTAAAAATCCTCTGACACCCATCCAATTGGCTGCCGAGCGGATGCAAATTAAATTATCCAAGCACTTGCCTCAGGAAGACGTTGAGCTTTTAAACCGCTATACAAACACTATTGTTGAGCAGGTCTCCTCGATCAAACAAATGGTCAATGATTTCCGTGACTATGCAAAGTTGCCCAAACCGTCATTACATCCTCTGGATTTAAATACTTTGCTCGATGACGTTGCCTTACTCTATAGACAAGCAGGCGGAAGTGTTTCTTTGAATCTTGAACCCAATTTGCCGCCATTAATGGCCGATCGGGCTCAGCTTCTGCAGGTTCTTCATAACTTGTTGTCCAATGCAAAAGAAGCCTGCCCTGAAGATCGGGAATGCGAAATTGCCATTTCCTCACGCTTGGAAAAAACAGGCAAAGAAAGGGCTGTGATTCTAACGATTGAAGACAACGGCTCGGGATTTACCGAAACAATTCTTGAACACGCTTTTGAACCTTACATTACAACAAAGCCTACCGGTACCGGTTTGGGCTTGCCTATGGTAAAGAAAATTGTTGAAGAACATGGCGGTTGGATTGAAATCGCCAACCGCTCGGATAAACATGGCTCACAAGTAAATGGTGCTATAGTTACCATTGGTTTTGTCAATTTTGCCTGACTCTTTTTTCTCTCAGACATTAATTTTTCACATGGCAAACATTCTTGTTGTAGACGACGAAGTCGGAATTCGTGAGCTTTTCAGCGAAATTCTCTCCGACGAAGGCTATTCCGTTACCGTTGCGGCCAATAGTGCAGAAGCTCGAATAGCTCTGCGGTCTTGCGCTCCGGATGTTATTTTGCTTGACATCTGGATGCCTGACACAGACGGGATGTCTTTGCTGAAGGAATGGGCATCCCAAGGCCCTCTTCCATGCCCTGTCATCATGATGTCAGGTCATGCCAATATCGACATGGCCGTCGAAGCAACAAAATTCGGCGCCTATTCTTTTTTGGAAAAACCCACTTCAATCAAAACACTGACTGAAGCGTTGAGGGCGGCTCTTGCGGCAAAACAAATGCAGGCTAAAACGGCCCCCGCAGTTTCCCAAAACTCAACGGAATCTGAATCAGATAAAAGCGTGAAAAACGACACTGCTACAGTGTCATTAGGTGATCAGATTGATTTCTCGTTGCCGCTGCGAGAAGCGAGAGACCAATTTGAACGGGCTTATTTCACTCATCTGCTGCAACAAGAAAATTACAGCATGACCAAAGTGGCAGCCAAAGCTCAGTTGGAGCGCACGCATTTGTACAGAAAACTCCGTCAATTGGGCATCGAATGGTCCAAGGATGAGGCTTAAGATTATTAATCTCCAACGCGGACTGTTTCCGCGCGACGATTTATGAAAATTTTAATTTTGGGAGCTGGCCGAGTCGGCCGGTCCGTTGCAGAAAGTTTAGTTAGCGATGCCAACGACATCACAATAGTGGATGCCTCCAGCGATCGCATTGCTCAGATGCAGGATCGTTTCGACCTCCGAGGCATCGTTGGCGACGCGAGTTCCCCGTCGATCTTAAGCAGCGCCGGCGCCATGGACACTGACCTGTTAATTGCCGTGACAGCCAGCGACGAAACCAATCTTGTTGCCTGTACGCTTGCCGCTCAGATTTTTAATGTCCCGATGAGAATCGCCCGAGTTCGCGACAGCGAACTGAGGCACTATCCCCGCATTCTTGGCGAAGAAGGTTTCCGAGCCACCAGTATTATTTGGCCGGAACAGGCTCTTGCAACGCAATTTTCCAAACTGATTACGTTCCCGGCTGCTCAGCAGGTTTTAAATTTTGCAGACGACAAGTTGACTCTGTTTACTGTCAACCCAACGGAAAATGCGCCGCTTACCGGAAAGACACTCGAAGAGGCCTTTAAGATTCTGCCGCACGTGAAGATGCGGTTTGTATCAATCTATCGCCGTAACCGCAGACTAGAGTGCAGAAATGACACCGTCATTGAAGCCGATGATGAAATTACCGTTTTGGTTTCAAGTGACTGCGCCGAAGAAGTTATCGAAGCGCTGCACCCCTTTGAAAGAGCGGAAACGATCGTAATGATTAACGGCGGCGAACTCTCCGGGCTTCTCACCGATAAATTGGAACCCAATCGGTCCAAACGACGAATCAAAATTTTTGAAGGTAACGAAGAGTCCGCAGTCAGTCTGTCGAAACGTTTTGCCAACAATAAGGTTTCTGTTTCCTTAGTCAAGCATGATGACACGCTTGCCCTCTCTCAAGAAGGTATTGATCAGGCCGATGTCGTCCTTGCCTTATCCAACAATGATGAAACCAACATCATGACGGCGCTCTTAGCTAAAAAACTGGGCGCCAAACGTAGTATTGTCTTGTTGGAAAATCAGGTTTATTCCGATCTTGTCCGCGGCACGGAAGTCGATGTAACGGTATCGCCGACGCAAGCCTCTTTGGGCGAACTTTTGCGTCATATTCGCTACGGCGATGTCGTCAACGCGCAAGAACTCTATCAAGATAAGGCAGAGGCTTTGGAAATTATTGCCCACGGAACCAAAAAGAGTTCCAAAGTGGTCGGCAAGTCACTTCGAGATATCGCATTTCCTAAGGGAGTCTCTGTCGGCGCTATTGTCCGCGGTGAGGGAGATGAGGCAACCGTTCTTATGGCCGAACCTGATTTGACGGTCATGGATGATGACCATCTTATTTTATTTGTGCCGAATAAGAAGGTTATTCAACGCATCGAACACCTATTTGAAGTCGATGTAGGCTTTTTCTAAGAGTACCTTCTATGTTCCGAACTCTGCAAAGATTGCTTTTTCCGGTACTCAATGCCCTGGGGCCTTTGCTCATCATTTTGGCAATTGCTCATTTGATCCCCGTATACATTGCCTACCGGGAAGAAGAAAATGTGTTCTTAGAGTTCGCGTACTCCGGTTCAATCAGCTTTGTTTGTGGTTTGTTTTTTCTTTTAACCACCAAGCGTTTCCGCCGTGAGCTTGAACCGCGAGACGGTTTCTTATTGGTGACGCTTTCGTGGCTTTCGGCATCACTGGTCGGCACGATGCCTCTGGCGTTTCTATTGCCGGAAATTCCGTATTATCGAATCTTTTTTGAAGCGGTTTCCTGCTTGACGACAACCGGCGCTACCGCACTGACCAATCTGGGGGATTTACCCTTATCGCTTAATTACTGGCGCTGTCTGCTTTCTTGGTTAGGCGGTATGGGTATCATCGTTTTGGCTGTGGCGATTCTGCCGCTTTTGGGAGTAGGCGGCGCGCAATTATTTAAGGTTGAAAATTCCAACCTCTTTAAAGACGATCGACTCACCCCGAGAATTGCCGATACTGCCAAAGCACTTTGGAGCATTTACATCTTGGCCTCCGTTGCCTGCGCCGCAGCTTACCATTGGGCTGGCATGAAATGGGACGATGCCATTATGTTCATGTTTACGACAATGAGTCTGAGCGGTATTTCGCCTTACGATCAAAGTATCGGCTATTTCAATTCCCCTGCCATTGAAATGGTGGCAATGGCTTTCATTGTCTTTTCAGGTTTTAATTTTTCCCTCCATTTCACCGCGTGGCGCCAACGTTCAATTTCCCGTTACTTCACAGACATTGAAGCACGCGCTTGGATTCTCATCCTGCTGATCGGTGTGGTTATTGTTTTCACTGTTCTGTCTCTTCAACAGGTTTATCCGTCGTGGGAAATTACCCTGCGTCACTCAGTGTTTAATGTTGTTTCCCTTTTCTCTACGACCGGATACACAACTGTTAACTATGACTTATGGCCATCTTCGCTGGGTTTCCTCTTATTGATTACAAGCGTGTTTGCATCATGCTCAGGTTCAACCGGCGGCGGTGTGAAGATGATTCGCGTATTAATTTTTGTTAAACAAGCGTTCATGTGCATGAACACACTTTTGAGACCGCGTGATTATTTGCCGCTCAGATTAGGTAAACACACAATTTCCACCAGTTTAGCCGCTAATGTTTCTGCCTTTTTTGCCTTGCACATTTGCGTAGTATTTTTGTCGACTTTGGTGATTATGTTCTCGGGAGTCGGCTTAACAGAGGCTCTCTCAACTGTAATTGCCTGCATCGCAAACACTGGCCCCGGACTGGGAGCAGTCGGCCCTGCCGGCAACTACGCTGCCTGCAACCCTGTGCATCTTTGGGTTGGCTCGTTTTGCATGTTCGTCGGCCGTTTGGAACTGTTCACCGTTTTTGTCTTATTCACGCGTTCATTCTGGAGAAGCTAACTGAGCGGTTCCCAATGAACATCGTAGCCCTGAGCGTCCGCTTTTCGCAGTAAGCGCATCAGAGGGTAAAAACGCGTTTTAACCGCTACTTTGGTTATCATCGCCGGCGTGTTGTTCTCTTCTTCCTCTTGACGGTCTTTTTCCGGATCTTCTGTTTGCGCTATTCCGTTGATTTCTTTTTCCAAAGCAGCAACAACTGATGGCAGATCTGCCGCAAGAAAAGCCCCTCTTTCATGAAAAATAAGACCCGCTTGCTTAAAGATCGGCTCCACATGGCCGCGCATCATGATCACTTCGCCGCCTGCCTTTGATCGAAAAACAACCACTGCCATAACAAAGATTCCTCAATTAATCGTTGAGCCTAAGTCTAACGCACTCCATCGTTTTTTCTGACAATCAAATTTAACTTCGCTCAGCTAAAATTTCCCCAGCTAATTATTTTGCTCAATGTGCAAAGATAACATTGAGAAAATTTAGGGGTTTTCTATGCCGCATCCTTCTTTATCAAAACCGCTTAGTTCTGATGAATGCATTGAAATGGATGAGCTGCTTGCGCAATTGGATGAAAGCAGCTACGCCATGGATGCCTCTCAAGCCGACGGTTTTTTAACGGCCTTGTGTCTTTTACCTCAAGAAGTCAGCCCGACAGAATGGATGCCAAAGATATTTTGCGCTCCTGAGGCAACTCCCTCTCGGCTGCCGAAGGCCCAGCAAAACAGACTGGAAGAACTTATCTACCGCCGCTATAAAGAGATCAACAATCGGCTCGCACACTTCAAACCTTTAGATCCCATTGTCTTCGATCCTGAGGATGAGTTTGGCAACCCCTTAAGCGGAGAAGAAGAAATTGTTGCGCTCGAACCTTTCGCCTCTGGTTTTCTGACGGCAGCTCAAACTTGGAGCGGTCTGCTTGACTCGGACAATGACTCCGTCATTGCTGCTTTGATTGGCATCTGGCGCCATCTTCCTGAAGAGGTAATCGGCGACTTTTCTGCCACTCGGGATGAACTTTTATCCGACTCGCCGCTCGAAAATCTTGACGACGCGATTGAAGACATCGCTTTGTGTGTTAAACAAATCGCTACGGCCACCCGCGGTTTTAAAGAACCCGCAAAAGCAAAAATACCCGTTGGCAGAAAACGGCACCCCAAAAAACGCTCAGTTTAATTTTGGGGCTTAACGTGCGAGGCCCAAATAACCAAGATAAGCACCGGAATACCAATGACAGCCGTTAGAGTAAAAAAGTGGCTGTAGCCGACGCTTTCTACAACAAAGCCTGAGAAACCGGCCAAAAATTTCGGCAGCAACAGCATGATTGAGCTAAAGAGCGCGTACTGTGTGGCCGTGTAGGCAACATTGGTCAACCCGGACAAATAAGCCAAAAACGCAACAGAAGCAATCCCCGCGGCAAGGTTATCGGCGCTTACCGTGAAAACTAAATACGTCAATTGGTGACCTTGCAGAGCCAACCACGAAAAAAGCAAATTCGTAAGGGCTGACAACAAAGCACCGAGAAATAAAGTTTTCATCACTCCGAATTTGGCGCTGATGATCCCGCCCAAAAAAGCTCCCAACAAAGTCATCACGACTCCGAACACTTTGGAAACGGCGGCAACTTCCTCTTTTGTAAACCCAAGATCCTGATAGAAGGGATTTGCCATCACACCCATCACCACATCAGAAATACGATAGGTTGCGATAAGCGCCAATACCACAAGAGCGTGCCAGCGAAAACGGGTAAAGAAATCAAGAAAAGGCAGGCAGGCCGCCTCATAAAACCAAACACTCAATCGAATTTTTCTGTCGGACCAAGTGGGATGACGCAATCGGCTTTCCGTTAAACGTCTTTGTGTTTGTTCAGATGTTTCACGAGGAACCGTTCTGTCCGGCTCCGGAGAAATCAAAACCGTGACAACACCAACCAACATGCTTGCCGCCATTACGCAGTATGAAAAAGTCCACGCCGCAGGATCATATTGATTGTCGGATTGTGCAAAAAAGGCCGCCAAGGCCAGAGCGCCGGCGCCCGCCCAAATCATCGCCAAACGGTATCCTGTCTGGTAAGTAGCCGCAAGGGCCGCTTGCTCTGAGACATCTGCACTTTCAATACGGTAGGCATCCAGTGCAATATCCTGAGTCGCGGAAGCGAATGCCGTTAGCACCGTAAACCCGATCATCGCGCTCAGATGCGCCTGCGGATCAGTAAAACCCATGCCGATCAGGCTGCCGATTACAACGCACTGAGAAAAAAGCAGCCAAGAGCGTCTGCGTCCAAGTACGGTTCCCAAAAACGGCAATCTGACACGGTCAACCAAAGGCGCCCAAGCCCATTTAAACCCATAAGCCAATCCAACCCATGTCACCATTCCGATTGTGCTTAACTCAATGCCCGCCTCGCGCAGCCAAAAAGACAAGGTCCCCAATACCAATAGCAAAGGCAAACCGGAAGAAAATCCCAGAAAAAACATGCGTAACGCCTGCGGTTTTGTATATACACGCAAAGCCGTTAGCCAAGATTGAGAAATGGATGAGGCCGACATTTTTAAATCAAGTCCTCAAGAGCAATAAAACGCCATTTGGACGGAGCAAGATCTTCTGGCAACTGGTAACGCCCAAAAGTCACTCGATGCAAACTCTCAACACGATTTCCCACAGCTGCCAACATGCGCTTGACCTGATGATACTTCCCCTGAGTAATGCTCATTTCAAACGTGCGATCATCAATACACTGAATGCGATCAGCCTTTACCTTTTCTTTTTCACCATCGAGCAAAACACCTTCAAGCAAATTGTTTCTCATAACTTCAGTGACCGGATGTTTAGCGGTAATCCGATAAATTTTCTCAACGTGTTTTTTAGGGTGAGTGAGGCGATGAATTAAAGCCCCGTCATCGGTCAAAATCAATAATCCCGTTGTATCTTCATCTAATCGACCGACCGGTTGAACGCCTCTTGTTCTTAAAGGCGCAGGTAAAAGAGACAGTACAGAAGGATGATGCAAGGGCTTTCTTGAGCATTCATAACCCGATGGCTTATTGAGAGCCACAATTGCTTTTTCCATGTAAGGCCAATCAACGCCATCCACAGTGAAAACTAAATTTTCAGTGTTGATATCTTGATACGGGTCTTCAACAACAGCACCGTTGATAAGGACTCGACCTTGCAATGCCAAGCCCCGACACTCATGCCGCGTTCCAAAACCTTGAGAAAAAAGAATCTGCTCCAATCGCATGCGTCAAACCTCATAGTCCACTACTAATGGAGCATGGTCAGAAAACTTTTCATCGCTGTAGACGTATGTCTGTACAGCTTTTTTAGCAAAAGCCGGTGTTGCGATTTGGTAATCAATGCGCCAACCGACATTTTTAGCGCGTGCCTGTCCTCTCTGACTCCACCAAGTGTATTGCTCTTTATTGGGTTCTAACAGACGAAAAACATCAACCCAGTCTTTGGAGAACAAGTCCGTCAGCCACTGCCGTTCTTGCAGTAAAAAACCGGAATGATTGAGATTGCCCTTCCAATTCTTCAGATCAATCTCTTTGTGAGCGATATTGACATCACCGCAAAAAACGATTTCTTTATTGTATTTTTTCAATGAATCAAGATGGACGGCAAAAGCATCCAGGAAACGGTATTTCGCTTCCTGCCTGTCCTCAGAGCTCGTCCCGGATGGGAAATAAACGGAAACTACAATAAATTTTTCAAACTCCGCCCGAACATAGCGGCCTTCTGCATCAAACTCCTCATTACCGAAACCGACTTGAACAGAAAGCGGCTGCTGACGACTATAAAGTGCGACTCCTGAATAACCTTTTTTTTGCGCCGTGTGCATAAAAACGTGATAACCCTCCTGATGAAGCACATCAGCAGAGAAATCCGCCTGCTGTCCCTTTAATTCCTGCACACAAAGAATGTCAGCTTTTTGGTTGTCAAACCACGTCCAAAAGTTCTTTTTAGCAGCTGAACGCAACCCGTTTGCGTTGAAGGTGACTATGCGTAACATCCAATTTCCCGTTAGAATTTCCAATTTAGGTAATTATCCTGAATCATCAAGAATTTTGTCGGGTTTTAATTATGTCTTTACAACACGAATTTATCGAATTTGCTTTAAATACCAACGTGCTCCGTTTTGGAGAGTTTAAAACAAAAGCCGGTCGGCTCTCGCCTTATTTCTTCAATCTTGGTCTTTTTAACACTGGGAAAACGCTTGGGCAATTGGCAGAGTTTTATGCCAAAACACTGCTGAGCGCTCGTGAAGAAGGCAAGATTCAATTCGACATGATTTTTGGACCGGCCTATAAGGGCATCCCCTTGGCTGCCGCGGTAGCTGTCAAGCTTGCCGAAATGGGCTGCGACATTCCTTATGCTTTCAACCGTAAAGAAGCCAAAGACCACGGTGAAGGCGGCACCATTATCGGCGCTCCTTTGAAAGGAAATGTGCTCGTTATTGACGATGTTATTTCGGCAGGCACCTCCGTTCGCGAATCTGTCAAACTGATTCAGCAGGCTGGCGCGCACGCCAGCGGTGTTCTGATCGCTTTAGATCGCATGGAAAAGGGCGGCAACGCTGAACAAATGACTGAAGTCTCCGCCGTGCAGGATGTCATCAACACTTTCAACATGCCGGTGATTTCCATTATCAACCTTCATGACTTGCTTGCCTTTATGGAAGAAGACACTCCCATGGCACTGCAAGCCCGAGCATACAAAAAGGCAGTGCAAGCCTACCGTGAACGCTACGGCGTCTAACACTGCCCAACGCTAAAATCATCCCCTTTCCCTTGAACTCTACCCAACAGGATAGAGTTCACGAAGGGGGATTTTTTTAAGCTAATTTTTTGCGCAAAAGCTGATTAACCTGAGCCGGGTTTGCTTTACCCTTGCTCGCTTTCATCACTTGGCCCACCAAACCGTTAAGAGCCTTTTCCTTGCCGGCCTTAAACTCTTCAACGTTCTTCGGGTTATTTGCGATCACTTCATCAACAATCTTTTCAATTGCGCCGGTATCCGAAATCTGTTTCAGACCTAATTGATCAATCAGTTCATCCACCGATTCTGTACGGCCTTCCATAATCGCTGAGAAAATCTTCTTCGCGCCGCGGTTATTGATTGTGTTATCCAAAATACGACAAATCAACACTGCCAATTTTTCAGGCGTAACCGGAAGTTCTTCCAGGCTTTGTCCCGATTGATTCAGCGCGGCGGAAACCTCGCCCATAACCCAGTTGGCCGCAATCTTCTTGTCGCTGACCTTCTCGGTTACCTTGAGATAGTAGTCCGCAAGCGATTTTGAAGACGTTAAGATCGACGCATCGTACTCAGACAAACCAAAATCGCTCATCAGTCGTTGACGCATTTGTTCCGGCAATTCCGGCATCTGAGCACGAACGGTTTCGAGCCATTCCGGCGTAATGTCCAAAGGCAGAAGGTCGGGATCCGGGAAATAGCGATAATCCATCGAATCTTCTTTAGAACGCATCTCACGCGTCTCGCCAGTATCCGGGTTGTACAAACGCGTGGCCTGAACAACCTTGCCGCCATCTTCAATCAATTCAATTTGACGACGAACTTCGTACTCAATTGCTTCCTGTAAGAATCGGAAAGAATTCAAATTCTTAATTTCGCAGCGCGTACCAAATTCCTTTTGCCCCAAGGGGCGAACACTGACGTTGGCATCGCAACGGAAGTTCCCATTTTGCATGTCACCGTGGCTGATACCCAACCAAACAACGAGCGCATGTAAGGTGCGTGCATAAGCGACCGCTTCTTCAGCTGAGCGCAATTCCGGTTCGGTCACAATCTCCAACAAAGGCGTACCGGCTCGGTTTAAGTCAATGCCGCTCTTGCCGACTTCCAAACCGTGAACACTCTTACCGGCATCTTCTTCCAAGTGAGCTCGAGTCAAATTGAGCGTCTTCATGTAAGGCTCTCCCTTTTTAGGCGTCACCATGAAAGACACT
The DNA here is from genome assembly GCA_944390675.1 of uncultured Burkholderiaceae bacterium. Classification (GTDB taxonomy): domain Bacteria; phylum Pseudomonadota; class Gammaproteobacteria; order Burkholderiales; family Burkholderiaceae_F; genus Aphodousia. The sequence goes on from CALXQR010000001.1 coordinate 196,970, forward strand.
TGTCCGCCGACAACAATCGGCCACTCGAATTGGCTGATCTGATAGCCCTTGGGCAAATCCGGATAAAAATAGTTTTTCCGATCGAAAATAGACCGCGGAGCCACTTTGGCGCCAATTGCCAAACCGAACTTCATGGCTTTTTCAACGGCTCCCTTGTTGAGAACCGGCAAAGTGCCCGGTAAAGCCAAATCCACCACACAGGCATGTGTGTTGGGTTCAGCCCCAAAGTCAGTGGAGGCTGCGGAGAAAATCTTAGTCTTGGTTGAAAGCTGCACGTGCGTTTCCAAACCGATTACGACTTCCCATTGCATAATTTTGATCCCCTATTAATAACCGGCTGGAATACGTTGATGCCAATCCGTTTCACATTGATAACGGTGAGCAATTCCGAGAAGCTTAGCTTCATTGAAACGAGCGCTTACCAATTGGAAGCCCAAGGGCAGACCGTTCGAGTGGATGCCGCAGGGCAAACCCATGCCGGGCAAGCCGGCCAACGAGACGGGTACCGTATACAAGTCACTCAAATACGCTTGCACGGGGTCACTCTTTTCACCGAAGCGGTACGCGGGACCTGTTGCCGCCGGGCTGATAATCGCATCAACTTGGCTGCACACACTGTTTAACTCATTAGCAATTAATCTGCGAACTCGCTGAGCCTTGATGTAGTACGCGTCATAGTAGCCATGAGAGAGGACATAGGTACCGATCATAATGCGGCGCTGCGGCTCAGGTCCTAACGCTTCGGAACGGCTGCGCTTGATCATGTCTTGAATATCGCCGTAATGTTTCGCGCGATAACCATAACGAACGCCGTCGTAGCGGCTCAAATTCGAAGAAGCTTCAGCGCAGGCGACAACATAGTAAACCGGCACGCCCAAATCAACAGTAGGCAACTCGATATCGACAATCTGCGCCCCCATTTTTTCGTAAGTACGGATCACTTCTTCTATGCTGGCCGCCAATTCTTCGTCCAATCCCTTTGCAAACCAACTGCGGGGGACGCCGATTTTCACGCCTTGCATGCTCATATCCAAGCAGCGAGTGAAGTCTTCCTTCGGCAAATTGACGCACGTTGAATCTTTGGGATCAAACTCAATCATTTCGTTCATCACCCAGGCGCAATCCTCTGCCGTACGAGCCAACAACCCTGGCGTATCCAAACTGGATGCGAAGGCAATAACCCCCCAACGGCTGGGACGCCCATAGGTCGGCTTCAAACCTGTGACACCCGTGAAAACCGCAGGTTCACGAATGGAGCCGCCCGTATCAGTACCCGTAGCAACAGGAGCTAAGCTGGCCGCGACAGCACTTGACGAACCACCGGAAGAGCCGCCCGGCACACAACCCTTATCCCACGGATTCAAAACCTTGCCGAATGCAGAATTTTCGTTGCCGCCGCCCATTGCAAACTCATCACAATTGAGTTTACCCAAGCAAACCATGCCCGCCTTATTAAGGTTTTCAACAACCGTTGCGTTAAACGGGCTCATATAACCATCGAGCATTTTGCTGGCCGCAGTTGTCGCCCATTCTTTTGTCACAAACAAATCTTTATGAGCAATAGGAATACCGGTCAGGCGCGTCGCTTCGCCTCGAGCAATGCGTTGGTCTGCCAGCTCGGCTTGACGGATCGTTTCCTCCGGACGCACATCCAGATATGCATTCAGATCTTTATTTTTTTCAATTCGGTCCAAATAGACATTGGCCAATTCAACAGCCGACACTTCCTTATTGGCAAGCTTCTTGCTAAGTTCAACAACGGAAGCATGAAAAAGTTCTTTTGCCATTATTCGATCACCTTCGGTACTAAGAAATGACCTTCTGCTTGTTCGGGAGCATTCTTCATGTTGTTTTCCCGATCGTTTACTTCTCTGACAACATCTTCACGCAGTCTTTGCGAACCGTCATGAGGATGCGGCATCGGCTCCACGCCCTCGGTATCAACCGCTTGAATGCGTTCGATCATCTTAAAAATATTGTTTAATTCGCCCTGCATGCGCTCAGCCGCTTCATCATCAAGCTCTAAATGGCTGAGATTAGCAATGCGACGAATATCTTCCAAAGCCAGTGTCATAGCTAATTCCAATGTAGACAGACGGTATTGATTCCGTTTTAAAACAAGACGGCGATATTCTTCGCAAAATCGCCGCTAACCTGTGAATTCTAATGATTTTCTATTACTTTTAGGAGTTCTCCGAGTCTCTTGCGCACTTTAATCTTCAGGTCCCATTTCTTAACTTTGCTTTTCGAATTTAGTTCGTCGATAATCAGTTCACTATTTATGTGATTTTTCGATATGCAAAAACGATTATTTCCCTTGGGACTGGCAATCAGTGCCTCTGTGGTTTTACTAGCAGCCTGCTCAGGAGGTGGCGGCTATTACCAAGATGACGGTCCCCCATCGGGCTTTTCAGCCAATTCCGATTACAGCAACCTACCCAATGCAGTTCCTAAATACGAGAAACCGCATAGCGGCGCCAACAAGCCTTATAGGGTCGGCGGCAAACGCTATGTTCCGGTTACGGGTGACAAACCCATGAAGCAGGAAGGCATAGCCTCTTGGTACGGGAAAAAATTCCACGGTCGAAAAACATCCATTGGCGAAACATATAACATGTACGCAATGACTGCCGCGCACAAGACCATGGAATTGCCTAGCTACGCTAAGGTCACTAACTTAAAGAACGGCAAAAGCATCATCGTTAGAGTCAATGACAGAGGTCCTTTTGTCGATAACCGCATTATTGACTTGTCTTATGCCGCTGCCAGTAAATTAGGTTATGTCAAAAATGGCACCGCGCCCGTCAAAGTCGAGCGCATTCGAATGGCTGATATTAAAAATGGCAAAGTGCCCGCTTCGTCTGGCGGCATGATCAAACTTATTGACGATTCCAAGGTAACGGATAATCAGGCCGATATTGCGGCGGTTGCCAGTGTCATCGGAGCGGCAGCAGCTTCTATGAAAACCACCCAAGAAAATTACTCCAGAGCGCAAAGTGCTAGTAATGTAGCTGAAATGGAACCCAATACCATCGTTTTGGACTCCTCCCCTACTACATCGTTTACCATCGATGAGGTACCAAGCGATTTGCAAGGCGCGGTTAATTTAACCGAAGCAGCCAAACATGACATGGTCAGTACAGAGGTGAATCTCAGCACCGCCTCACAGCCAAGCAGCTCCCGTTGGGGAATGCAAGCCGGTGCCTTTGGTTCCGAGGCCAATGCCAATAAATTTGCCGATACCCTGCGCTCACAAACTCAACAACCCGTAAACGTTCATGCAGATGGCAACCTTTTCAGAGTGACTATTGGCAGCTTCGCATCAAAAGATGCCGCCGCGGTTCAAGCTAATCACTTGGGCAACACTCTTGGTAAAAAGTTAGTTCCTGTGCAGATACCTTAGGAGAACCGGTTTATGTCTTTACAAAGAACCGTTGGTGAATTTTGGGACAACAAAGCCCTGCACGATCTTATGGAATACATTCGCATTCCAGCAAAATCAACAGCTTACGACCGTTTTTGGGAAAGTCATGGTTATCTGACCCAATGTTGTGAATTAGGAAAAAATTGGGTTAAAGAGAATGTTCCTCAGGCTCGCACGGAAATTATTCAAGAAAAAGGGAAAACTCCCTGTTTGTTTATTGATATCCCTGCCTCAAACGGCGCAACTGAAGAAAGCGTCGTATTTTATGGACACTTGGATAAACAGCCTGAAGCAGGCGGCTGGCGTGAAGGTTTAGGACCGTGGACGCCTGTTGTGGAAAAGGGCAAACTCTACGGCAGAGGAGCCGCCGATGATGGATATAGCCTCTTTTCCATGATCACCGCCGTGCACGCTCTTGAGCATCTTGGCATGCCGCACCCCAGAATTATTGGAATTTTTGAAACCCAAGAGGAATCGGGTTCCAATGATCTACCCTATTTTTTAAATAAATTTAAAGATAAATTCGGCTCACCAAAATTTTTCATTATCTTAGATAACCATTGCGGCGACTATGAACACGTTTGGCTCAGCACATCCCTTCGAGGCATCATTTCCGGCACGTTAAGAGTTCAAAGCATGCATTACGGCGTGCACTCGGGGACTTATTCCGGCATGGTTCCGGATCCCTTTGCCATTGCTCAGGCCTTGATCGCTCGTCTGCATGATCCAATATCCGGTTTAGTCAAGATTTCTTCCTGTTACGCCAATATCCCTCAGCGACGGATTGATCAGTTGAAAAAAGCCAGTGATGTTTTGGGGGATCTCGTTTGGAACCACGCACCTCTTTTACCTGGCGTGCAAACAAAATGCACAACTAACCATGAAATCCTTATTCAGGAAACCTGGAAACCGGCTTTGACCGTGATAGGTATGGACGGATTGCCGCGCATTGAAGATGCCGGCAACGTTATCCAAAGTTCCGTCGCATTGCGACTATCGATGAGACTCCCCCCTGACATTGACTTTGAAAAGGCTGAGAAAGACATTGCTTCGGCATTAACCGAAAATATCCCATACGGCTGTCAGGTCACTTGGCAGTACCCAGAAAATCATCCGGGCTGGTCGGCAAAAGATAATGCTCAAACCGTTGAAGACAAATTCAACGAAGCAGCCAAAGAAATTTTTGGCAAAGAAGCTGTTTTCCTTGGTCAGGGCGGTTCAATATCGATTATCAATACCTTTGAAGAACTTTTCCCTGGAAGCGCATTTATTCTTACTGGTGTTCTTGGACCACAATCCAATGCTCACGCTCCGGACGAGTCTCTGGATCTGGAATACACAAAAAAATTAACCGCAGTCATCGCTCGGGTAATCAGTCTAAGCGTATAGGAGCGAAATGTGAGACGTGATGTTGTAACAGAAGTCATTGTTGACTACGGTGACTTTGTTGAAAATTTTGCCACTCCTCTCGAAGCTCAGGATTTTATCAATGGCAATCTTGAGGAGCTTGATTGGCCTGTTGCCGCATGGTTGGAAGATTCTAGCGGCAGGAAAAAATGGGACTATCAATTAACAGATGATGGTTCCGGCGGCGTTGAATTAGTCGCCGGAGAACTGGTAAAAGGCAGTTCCTACTATCGGCCGATTCATTAAGTGTGGAGACGATCATGAATTGTGTATTGTGTACGCCTAACAATGAAAATATTCTTTGGTCAAACGACAAACTTCGTGTGATACGCGTTGACGATCCCAATTTCCCCGGCTACTTCCGTGTCATTTGGAACCATCATGTAGCAGAAATGTCTGACTTAAGCGAAGAAGATCGCCGTTTTTTGGAAAAAGTGCTTTTAACAGTAGAAAAAAGTGTCCGCTCCGGCATGAAACCCGACAAGATCAATTGGGCTCAATTCGGCAACATGGTGCCGCACCTGCATTGGCACATCATTGCCCGTTACCGAGATGACTCTCATTTCCCGGAATCCATCTGGGGAATCAAACAGCGCGATGCTCAACTCTCTCGATTAGATGAATGGAAGGATTTAGCGGATCAGACCTCTGTTTTGATTCAAAAATCACTCTCAGAAATCTAAAAATCGCACTTTTGCAAAGACTGCTTATGCTGGGCGGCAAGTTTTTTCAGTGCCGCAGCTTGCTGCTCAGTGACTGCTCCAAAAATCAAATTCACTTGATTGGTTGGCGAACCGATCAAGCGGGTTACCCTCAGGTCATTCATCTTTAGCTTTTGTTGGGCACTTTGCAGATAGTCCTGAGCCTGTTCCTCACTCTTAAAACGCCCTAACTCAACAGCGTTTAATAGCGGGCCACTGTCGACCGCTTTTGCAGACGGATACCCTTGTCGCCGTATTTGGTTAGCCAGCGCACGAGCACCTTTCGATGTCGTTGACGGTATTGTAAAAACCACGTAAGAATCCGCGGACAAAACAGACTCTACTCGAACAGCTTCCAGAAGACCAAAGGCTTCAATAGAGCGATTAATTGCCGGTAAATTACGAGTGGATAACGGCCCTAATTTGAAACACAGCGCTGATTGATCCTGCGCTGAATTGTTTTCCGGTAATTGAGGTTTAATAACAGGCAAAGCAGCTACCGTTTCGACAGGTTTTTCTTCCGCCTCATCCTCTTGAGTTTGCTTTATCTGTTCTTGCTGCTCAATCACCTTTGCTTTTTGCTGCGCGTTTAGCCGCTGCTCTTCAATATAGCTTTGAATATTCTTAACCGGCGTGATGTTTTTCATTGCGCTCGGAAAGATTTCATCGGCCTTTTTTGTCTGATTATTAGCTACATAGGACTCCTCTGGCAATTCGAGCCAGTCACAGAATGCGTCCCATCCGTAATAACCTGCGCAAATCAAACATAAGAGGATTGCAAAATTTCTCATGGATTCATCTCACCGGCCACACGCAAAGCCAATCCTCTCAAAACCAAATTGTGTTTGATGACACTTTTAGGGAACTCTTTTTGCAAATAAGGAGCAAAGCGTCCGACAGCTCCGCCGGCCAACACCAATGTCGGTTCAAATCCATGTTGGTGCATAACGCGCATCCCTCTTTCAATGAGACCCAACTGTGAATCCACAATACCCGTGACAATTGCCGTCATGGTATCCGTCGGAAAATCCGCGTAGTCCCCGTCCGCTTTCGGCAAGGTCGCTGTACCGCTGACAAGACTGTCTCTCATTAAAACCACACCGGGAGCGATTCGACCGCCGGCAAAAATCATCTTGTCGTCTTCCGGGTAAACACAGTCAACTGTCGTAGCTGTTCCGACATGGACAACCAACAGAGGCTGCTTCGGCATGAAATACACCGCTCCGATAGCGGCATGCCAACGATCTGACCCCAACTGAACAGGGTTTTTGTATTGATTGATCAGCTGAAAGTCTCCTGAGTACCTGTCTTGCGCCTTCAGCCACGTTACCTGCATCCCCAACGACTCAATCTGACGGGTTAAGGACAGAGTCAAATCTCTCGACGCAACAGAACAACCGTACACATGACGAAACCCGCGGCCTCGCCAATCCGATAAAAATTTGTCAGGGAAATGGTGACTGCCGCCATGAACTAACGTGTGCGGAGATTCCGGATCATCGCTGGTCGCCCATTTCAGGGCCGTGTTACCTAAGTCAATCAGTAGATTCATTTCTTTAACCGGATGCTGCCCATACCGGAAATTAACTTAACAATCTCTTGGCCGTTGCGCGCCAATAAACAACCGTCTTGATCAATGCCAATCAAAATCGCCTCATACGGCTGTTTGTTCTCTTGCACAATTTCAACCGTCTGATTGTTATACGCTGCTATTGTATCCCAGAGCAAGACCGTACGTTTCAGACCGTTACGCAGCACTTCATCAACCGCTCGGACAATTGCTGTTGCCAGTTCGCACATCAACTGATGGATCTGTTCATCCGAATAATTGCTAGAGACTTCCGACAAAGAAGCCTTGGAACGATCCAGAGCGCTTTCTTTAAGTGAAATATTCAACCCAACACCAATTACCAAAGCGTATTGATGATCAGGCAATTTCGCAGACTCCACCAAAATGCCGGAGAGTTTTCGATTAAACAAAAGTATGTCATTGGGCCATTTGACCTCAGCGGGCACCCCCTGATTTCTTAAGGCCAATGCAATGGCAGCGCCGATAGCCAAAGTGACGCCGCTTACGGCTCGAAGGTCTTTACCGATCGGTAAAGCAACGGAAAACATCAAGCAACCGCCCGATCCGTCCCATTTCCGCCCTCTTGTTCCGCGAGCTTGAGTCTGATTTCGCGCACGTCTGAGCAAAATACCGTTTAAACCTTCACGCCTGATCCGATCTAACAGATCGGTATTGGTTGAACCGGTTTCATCAACACATTCGCTCAAAATCTGCCCAAACGGCGTTTCAATCGTTTCTTCTATCATTTTTCTGGTAACAAAAAAATAAAAAATGGCTTAAAAAGGAGCGCCATCTTTTACAATCTGCTCTGTACGACGATATTAAATTTAAGAAATTCTCCCGAATGATAAAACAGTTTTTTATCTTATTTTTGTTTTTATTCCAATTAGTGAGCGGAGCTTATGCCGCCTCATCCCCCCAGTTAAAGTCTCAATCTTGGCTGCTGGTTGATCGTCTCACTAATGTGACTCTTGCAGCCAAAGATGCTGATAAAAGAATCAATCCCGGCAACAGTGTTTTGCTGATGGTTCTATATACGGCAGAGAAAGCTATTGAAGACGGTGTTATTGATCGCGATACTGTCATTACCGTTAATAACGACGCTTTAACGCTTCCTCCTTTAAATGCAGATCGCTTTTACCTGGAACCGAACCAAAAAATTACGGTTTCCGAATTGCAAAAGGCTATCGCTGTCATGGGAGCAAATGATGCAGCTGTTGCCTTGGCGCAAGGCACTTATAAAACAACTCGTCGTTTTGTGGAAAAAATGAATGAACATGCCAAAGCGTTGGGCATGAAAAACACGCAATACGTTTCACTAATCGGAACGAATAATTCTCGTCAATATTCCAGCGCCCGAGATACTTTAATTTTGGCCAATGCGCTATTGAATGAATGTCCGGAATTAAATGAATTTTGGACGATCCAGAGCATCAGCAATGGCGTAATTAATCACAACAACAGCAATAGCTTTTTATGGAGAGCGGATGCCGTAAAAGGACTACACCGCTCAAGCCATCAAACAAAGGCTTGGAATAGCGTCATTTATTATTCTCAAGATTATTTAGAAGCAGATACAAGGTTTTCCCGAGAATTGCTCGCTGTCGCAATGAATGCAGATTCTGAGCAACAAAACGCTGAAGATACAATGAAACTGGTTAATTGGGGTGCCGATAACTATAAAACATTGCTGCTTTACCCCGCTTGGGAAACGATTGACCGCATCCCCGTCGAATTAACCAACGACGCAAAAGTCCGGGTAGGCGTTAAGGAAAATTTGTATGTCACCCTGCCGCGAGACGCTATTTTGCAAAAAGGAACAAAAGGCTTTTCTGCTTCTGTATCGCGCTTGGATCCCCTGGTCGCTCCCATTAAAGAAGGCGAAAAAATCGGGGAAATCAGTGTGTCTTTTAACGAAAAAGAGGTGGCGAAAGCGGAATTAATTGCACTTCACGATGTGCAAAAATCCAACTTCTGGCGCCGCCAGTTACAACGTATCAAGGCAATATTCGGTTTACAATAACAGAATGATGATGCAAGAAAAAGAATTACTCCAATTTCCCTGTGATTTTCCCATAAAGGTTATGGGTTATTCGGATCCTGAATTTGTCGGTACGATCGGCCGATTGATTCGAGAATTTGATCCTCTTTTTGATCCGCAAACGATTGCCAGTCGTCCAAGCAAGCAAGGACGATACGAAGCGCTTCATGTTGTTGTGCATGCAACAAGCAAACAGCAGCTGGATTCTATCTACATGGCATTGACTCACCATCCTATGGTCAAGGTTGTGCTTTAATGACAGATCCCGACGATATCTCCCCTAACTCTATTCAGGCTTGGCTGATGGCCATCCGCCCAAAAACTTTCGGGGTGGCGGTTGCTCCTGTGCTGGCCGCTCTTGCGGTCTGTCTGTCCGACACCGGCGTTATCCATCCGGTAACCGCTCTTCTGACAGCTTTGCTTTCCATTGTTATGCAAGCCATTACTAATATGGAAAACGACTCCGGTTATAGCAAGCGCAAGGCAGAAAGAAGTAATAGAAAAGGGTTGCCGCGAGCCACATCGCTCGGATTGCTGAGCATCAAAGCTGTTGAGAGGGGCATTCTGGTAGCCGCACTGATCGCAGTTGCTATTACCCTTTATTTCATTTATTTAACGCATTGGGTTTTTCTGCTGATTACGTTAGCCAGCATTGCGGCGGCGTACCTATACATGGGCGGCCCCAAACCCATCGCCTACACACCTTATGGTGAGATTGTCGTTTTCATATTCTTCGGTCTTGTTGCTGTTTGCGGAACGTATTATCTTCAGGTGCAAACCGTATCCGAAACCATCTTATTAGTAGGTTCCGCCCTTGGCCTAATCGCATCTGCGGTTTTATGTGTGAACAATTTCAGAGACCGGGAACATGACGAATCTATTCATCGCTATACGATGGCAGTTGTTTTAGGGAAGAATTGGACGATAGCCGCCTATCGCCTGATGCTTTTTGTTCCTTACGCCTTAATTCTTTGCATTGTGGCAATGGATTGGACGAAATATCCCTACCTGTTGGTATTTATAACCCTGTGGAAAGCTTGGAAACTGCCGTCAGAACTCACTACAAAAAGCGGCCTTGAGTTAAATCAGACATTATTTTCCACTGTGAAACTCGAAGTATTTTTTGCCTCGATGCTCACTCTTGGCGCATTGATTCACGCTTATCTCACGTGGTTTAATGGAACAACACCCTAAAGTATTTTGACTTTAGGGTGTTGAAAAAAATTATTGACGGGCCATCGGCAAAACTAAGTCATCTGTGTTGACTTTATTTTTCATCATGCCGTTTTCATAAAGGAAGTCTTGGTCTAACTTCAAGCTCTTCAGATCATTATCTGTAATGACATCAAAATAATGACTCCATTGGGCTAACTTTTGAGCGTCAGACAAGCTCACACCTTCTTCCTTAGCGCCCATTTCAATCGCCTTATCGTAGTTGTCAGCAATCCACTGAGTGGTTTGACGATGAACCTTAACGATTCTTTCAAGCAACGGTTTGTTTTCTTTAACAAACTTTTCACTCACAGCCATGACCAACAAGGGATTGACATAACCATCGGCGGTCACAATTGTTTTTGCGCCGGCGGCGTTTGCTTTAATGACTAAACCGGCAGCCAACAAGGCGGCGTCGACATGCCCTCCTAACAAAGCAGCCTGAGCCTTCGGCAGATCCATCTGAAGGAATTCCACATCATTAATGTTCATTCCCTTGGAATTTAAAGCTGCCACCAAGATCTGATGCAAAGCAGTTCCTTTCGGACCCGCGACCTTTTTGCCTTTCAGATCCTCAATTTTCATCTGATTACCGGGCTTGCCAACGACGGCAAAAACTTGCGTCGGACGAGCAACACCGGTCGCAACAAAAATTTTATTGCCCGCGCCATTTGCCATTAATAAGGAGGCAGTATTCATAACCGCGCTCACATCCAAAGAGCCGGCGGCCATTGCTTGAGCCTGTTGGGCGCCGGAATTGATGGAAACCCAATTAATTTTAATGCCGTCCTTTTGAAATTCCTTCTCCAACAGTTGATTTTGCTTCATCACAATGTTTTGGAGATTAAAAGGTGATTTCACATAGGCAATATTGATCTGGTCCGTTGCCGCTTGAGCTAAAGAAGACAAAGAACCGGCCAATACCATGGCTGAGACAACTAATAATTTCTTTAATTTCATTTTTCCCCTCTACTATGAGTGAGTTAACAAATTCAGTACCCTGGCAGCGTAATTAACCACTTGCATATCCGTTAGTGAACGTGGGTGAGCAATCTGCACATCCAAGGTATCGATAATTTTTGTCTGTGACATCACTAAAACGGAATCCGCCAAACGAACAGCCTCATTTACCTCATGGGTAATTAAAACCACTGTCATTTTTTTTCTTTGCTGTATGGATTCAAAATCCATCTGAATTTGAGCCCGTGTTATCGCATCCAAAGCGCCAAACGGTTCATCCATCAGCAAAATATCAGGAGATTGGACGAGCGCTCTCGCCAAGGCAGCCCTTTGCGCCATTCCCCCGGAAAGCTCAGAAGGATAAAAATCTTGAGCATGCCCCAATCCAACCAACTCCAAAACTTCATCAACAACTGCCTTTTGTTTCTCTAATGTTTCGTTTCGAATAGGAAGAGCAACATTTTCAAAAACAGTTTTCCAAGGTAATAATCGCGGATCTTGGAAAACAACTCCTACCCGCATATCTTTACCAAGAACAATGCGACCTTCTGTTGGCTTTAACAAACCAGAAATCAAACGCATCAGTGTGCTTTTCCCGCAACCGCTTTTCCCGATAACAGCCAATACCTTGTGGGCTTGAAGCTGCAGAGAAAAATCTTTCAGGATCCACTCTTTATGCCCGGGATAATGAAAACTGACTTTTTCAATACTGATCGCTGTCATTTCAGACTCCACGGAGCGATTTTTTTCAGTCCGTACTGAAAAAGCACATCCCCAACAATACCCAACAGAGCAATCATCAAAATGCCCACAAACACCTGATCCGTACGAGCCATCTCTGATGCATCAGAAATCAAATAACCCAAGCCAGATGAAGCAGCAATGAGTTCAGCACTCACTAAAGCTCGCCAACTGTAACCGAAACCCAGTCTTAAACCCGTAAAAACAGAAGGCAGCGCTCCGGGAAACTCAATATGTCTGATTTTCTCCCATGTACTGAGATTAAGTGTTTTGGCTAATTCTCCGTACCGGTAATCAAGTTGTTTAAACCCGGAATACGCATTTAAATAAATAGGGAAAAAGCTAGCCAAAAGAACAATTGTTAACTTGGCTACTTCGCCAATACCAAGCCACAAAATCAAAAGTGGAATCAAAGATAAGGGCGGTATCATCCTCAGGCTTTCTAAAACTAAGCGGGATTGAATGTGTAAAGATTCGTATTTCGCGAAAAAATATCCCATAGGCAATGCAAAAACGATTGCCATGAAATAACCACCTAAAGACCGCCCTAAACTCGCCCTAATGTGCTCAAAGAGAGTGCCGTTATCCAAAAGCTCCCAAAAAGCCGCTAGGACACTCTCCGGACAAGGCAGGAGATAGGGATTGACCCATTGCAGCGTGGATGCCAGCCACCATAGTACGAAGAGTGCCAAAGGCATCCACAGTGACAAAACAAATGAACGCACGGCTAATTCAGCCTATTAAATACGTTTTATTGCAAACGAACTTCCGTTGTACTCGATGCGGAAGAGTCGTACTCATTCGTAATGTTATTGGTAGTCGTATAACCTTGGCTGGCAGGCTCGGGGTTTGAAATCAACTTCAAGCGCTCTTGCACTTGCTGCTCGCTTAAAATTTCAAAAGCTGTCACAACCGATTTCACACCTGAAACTCGTGAGGCCACTTCAGAGGCTTTTTGAGCTTCTTGCTGCGTCACCAAACCCATGAGATAAACAATGCCTCTATCAACTGTGACCTTCATTTGATTCAAAGAAACTCCGGAAGTACCAATCAACTGAGTGCGAACCTTGCCGGCAAGTGTCGAATCCGACATTCTTTGTGTCACAGACGTTACAGGCGCCACTAATAACTCATTAACAACAGAACTGACTTCTAAACTGTTTTGTGCGACTTGCTGGGCCTTTAATTTATCTTGTTCTGTACCAACTTCACCGGTCAAAAGAACACGACGATTGTAGGATGTCACCGTCAGATGCAAATTATTCGGCACCGCTTGGCTGATTTCATACTGAATTCTCTTTTCCATCACTTCATCGGCCATTTGAGCGCCAGTGGAACGACGATCCGTTGTAACAAAAGCAGTCGTCCCCACGGCCCCACCGATCAAAACCGGAACACAACCACTCAAAGCTAACGTTCCAAGAGCCAACACAGAAGCAGATAAGACGAAAGATTTCATTTTCATAATAAGAACAACCTCAATGAATCATGGCACATTTAAAAGCCAGCCATGAAAAAGCATATACGGGAAACTTATCACTATTTAACGGTAATGTGTATAACTTTTGACTAACTATGTGGATATTTTATGACAATAGTGGATAACCTCATAAAAAACAAAAAGCGATAAAAGTTATCCACAACAATTCACTCAAATTCCCCTTTCTTCTTAAGTGGAATATCCACAATATTTAAACACTATATCTATATGAAAAACAAAAAGAAAAACAACTTATCCACAGAAATTTAAAAGCTTATTATTAAGACTATTAAATTAATATAAAAAAAGATTCAATAACTATATGTACGTCACATTAAACAAAAAACCCGTTATTTAAAAAGTGGATAAAAATGTGGATAACTTTGTGAATTATTCTGAATAAGAAAGATAAACTCTTGTTATTGCACTAAATTTACATTAACTATCAGAATTCTGAGTATTTATAGTAATTCGTTGATTTTTAAAGGATTATTTTCAAAAAACTTAACACTCAGAATAATGATAATTATGCAGTATTCCTCTGGGAATACTGCTATTTTTACTTATAAAGTACGGTGGATAACTTTGTGGATAATCCACCGCATCCTTTATTTATCTTCATTTAATAACGTTCTTACAGAACTTTCTCTGGTAATTCCAAAAGGAATGAGAACACTTGGGACAGCATGCGCTGCCGATTGCAAATGTTGAATTTGATCGTCAAAGAAAATGTGAGGTCGCAATTGTTCCAAAACAAATTGTTTCGGCATTCCGTCCATTAAAAATAGTTCTGCGGCATTCATCCCCCAACTTTTCAAAGTTGTGATCAAGCGTTCTTCACTGGGAGCACCTCGAGCTGTAACGATTGAAATTCTTATAACCGGTTGATAGTAAGGATCCTTCTGTCCCCGTTTTTGCATATCCAATTGTTGGAAATACGCTAATTTTTTAAAGAGTTCCGTCAAAGGGCCGGCGTTATGAGGTGAGTCAACATGCCGACTTTCATAATCTTGAAAGCCTTCTAAGCCGGATTTTTTATATTGTTTCTCACTATCGTCATCGATGACAACACCGTCAAAGTCAAAAGCAATGCGCAATCCCTTGTCTTCTAAATCATCCTTTGCCTTTGAGGGAAGAACCAACCCAGCTGGATAACCCATTTGGGTAGCTTCTAAAACACTTTTGCTATTTGCGCTCAAAAAAAGCGAGGCGCCGTAAGCTTTCATGTATGGAAAGGTCGGTTGACCCGAGGTAAACGCACCGCCTCGAATCGGTAATTTGTAATATTTACAGGAGTTAAAAAAGCGCTGACCGGATTCGGGACTGTTTCGTGAAAGAACGATAACTCGAAAAGGTTCCTCTTCTTTAGGAAAGTACTCATTTAAACTGAGAAGCCTTCTAACAAAAGGAAAAGCCACCCCCGGGTTTAAAGGTGTTTGAACGTGCTCAAGCTGGTAGTTTCTGTAGGCCTCAATCCCCTCATCTTCAAAGATTTTATGCTCAGCTTCTAAATCAAACAAAGCGCGGCTGGATACCGCCACAACAAGCTTTTCGTGAAGGGTTTTACCAACCATAGGAACACTCCAGTTGAAAAACGGAAAGGCTGTTACTCCTTTCCGTTTTTGTTTAAATATCAATGTTGTTTACAAACAAAGCATTATCTTCAATGAAGCGGCGTCTTGGTTCTACATTGTCACCCATTAACATTGAGAAAACGTTATCAGAGCTCGCCGCATCTTCGAGTCTAACTCTGAGCAGACGGCGGTTTTCCGGCTGCATGGTTGTTTCTGCTAATTGCTCTGCACTCATTTCGCCCAACCCTTTGTAACGTTGGCGAGTTAAACCAGAGCTTGCCTCATTCATCAACCATTGAATCGCTTCTTCAAAGTTTTTCACGATCTGAGATTTATTGCCGCGGACGACTCGAGCTCCTTCTCCAACAATTCCTTGGAGAGTTTGCGCCGTTTGAACCAATAAGGCGTAATCGGCCGTATTGAGGAAATGAGCATCCATTCTTGAATGACGGACATTACCGTACACCATACGCTCAATAGCCAGATAGACGCGATTGCTTTCAGGCTCTTGTTTGGCAAAGATCTTCAGATTTTTATCTCTGGCCTGATCCATTAAGGCTTGAGCGGAAGCTTGCGCATTCTCAAGTGTATCTAAGTTAATTTTCACGCCCGCTGTCACAGCTAACAGAACAGATCTATCGATTACTAAGCTCAGACGCTGGAGCACTTCTGAACTTTGAATATAGCTGTCAGCTAATTTTTCAAGTTCTGTTCCCCAGATTTTTTCGCCCTTTTCATAAGCTTCTTGGTTTCTGAATAATTGTGCATCCTTGAGTGCGATCTCAATAATTACTTTGTTATATTCGTGATCGTCCTTGACGTAGACATCCTTCTTGTTGACCGTAATCTTGTAAAGAGGCGGTTGAGCGATATACACGTATCCTCTTTCAATCAACGGAGTCATTTGACGGTAGAAGAATGTCAAAAGCAACGTTGAAATGTGCGCACCGTCTACGTCAGCATCAGTCATAATGATGATTCGATGGTAACGCAACTTTTCAATATCGAAATCTTTTCCGATGCTGCAGCCTAAGGCCAACGCCAGTGTTCGAACTTGTTCGCTATCGAGCAATTTTTCGTGAGAGGCTTTTTCAACATTTAAAATTTTGCCTCTCAAAGGCAATATGGCTTGGTTTTTACGGTTGCGGCCGTTTTTAGCTGATCCGCCGGCAGAATCCCCTTCCACTAAGAAAATTTCACTGAGAGCGGGGTTTTTTTCTTGGCAGTCGGCTAATTTGCCCGGTAAAGAACCAGACATCAAAACTGATTTTCTGCTCATATCACGGGCTTTTCTGGCCGCTTCACGCGCTCTCGAAGCGGCTACGATTTTCTCGCAAATGGCATGAGCTTCATTGGGATTTTCGTCCAAGAAGTTGGCTAACTCGGTATTGATAACTTCTTCAACAGCCGGTCTGACTTCACTGGAAACTAGTTTATCTTTTGTCTGTGAGCTAAATTTTGGCTGAGGGACTTTCACTGAAAGAATGCATGTCAGGCCTTCTCGCATATCTTCGCCGTCGATGTCGTTTTTCAGTTTTTTATCCAATCCTTCTTTGGAAATATAGTTTTTGATGACACGCGTCATAGCACTCCTCAAACCAGTGACGTGCGTACCGCCATCTTTCTGAGGAATGTTATTGGTATAAGCCGTTAAACGTTCGTTGTAGGTGTCGTTCCACTGCATAGAAACTTCAACAGTAACCGGAACACCTTGTGACTCCACTGTTTTTAACGCGTAGAAAGGTGTCTTGTGCAAAACAACACGGTTTTGGTTGATGAATTCAACAAAACCACGTACCCCGCCTTGAGCGTGAAAACGTTCTTCCTTGCCGGTTCTTTGATCCAATAACAGGATATTGACGCCTGAATTCAAGAACGACAGTTCTCGCAAACGTTCTGACAACCTTTCAAAACTAAAGGTAATGTCTGTGAAGATCTCTTTATCCGGATAGAAATGCACAAGTGTGCCTCTTTTATCCGTTTCCCCCATATCAATCATTGGGGAGACTTCTACAGGGCCATCCACTGTTTGTCTAAGTTCAATCTTTCGATTGATCAACTTTCCGCGTTCAAACTCCAAAAAGTGAACACGATGTTCACGATAGACCGTTAACTTCAGCCATGTGGACAGTGCGTTAACGCAGGAGACGCCGACGCCATGCAAACCGCCGGAGATTTTGTAACTGTTTTCTGAAAACTTACCGCCTGCGTGCAATTCAGTCAGAGCAATTTCAGCCGCACTACGTTTGGGTTCGTGCTTATCGTCCATTTTGACATCAGTCGGGATTCCCCGACCGTTATCTTCGATCGACACGGAACCGTCAGTGTGCAGCGTAACAATGATTTCATCAGCAAAGCCAGCTAACGCTTCATCAATCGAATTGTCCACAACTTCATAAATCAGATGATGCAGACCGGAGCCATCTGCCGTATCGCCGATATACATTCCGGGGCGTTTACGAACAGCTTCTAGCCCTTCCAAAACGACAATTGCAGCGGCGCCATAGTCATTCGTATTGATATTTTTTTCAGCTTCACTCATAAACTTTCTCTTCTTGATAGAAACGCTCTTTTACTACTAAAAATCTGCTCTTAATTGTCAGGACACCCGCTCTAAAGTCGATTAGGGCGGGTGTACAACTTCTAACCAAAAGACAATCTAGGATTAGGTTCGCATGGGCATAACAACATATTTGAACGAGGAGTTATCAGGCATGGTCACCAACATAGCTCCCGTGTTGCTATGCAACGCAAACTGAACTTCTTCACTGCGAAGATTGTTAAGGACGTCTTGCAGATACAACAGATTGAAACCGATTTCGATATCAATACCGTTGTAATCGATATCCAAAACATCCTGAGCTTCTTCCTGGTCAGAATTGGTACTTTGCACAGTCAGCGTGTTGTTCTTCAATTCCCACTTCACACCGCGCAACTTAGCGTTAGCCAAAATAGCCGTACGTTTTAAAGCGCCGAGCAATACATCACGCTTAATTACGAAAATATTATTGTTATTAACCGGAATCACACGGTTGTAATCCGGGAATTTTCCTTCAACCAACTTGGAGGACAATGTGATATTGCTCCATGTGATTCTGATTTCCGCCGTAGAAATCTCAATTCGAATAGATTCTTCGTTATCAGGAATCAAGCGAAGCATTTCCATAACTGTCCGGCGGGGCACGATGCATTGAATATTTTCCGTCAATGCGGACTCTAACTTGCCTTCGCAATAAGCCAAGCGATGACCGTCTGTGGTCACCACACGGATGACATCCCCCTGCACAGAAAGAAGCATGCCATTTAAGAAATAACGAATATCTTGCTGAGCCATGGAGAAATGGACTAACTGCAGCAAGTGGCGAAGCTGATTTGCAGGGATTGTAAATGCTTGAGCGAATTCAGTTTCTTGACGATTAGGGAATTCGTCAGCCGGCAGAGTATTAAGACGGAAGGTACTCTTGCCTTGCTTTAATTCCACAGTAGGATCAGATTGGTTCGGCTGAGAAAGGGTCACTTCAGAGCCGTGATTTAATGCGCTGATCAGACTTTGGAGCTTAGAGGCATCAACAGTCACACTCACGTCCGGTCCTTCGGCACCGATATCAGCAAAGGTCTTAATCTCGATGTCCAAATCGGTAGCGGTGAAATTAACGCGCGTACCCACTTTCGAAATTAAGATGTTCGACAAAATGGGCAGTGTTTGACGTTGCTTACCGACAATACCGCTGACAGCTTGAACCGGGGTGGCAAAAGCTTCACGCGGACTCTTGATGATTAGCATTCCCTTATCCTTATAAACGTAAATTCTCAAATGAATAACAGCCTTAACAGCTGTTTAACCTCCCAATTTTAGAGAATTTTTCAATCATTTGGGAGTTTTCTCTTTTGCCTAATTTTTAATTTTTAAGCATTTGTTCTAAAACGTGAATCTGATAATTAAGATCCTTGTCTTTAGAACGCGCATCCGATATTTTCTTCACACCATGCAGGACGGTTGTATGATCGCGTTTTCCGAAGCGCTCCCCGATTTCGGCCAGACTGCTCTTGGTAAGCTCTTTACATAGGTACATAGCAATTTGACGAGGAATCGCCACTTTCTTTACCCGAGTCTTTGAGTACATCTCTGCCAAAGATATTTTGAAGTACTCAGCGACCGCCCCCTGTATTCTTTCAACAGTGAGCTGTGCAGTTGAGGCCACCAACATTCCTTGAAGGGCCTCTCTGGCTTTTTCTACGGTTACACGCTCTTCATTGCTGAATCTTGCAAAAGCAATGACACAATTCAAAGCCCCTTCCAATTCCCGAACATTGCTTTTCAGGTGTCTGGCAATGAAATAGGCAACATCATCGGGCAAATCAAAGTGCTGCGCAAAAGATTTTTTCTGCAGGATCGCGACTCTTGTTTCTAATTCAGGCGGTTCCACTTCCACGGATAGCCCAGAGGTAAAACGCGAAATCAAGCGTTCATCCATATCCTTGAGGCTTCTGGCGTAAGTATCACTGGTAAAAATAATTTGTTTACCGTGAGGGACTAATTTCTCAAAGATCTCAAAAAGCTTTTGCTGAATTTGTTTTTTGCCCCCAAGATATTGGATATCATCAATAAATAACGCATCCAAATTCTGATACTTGTGGTCAAACGGTGCGTAATTATTTTCACGGACCGCAGTGGTGAAATCATTTATAAATGTTTGAGTTCCCACGCAAAGTACCCGAGCATCTGGGTTATTTTTAAGCATTTGATTGCCAACTGCGTGCATCAAGTGAGTTTTCCCCAGGCCTACACCTCCGTAAATAAATAGCGGATTGTAGTTTTTACCGGGATTGTCTCCGACACTTTTTGCTGCGACATAAGCTAACTGATTAGATGAACCCGCAACAAAATTTTCAAATGTTTGTTGTGAGCGCAGCCCGCACGCATACGCCTGTTCTTTGGACGATGTATCCGGTGAACTGACAGGAACTAAATCAAGCTGACCCTGCGCGGGTTCGACCGCTCCCTCTGTTTGATGATATTGGACAGTGACGGCATCATTTGCAATAGAAGAGGCAACTGAAGCGATCGTTGGGCTGAAATGACTTTCGATTGTTTCAATTGCTTGTAAAGTGCGGTGGCCCAAGATCAACGTTTTTGTTTTGTCATCCCAATTAATGCAAACGAGGGTCTTAATCCATCTTTCAAAATCTTGTTGGTTAATGATGCCTGCTAATTGTGTCAGGCATTGTTTCCAAAAATTCATATTCCACTCCAGACCATAACGCTCTGTGACAAAGAGAGGAATCAATCTTTGTCCGATACAACAGAGTTTCCCCTTTTTTTAGAGAGAGGAAATTATTATTCTTTTAATAAAACAATCACTTAAGTTACTTTTTTTCTTAGAGGGCAGTGATTCTTTTAAATGAAAAAGCTCCCAAAAAATTATGGAAGCGTTGATTCATTTTACTGATAAAAAAAACATGCGTTGGAAGGGGAGTGCTTAAAAAATGAGCACCAAAATGTGGATAACTCAAAATACTTTCCTTCCCTCTTAGAAAAACACAAAATATTGGATAAAAAAATTTTTTTACTAAAGGTAGTGTTTTTCCTAGTAACAAAAAATTTGAAATGTGATCTGGGGCTAAAAGGACAAAAACAAGAAAAAAACTTGACAAAACATAGGCTTTTGATGTGTAATACCGTGTTTTTCACAGACTCACTATGATTTTCTGTGTTTATGCGCGGAATTGACTGTCTGTGAACAAGGGATCTCTGGACTGATCCCTCATGTTTACACACTATTCTTTAAGGATTTGTTGTCATGGCTACCAAACGTACTTACCAACCGTCTAAGGTCAAGCGTGCCCGCACGCATGGCTTCTTGGTTCGTAGTCGCACCAAGGGCGGTCGTCGTGTCCTGGCTGCTCGTCGCGCCAAGGGTCGTCACGTTCTCGCTCTCTAAGACAGAGGGTTTCACGGCCAATGACAGCCGTGAATGATACGGTTAATAAACCGAATGGGCTGCCTCGAAGTATCCGTTTGATAAAATCAGCGGAGTTCGGGGCGGTTTTGTCTGCTAATAAGACAAAGCTTATACGAAGTTATTCGGACTTCTTCACAGTCTCAGCATTGCCTACTAATCAAACCGGCTGTGTTCGTTTTGGATTTACGGTCGGTAAACAAAATGCCCATTTGGCTGTTGAGCGTGTGATGGTTAAACGACTTTTAAGAGAAAAAGCCCGTACGAGTCGTTTATCCATAATCGATGCACTATCGGAAAAGGGAATTGGATTAGATATCAATTTTCGTCTGAAGCGCAGATTGCCGTACTGTAAGATCGATGGTCTTACAAAAAAAGCAAGAAAAGAATTGATTCGAAACGATATTGACAAACTTTGGAGTTACTTTGTTCGCAAAGTATCCCAATGGGGAAGTAACGGTGCGATTTCTGTCAAATGCGTTAATTGCGGTCATTAGACTGTACCAAGTGACTTTGTCACCTTGGTTGGGACGCGAATGTCGGTTTTATCCCACTTGTTCTCAATACTCCATTGAAGCTATTCGTCGTTTTGGACCAATAAAGGGCAGTTGGTTGATGTTGGCTCGAATCATTCGGTGCAATCCATTCGGAGGCTCCGGTTTTGACCCGGTTCCAACATCTTTTCAATTGTTTCCATGGAAACATAATCAGTGAACCGCATTGCTGATTAAATTTTTTAACGATAGATAAGAGAGCCCATATGGGACGCGAATTACAACGTGCTTTTTTATGGATGATTTTCCTTCTCGCGCTTTTCATGCTCTGGGATGCATGGCAGGTGCGCAATGGGAATCCGTCCTTTTTCGGTACACCGGAACCTGTTAAACAAGAGCAGGTGGTGGAAAATGAGATTCCTTCAGGAGACACTCAGACAGTGGCTCAAGCCGATAGTCAAACTGTCGCCTCTGATGTGAACGTAACGATTGCTCAGCCGGTTGTTGTTACGACAGACTTGTTCAAGATTACCTTTGATGCTAAGGGAGCATCGGTGGTCCGAGCTGAACTGCTTAAAGAACGTCAAACGCCTGACTGGACGACCAGAGGTTTGCCTGGTTTGATTTTAGGTTCTTCGGAAGAAGAACAAAAAGATGTTGGCAATGTGGTCTTGTTTGATACCAGCGCTCAGCATGTGTATAAGGCTGAAACGGGCTTGATTGGTGGTAATTTCCCCAATCATAGAACGCCGTTCCGCTTGGTCAGCAATAACCTGACGTTGCAGGATGGTCAAGAATCTCTTCAGGTTCAATTTGCCGCCACACAAGGTAATGTTGAATTAGTGAAAACTTATGTTTTCCACCGCGGCCATTATGGCATCGATGTTAAGCATGAAGTTCGCAATAAGGGAAATGTTGCTATTTCTCCGTCGGTTTACATGCAACTGACCAGAGATGACAGCAAGGTTGCGACTGACAGTTCGTTCTATAACACCTTTACTGGTCCCGCAGCTTACACGGATTCAGAAAAGTTCCAAAAGATTGATTTTGAATCTATTGCTGATAAAGATACAGATCTGCCTTCTCAATCCAATGAAGGTTGGATCGCAATGCTGCAGCATTACTTCTTGACTGCTTGGGTGCCTCAACAAGACAGCTCTCGTGAGTTGTACACACGCCAGTTAGATAAGCACTTGTTCTCCATCGGTTCTATCGTTACGGTGGGAGAAGTGGCTCCTGGTGCCGATAAGGTTGTGGACAGCACCTTGTATGTTGGTCCTCAAGATCAACGCCGTTTGGAATACATCGCTCCGAATTTGGATTTGGTTGTTGACTACGGTTGGTTAACATTCTTGGCCAAGCCGATTTATTGGTTATTGGCATTCCTGCAAGGACTTGTTGGCAATTGGGGTTGGGCAATTGTGTTGCTGACGGTGTTAGTCAAGGCAATTCTTTATCCGATTTCTGCTGCGGGCTATAAGTCCATGGCGCGTATGCGTGATGTTGCCCCCCGCATGAAGGCTATCCAAGAAAAGTATGCCAATGATAAACAGGCACTCAATCAAGCCATGATGGAACTCTATCGCCGTGAAAAGATTAATCCTGCCGGCGGTTGTTTGCCGATCATGTTGCAAATCCCGGTGTTTTTGGCTCTGTACTGGGTATTGTTGGCAACGGTTGAGTTGCGTGGTGCTCCGTGGTTATTGTGGGTTAACGATTTGGCAAGTCCCGACCCGTACTTAATTCTTCCGTTATTGATGGTCGCCACAATGATCATCCAGATGAAGATTAGTCCGCGTCCGACCGATCCGACGCAAGCTAAGGTGATGATGATCATGCCTGTTGTGTTCGGTGTGATGTTCTTCTTCTTTGCCTCTGGTTTGGTGCTCTACTGGTTGACCAACAACGTACTTTCTATTTGGCAACAGTGGTACGTGAATAAGCAAATTGAAGAGGAAAGACGTAAGAGAACGATATCCTAATCAGTAGCGATTTCGTTTAGAAGCACAAAGGGTTCAGTTTAAATATGACTGAACCCTTTTTTTTAGGTGCGGTTTCTGCCAAAAATAAGCAGCAAAGGCCAAAGCCATACAGAGAAAAACCACAAAACGATGAAGCGTATGGACAGGGATTTTTTCTCGGCTTTATATGTTTTGAAGAATATGGTGATTGCTCCGGATATCACCCAAAGCAGGATAATGCCATACACAAAAACTCGAGTTTGGTAGCTGTCACCGATAAAAGCCGCCAAATAAGCGGAAAGGGGGACTGAGGCCGCAATAGCGCAGCAAGCGCCGATCAAAGCGTTACCAAAAAAAGTTGGTTCGGTATTATTGAGTGACATATTTTTTAAGCTACATTGCCGACGAGCTGAAATTTAGCAAAATTTTCTATTTTTGAGCTAATTGACTAAGGTCTCGGTGCGATAATTAAGCATATTTTTCGAGGTTCTTATGCGGATTCATTCTGATCGTGATCCTATTGTTGCCATTGCAACAGCCTCCGGAAGGGGAGGAGTGGGCATTATTCGTTTGTCTGGCAATGATGAGTTTATTCGTGATTTTATTGCACAGTTTTGGGGGCAAGACGAGCACTTAAAACCGAGATATGCGCATTACAGAAAGTTTAGGGATGGTAATGGCGGTATCTTGGATGAGGGCTTGGCTCTTTATTTCCCTGGACCGAGATCGTATACAGGGGAGTCTGTTTTGGAATTACAGGCTCATGGCGGTCCTGTGATGCTCAGAATGCTTTTGCAGACCGTTCTGCAGTTGGGGCAGAGCAGGGGATTGAGATTGGCAGAACCTGGGGAATTTACTAAAAGAGCATTTTTGAATGGCCGTTTGGATCTTTCTCAAGCTGAAGCTGTTGCTGATTTGATCGATGCAACGAGTGAAGGGGCGGCTCGAGCGGCCTCTCGCTCATTAAACGGCGATTTTTCGAATTTTATTCACAAAGTTGGTGATCAAGTTGTTGAGTTACGTGCGCTGATTGAGGCTATTTTAGATTTTCCGGAAGAGGAAATAGACTTTATTCAGAGCACGCACGCTCGTGAAAGATTAGAAAAAATCACACGTGATTTTAATGAGTTAATGCATCTTTCACAGCAAGGATCAATACTGCGTGAAGGGGTAACCGTGGTTTTGGTTGGGAGCCCGAATGTTGGCAAATCGAGTCTAATGAATTGCTTAAGCGGAAGCGATATAGCAATCGTTACGGATGTGGCGGGAACTACTCGTGATAAATTGGAAAATCTCATCAACATCAATGGTGTGACTTTGAGATTAGTGGATACTGCCGGAGTGCGTGACACAGAAGATAAGGTGGAGGCCATTGGGATTGAGAGAACTTTGCAGGCTGTTGAGGATGCGGATATTGTTCTGCATTTGATTGATGCCACGCATGAAAATTCTGATGAAGAAGGCCTTAAAACTTTGGAAAAAGTGATGCTGCGTGTGGCGAAAGGGGTGCCTGTCGTAACAGTGATGAATAAGTGTGATTTAAATCCCTTGAAAGAGGAAAATCAGGGGGTTTTATCGATCTCTGCGAAAACAGGATTGGGTATTGATCTGTTAAAGAATAAACTTTTGGAATTGGTTGGTTGGGAAAATAAACCTGAATCAACATTTTTAGCGAGAGAGCGTCATCTTGAGGCGCTCAACAGAGCTTTTGAACATTTAACGCTTGCCAATCAATTTGTGTCGTATGAAGAACCGCCGTTGGATCTTCTGGCAGAAGAATTACGTTTGTGTAATGACGAGTTGGGAGTGATTGTTGGAGAAACAACACCAGATGATTTGCTAGGTATGATTTTCAGCCGGTTCTGTATTGGTAAGTAGTTGATTTTATTATATAAAATAAGTTTCACGTGAAACGAGGATGTTATGGATTATCCTGTTCGTTATGATGTAATCGTAGTAGGTTGTGGCCATGCGGGAGCTGAGGCTTGTTTGGCCTCGGCAAGAATGGGTTGTCGTACATTATTAATTACTCATAACATTGAAACGATAGGTCAATTGTCGTGTAATCCGTCGATTGGTGGTATTGGTAAAAGCCATTTGGTTAAAGAGGTTGATGCGCTCGGTGGGGCGATGGCTCAGGTGACGGATAAATCGGGTATCCAATTCAGAATTTTAAATAGCTCAAAAGGGCCAGCAGTAAGAGCCACTCGAGCTCAGATTGATCGCGAGTTATATCGCGTATCAATGCGTGAGAAGATAGAAAACCAGGAAAATTTATGGGTTTTTCAGCAGGGAGTCGATGACCTGATTGTTGAAAACGGCCGAGCTGTTGGCGTGGTTACTCAAACCAATGTAAAAATTTACTCAAAAGCTGTTGTTATAACGGCAGGTACCTTTTTACACGGATTAATTCATATTGGATTAGAGCATTATTCAGCGGGACGAGTCGGGGATCCGGCAAGTATAAAACTCGCACAGCGTTTGATCGACTTGGGCTTGCCCAAAGGAAGATTAAAGACGGGGACGCCTGCACGTATTGATGGAAGAACAATTGATTTCGAAAAATGTGAAAAACAATTAGGTGACTTAGATCCTATTCCTAATTTTTCGATGTTGGAACCGGCTTACGCGCACCCTGAACAAGTGCCATGTTGGATCACGAATACGAATGTAAAGACGCATGAAATTATTAGAAATAATTTAGACAGATCTCCTATGTACTCTGGAATTATTGAGGGGATTGGTCCGCGTTATTGTCCGTCGATTGAAGATAAGATCGTGCGTTTTGCAGATAAAACATCGCACCATGTATTTCTTGAGCCTGAAGGACTCAATACGCATGTTTATTATCCGAATGGTATTTCATCCAGTTTACCGTTTGATGTGCAAATTGACTTTATGCACACAATTCCTGGTTTAGAAAATGCGCATTTTATTAGACCTGCTTATGCTATTGAGTATGACTATTATGATCCCAGAGAGTTAAAGGGATCATTGGAAACTAAGCAGATAGAAGGTCTTTTCTTTGCTGGCCAAATAAATGGAACGACTGGGTATGAAGAAGCAGCCGCTCAAGGATTGTTAGCTGGTTTAAATGCTGCTTTGCAGGTTAAAGATCTCGAATCTTGGGTTCCAAGGCGTGATCAGGCTTATTTAGGTGTTATGGTTGATGATTTGATCACAAAGGGTGTGACTGAACCCTATCGAATGTTTACCTCGCGAGCAGAATACAGGTTAAGTTTGAGAGAGGATAACGCTGATGAGCGTTTGACAGAAATCGGACGAAAACTTGGGTTAGTTGACGAAGCACGATGGGTATTTTTTAATCAAAAGAAGGAAAATATTGAAAAAGAACTCCAACGATTAAGATCAACTTGGGTTTACCCCTCAATGGTTTCTGTCGAGGAATGTGAGAGAGTTTTGGGTGGAAAGATTGAGCGAGAATATTCACTTTTTAACTTACTGTCTCGTCCAAATGTTTCACATGAAACATTGTTATCAATGAAAAATTCCGATAATGAATTGATTTCTAAAGATGTTCATTTGACAAAATCAGAAACCGAGCAGGTTGAAATAACTGCGAAATATTCGGGCTATATCAATCGGCAAAAAGACGAGGTAGCAAAGCTTTTGGAGCATGAGTTAACTCGTATACCCGAAGATTTTGATTACGACAAGGTTAAGGGATTGTCTTTTGAAGTTAGACAAAAACTTAAGACAGTCAAACCGGAAACAATTGGTCAAGCTGGCAGAATTTCTGGTGTAACGCCTGCAGCGATTAGTTTATTGTTAATCTTTATAAAGTCTCGTCGTTACTTGTCGAATTAAGGTGAAACCAAGATGAGTTTCTTGAATCTTGAACAGCTCGATAAAGGTTTAAGTCTTCTAGATTTAAACCTTAGTGCTCATCAAAAGAATCAGCTAGATGATTTTTCGTCTTTTTTGTTTAGATGGAATAAAACATATAACTTGACTGCCTTGGTCGATCAAAATGATATTTTGACTCATCATATCTTGGATTCTGTAGCAGTTTCTAACGTCTTTAGAGAGTACTTAAAAGAAGATTCAAAGATTATTGATGTAGGTTCAGGCGGAGGATTGCCGGCAATTCCTTTAGCCATACTGTTCCCGGATAATCATTTTTATTTGGTTGATACCGTAGGCAAAAAATGTGCCTTTTTAAAGCAATCAGCTTTAACGTTAGGTTTAAAAAATGTCGACGTTTATCATAGCCGAGTTGAAAATTTATCCAATAAGAAATTTGACTTGATAACTTCCCGAGCTTTTTCTTCATTAAAGATATTTATAGACTTATCTAAAAATTTAATTTCACCAAATGGTTATTGGTTAGCATTAAAAGGTCAATACCCTAAAAAAGAAATTGAAGAATTAGGTCTAGAGTACAAAGTTCACGTTCATGAAATAAGCGTGCCTTTTTTACAAGAAAATCGCCATTTAGTCGCCATAAATACAAATAACCGATAACTATGTGATTGGTTGACCTTGTTTAAATTGCACAAAATATGAGCAAAAATCAGATAATATATTGATAAGTAAATAAAAATATAGTAATTCAATCGTGATTCCATTGCGGGTAATTGCTTAAATAATAAGCAATAATGATAAAAGTAATAAATATAACTAAATAAGAATGTTTCACATGGAACAATGAACTTGTTTGTTGTTAAATAATTTTGAAAATTTATTAAGAAATTTTGTTTGGCTAGACATTTTTTGTTTTAGTTATGTAAAAATTCGACAAGATTAATTTTCTCTTTTAGGGGGCTAGAGTGTTTGATCAAGTTGTCAGCACTTTTTTGTTCGCCTTTGCATCTTTTATTCCAGTATTAAATCCTTTTGGCGGGGCGATGTTCTTTCTAGCTTTAACGCCAAATATCGATAGAGAAACGCGAAAGATGATGGTTAATCGAATTGTTTTTTATTCGATGATCATTATGCTTATCAGCTTATTTGCTGGACACCTCATATTGAGTTTCTTTGGTATTTCTATGGGTGTTTTGCGAGTTGGGGGTGGGTTGGTCCTGATTTCGGCGGGTTGGAAAGCTTTGAATGAAGCGACTCATGATGATACTGAAAATACAACTATTGAGCCGCCGAAATCGCGTAAGAAGCTGTTATCAATGGCTTTTTACCCGATTACCTTGCCCTTGACTATGGGGCCGGGGATGATTGCTGTTTCTACAGCTATCGGTACGGGCATGATTGGTCATGGTACTGCGAATTTGATTGGGTGTTTATTGGCTACTGTAGCTACATTGCTGACCGTTTATGTGTGTTATCGCTATTGTGATCGTGTAAGTCAGGCGGTTGGGGCTACTGGCGCCGATGCCTTATCTCGAGTTTTCGCTTTTATTCTATTGTGTATTGGTATTTCAATCTTTTGGCAGGGATTCACTGAATTGTGGATGTCTATGCCGAAATCATAAAGGGTTCTGGAAATGGCTTTAACTTTTTGCGTCGCTAATCAAAAGGGCGGAGTAGGAAAGACTACCACTGCGGTGAATCTTTCTGCTGCGCTCGCAAAACTGAAACAAAGGGTTCTTCTTATTGATTTGGATCCGCAAGGTAACGCAACCACCGGCAGCGGTGTCAGCAAAGACTCTATTACAGAAACGGTTTATCCTCTTTTGTTTGGCCAGGCTACTTTTGAAAATGTCGTCATTCATGCGGAAGAGGCTGGGTATGATATTTTGCCCGCTAATCGTGAATTGGCCGGTGCTGAAGTTGAGTTAATCCAACTTGAAGATCGCGATGAACGTTTAAAAAATATTTTGGCAGAACAAGATGATAATTACGATTTTGTAATTATTGATTGTCCGCCCTCATTATCAATGCTTACGATTAACGCGCTGTGTTCAGCTCGGGGTGTCATTGTTCCAATGCAATGTGAGTATTTTGCGATGGAAGGTCTTACCGATTTGATTGGATCGGTTAGAAGGATTCAAACAGCTAAAAATCCGGATTTAACTTTGATTGGTCTGTTGAGGGTGATGTTCGATCCGCGCGTTACGCTGCAGCAGCAAGTCAGCGAGCAGCTCAAAGAATATTTTGGAAATAAAGTTTTCAAAACTGTGATTCCCAGAAATGTTCGCTTGGCTGAGGCTCCCAGTTACGGTCTGCCTGGATTGTTATATGACAAATCAAGCAAAGGCGCTAAGGCTTATCAGGAGTTCGGAGCTGAATTCCTGAAACGTATGAGGAAGTACAAGAAGCAGAATAAGGAGAAATAATATGGTCGTTAAGAAGAGAGCCGGTTTGGGAAAGGGCTTGGATGCCTTATTGGGTAAGAAAGAAGTTGTTATAACTTTGTCAGAGGCGGGCGGTGATGCAAGCTCTGAACTGGATATTGAAAAAATCCAACCCGGTCAATACCAACCTAGAACGCAAATGGATAAGGCTTCTCTGGAAGAGTTGGCCCAATCCATACGAGAACAAGGCCTGATTTCTCCGATTTTGGTTCGGCCGATTGGTAAGAATCGTTATGAGATTATTGCTGGTGAACGCCGCTATCGCGCATCCAAGTTGGCTGGCCTGAAAAAAGTCCCGGTTCTTATCCGTAAGATTTCCGACGAAAAAGCTTTAGCTTGGGCACTTATTGAAAACATTCAGCGCGAAGATTTGAACCCTCTTGAAGAGGCAGCGGGTATCCAGCGTTTGGTTGAAGAGTTTCATATGACTCATGAAACTGCTTCCCAAGCTATTGGCAGAAGCAGAACGGCGACAACTAATCTTTTACGCTTGCTCAATCTTGCCAAGCCGGTTCAAGATCGTTTAATGGCCAATGAGATTTCTATGGGTCATGCCAGGGCATTGTTGAGTCTGGAGCCTGGTATGCAGGTTGCTGTTGCGCAGGAAATCGTCAAGAAAGGTCTTTCTGTCCGACAAGTGGAAACATTGGTTGCCAAACTTTCTTTGAAAAAGCAGAAAAAAGCAAAGGCAAATTTGAAGCAACGCAAGGATCAGGATACCTTGCGCATGGAAGAAGATCTTTCCAATTATCTTGGCACCACAGTCAAAATTGATGCCACAAAGAAAGGTAAAGGCAAAATAATTATTGAATTTGAGGATCTTGACCAATTTGACGGCATTCTTTCCCACTTCGAAAATTTCCATGAATAATCAAGGGAAATATGTCCGATAGGATTAAGGGTTTACACCGTTAAAACATTGGTGTAAACCCTTGTTTCCATAAGTAACGTAACGTATAATGCGCACAGAATAATGGTTTGTAGGTGACTACTGGCTTTTATGAAGAAAATAGTACTTCTACAAATCGTTGCCACTATAGGAGTTGCTGTAATTTCCGCTCTGATCGGAGGGGAGAGTGCGGCTCTTTCGGCGTTCCTGGCGGGTACAGCCTGTTGGGTTCCGAATGCTTTATTTGCGTTGAATTTGAGTGTCTTTGTTAAGCTTAGCCCCTCGTATTCACCGCTATTCTTCTTTATTGGCGAGTTCGTAAAGATCATCGCAATCTCGCTGTTGTTGTGCTTGATTGTGATGTTGTATGAGGACTTAATTTGGCCCGCGATGATCGCTTCGGTCATTGTGGTCTTAAATTGTTCCTTTTTGGGACTTCTAACCCGAGAATAAACATGGCAGCTGAAGCTCTCACCGCTACCGAGTATATTACTCACCACCTTCATCACCTGTCGACCACTGCGCAGTCATCCATTATTGACTTCTCAGTGATCAACGTGGATACGATTGTTTTTTCCATACTGATGATGGCTTGCGCGCTCTATTTGATGTACAAAGGAGCTAAGAAAGCCACCTCTGGCGTGCCCGGTAAATGGCAATGTGCCGTTGAAATGCTCGTTGAGTTTGTGAATGAACAAGCCAAGTCCATTGTTCACGGGGATCGTACTTTTATCGCTCCCTTGGCCTTGACGGTGTTTGTTTGGGTAGTTTTAATGAATGCCATCGACCTAATTCCGGTTGACCTTTTGCCGACGATTGCCGGTTGGTTAGGTATTCATTACTTGCGTCCGTTGCCCACGGCCGATTTGAATGGCACGATGGGTATTTCAGTGGGCGTGCTGTTCCTCATGATTTATTACGGCATCAAAATTAAGGGTGTCGGTGGTTTCAGCCGTGAGCTCTTTGTGGCTCCGTTTGGTAACTATCCCTTGCTTTGGCCGTTTAATTTTGCGTTGAATATCATCGAATATTTAGCCAAGTGCGTCTCTTTGGGCATGCGGTTGTTCGGTAATATGTACGCAGGGGAATTGTTGTTCTTCTTGATCGCACTGTTAGGCAGTCTTTGGGCTGGTTTTGATGCCTTGAGCGTCTTCGGTGTGTTCGGTCACGCTGTGGCAGGGATCTGCTGGTGGCTCTTCCACGTGTTGATTGTTATTTTACAAGCCTTCATCATGATGATGTTGACCTTGGTCTACATCGGTCAAGCGCATGAAGGACACTAACACTAGCTTTTGATTTTTTTACTTTTTTATTAACTTTTACTCCATTTTTAAGGATTAAGGAGTTTTGCAATGACCAACGTCGCTTTTGTTGCCTTGGCTGCTGGCCTCATCATCGGTCTCGGTGCTATCGGTGCTTGTATCGGTATCGGTATCATGGGTTCCAAGTACCTCGAAGCCGCTGCCCGTCAACCTGAATTGATGAATGCCTTGCAAACCAAGATGTTCTTGTTAGCTGGTCTTATCGACGCCGCCTTCTTGATCGGTGTTGGTATCGCCATGATGTTCGCTTTTGCCAATCCGTTCGTCGGCTAATAAAAGCTTATTACAAGTTTCTTTTATTAACGACGCCAGTGAGCACCCGTATTAATCGGGCCTGCGAACTGACCTAACGGGGTCAAATAATGAACATCAACGCTTCTCTGTTTGTACAGATGGCCGTGTTCTTCTTCGGTGCTTGGGTCACCATGAAGTACATCTGGCCGCCGCTTATTCGAGCGATCGAAGAACGGCAAAAGAAGATTGACGAAGGTTTGGCAGCTGCCGACAAAGGTGAAACAGCCTTGGCGGAAGCCCAAAAGGAAGGTCAAGCGATTAAAGCTGAAGCCCGTGCCCAAGCCTTGGCGATCATGAACGACGGTGAAAAACGCGGTCAAGCTATTGTCGAAGAGGCAAAGGCTCAGGCTCAAGTTGAAGCTGATCGTATTATTGAATCTGCTAAGGCTGAATTGGCTCAGGAAGCCGAACGTTTGCGCGAACAATTGCGCGAAGAAGTCGCTCGCTTGGCTGTTGCCGGTGCCGAGCAAATTCTTCGTCGCGAAGTTGACACTAAAGTTCACGCTCAAATGCTTGAACAATTGAAGGCTAAGCTCTAATCATGGCTGAACTTTCGACGATTGCCCGTCCCTATGCGCACGCTCTGCTTTTGGCCTTGCGTGAAGGCAAAAAGGGACCCGAAGAAGCTGCCGATTTGGCTGCTGTTCTGGATGGTATTGCCCAAGTGGTGACCACGCCCGAGCTGGTTTCTGTGATCGGAGATCCGAAACTGAGTTCGGAGCAAATCTACGATCTGATCATTGCCGGTCTCGGACAAGTGAAATTGCCCGAGGAAGCCGTCAATCTTTTGAAAGTGGTCGTTGAAAATGGTCGCTTGGAAGCCGTGCCGGAAATCGCACGTCAATTCCGCGAACTTAAAAATCAATCCGAAGGCGTTGCTGACGCCTACATTGAAACCGCGATGCCGATGACGGATGCGGAAATCAATGACCTTATTGTTTCGCTTGGGAAACGCTTCCCCACGTTGAAACTCACGCCGATTGTTACGGTTAATAAAGAATTAATCGGTGGCGTGCGTGTCCGTGTTGGCGACAGGGTTTTGGACGGATCGATTCAGACGCGACTTGCTCAAATGCAAGAGGCACTCACCGCATAAATTTCGGAGCTGTAAGACATGCAACTCAATCCTAGTGAAATCAGCGATCTGCTGAAAAAGCGTATCGAAGGCCTTGGGGTCTCCGCTGATCTTCGCACCCAAGGTACCGTGGTCTCTGTGACCGACGGTATTTGCCGTGTTCACGGTCTTTCTGACGTGATGCAAGGCGAAATGTTGGAATTCCCCAACAGCACGTACGGTTTGGCTTTGAACCTGGAACGTGATTCTGTGGGTGCGGTTATTCTTGGTGAATACGAGCACATTAGTGAAGGCGACACTGTTAAGACAACGGGCCGCATTCTTTCTGTGCCTGTCGGACCGAAGTTGATTGGCCGTGTGGTCAACGCTTTGGGTCAACCGATCGATGGCAAGGGCCCGATCGACACGGACGAATATGACGTGGTCGAAAAGGTGGCTCCTGGTGTGATCGATCGTCAATCTGTTTCTCAACCGGTTCAGACCGGTTTGAAGTCCATTGACGCCATGGTTCCGATCGGACGTGGTCAACGTGAATTGATCATTGGTGACCGTCAAACCGGTAAAACGGCTGTGGCTTTGGACACGATCATTAACCAAAAGGGCAAGGACCTGATCTGCGTTTACGTCGCTATCGGTCAAAAAGCTTCTACGATCGCCAACGTGGTTCGTAAGTTGGAAGAACACGGTGCTATGGAATACACGATCGTGGTCGCTGCTTCTGCCTCTGACACCGCCGCTTTGCAATATATTGCTCCGTACGCCGGTGCTACGATGGGTGAATACTTCCGCGACCGCGGCCAGGATTCTTTGATCGTTTATGACGACTTGACCAAGCAAGCTTGGGCTTATCGTCAGATCTCCTTGCTGTTGCGTCGTCCGCCGGGACGTGAAGCCTATCCTGGTGACGTGTTCTACTTGCACAGCCGCTTGTTGGAACGCGCCGCTCGCGTGAACGCCGACTATGTCGAACGCTTCACGAAGGGAGCTGTTAAGGGTAAGACGGGTTCTATGACCGCTTTGCCGATCATTGAAACCCAAGCCGGTGACGTGACCGCTTTCGTGCCGACGAACGTGATTTCTATTACTGACGGTCAGATCTTCTTGGAAACCGACCTTTTCAACGCCGGTATCCGTCCCGCTATTAACCCGGGTATTTCTGTGTCCCGTGTTGGTGGTGCGGCTCAAACGAAGGTTATTAAGAAGTTGGGCGGCGGTGTTCGCTTGGCTTTGGCTCAGTACCGTGAATTGGCTGCATTTGCTCAGTTTGCTTCCGATTTGGACGAAGCAACCCGTAAGCAATTGGAACGCGGTAAGGTTGTGACCGAATTGATGAAGCAACCTCAATACCAACCGTTGCAAGTTTGGGAAGAAGCTTTGGTGCTCTTCTGCGTTGAACAAGGCATCTATGATGACGTCGACGCTAAGGATGCGCTTCGCTTTGAAAAGGCTTGCCGCGAGTACGTTGCCAGCCACCACGCTGATTTGGTTCAACGCATCGAAGAAAAGAAGGAATTGGTCGCTGAAGACAAAGAACTTCTTTTGACTGCGGTGAAAGAATTTAAGAAAAACGGCACCTACTAATTGTGGAAGTCGATAAACACCTAAGGGGACCACATGCCTAGTACCAAGGAAATTCGCGCCAAGATCAGAAGCGTACAAAATACGCGCAAGATCACTAAGGCGATGGAAATGGTAGCGGCATCGAAGATGCGCAAAGCGCAGGATCGCATGCATGCGGCTCGTCCTTACGGAGAAGCTATCCGTAATATCGTGGCTCACTTAGCCACGGCCACGACGAGCTATAAGCATCCGTTCTTGCGTCCGCATCCTACGCCTGCTGCGAAAGTTGGTCTGATCATGGTGACGACGGACAAAGGTTTAGCCGGTGCTTTGAACACGAACATTCAGCGTGCTGTACTGCAAAAAGTCAAAGAATGGAGTGCTGAAGGCGTGGCTGTTGAAGCTACGGCTATTGGTAACAAAGGTTTGGCTTTCACGCAGCATGCAGGCATTAGTTTGCTCTCGCACGCTGTTCAATTGGGTGATCGTCCGCAATTGGAAAAATTGATTGGTGCGATCAATGCTCAAATTGAACTGTACAGCGCCGGAAAGTTGGATAAGGTTTACCTTGCTTATTCCCGCTTTATCAATGCGATGAAGCAAGAGCCTGTTATTGAACAACTTTTGCCCTTGTCGAGTGATCGACTTGAAAAGATTGGCGAAAAACGTCGGGATTATTCGTGGGATTATCTCTACGAACCCAGTGACGCCACGGTTCTCGATGTGCTCTTGAAGCGCTACATCGAAGCTTTAATTTACCAAGCCGTTGCAGAAAACATGGCTTCTGAACAAAGCGCTCGTATGGTGGCTATGAAGGCCGCTAGCGATAACGCTAAGAAGCTTATTGGTGATTTGCAATTGGTGTATAACAAGACCCGTCAAGCGGCCATCACGAAGGAAATTACCGAAATCGTTGGTGGTGCTGCCGCCGTGTCTTAAAGAGAGGATATCCCATGAGTATCGGACAGATCGTTCAGGTCATTGGCGCTGTGGTGGACATCGAGTTCCCGCGCGACCAAATGCCCAAGGTATACGATGCCCTTATCTTGGAAAAGGATGAAAAGAACTCTCTTGCCGAAGAAGGTTTGACCTTTGAAGTGCAGCAACAGTTGGGCGACGGCGTGGTACGTACCATTGCCATGGGCGCTTCTGAAGGCTTGCAACGCGGCATGAAGGTTCGTAGTACCGGCGCCGGTATTTCGGTGCCTGTCGGCCCGAAGACATTGGGTCGTATTATGGACGTGTTGGGTCGCCCGATTGATAACTGCGGCCCGATCGGTGAGGAAGAACGTCGTTCTATTCACCAACCCGCTCCGAAGTTTGATGAATTGAGCCCGTCTGTGGACTTGCTCGAAACCGGTATTAAGGTGATTGACTTGGTTTGCCCGTTCGCTAAGGGCGGTAAGGTCGGTCTCTTCGGTGGTGCCGGTGTGGGTAAGACCGTGAACATGATGGAATTGATCAACAACATCGCTAAGGCTTACGGTGGTTATTCCGTGTTCGCTGGCGTGGGTGAACGTACCCGTGAAGGTAACGACTTCTACCACGAAATGGAAGAATCCCATGTGTTGGATAAGGTGGCGATGGTGTTCGGTCAGATGAACGAACCGCCGGGCAACCGTTTGCGTGTGGCTCTGACCGGTTTGACCATGGCTGAAGCTTTCCGTGACGAAGGCCGCGATATCTTGTTGTTCATTGACAATATTTATCGTTACACCTTGGCTGGTACCGAAGTTTCCGCTTTGCTCGGTCGTATGCCTTCCGCTGTGGGTTATCAACCGACGTTGGCTGAAGAAATGGGTAAGTTGCAAGAACGTATTGCTTCTACGAAGGTGGGTTCCATTACCTCCATTCAAGCTGTGTACGTGCCTGCTGACGACTTGACTGACCCGTCTCCGGCTACCACGTTCGGTCACTTGGACGCCACCGTTGTGTTGTCTCGTGACATTGCTGCCTTGGGTATTTACCCGGCCGTGGACCCGTTGGACTCCACGAGCCGCCAAGTTGACCCGTTGATCATTGGTGAAGAGCACTACACGATTTGCCGCCGCGTTCAAGAAACGTTGCAACGCTACAAAGAATTGCGCGACATTATCGCCATTTTGGGTATGGATGAATTGGCTCCGGAAGACAAGCTTACGGTTATGCGTGCTCGTAAGATTCAACGCTTCCTGTCTCAACCGTTCCATGTGGCTGAAGTGTTTACGGGTGCTCCCGGCAAGTACGTTCCGCTCAAGGAAACGATTCGCGGTTTCCGCATGATCGTTGACGGCGAATGCGACGCTTTGCCTGAACAAGCCTTCTACATGGTTGGTACGATCGACGAAGCCTTCGAAAAGGCCAAGACGATGCACTAATAGGGTTTGGTTAATCAGGTGAGGAATTTCTCATCTGATTGCCAAATCACAACCACGGAGCAGCTTATGTCTACGATTAAAGTTGACGTCGTTAGCGCCGAAGAGCAGATCTTCTCTGGCGATGCAGAGTTTGTGGCCCTTCCGGGCGAAGCCGGTGAGTTGGGGATTCTGCCGCAGCATGCGCCGCTGATCTCTTTGATCAAACCGGGTTTTGTGCGTATCACGATGCCTGGCGCAAAAGAAATCAAGCAAGTGTTTGTTGCCGGTGGTGTGATTGAAGTGCAACCGCAGCACGTCACGGTTTTGGCTGATACGGCTATTCGTTCTGAAGAGTTGGATCGCGCCAAGACGGAAAAAGCTATTGCGGCGGCTCGCGAAGCTCGCAGCAAGGCAACGAGCGAAGCCGATTTGGCCAAGCTCGACGCTCAGTTGGCCTACTTGGCGGCTCAAATGGCTGCCATCGAAAAACTCAAGCGTCATCACTAAGCGCAGTAACGATGCGAAAGGGCAGATGTTTACGGACATCTGTCCTTTTTTGTTTTGAGTCATAACTTATCCCAATCAATCGAGGTAGGATGAGTAACAAAGGACCAAGTGTCTCAATGTTTTCGTTGTATGTGAGGTCATATGAAGGTTTTAGTTTGTACAGATGGCTCTGAATTGAGCGAAAAAGCGATTGAAGCTGCGGTTGGAGTGGCATCGCCTCTGAAAGCGGAATTAATCGGCATGACCGCGGTAAAAGGTCCGGAGCCTGCTGATGGATTGGCCGGTGAGAGTGCGGACGTCCAAAAACGTTTGGGAGTGATTTACGAGGCGGCTAAGGCTGCTCAGTTGCCTTGCCGAGTCATGGCGATTCACGGTGAAGCGCCCTGGCAATGCATCATTAAGTTGGCAAAGGATGAAGATGTCGATTATGTGGTGATGGCCAGCCGTGGTATGGGCAGCATCGGAAGCCTCTTTATCGGCAGTGAAACACAAAAGACATTAGCTCAAATTGACAGACCGGTTTTAGTTGTTCGTTAGTACGTCTGTTTGGATTTAGTACCGAAGATCAAACCGCTTCAGTCGCTTGCTGGCTGAAGCGGTCGTTAACTCTGCTTTAAGCCCTCTTCTTTATAGTCTGTCCCTTGCATTAGTTTTGCCATGCACTCAGCGGCCGTGATGTTGCGGATCAGGACTCTTTTCTGTCTGGAAGTATCTCCGCTAACCAATTCAACGGAAGATTTGCTGACATTGAGCGCATCGGCTAAAAATATAAGTAGTGTTTTGTTTGCTTTGCCGTCAACAGGCGGGCAAGCGATGCTGATCTTTAAACGATCGCCGTGTTCTCCCACAATGCGGGTGCGCTTCGCCCCCGGTTGAACATGAAAGTCAATGACAACACTTTGATTTTTTTCTGTTAACCATGCAGGAAACATAATCGGTTTGGAGTGATTTATGAGACCGGATAATGATACTTTTTTGAAAGCTCTTTTGCGTCAGAAGTGTGATTACACACCGATATGGCTGATGCGTCAGGCCGGGCGGTATCTGTCCGAATACAACGCGACTCGTGCGAAAGCCGGCAGTTTTATGAAGTTGGCTCAGTCGCCGGATTTGGCCTGTGAAGTCACTCTGCAGCCCGTGGAACGTTTCAAGCTCGATGCCGCCATTCTTTTTTCGGACATCTTAACGATTCCGGACGCCATGGGGTTGGGACTTTCCTTTGTGGCGGGCGAGGGGCCGAAATTTGCCAAACCTGTTCGTTCTGAAGAAGATGTGAAAGTGCTTCATGTACCGGATATTGATCAATCGCTGCGTTATGTGACCGACGCGGTGCGAACGATTCGCAAGGCGCTGCATAACCGAATTCCGCTCATTGGTTTTTCAGGAAGTCCTTTCACTTTGGCTTGCTACATGGTTGAAGGCGGCTCCAGCAAGGACTATCGCAATCTAAA
Organism: uncultured Burkholderiaceae bacterium; assembly: GCA_944390675.1. Classification (GTDB taxonomy): domain Bacteria; phylum Pseudomonadota; class Gammaproteobacteria; order Burkholderiales; family Burkholderiaceae_F; genus Aphodousia. The sequence goes on from CALXQR010000001.1 coordinate 236,198, forward strand.
AACCATGATGTATACACGGCCGGAGCTTTTGCATCGCTTGTTGGATGTGAACGCTGAAAGCGTTACGGCTTATTTAAACGCACAGATTGAATCAGGCGCTCAGGCTGTTCAGATTTTCGACACGTGGGGCGGAACACTTTCAGAACCCTCATTTAAGGAATTCTCTCTGCGTTATATCGAAAAAATTATCTCCGGATTGCACAAGACATTCGACGGGGAACCTGTGCCTGTTATCGTCTTTACAAAAGGCGCGGATCAATGGCTCGAATTAATCGCTCATTGCGGTGCGCAGGCCGTTGGGTTGGATTGGACAAGTAATCTTGCGCGCGCCAGAAGCCGCGTGGCTGACTGTGTGGCATTGCAGGGGAATTTGGATCCGATGGTGCTTTTTGGCTCGGAAGAAAGGATCCGAGAAGAAGCTCGTCGGGTGATTGACGACTATGGTGTGGTTGGCCATGGAGGCCATGTGTTTAATTTGGGGCATGGCATTAATCAATTCACTCCGCCCGAAGCGGTAGAAATCCTTGTTGATGAAGTCCATCGCTATAGCAGAGACTTTCATCGCTAAAGTTGTCCCCAGACTTATCCACACTTTTTGTGGACATGTAAAAACCTTTGAAAATTAAAAGGTTACAACACTGTTACAAAGATAATGCATTGATTTAAAAGGGATTTTACAAAAACCCCGTGATATCAGTGCATTAAGAGGCAATTGGGAGACTTTGCTTAAAAAGTGATCAAAAAGTGAATTATCCACAAAGTTATCCACAATAATTCACATTGTTGAGGTAATCGGTTGAAATTACTGCTTTTTTAAAAGATTGAGTATTTGATTGGATCAATTTGAGAGATTTTTTGGAGTCATGGCAGTTTTGTCATCGTTTACAATGATCACTCGATTTGGCGGATAACTTTAATGACTCATCCTATTTTTGTATCGGTAGCGCTGGATGTACCTTTGCTGCCTCCATTGACCTATAAGGCTGCGGACGGAACCTCTCCCAAGGTGGGGGATCGTTGCGTTGTACCCTTGGGCAAAAGGCAAGAAGTGGGATTGATTGTCGGTCTGTCCGATCAGACAGATATACCTGCTGAAAAGCAAAAAACCTATATCCGCTTGTTAAATGAAACAGAGCCTTTGGGAACTACTTGGCTTAAGCTCACAAAGTTTTCAGCTGATTACTATCAACACAGTTGGGGAGAGGTGGCAATTGCCGGCTTGCCAAGTTTTTTCCGCTCCAAACCTCGTCCGAGATATTTACAGTCATTAGAGCGTCTAAGAAAGCCCTTCGCGAAGAAAAAGGTCACTGAGCAGCAAACGGAACTGTCTCTGAACGACGATCAACGCCAAGCGGTTGAAGCCGTTAAAAATTCTCACGGTTTTGCGCCTTTTGTTTTGCACGGAGTGACCGGAAGCGGCAAAACAGAAGTGTATTTGCGGATGATGGAAAATGTTTTTCAAGAAAAACCGCAAGCTCAAATTTTGTTTTTAGTACCGGAAATTAACCTTACGCCGCAATTGGAAGCAAGAGTCAGGGCTCACTTTCCCGATAAGGTTATCGTTTCCATGCACTCGGGCTTAGCCAACGGGGAAAGAGCCAGAGCTTGGCTTGCCTGTCATGAAAAACGCGCCCAAATTCTGATTGGCACTCGAATGGCAATTTTTGCCAGTTTGCCGAATTTGGCTCTGGTTGTCGTCGATGAAGAGCATGACCTGTCTTATAAGTCGGGCGAAGGCATACGCTATTCGGCAAGAGATCTTGCTGTAAAGTGGGCGCAGCTGAAGTCCATTGCTGTTGTGTTGGGGTCGGCGACACCGTCTTTGGAAACATGGAGCAAGGTCAGAAGCGGTCATTACCGTTTGTTAACGTTATCAAAACGCGCGGTGCCCGGGGCCTGCCTGCCCGCCTTAACCGTGGTGAATCCCAGGGAGCAAAAGACTGTTAAGGGATTCTGCACAGAAGTTATCGATGCGATTAGTGAGACGCTAGAAAAAAAACAACAGGTCATTATTTTCTTAAATCGCAGAGGCTACGCACCTGTTCTCACTTGTCCGACTTGCGGCTGGTTATCCAAGTGCCCGCACTGTTCCACTTATGCGGTTTATCACAAATACAACGGCCGATTGGTTTGTCATCACTGCGGTTGGTCTTCTCCCGTCTATAGATGTTGTCCGGATTGTGGCAATGTGGATTTGATTCCCATGGGAGCGGGCACTCAGCGCATTGAGGAAACATTAGGACAGCTGTGGCCGCAAGCGCGGGTGCTCAGAATTGATCGCGATTCCACGCTAAGGAAAAACGCCGCAAAAGAGGCTTTTGAAGCGGTTCATGCGGGCGAAGTGGATATTTTGGTTGGCACGCAAATGGTTGCCAAAGGTCATGATTTCCAGCGTGTCTCCCTGGTGGTTGTTCTTAACATTGATGCTCAGCTTGTCAGTGCTAATCCGAGAAGTGAGGAGAGGGCCTTTGCTAATTTAATGCAGGTTGCCGGAAGAGCCGGGCGTTTTGGTCTGCCGGCCAGGATGATTGTCCAAAGCCGCTTCGGTGATCGGGAAATTTTTGCCGCGTTGGCTCAACAGAATTACCCTCGCTATGCGGACTATCTGCTGGGAATCCGAAAGGCAGAATGGAGTGTGCCTTATGTCAGCCAGGCATTATTGATGGCCGATGCGACCACAATTGATAAAGCGCTTGGTTTTTTAGAGCACGCCAAGGCGCTTGCAGAAAATATCATTGAAGAGGAACACTTTGAGGGAATTGTGGTCTACGATCCCATTCCGATGGCGTTGATGAAAGTAGCCGATAAAGAGCGTGGGCAACTTTTGGTGGAATCGGGTTCAAAGCTTCTTTTGACTAAATTTTTGCGTCAATGGTATCGGTCTTTGTGCTCTGTGAAAACGACAGTGCATTGGACGATGGATGTTGATCCGGCCGATGTTTAAGCCAATTCTAGTTTGCTGAAAAGTACTCTATAATTACGACTCCCTGCCTCCGTGGTGAAGTGGATATCATGCGACCCTCCGAAGGTCGCGTCACAGGTTCGATTCCTGTCGGAGGTGCCACCTTTAATTTGGCAAAATTAGCCATGTTTGTCCCGGTAAATATCACCTATCACAGTCAATCCAAAGAGTTGGAACTTGGTTACGAAGATGGGAAAAGTTTCCACTTGACGGCTGAATTTTTGCGAGTGCACAGCCCTTCGGCGGAGGTGCGCGGACATACGCCCAAAGAGGCGAGGCTGCCGGTTGGCAAAAGGGACGTGAGTATTGCGGCTCTGGAACCCATTGGGTTGTACGCACTTAAGATTGTCTTCTCCGATGGTCATGATTCCGGATACTACGATTGGGATTATTTAAGAGAGCTTGCCGAGCGCAAAGATCAATTGTGGCAGCAGTATCTTGAAAAATTGCACGATTTAGGTGCAAGTCGGGATCCGCACGATCCGCGCAATCAATCTTTTACACAAGTGGCAGTTAAACCTTGCCACCACTGATATGTCAGAAGAGAACAACAGCAAACACGAAACAGATTTTGGCTTTAAGCGCGTTGCCGAAGAGGATAAAGCCCGCCAAGTCAGGGAGGTTTTCGATTCCGTAGCCCCCAAATATGATTTGATGAACGATGTGCTTTCTTTCGGCATGCATCGCTTGTGGAAACGTTATGCCATCCGCAAAGCCGATGTGGCCAGAGGCATGAAAATTTTAGATTTGGCTGCCGGCACGGCAGACCTGTCTTTGAAATTTGCCGAGCTTGTCGGCCGTGACGGGGAAGTTTGGCCGACGGATATCAACCGATCCATGTTGAGTTTGGGTGCCAAACGTATGCAGCAGGCCGGCTTTGATATGCCTGTTGTGCAATGTGACTGTGAAAGACTGCCCTTTGCTGATAATACGTTTCATGTGGTGATGGTTAGTTTTGGCCTGAGAAACATGACGCACAAAGATCGGGCTTTGGAAGAAATGTGTCGAGTGTGTCAGCCCGGCGGAAAAGTGATGGTGTTGGAATTTTCGAAAATCAATCGACTTCTGGCGCCGTTTTATGATTTTTATTCATTCCATTTAATGCCCTGGTTGGGAGGCCTGATTTCCGGTGACAGCGAAAGCTACCGTTATTTGCCGGAATCCATTCGCATGCATCCCAGTCAGCCCGTTTTGGCCGACATGATGAGAAAGGCCGGGATGGAAGATGTCCATTGGCATAATCTGACATTTGGTGTCTGCGCTTTACATATCGGCAGAAAACCGATTAAATAGCGTTTGGCGATATTAAAAATATCCCTAAACCTGAAGGGCAAAGTTTCAGGAATTTTGGAGTTTTCAATGAAGAAGTGGATTGCGATTTTAGCGATTGGTTTAACCATGATGTCTTTGTCGGTCTCTGCGGATGCGGCAAGACGTTTTGGCGGCGGCATGAGTTTTGGCCGTTCTGCGCCGACGCTGCAAAAAGCAACGCCGGCTCCTTCTGCCGGCATTAATCAACAACAGCGCGTCAACCCTGCTCAGCAGCAACAGCGTCAACAAGCCGCTCCTCAACAGCAAACGCGTCCTCAGCCGGCTGCGGCACCGAGCCCCATGCGCGGCATGCTGATGGGAATGGCGGCGGCTCTTGGCATTACGGCTTTGGCTCATGCGCTGGGCTTTGGTGAAGGTTTTGCGCAATTTTTAATGATTGCTTTGATGGCTTTGGTTGCCTTCTACGTCATCCGAATGCTTTTGGGATTGTTCCTCGTGAAACGTATGCCCGCAGGTATGCCGAGAGAACGCGCGCAAGAGGCTCAAGACCGTTACGATGCGCAAACTCAATATGAATACAGCGCGCAGCCGCAGGCTCAAACGACACAAACGGGAGCCGGCGCTCAGGCGATGGCCGGAAGCGTTTTAGATGAACTCGGCGGTCGTATGAAGAGCGCTCAGGCAGTTGAATTGCCGGCGGACTTCGATGTCCAGCAGTTCCTGAAGGTGGCTGAAGAAAATTTTGTCAAGATGCAGAAGGCTTGGGATACGGGTAACGTTACCTCGATCTCAGACTTCACTAATGATGAAGTGTTCCGAACCGTTACGCATCAGCTTCGCGAGCGCGGTGCTCAGGATTATCAAACGGAAATTGTGACTTTGAAGTCCGATTTCCGCGGGATTGTTCGCGACGGTGATGAATACCTTGCCGGCGTGCATTTTGATGGAACGTTAAATGTCAGCGGCGAAGCCGAAAGAGTGGATGAAACGTGGATTTTGTCAAAGCCCGTTCATGGAAACAGGGGTTGGCTGTTAGCAGGGATCCATCAGGAATCTAATTAGAGACTGTAAATAACTTTGTGTAAATCCAATATTTGCTAATCTCTTAGGAGTGAAGGAAATGGATTTACCAATGAACCAAGACAAGCTTAAAAACCTAATCGCCAGTATTCCAACCGAACAGTTAAAAAGTGATGAAATTGAGCCTTTCATCCAACAGATGCGTAAGCATTTGATTGAGCAAGCCTTACAAGGCGAAATGGATGCCCATCTTGGCTATGACCGATATGAGCGTCATAGTGGCACCAATAGCCGAAATGGCTCAAGCAAGAAGACGTTAAAGACCGAGAAGGGACCGATTGCCATTTCGGTTCCAAGAGATCGAGATGGCAGTTTCGAACCGCAAATCGTCCCCAAGGGCCAAACGCGAACGGGCGTGCTCGATGACCAAATCATCGCCCTTTACAGCAAAGGGATGAGTACTCGTGAAATTAGTGAAACCATTAAGGAACTTTACGACGTCGATGTGTCGGCCACGCTCATTAGCAATGTGACCGGCCGAGTCATCAATGAAGTTATCCAGTGGCAAAATCGTCCCTTGGATGCGGTCTATCCGGTCGTTTTCATGGACTGTATCGTTGTCAAAGTCCGTGACAATCAACGTGTGGTCAACAAAGCCATCTTTGTCGCGTTGGGGATCAATTTATCCGGCAACAAAGAACTATTGGGTCTTTGGCTGGCAGAAAATGAGGGAGCCAAGTTCTGGCTATCGGTTTTAACCGAACTTAAGAACCGGGGTGTTGAAGATATTTTGATTGCTTGCATTGACGGTTTGAAAGGCTTCCCTGAGGCCATTGAGGCTGTCTATCCAAACACTCAAGTTCAATTGTGCGTTGTTCATATGGTTCGCAACAGCATGCGCTTTGTCAGTTGGAAAGACTACAAGCGTGTAGCAGCGCAGTTACGTACGATTTATCAAGCGGTAACCGAACAACAAGCCTTGGAAGCCCTGGAGCAGTTTGAAGCGGATTGGAAGGATAAGTATCCGGTGATTGCCGAGCAATGGCGCCGACATTGGGATCATCTCATCACGATGTTTAACTACCCAGAGGATATCCGTCGGGTGATCTATACAACCAATGCCATTGAGTCGGTCAATAGCGTTATTAGAAAAGCGACCACTCGTCATAAGATGTTCCCAAACGATGAGGCCGCTTTAAAGGTGGTTTATTTAGCCATTGACGCCGCTTCCAAAAAATGGACCATGCCGATTAGGAATTGGCGACTGGCTTTAAACCGTTTTAGTATTGAGTTTGGTGACAGGATCACCAAATATCTCTAAATGGAATTTACACAAACGAATTTACAATCCCTCTAATTAAGATCATTCGCTCACTAAGACCACTTCAACTGAGGTGGTCTTTTTTGTTTCCAGTTTTGAGAAACGATAGGCCTCTATAGTGAATCGATTGACATCCTCCTCGCCGTGAACGCCGAGGATTCCCTACTGTGTCAGTGGCTCGCGCCACTGATCACTTCGATGGGTTCCTGCTGCTGACCCGCGCAATGGACTGTCTCCATCCGCCGATTCACTTGAGCTCGGCCTACCTCGCCGAGCTCCCCACAGGCTGACATGCGCTGCCCGCGCACCTTAATATTTCTCGCACCGACTACGTCGGCATTTTCCCGATAGCCACAAGCCATACACTTGAAATTCGCCTGGCTCTTTCGGTTCTCTTTTGACTCATAACCGCATATCGGACAGATCCGCGAGGTGTATTGCGGCGCCACTTTTATCACTTGGCCGCCTCTTTGTATACATTTCCACTCTAACCGTTGGAAAAACTTCCCCCACGCTTGATCCAATATCGCTCGGTTTAAGCCTGATTTTTGGGCCACATTATGGCCCGGCTCTTCTATCGTCCCGGCCGCACTCGCTGTCATGTTCTTTATTTTCAAGTCTTCACGATAGATCACCGCGTGTTTTTTGCTTAAATCCAACGCGACTTTATTAATAAAGTCCTGACGTATGTTGCCGATCCGTTGATGCAGTTTTGCAACTTTCCTTTGAGCCTTTTTCCAATTACTGCTGAATTTCTCTTTTCGGGATAGTGCTCTTTGCAATTGCGCCAATTTCTTCAAATGTTTTTTCAGCGCGTTGCAGGGTGCAATCTGTGTTCCGTCCGAGAGCGTGCAAAACCACACTACTCCCATATCCATCCCAACTTCATCGCCTTTGTGTACGGGAACTTCTTTTTCGTATTCCGTTTGAATAGAGACGTACCAGCCGTCGGCCTTACGAATCACAGTGATATTTTTCGCTTTGCCTTCAATGTATCGGCTGCGTCTGTACTTCACAAAACCGATCCCCGGCAGATAAATCTGCTTGCCGGTTTCATCAATCTTGAATCCCTGCGGATAGCGAAAACCGTCACTTGTCCCATACTTTCGATGGAAAACAGGAAAAGCCGCTCTTCCTGAAAAGAAATTGGAATACGCTCGGGATAGATCCTTCATCGATTGCTGCAGGCACTGGGAATAGCATTCCGAGAGCCACAGCATTTCGGGATCTTTTTTCCACTCCGGCAGCAAAGCGGACAAATTCTTATAGGAGGGGTGTTTGCCGGTTTTGTTCTCATATTGCTCTTTGGCCCAACTTAATCCTTTGTTGTAGACGAAGCGGCAGCAGCCGGCAAAGCGCGACATCAGGCGGGCTTGCCGACCGTTGGGTTTGAGCTTGAAGAGAAAACCTTGGCGGAACTACATGAGACAGGATTTTACGGCAAATTGAAAGTATTTTTGCCTCCAAATAGCCAATTGATATTGGCGTTCCTTATATCCCTGCCATTAATGGCGGGGCTTTACGGAACTTGCGGTAAAATACCTCCCATATCTCACTATATTTAGAGTACGTCTGCTATGAATATTGTCATTCTTGCCGCAGGAATGGGCAAACGAATGCGTTCGCGCTTACCAAAAGTCCTTCAGCCGCTGGCTGACAAGCCAATGCTTGAACACGTTATAGAAAAGGCCCGTCTTTTGGGTTCTGACAATCGACTGATTGTGGTGGTGGGGCACGGCGCTGAAGCGGTGAAGTCTTATTTTCATGATCAATCAGATATTACTTTCGCTACACAAGCCGAGCAGCTTGGTACCGGACACGCTCTTTTGCAAGCATTGCCTTATTGTGATAACAGCAAATCAACGCTTGTGCTCTTAGGCGACGTACCTCTGATTCGTACGGAAACTCTGCAAAAACTGATCGTCGCCTCCGGCGGGAATGTTGGTTTGTTGACGGTGCTTCTGGATAACCCGACCGGTTATGGAAGAATTGTTCGCAAAAACGGCGCAGTGGAGGCTATTGTTGAAGAAAAAGACGCCTCTGCGGAACAAAAGGCGATCAGAGAAGTCAATACGGGCATCATGGTGCTGCCTACCGAGCGGCTTGAAAAATGGCTCGGAGAACTGGGAAATCAAAACGCCCAAGGTGAGTACTATCTGACGGATGTGATTGCGCGAGCCGTGGGCGAGGGAGTTCCCGTGAATACTGCCTTGGCGTCGGAAGCCACGGAAGTTGAAGGCGTCAATAACAAAATCCAGTTGGCTACGCTTGAACGTGCTTATCAATTAGAAAAGGCTCGTCAATTAATGGCCGGCGGAGTGACGGTGATTGATCCGTCAAGAATTGATGTGCGCGGAGAATTAATTTGCGGCAAGGATGTGACAATTGACGTTGGCTGCGTATTCAGCGGTCGAGTTGTGTTGGGTGACGGGGTGCGTGTTGGCGCATACTGTGTGCTCAAAGACGTAGAGATCGGCTCTGAGACAGAAGTTTTGCCATTCTGCCATTTTGAAGGTGCAGCAGTAGGCGAGCAAGCTCGTCTCGGGCCCTTTAGCCGTCTGCGTCCCGGAGCGACATTGGCCAACCAAACGCATATTGGTAATTTCGTAGAAATTAAAAAGTCTGTCATTGGCGAAGGCAGTAAAGTTAATCACCTCTCCTATATCGGTGATACGGATATGGGAGCTCGAGTGAATATCGGAGCCGGCACGATTACCTGCAACTACGATGGTGTTAATAAATTTAGAACGACCATCATGGACGATGCCTTTATCGGTTCGGACACTCAATTGGTGGCTCCCGTTACGGTAGGACGCGGGGCGACCTTGGGGGCGGGAACGACCTTGACGAAAGACGCTCCGGATGGAGAACTTACTATTGCCAGGGCTCGTCAGATGACGGTTAAAGGCTGGAAACGCCCGGTTAAAAAGAAGTAAATCATTATTGGAAGGATATTAGTTATGTGCGGTATTGTTGCGGCTACCTCAGAACATCGAAACGTGGTTCCGTTACTTGTTCAAGGCTTAAAGCGCTTGGAGTACCGGGGCTATGACAGCTGCGGGGTGGCAGTTTGGGATCAGGGTCTCAAACGCGTCAGAAGTGTTTCTCGTGTTTCGGAATTGTCCGAACAAATTGAAAAAGATCACCTGACGGGATTTTTGGGAATCGCTCACACCCGTTGGGCCACACATGGCGCTCCCTTGGTTTGCAACGCTCACCCTCACTTTGCAGGCAATGAAATTGCGCTGATTCACAACGGCATTATTGAGAATTACGAGGAAATCCGCGCAGAACTTCAGGCCAAGGGCGTGGAATTTGCAAGCCAAACCGACACGGAAGTTTTGGCCTACTTAGTCAGAGATTGCTATCAGGGTGATCTCTTAGCAGCGGTAGAAGCGGCTTTAAATCAAGTGCGCGGCGCCTATGCTATTGCGGTTTTCTCTAAAGATGAACCGCATCGTGTGGTTGTTGCACGTCAGGGCTCGCCTTTGGTGCTCGGCGTGGGCGACGGTGAAATGTTTGCCGCATCCGACACGATGGCTTTGGCAGGCGAAACAGATCGTTTCATTTACCTGGAAGACGGCGATGTGGCGGATCTCTCGCCCAAGTCCTATCAAATTTATTCTCACCAGGGTACGAAATTTGAACCTGTTGAACGTCTGGTGAGAAAAGTTGAAGCATTCAGCAACGCGGTTGAATTGGGACCGTATCGCCACTACATGCAAAAGGAAATCTTCGAGCAGCCTCGGGCGATTGCCGATACGCTTGAAGCAGTCGGCACAGTAACGCCCTCCTTGTTTGGCGAGAATGCTGAAGAGGTGTTTAAGGACGTCAGCCGAGTGCTGATGGTGGCTTGCGGTACGAGTTACTATGCGGCGCTCACTTCGAAGTATTGGTTGGAAGGCATTGCCGGCATCCCGTGTGACGTGGAAATTGCAAGCGAATATCGCTACCGCAAGAGCGTGCCGGATCCGAAGACGCTGGTGGTGACGATTTCTCAATCCGGAGAAACGGCCGATACGCTGGCGGCGCTCAAACACGCCCGAAGCCTCGGTATGACAAAGACGCTGACGATTTGCAACGTTGCAACGAGCGCTATGGTTCGGGAAAGCGTGCTTCGCTTTATCACCCGCGCGGGCGTCGAAATCGGCGTGGCCTCCACAAAGGCCTTTACGACGCAGCTGACGGCACTGTTCCTGCTTACGCTTTGCTTGGCGAAGTTGAAAGGTCGTTTGAGCGAAGAGCAGGAAACGCAATACATGCAGCTTTTGCGCCATGTTCCGAAGGCGGTGAGTGCAGTGTTGGCGCTCGAGCCGCAGGTGATGGCTTGGGCTGAACGCTTTGCCAGTAAGCAGCATGCGCTTTTCTTGGGCCGCGGCATTCACTATCCGATTGCGCTCGAAGGCGCTCTCAAACTCAAGGAAATTTCCTACATTCACGCTGAAGCCTATCCGGCAGGCGAACTCAAACACGGGCCGCTCGCGTTGGTCGATGAGTCCATTCCGGTGGTGACGGTGGCGCCCAACGATGAGCTTTTGGAAAAGCTCAAGAGCAATATGAAGGAAGTGGAAGCGAGAAAGGGCGAGCTGTATGTGTTTGCCGATGCGGACACGGGGCTTGAATCAAGCGAACATATCCATGTGATTCGTATGCCGGAAAACTACGGGCCGCTGTCGCCGATTTTGCACGTAGTGCCCTTACAGCTGCTTGCCTATCACACGGCTTTCATCCGCGGCAATGATGTGGATAAGCCTAGGAATTTGGCCAAGAGCGTGACGGTCGAGTAATTTCTCGGTTCTCAATAAACAAAAAGACTTCAGAATTTCTGAAGTCTTTTTGGTATCTAGGGGTGCGATGATTACATGCCGACGGCAAAGGCACGAATACCGGAACCAATAAATTGCACGCCGATGCAAACCAACAGGAACCCCATCAGTTTACTTAAAACAATGGTGCCGGAAGGACCGAGCTTACGAGCGCAAAAGTCCGCTGAACGCATGACAGCCCAGCACACCAGGCAGCAGAAAATAATGGCAAGCGTCATCATGAAAAAGGTTCCCGCTTGATCTTCCCAGTGCGGATATTCAGCAATTTCTGTCGAAAAACCAATAATGACCGCCATCGTGCCGGGACCTGAAATCATCGGCATGGCAATCGGGAAAAATGAGTAATCTTCACGATCTCTTCGAACTAATGGTGCCTTATTAGGGGTGGGGGTTTGTTGACCAAAGAGCATCTGATAGCCGATCACAGCGACGACAAAGCCGCCGGCGATACGAAGAGCCCCGTAAGAGATACCGAAAAAGGCAAGCAGCAAATTCCCGGCAAGCAAACTGACAAACATAATAATGCCGGCATAGATGGCCGCCCAGAGAGCTTGCGACTTTCTCTGACTTTCATCCATTCCCTGTGTCAGGCTGATGAACAGGGGAATTTTAGAAGGAGGGTTAGTGATCACTAAAAGACTGACCAACCCGCCTAAAAAGTATTGAAAGTGAAATATCTCGAAAGACATGACAGATGTTCAAACGACAAAAGTAAAAAGCGTCGTCATTTTCTCGGTTTTAATTGAAAACTTCACTAGGTAGTAACCCTTATGAGAGTTACATTTTGAAATATTATTTGTCTTAAAGATCAATCAATAAAAACCATTTTTGAGTCTTTTCTGCCATAATGAACGAGCTTTCACTTTTTGACTGAATGAACGTTCAGTCATATTTAGTTATTTTTGCCGGATCAATGTCGGCATCGATGTTTGGAGAAAGGTAAACATGTTTTCAAAGTTTGCGCCCAAGTACGCAGTGGTGGCCTTATCAGTTGTTGCGGCTTTGTCATTGGCGGGCTGTAAGGGTGAAGCGCCGAGTGCTCAGAGGGGCCCCCAAGAAGTTGGCGTGGTGACGGTCGAGCTGTCGACCCCTGTGATGACAACGGAGCTTGCTGGACGCACGAGCGCTTATCAAGTGGCCGAAGTTCGTCCTCAGATCAGCGGCATTATTCAAAAAAGAACCTTCACAGAAGGCCAAATGGTAAAAGCGGGTGAACAACTCTACCAAATTGATCCCGCGCTCTACGAAGCCGCTTATGAACAAGCGGTGGCCAATTATGAATTGGCTTTGGCCAATGCCAGACGTTCTGCCCAGTTGGTAAAGGTCAACGCAGTCAGTAAACAAGATAACGACGCTGCTCAGGCTCAGATGAAAACCGCTCGAGCGGCTATGAAGACGGCCAAAACCAATTTGGACTACACGAAAGTCGAAAGTCCAATCTCCGGCCGAGTGGGCCGCTCAGAAGTTACGCCGGGAGCTTTGGCCAATGCCTATCAAACGTTTATGACGACGGTGCAGCAGTTGGATCCGATTTATGTCGACGTTCGTCAAACGAGCTCCGATATGCTGCGCTTAAAGCATGAAATCGCCTCCGGCAAGATTAAGGCTAAGGACGGTGCAGTTGAGGTTACCGTTTTAATGGAAGATGGTTCTGTTTATCCGCAAAAAGGCAAATTAACTTTTACGGGTGAAGAAGTGGACGAAGGCACGGGAATGATTAATTTACGTGCGGTCGTACCCAATCCCAATGGCGATCTCTTGCCTGGCATGTTTGTCCGCGCTCGCCTTGAAGAAGGCGCGCGTCCGGACTCGGTTGTCATTTCTCAGCGCTGTGTGATGCGCGATCCGAAGGGACAAGCCTATGTTTATGTGGTTAAACCCGACAACACTATTGAACAACGCAATGTGGTTGCCAACCGCGTAGTTGGTACTAATTGGTTGATTGAATCGGGCTTGCAGGCGGGTGAAAAGGTTGTAATTGAAGGCATCGGTAAGGTGCGAATTGGCTCACAGGTCAAAATTGCTCAACCGGCCGCTGCCGCCTCAGAGACACCAGCAAAGTAATTAGACAAGGCAAAGGATTAATTTATGTCTCGATTTTTTCTAGGACGACCGATTTTCGCCTGGGTGATCGCTATTGTGATCATGTTGGCCGGTATCCTGTCAATTACAAGACTGCCGGTTTCTCAGTATCCGCAGATCGCGCCTCCCCAGGTAACCATTACGGCTACTTACCCGGGCGCTTCGGCCGAAACGATTGAAAACACGATTACCCAACAGGTCGAACAAGCGATGACCGGTTTGGACGGCTATTTGTACATGGCCTCCAATTCCGATGCCGGCCGTGTTTCTATCGATATTACCTTTGAAGCGGGCACCGATCCTGATATCGCTCAGGTTCAGGTTCAAAACCGCTTAAAGACTGTGGAAAACAGTCTGCCGCAAGTGGTGCAGCAGTTAGGCGTGAATGTGGATAAGTCTGCCGCTAACTTCTTGATGGTGGTGGGCTTTGTCGATAAAAACGGCAAAATGAGCAGCGCTGACCTTTCTGACTACTTGGTCAACAATGTTCAGGAACCGCTTTCCCGTATTACCGGTGTTGGTGAAGTGGAAGTTTTCGGTAGCTCCTACTCCATGAGAATTTGGTTGGACCCCGAAAAACTTCACAAGTATTCCCTGTCAACGGATGAAATTGTTGCGGCTATTCAAGAGCAAAACGTACAGGTTTCTTCCGGCGCAATCGGTAACTTGCCTTCTGAATCGCGCTACGAATTGAATGCCACCATTAACTCCATGTCGCTTTTGGAGACGGTTGCTGACTTCGAAAACATCATGGTGAAAACGTCCATGGACGGTTCACGTGTTTTGATGAAGGATGTCGCCCGCATTGAAATGGGGCAGGAAAGCTACAACGTTATCGCTCTTTATAACGGCAAAGAATCCACCGGTATGGCTATCAGCTTGGCTTCCGGTGCTAACGCTATGGCAACGAGCGATCGTGTGAAAGCACGCTTAAATGAGATGCAGGTGAACTTCCCCGATGGGATGGAATGGGTGGTGCCGTTTGATACGACGCCGTTCGTTCGTATTTCTATTCAGGAAGTGGTCCGCACGCTTTTCGAAGCTATTGTGCTCGTGGTCTGCGTGATGTTCCTGTTCTTGCAGAATTGGCGTGCGACGTTGATTCCGACTATTGCTGTGCCGGTTGTGCTTTTGGGTACATTCGGTGTGCTCGCGGCGATGGGCTACTCCATTAACGTGCTAACCATGTTTGCTATGGTGCTAGCCATTGGGTTGCTCGTTGACGACGCCATTGTGGTGGTGGAAAACGTTGAACGTGTGATGCGAACAGAAGGGTTGTCGCCACGAGAGGCAACAGAAAAATCCATGGGGCAGATTCAAGGCGCTTTGGTGGGTATCGCCATGGTGCTTGCCGCCGTGTTTGTTCCTATGGCTTTCTTCGGTGGCTCGACCGGCATCATTTATCGTCAGTTCTCTGTGACGATTGTCTCGGCCATGGTGCTTTCTGTGTTGGTGGCTTTGATTTTGACGCCGGTGCTTTGCGCCTCGCTTTTAAAGCCGATCGATAAGGATCATCACGAAAACAAGCAGGGCTTTTTCGGCCGTTTTAACCGCGGTTTTGAAAAATTCTCCTTGATGATCCGCACCCAAGTCGGTCTGGCAATTCCGCATACGGTGCGTACGCTTTTGGTTTACGCCCTTATTTTAGGCGGCGTGGTGTTTGGTTTTGCGAAGTTGCCTTCGAGCTTTATGCCGGGTGAAGACCAAGGTATTTTGCTTGCGCAGGTGATTACACCTGCGGGAACTTCTCAACAAAGAACGCAGGAAGTATTGGGTCGTATGAGCCAATATTTCCAAGAAAAAGAAGCTGAAAATGTTGAATCAGTGTTTACGGTTTCGGGCTTCTCATTTGGCGGTACCGGGCAAAATACCGGTTTGATGTTCGTACGCTTAAAGGACTGGGGCGAACGCGAAGGTGACGGTCAGGATGTTAATTCCATCACGGCACGCGCCATGGCGGAATTCTCTCAGTACAAAGACGCCAATGCCTATGCGTTCCCGCCGCCTGCCGTGCCTGAATTAGGTATCGCTGACGGTTTTGATATTTATCTGCAAGCGAGCGCCGGCCAGACTCACGATGAACTGATGGCGGTTCGCAACCAATTTATTGGTTTGGGCAATGCTCATCCGCATTTGACCGCTGTGCGTCCGAACGGCATGGAAGATACGCCTCAGCTGCACTTGGATATTGACGTTGAAAAGGCTCGTGCATTAGGCGTGTCCATCAACTCTGTCAATTCAACGCTGGCGACGGCTTGGGGTAGTACGTATGTCAATGACTTCCTTGATCGAGGTCGTGTGAAGAAGGTTTATGTCCAAGGTGACAGCCAATTCAGACAAAAACCGGAAGATCTGGGTAAGTGGTATGTGAAAAACAGCGCCGGCGAGATGGTGCCATTTGCTGCCTTCTCATCGACTTCTTGGAAAAATGGTTCACCGCGCTTGGAACGTTTTAACGGTTTGTCTGCTGTGAACATTCAAGGTAATCCGCGCACGGGCTTTAGCTCAGGTGATGCTTTGGCTGCTGTAGCTGAAATCGCCGAAAAACTTCCTGCCGGTTACAGCGTGGCTTACACGGGTGTTTCGTATCAGGAACGGGAAGCCGGCGGCCAAGCCGCGCCTTTGTACGCACTGTCCATTTTGGTGGTGTTCTTGTGCTTGGCGGCTTTGTATGAAAGCTGGTCCATCCCGATCGCTGTGATTTTGGTGATTCCGATGGGTGTGATCGGTGCGTTGGCACTCACGGGCTTGCGGGGTCTTAATAACGACATTTACTTTCAGGTCGGTTTGATTACAACGATCGGTTTGGTGAGTAAAAACGCGATTTTGATTGTGGAATTTGCTAAAGATCTTCATGATACCGGTGAAGATATTGTTCATGCGGCTATCGACGCGGTCCGTCTGCGTCTGCGTCCGATCGTGATGACCTCCTTGGCTTTCGGCCTTGGCGTGTTGCCGTTGGCGATGTCTCACGGAGCAGGTTCCGGTGCTCAGAACGCCATTGGTTGGGGCGTGCTGGGCGGCATGATTACCGGTACGCTTTTGTGTGTGCTCTTTGTGCCGCTTTTCTACGTTATGATTATGCGTGTCTCTGGTAGCGCCAATGAACGTAACGTTGATTTGAGGGCAGCGGCCGCTGAAACCGCTTTCGAAGCTAAAGCTCTGAAGAGCGGTGAGTTAACGTTCTATGATCGTGACGACGAGTCTGAGAAAAAAGAAAACGGCGCTCCTGCAGAATCGCAGGAAAAACAGCAAGCCGATAAAAAGGGAGAATAAACATGCGTAAAACATTTAAATTGTTGCCTTTGGTGGCCGCTTTAGCCCTGACCGGCTGCATGTCTATGGCTCCCAGTTATGAGCGTCCGCAAGCGCCGATCGTTGACGCTTGGCCCGCAGGGGAAGCCTATGCTGAAGCGAAACTCAATCAGCAGGCTTTGCCCGATTGGCACGAATTTTTCACAGACGAGCGTTTGCGCAAAGTCATTGAGTTGACGCTCGAGAACAATCGTGACTACCGCGTCGCCATGCTCAATGTTCAAAAGATGCGCTATGCGTACAACATCCAGCGTTCGGAATTTTTGCCGAGCATCTCGGGTGTCGGTTCCGGAGAACATTCGGGTACGCCGAGAACTTTGAGCGCGACCGGTCAAGACACTGTGAGCCATGTCTACTCCGCCAATTTGGCCATGGCTTCTTATGAGTTGGATCTTTTCGGCCGCATTCGCAGTTTGAGCGATGAAGCTTTGAACCAATACTTTGCGACCGAAGAGGCTAGAAAGAGCGCTCGTGTGACACTTATCGCCGAAACGGCCAATATGTGGCTGCAATTGGGGGCGGATCGTTCGCTTTTGGCTTTTGCAAAAGAAACGCTCGACAGTCAAGAGAAGTCTTATAAGCTTTCTGAAGCAAGCTACAAGGCAGGCGCCATCAACTTGCTTGAACTCAATCAAGCCAAGCAAATGTACGCAAGCGCTCAAGCCTCTTATGCTTCTTCGCAACGCGCAGTTGCTCAAGACATGAACGCGTTGACGCTTTTGGTGGGCACGAGCGTGCCGGAAGATTTGCTTCCCAGTAAGGTCGAAGTAGTGACGTTGGCAGGCGTATTGCCCAAAGGCGTACCCTCTGAAGTGCTCTTGAACCGTCCTGATATCGCTCAAGCGGAGTACACCTTAATGGCGGCAAACGCTGATATCGGTGCGGCGCGTGCGAATTTCTTCCCGAGAATTTCTTTGATTGCTTCGGGTGGAACGGGATCCACAGAGCTTGACGATCTCTTTGATGCCGGTACTCGTTTGTGGAGCTTTACGCCGTCAATTTCGTTGCCGATTTTCACAGGTGGAGCCAATTGGGCAACGCTTCGTGTCTCTGAAACGGAAAGAGACATCGCAGTGGCTGACTACGAAAAGGCGATTCAAACGGCTTTCCGTGAAGTCGCGGATGCTTTGGCAACCGAAGGAACGATTGAGCGTGAATTAAAGGCAACGCAAGAGTATGCCGATGCGACAAAGACAGCCTATGAGTTAGCGCAGGCGCGTTACCGTCATGGTTCGGAAAGCTTCCTGACGGTTTTGGATTCGCAGCGTCAATATGTGAGTGCTCAAACGCAATTGGCCGTGGCTCAGCAGGCCCGCGCGATGAGTTTGGTGACGCTCTACAAGACCTTTGGCGGCGGAGCCGTGGACTTGGATAAAAAGTCCGAAGGGGAAAAAGCCTCGTCCGTAAAAGTCGAAAACGAGGCTTAACCATGACAAAAAATCTTGCTCAGCAGCGCCGTGAGGAAATTATCCGGGCGGCGCACAAATGCTTTATCTCCCGAGGTTTCCACGCAACGGGAATGGCAGATATCGCTCGTGAATTCGGAATGAGCGCGGGTCATATCTACAATTATTTTCCGAGCAAAACGGCCATTATCGAGGAAGTGATTTCTCGAGGGATGGAAGACTTCTACAAGAATTCCTGTGCGCTTCAGGAAAGTCAGGAAAGCTACGAGAAGACCCTCGAACAAGTCAGACGGGTATTGTCCGGTTTTCTGAAGAAAGAACGAGTGGCGCTTTCGCTTGAATTAGTGGCCGAAGCAAGTCACGATCCTGAACTTGAAAAAGTGCTCAGAGAAGCAGATGTCAAAGCTCGTACGCATCTCAAAGAACTGACCAATCGCGAAGGGAACAGTCCTAAGGATTGGGCCTTGATTGACATGGGAATGGCGACCTTTGAGGGGCTTGGATTGAGATTTTTAAGAAATCCGGATTTGGATTTCGACGCTGTCTGTGAGATCCTTGCCGAGCGCATTTATATGCCGCGTGAGAAACTCAAACAAAAACTCAGAGAGCTTGAGTCGAAATAAGCGCAAAACTTAAAACCTTAACAAAACAGCCGGCATAAGCCGGCTGTTTTGGGTTAAGGGCATTGAATATTATTTCAGATCAACGGCGATGAAGATGCGGGATTGCTGACGCTGCACCAATAAGGCCACTTTCTCAGCACCGGAGACTGCACGGCGCAGATCTCCGACAGTCTTCACGCTCTTGCCGTTGGCGCTCAAAATAATGTCACGGGGCATTAAGCCGGCGCGAGCCGCAGCGGCTCTGACTTCTGTGACGAGCAAACCATTGGTCAGATCCATTTCCTTTAATTCTTCTTCACTTAAGGCGCGCACAGAAACACCAAGCTTGCCTTGCGTCTGTTTGGCTTCCGTCGGGCTGACGCTGTCTTCAGGATTTTCAGCAACCGTCACGGTAACTTCTTTTTCCTTCCCATCGCGCAAAATCGTGAGTTTGGCTTGCGTGCCCGGCTTCATTGCGGAAATCTTCACAGGGAGATCGTTGGCGCTATTGATGGTCTGACCATTTAATGCGACGACAATGTCACCAACCTTCAAACCGGCCTTTTCACCCGGTTGTCCCTTTTCCAGTTGGGTGATAACGGCGCCTCTGGGGGTCTTCAAGCCAAAAGCTTCGGCTAGGTCTTGCGTAACAGCTTGGATACCCACACCGATGCGGCCGCGAATGACTCTGCCGTTTTCAATCAATTGATCTTTGATTTGAATGGCCAAGTCAATGGGGATGGAGAACGACAACCCCATGAAGCCGCCGGAGGTGGAGAAAATCTGAGAGTTGATGCCGACCACTTCGCCCTTCATGTTAAAGAGCGGGCCGCCCGAGTTGCCGGGGTTAACAGCAACGTCGGTTTGAATGAAGGGGACGTATTCTTCGGAGGGCAAAGCGCGGCTTTTAGCCGAAACGATGCCGGCGGTCACTGTATTGTCGAGGCCGAAGGGAGAACCGATAGCGGCAACCCATTCGCCAACCTTCAATTTTTCAGAGGAACCGATTTTCAAAACCGGCAGATTTTTAGCCTCAATTTTTACGACAGCAATATCAGTCTTCTTATCTAACCCCAAAACCTTGCCGGAGAATTCACGATTGTCTGTCAAGCGGATACGAATCTCATCGGCGCCCTCAACCACGTGTGCATTCGTTAGAATGACGCCGTCCGAAGAGATAATAAAGCCGGAACCCGTGCCGCGTTGTTCAGGCAGGCGTTGCTCTTGAGGGCCGAAGGGAATAATGGGAAAGCCGAAACGGCGGAAGAGTTCAGCCGTGCGGTCGTCCAGTCCCGGGAATGGGGATTGAACAGTTTGCGTGCGTGCATTGCGAATGGTTGAAATATTGACGACGCCCCTGCCGTTTTCTTCAACAAGTTTTGTGAAATCGGGCAATGCGGCTTGAGTGCTTGACTCATCGGATGAGAAAAACGGCACCTCAGCTTGAGCAAGCGGACTAAGGGCAAGCGCTGCGGTCATCGCGACCGCAAGAGCAGAAACTTTCAACGCATTCTTCTTAACCATGACAAAAATCTCCGATATAAATAACTGGTGGCACTAAAACAGATGCCGAATACAGATGAAACGATAATAAAAAACAAGCCTTCTGTGTTTGTCGGGTTGTTTCGATCAACACGAATTTGTAACAAAGACTGGCTCTTACGCTATTAAGGCGGGCAATTGGATTCGCATCGTTGTGCCTTTACCGTCTAAACCGTCTTCAATTTGGATTTCTCCGTGGTGAATTTCCACAATTCGTTTAACAATGGCGAGTCCCAAACCATGTCCCTGCGCCTTGGTCCCAAGTGCTCTATAGAAGCGATCAAAGACTCTCTTGCGCTCTTCGGGAGCGATGCCGGGCCCGTTGTCACTGACCTCAATGATGGCTAAATGATCCTGCTGTCGGATGGAAAGCAAAATGCGACCCTCGGGTTGCGTGTAGCGGATTGCGTTATCGGTCAGATTGGTGATAAGTAGTTTTAACGCATCTTCCATGCCTTCTACGCGCAAATCAACGGTGTTTGTTTCCAAAGCAATATTTTTTTGTTGGGCAAGAACGGAAAGTTCATCGACAACACTTCCGATTACATCGGCCAAATTGACAACAACAAAGGGTTTTTTATGAGCATCGGGATCCAGTCGCGCAATGACCAACAGTTGCTGAACTAATCCGGTGGCTCGGTCAATGCCCGCGTGCAAGCGGTTAAACGCTTTTTGGCGGCTCTCTTCTGTTTTTGCGCGCTCGGCAAGCTGAACCTGCAATTTGAGTGCGGTAAGCGGCGTGCGAAGCTCATGCGCGGCATCCGATGCGAAACGCTTTTGAGATTCCAAGCTTTGCTCCAGCTTGGCTAAAAGATCATTTAAAGCAACCACCAATTGTTTGACTTCGACCGGGAGACCTTTTACCGGCAAGGGTTCCAAAGAGGTAGAGGAGCGGGTGGAAACTATTTTTGCCGTTCGATTGAGGCTTGCCAAGCCCTGACCGACCAAAAGCCAAACGGCAACCACTAAAAATGGCAATAAAAGCACCAATGGCTGAAGGATGTGCAATGCAGAGGTGAAAGCAAGTTTCACGCGAACATCAACAGGCTGCGCGGCAATAATGGACAGCGTCTCGTTCTTTTTTAAAGAAAAAATTCGCCATGTTTGTCCTTCGTGCCGGACATTGGCAAAGCCTTCAACATCCGTATCGGGAAAAGCAGAAGGGATATTGGCAGAAAGGTAGGTTTGCCCTGTGGCGCTGTCTCGCAGCTGAATGACGATATGCTGCTCGTCAGAGCTCGTTGCCTTCATGTTTGATAAGGCGCCGTCAGTATGCGCGCTCAAAGAAACGGCGATTTGTTCAAGTTCTGTGTCTAAGAAGCGATCCACTTCACCTCTGGCGGAGATGAAAGTCATGTAGGTGGCCGCTACGCCCGCCAATAAAAGCGCGATGCAAAACGTCCATAAAAGCCTGTCACGAATGGAATACATTGAAATCAAGCTTCCAAAATATAACCGACACCGCGCACGGTCTTAATGGCGTCTTCGCTTAACTTTTTGCGCAAATGGTGGATGTGAACCTCAATGGCGTTGCTGCCGATGGAGGAGTCCCAGTTATAGAGTTTTTCTTCCAATTGTGAGCGGGAAAGAACAAGACCGGGGCGCTCGGCCAGAGCCAAAAGCAAAGCGAATTCCTTGCTCGAGAGTAAAACAGACTGACCGTCAAAGATGACTTCGTGAGTGGCCGGTTTAATTTGCAGACGGCCGCGCTCAATCATGGGTTCTGCTCGGCCGGCAGAACGGCGCAAAAGCGCTCGAACGCGGGCAAAGAGCTCATCCAAGTCAAAAGGTTTGATCAGATAGTCGTCGGCGCCAGCGTCAAGCCCTTTAATTCGGTCTTCCACTGTGTCGCGGGCCGTGGTGACCAGCACCGGTGTCAGGTTGCGCTCCGAGCGCATCTCTTCTAAAACTTTGATGCCATCCTTACCCGGTAAGCCTAAATCCAGAATAACTAAAGAAAATTCCGTTGTGCGCAGCGCCAGCAAGGCCGAGTGGCCGTCTTGGACCCAGTCAACCGCATAGCCTTCGTCTGTCAGGCCGTCGACCACGCTTTCGCCGATCATGGGGTCATCTTCAACCAATAGCAGTCTCACGGTTTTCTCCTTGCTTGTTCATTTGTCTAGCACAGCCTATCAGAATGTTTTAATTTTTTAAAAATTTTAGAGAATTTAAAAATCCGCCAAGAAGGCTGACAAGTATGCTAATTTTAAAAACAGAAAAATTATAGAAGGAAAGAAAGGATGTCAGAGTTGACAACTTATGATGAGCAAGGCCCTAAAAAGAGCCTGCTTTTTATTACTCAGCTTGTTTATATTTTGCACGGACTCAGTATCGTTGTCGGATTGATGACAGGGGCGAGTATTATTTCGGCATTTTTGTTCGGCTGGCCCTCCATTGCCGCTGTTATTCTGAACTACATCATGGCGCCCGATGCCAGAGGGACTTTTCTGCAATCGCACTTTTCCTGGCAAATCCGCACTTTTTGGTACGGTATGATCTGGACAATTTTGGTGGCAATCGTGGGCGTCGTTTTAACGCCTTTGGTGATTGGTCCCTTTATTTGGTTTGGCGGTTTTATTGTTTTAGGAATTTGGGTCGCTTATCGAATTGCTGTCGGTTGGCTGCGTCTGCGTCAATATCGACCGATTTTTTCGAATTGAACAAAATTCTTCCCCGACAGATTAGACTGTTTAGGGTAGAGTAAGGGTTTTTACTAATAAAAATAGCGAAAATGTAACCAAAAAAATCAGCAAAATTTAGCCGTTTTGGAAGCGTAAAGGTTTTCTTGCTTGTTCCTGAACCTTTGCGCTTTTTATTTTGCAATTTTCCCATTCTGGAGAATAAGAAATGTCTTTCATGAAAAAGAGCGCTGCTGCGTTAGTGTTAACCGGTGTGAGCGTTGCTGTTTCGACGGCTTTTGCTGCCGGTTTCCAATTAACGGAACAATCCTCTTTGGGTGCCGGCCGTGCCTACGCTGGCGCCGGTATCGTCGGTGACGATTTGTCTGCTGTGCACTACAACCCGGCCGGTATGACGTTGCTCGACGGCACGCGTTTTCAAGCCGGCGGTGTTTGGATCGGTTTGAATGCTGATTTCAAAGGCAATAACGGTGAATCTGAAAACGGTCGTTTGAAAGGCCAAATGATTCCCGCCGGCTACGTGACCCACCAAGTCAACGACAAGGTGTGGTTGGGTTTTGCCATGACGGTGCCCTTCGGTATGGGTACGGAATATGACCGCAATTGGGAACACGCCAACCGCGGTACGTCTGCCAAGATTTACACCTTTGACATGAACCCGAGCATTGCTTACAAGGTGAGCGATTTCATCAGCGTCGGCGCCGGTGTTTCTGTCCAATACGCTAAGGCTGAACTCGGTATGCGTATGGATGTCCCGGGAGCCCCTGGTAAGGATATGGCTCACGGTAAGGTTGAAGCTGATAGCTGGGACTGGGGTTATAACTTTGGTGTCATGATCAGCCCGACCGATAAGCTCCGCTTTGGTTTGGCATACCGCTCTGCCATCAAGCATGAAGCAGATGGTGACGTGACGTTGTCTTCCGTAAATGCTGATACCCTTAATCAGATGTTGCCCGGCGCAGGTGCTCTTGCTCCTCTGCTCGAAGGCCAAATGTTAGGTACGTCTGCCACCATCAAGACGCCGGATACGCTTATGCTGACGGGTACGTGGGAAGCCACGGATCAATTGCGCTTGTCCGGTTTGATTCGTTGGGCGAACTGGTCTAACTTTGATGACCTGACGCTTGAAAATAGTGTGCCTTCCGGTTTGGGTATGATGGCGGGTCAATTTGGTCCGGGCGGACAAGCTTTGGTGGGACAAGTCAAAGAAGTTACCATCGAAAACAAGTGGCAGGACACCTGGTTGTTCTCTATCGGTGCTGACTATCGTATCAACAGCGCCTTCACCGTTCGCGGTGGTTTGGCCTACGAAACGAGCCCGGTTGACGATCAATCGACCCGCATGGCTGTGATTCCTGATACCGATCGCGTTTGGTTCTCCTTGGGTGCCTCTTGGTATCCCACGCAGGATTTGCAATTTGACGTGGGCGCAACGTACCTGATGGGCGTCGGCGACAAAGATCTCTATAACGACGTCAATGGTAAGAAGGTCGGTAAGTACGACTCTTTGGATGCCTACTTGCTCGGCGTTCAAATGCAATACCGCTTCTAATCTAAGTTAGAGAGAATCACTTAGAAGGCCAGCTTCTCTGAGTCAGAGGGGCTGGCTTTTCTGTTTCAGTGGTAATAACATAAGTCGCGTTTTTTAGTGAGGGATGTATGGCGCTCGGTGCGACGATATACAAAGCAACAATTGATATTTCAGATGTGGACCGTGGTTACTACGGGACGCATCTTTGCACGCTTGCGCGCCACCCTTCGGAAACAGAAGAACGTTTAGCGATCCGGCTGCTGGCTTTTTGCCTCTATGTTGGGGAAACTGACATGCGCCTGGAATTCGGCAGGGGACTTTCAACCGAAGGTGAACCCGCCCTTTGGGAAATTGATGACACCGGATCCATTGCCCGCTGGATTGATGTGGGCGTGCCCGATGTCAAGCAGGTGAGAAAAGCCGCCGGGCGCAGCAATGAAGAAATTGTGATTGCCTATGGCGAAGACCGTATTGATCCTTGGTGGAAGCAGCATGGATCAGATATGCGCAAAGTCGATAAATTATCCGTGGCAATGGTTAAAGATGGGGAAATTGCTCAAATGCTGCCGCTCATGTCTAGGACCATGCATTTGACAGTGACAGTGCAAGACGGCGTGATTTGGTTATCTGACAGCGTGCACACGGCGCAGGTTCAGCTGCATTGGCTGCTCAGAAGAGATTAATTGCTGATAATCATGGCCGCACCCAGGAGCATCAGAGGCCAAGCAACAATGGGCGAGAAGAAAAATTTAAGGTAGCGATTTTCAGGCACGAATCCAAAACCGTGCACATAAGCCGCGCTCATTCCCAATAAAAGACAAACAAGCCAGCCGTGAGGCACGGTATTCATATCAACCGCAATCCATCGGGGAAAACAGACAATCGCCACTGTGACGGCAAAAGCCGCCACAATGGAGACGATTCTGGTTAAAAACGAAACGGTCATTGTTTGTCGCCGTTTTCTGCTTTCAGCTCATAGGTGACAGCCATTAAAACAGCGAAGATGATGGCAAGCAATAAGCCGACGAACCAATAAATGTAAAACATATTCTGTCCCTATCAGTAAAGCGATTTGTCGTTTTCCTTAATGTACTGAGCCGTCAATTTTCCGCTCATGACCTTATAGGCCCATCCTGTATAGATAAGCACAATAGGCAGGAAAATCAGGGTGACAATAAACATCACCTGAAGCGTCAATTGAGAGCTTGTGCAGTCCCACATCGTGAGCGATGAAACCGGGTGGCTGGAAGAAGGCAGCACAAACGGGAACATCGCGATAAGCGGGGTCAGGACAATGCAAAGGATGCTGACAGCGCTGGCAAGCACGGCCGACAACGGACGCCAGGTGTATTCAAAAAACACTCCCAGTCCTGCTGCCGCGATTGCCAAGACAGGAACGGCAAAGAGCACAGGATAACTAAAGAAGTTATGGAACCAAGCTCCTTCACTGATGTGCACCGTTTTCAGGAGCGGATTGGCGACGCCTGCGGGGTTGATATCTGCGGCAATGTAGCCTTCGATACCGAAATAAACCCAAAGGCCGCCTAAAGCAAAAAGCACGGCTGTCAGGGTACCGGCGATAATTCCGACTCTTTGGGCTCTAGCCTGCAGCGGTCCCGTGGTTCGAAGCAGCAGGTAGTTGGCGCCGTGAAAAACGATCATGGCGATGGAAACGACGCCGCAAAGCAGTGCGAAAGGATTTAACAGCGCCCAGAAGCTGCCCGTATAGGTTGAGCGGAGCGTTTCATCAAAGTGAAACGGTACGCCTTGGAGCATGTTGCCGAACGCAACTCCAAAAATGATTGGAGGAATAAAGCTGCCGACGAATAAGGCCCAATCCCAGGAGCTGCGCCATTTTTCAGCGGGCACTTTACTTCTGTAGTCAAAAGCGACAGGACGCAGAATCAAAGCTGCTAAGACGATAAAAAGCGCCCAGTACAGTCCGGAAAACGCTGTCGCATAAACCAAGGGCCATGCGGCAAAGATCGCGCCGCCTCCCGTCAAAAGCCAAACCTGGTTACCGTCCCAATGCGGAGCGACGGTATTGATCATGACTCTGCGTTCTGTGTCGTCTTTGCCTAAGAAGGGTAAAAGTGTGCCAACACCCATATCTTGGCCGTCCATCACTGCAAATCCGACCAAAAGTACGCCAACAAAGAGCCACCAGATGAGCTTTAAGATTTCATAATCAATCATCATTGTTACTCCTTGTCATTGATGCTGTTGCGCTCAAAGAAGTAGCGCCCGGTACCCAAATAGCTCGGTCCTGTTTTAACCAGTTTGATCATGAGCCACATTTCCGCAATTAAAAGAGCGGAATATAAGAGGACAAAGCCAACCAGTGAACCCATCACGCTGCCGACAGAAAGCGTGGAAGTGGAGAGGTGCACCGGTAGAATTTCATAAATGCTCCAAGGTTGTCTGCCATATTCAGCGACCATCCAGCCGAGTTCGCACGCAATCCAAGGAAGCGGCAGGGCAAAAAAGCTTGCCTTGAGAAGCCAGCGCCGCTCGGTAATGAGATTTTTGGCTGAATAAAAGAGGCTCAAAGCAAAAATGACGAGAAGTGCCACGCCGCATCCTACCATTGCACGGAAACTCCAGAACATGATGTTGACACCAGGAATCGTGTCTTTGGCGGCTTGAGCGATCATTTCATCCGTTGCCTGGGCAGGATCTTCAGTGTACTTTCGAAGAAGCATGCCGTAGCCCAAGTCATTTTTTACGCTTTCAAATTGTTCGCGAAGTTCCGGATTGGCAGGATCCTTGCGAAGCGCGGTAAGCGTCTGCATAGCGACGACACCATTGCGAATCCGCAAAGAGTTTTCTTCAATGAGATCCTTGATTCCGGGAATCGGCGTGTCTAAAGAGCGGGTGGCGATGATGCCGAAAAGCCAAGGGATTTCAATATTGGCTCGGGTCACCATGTTTTCTTCATCAGGCAGGCCAAATATCGTCATCGGAGCCGGCGCAGGCACCGTTTCCCACGCGGCTTCCATGGCGGCCATTTTCGCCGGTTGATCTTTGGCTACGAGATAGCCCGATTCGTCGCCTAAATGAATGGTGAAAAGGGAGACCACAAGCCCAAAGGCAGCGGCGACTCTGAAAGAGCGTTTGGCAAATTCCAAATCACGGCCTTTGAGGATGTACCAGGCGGAGATCGCAAGCACAAAAAGCGCTCCTGTGACGTAACCTGCGGCGATGGTGTGGCCAAATTTCGCCTGAGCCCAAGGACTCAGAATGACATCAAAGAAATTGGTCATTTCCATGCGCATCGTTTCGAAATTGAAGTCAGAGCCGACAGGGTACTGCATCCATGCATTGGCAATCAAAATCCAGAGTGCAGAAAGGTTGGAACCCAAAGCCATGCAGATTGTGACAATCAGGTGCGTTGATTTTTTCAGGCGAGTCCAACCGAAGAAGAATAAACCGATGAAGGTTGATTCCAAGAAAAACGCCATTAACCCTTCAATAGCGAGGGGAGCGCCGAAAATGTCACCCACATAGTGAGAGTAATAAGCCCAGTTTGTGCCGAACTGAAATTCCATGGTAATCCCGGTGGCTACACCTAAGGCGAAATTCACGCCGAAAAGCTTGCCCCAGAATTTAGTCATGTCTTTATAGATTTCTTTCCCCGTGGTTACGTAGCAAGCCTCCATGACGACCAACATAAAGGAAAGGCCGAGGGTCAGGGGAACGAAAATAAAGTGATACATGGATGTCAGCGCGAACTGCCATCGTGATAAATCAACTAATTCGGTTGGAATCATAAAAATACCTTTCGAATAGATTAGTGGCGACGCCTATTGAGCGTTTTGATTGTTCGCTGTCGTATGCCCTGAATCCGTATCGGCTAACAGGGCTTGACTGACAGTTTGAGGCGTCGTTTCAATTCGCGTGTCGGAGCCGAAAAATAACAATCCCAGGCAGAGAATAAACGTAATTTTGCAGAGCAACGCGAGACTCACGTTGCCGAGAAGTTTTTTGTCGTTAGTTGAGAGATTATTTTTAGGTTCCGGCATGATCAGTTTGAAGGATACTGACTGTTCAGAATTTTTGACTGCGTTGTTAATAAAAAGCTATCGGCGCCATTGAAAAAAGCGAGGCTATGACTCGCTTTTTGAATCAAAGAGAAGTGAAATTATTTTCTCTTTTTGCCTTTACGGTCATCGATAAGTTCGATCATCTCTTCGTCGCGGCTCTTCATGGAAATGCGGACAACAGGAGGCGGAGCCTTTGCATCCTCTTCCGTGACGCCCCAAATAGCGAGCATTTGGGTTTGAGTCGGCACTTCGCCCTTTGCCACGCGTGCGCGACGGGCGGTGACGGAATCCCTTACGATTTTTTCAATGTTGTCTAAAGG
This sequence comes from uncultured Burkholderiaceae bacterium, assembly GCA_944390675.1. Classification (GTDB taxonomy): domain Bacteria; phylum Pseudomonadota; class Gammaproteobacteria; order Burkholderiales; family Burkholderiaceae_F; genus Aphodousia. The sequence continues at coordinate 265,079 of CALXQR010000001.1, forward strand.
AATGCGGTTGAGATCGCTAAAAAGGATGCTGCGGTGCGTCATATCAACGCTCAGCTTATCCTTGAAAGCTTCAATCACAGATTCTTCAGCGACATATAAAGTCATGGATTTGTCGCCGGATTCAAGTGCAAACAATGGTCCCTGAAGTTCATAGAAGGCAAGAGCATGACGCATGCTTTCTCTGACACCGCGAGCGGAACGACGAATCAGGCTGCAGATTTTAGCCATGGCCACTCGGCGATCGGGAGGCAAGTTTTGCAGGTAATCACCAACTGTCGACATCTAAAAGACCCCTAAAAATCTGGGAAAAACAAGTTGCTAATTTTACACGCAAATTATCCTTTCCTCCACTTTTGAGTAGAGTTTTTCTGAGTATTTTTCGGTACTTGCGTTATCGCCAGAAGATGAAATCAGCCTCGAAAGGCACGCGATTGATTTGGCCTTCGCGCGCGGGTGTGCACTTAACTTGGGGTATACCGCCTTTGGCATTTATTCGCTGAATATAACTGACTTTGGCAAAGGAGCCTGAGTGGGCTCGGGCGGTAACGGTAAAGAGAGCGTCGGCTAAATTTTTCCCATCGCTTGTCCCAATTTTTGTGATGCGGGAGGAGGCGATTTGCGAGCCGTCATTATGGACAAAAGAAAAGCGATAACCGTGTTTGGCTACGGCTTGACCATTTGAGGGATTAAAAAGGTAAGCGTTCGGGGCTTCAAATCGCCAGAACCACCCCTTCATGTCATGAACACATCGGAAAATCTGTTCTCCTGAAGCCTGCAAATGCATGATCGGCTGGACATTGGCCGGAGGGTTGATATCTTTTTGCACGGGTTCTTGTTGTATGGACGCACAAGAACTCAATAAGAAAGGCAGAAGGCAAAATGACAATCGAAATAACGCACGCATAGCCAACTCCGGGCGGCAATGGAAGATAAACATAAACGAAGTCTACAGAAAAACATCAGTGGGAAGATAGCCGCTTGATTTTGGAAAGTCTGCTTAGGTAGAAAGTCTCATAAATGAGAAAAATTCTCTGTTAAAAGCTGAACAGCTTCGCTAAAAGATGTTATGGTAGCTATCCGCTGTTGTTTTTTCGAAGGGTATTTTATGGCACGGCGATCTCTCAGGCGTGTTGCGATGCCTTTTTTGCAGGCTTCTTTAGTTAAGCAGATTCTTATTGGACTGATTTTAGGTATTGCGTTGGCCTACCTTGCCCCGGAAGCGGCAAAGGCTTGTGCTTTTTTAGGTTCGCTTTTTATTGCAGCTTTAAAAGCGGTCGCGCCGCTTTTGGTTTTTGTGTTGGTGATGTCAGCCATTGCCAATCAGAACTTAGAAACGCGTGCGCATATTAAGCCGGTTCTGACGCTTTATCTGATGGGGACATTCGGCGCCGCATTGATTGCGGTGACTGCCAGTTTCTTGTTTCCATGCACACTGCATTTGACGGGCGTGCAAGCTCAAAACGCCACCCCCGGCGGTTTGATCGATGTGCTCTATAACGTATTGATGAGCGTTGTCGATAATCCTGTTCATGCCTTAAGTTCCGGCAACTACATGTCGATTTTGGCTTGGGCGGCAGGCTTGGGCGCAGCCATGCGGCGAGCTTCTGAGTCGTCACGAGAATTCATGGCTGACCTTTCTCAGGGCGTGGAAGTTGTCGTCAAGGTTGTCATTCGATTAGCGCCGATTGGTATTTTTGGTTTGGTAGCCAACACTGTGGCAAGCACCGGTATTGAAACCCTAGCCGGTTATGTTCAGGTATTGCTGGTTCTCATCGGCAGCATGCTTTTTGTTGCATTGCTTTTGAATCCGTTTTTGGTTTGGCTCTACATTCGCCGAAATCCCTATCCGCTGACATTGGCAACGCTCAGAGAAAGTGGTGTAACAGCGTTTTTCACGCGATCTTCTGCAGCCAATATCCCCGTCAATATGGGGATGTGCAAGCGCTTGAATCTGGATAGCGGCACCTACTCCATCACCATTCCGCTAGGGGCTACGATCAATATGGCCGGAGCGGCGATTACGATCACGGTTTTGACGCTGGCCGCGGCGAATAGTCTTGGCATAGAAACTAGTTTTGGCACCGCGATTTTGCTGAGCGTTGTCGCGTCAATATGCGCCTGTGGCGCTTCTGGTGTTCCGGGCGGCTCGCTGATGTTGATTCCTTTGGCTTGCGGGCTATTTGGGATTGACAGCGCGATTGCCATGCAGGTGGTCGCAGTGGGCTTTATCATCGGTGTCCTTCAGGATTCGGCCGAAACCGCTTTGAATTCCTCCTCTGACGTGCTCTTTACTGCGGCGGCTTGTTTGCGCGCCGAACGCATCGAACAAGAAAGAGATCGTCGAGAACAGGAAATTAATGAACAAATTCGGAAACACTAAATTTCTCAGCAGATAAACAAAAGCCCCGAAAGAGAACAATGGTTCGTTTTTCGGGGCTTTGTTATTGACGAGTGTCGTCAGTAAGGTTCAAATTAGGCTTCGAAATTCGCCAATTTGACGCTCTTGCCGCCGCGCACCCAAGTGGTGCCGCGAGCGATGACGGTGTCGATGTCCAACGACTTGGTGAGCACGCAAAGATTGGCTTTCAAGCCGGGCTGCAAGCGAGCTTCCTTGACACCCAACGAATCAGCGACGTTAGAGGTCGTCATCATAAGTGCGGTTTCAAAATCGATGCCCGCGGCAACCATTTCTTTGAGCATTTGGTGGTTGGCGTTAACCGGGGCGGCCACGATGGCAACCATCACGCCATTTTCAAACTTAGGCATTGAGCCGTTGCCGTCAGAGCTCATGGTGATGCGGGAACGATCTACGCCGGCCTTAAGGGCGCGTTCAACACATTCGACAAACGGGTAGTAGTTGCCGCCGCCGGAGGTGATATCAATGACACCGCCTTTCTTGGCAAATTCGATAGCTTGTTCGAACAACTTCGGTTCGCGGCCCGTGTGCGTCGGAGAGAAGTGATGTCTCGGAAGACCGCGGGCGATAATGCGTTCAAATTGTTCATAGGCTCCGCCGTAATCACCCAAATGCACGTGGAGAATGCCTTTTTTGCCCGAGAGCATGCCGCCCATGCGAACGTCAGCGACGAGTTTAAGCATTTCATCATCATTGGGGAAAGAGCAGCGGTGATCAGCCAGAGCAAGCTTCACGCCTAACACCGGTTCAATGCAGATGATGTCCTTTCTGGGATTGCCGGTGATGGTCGGAGAGGGGAATTGGTAGGATCCCGTGTGCATATAGGCCGTCAGACCTTCCTGACGCAGACCCATGACCTTTGCGTACAACTCTTCAGGGAATTTTGTCGTGCCTTCTGTGCCCATGACACCGCAGACCGTCGTGATGCCGCCTTTCAAAAGCTGAGAGGGCATAACCGGTGGCACACGCGTGGCAAAGCCGCCTTCGCCGCCGCCACCCGTTAAATGGACGTGCTGATCAAAGAAACCCGGCGTAACCGTGGCACCCTCAACATCAATCACCTGCACGTCGCCGGGCAGACGAATTCCGTCGAGGCTATCTTCAATAGCGGCGATCGTTTCGCCGCAAATCAAAATGTCTTTTTTACCGACATGGGCCGGCGTATAAACATTGGCGTTTTTGATAATCGTAAACATGGTTATTTTCCTTTGAAAAAGCACGCACCCAACCCTCAGGTGTGAAAGTCTTCGCACGTCCGATAGTCTCAGTATATCAATTCGGAAAGAGTCTTCGCCTGTATACTGTCGGCTTGGAGCGAATAATGACAGCAGAAGAAATACTGAAACGCTATTTTGGTTTTGAAACATTCCGCGGATTCCAAAAAGAGGTCATAGAGACGATTTTGGAAGGACGCGATGCGATGGTTTTGATGCCGACGGGAGGAGGCAAAAGTCTTTGCTATCAGATTCCCGCCTTGATGAAAGAGGGGGTGGCTGTTGTTATTTCGCCTTTGATTGCCCTGATGAAAGATCAGGTCGATATGCTTCGGGATGTCGGCATTGCCGCAGCCGCTTTAAATTCCACATTATCCGGGCAGGAATCGGCTCAGATCTATTCTGATTTAAGTGAAGGCAGGCTTAAGCTTCTTTATATTGCTCCCGAGCGGCTTATGAAGCCCTCGACGATGGAGCTCCTGTCTCGTATGCCAATCAGTTTGTTTGCCGTTGATGAGGCGCATTGCATTTCCGTTTGGGGGCATGACTTCAGGCCTGAATACCAAGAATTGGATTGCTTGAAAGAACGCTTTCCGAATGTGCCTCGATTAGCTCTGACAGCAACGGCCGATGAACAAACCCGCTCAGAAATAACCACTCGTTTGTTAGACCGTCCGCGCAGTTTTATTGCCAGCTTCGATCGGCCAAATATCCGCTATCGAATGTATGAGAAAGGCAAAGGTTATTTGGACAGTATTGTGCAGTTCATTTTGGGTGAACATATGCATGAGTCCGGAATTGTCTATTGTTCAACGCGCAATAAAGCGGAAGCGGTTTGCAGTTATTTGAAGAAAAGTGGAATTGATGCCTTGGTCTATCACGCAGGAATGGATAATGAATTGCGTGAAGCCAATCAAGCGGCTTTTTTTGATCGGCCTTGTGTAATGGTGGCCACAGTGGCTTTTGGCATGGGAATTGATAAATCCGACGTGCGGTTCATTATTCACGTCGATATGCCTAAATCCATTGAAAATTTTTTCCAGGAAACCGGGCGAGCGGGACGCGACGGTAAAGCAGCGGAGTCCGTTCTCTACTATGGATTGGATGACCTGGTTCAGCAACGATTCTTCATTGATAAAAGTGAAGCAGAGCCGCTTTATAAGCAAGTGTCGCTCAATAAATTGGACAGCATGCTGGGATTGGCCGAGTCTGTCGGCTGCAGGCGTATGCAGCTGCTGTCTTATTTCGGTGAGACACTTGCGGGGCCATGCGGCAACTGCGATAACTGTGAAAATCCGCCAATAACCCGCAATGCCACCGAAGACGCGCAAAAGCTCCTGTCTTGCATTTATCGTTGCTCAAAAACCAATGGTTTGGGTTTTGGTGCCTCTCACGTTATCAAAGTGCTCAGAGGCGAAGTCAGCGACAAAATTTTCGAAAAACGGCACGATGAACTGCCGACTTTTGGAATCGGCCGAGATCATACGATGAAGTACTGGCGGCGCATTTTAAGACAATTGATTGCGAAGCATTATGTGAATGTGAACTACCATGTTTCCAATGTCTTGACAGTCAACGAGAGAGCTAAAAATTTATTGCATGGCACAGAGACCTTCTTAATTCGCGTAGAAGGGGATAAACAGCTTGCCTCTCGCAAGGTCATTGATCACGATGATTTGGATGATGCCGAGCAGCGTCTTTTTGCCCAGTTACGGCAGTGGAGAAAACTGTGCGCCAATCAAAATGCCGTTGCCGCTTATAACGTGTTTCCCGATGCAACGTTAATTCAAATAGCGAAAAGAAAGCCGTTGGAGCCCAATCAGTTGGAAGGAATCAGCGGAATTGGAGAAAAAAGAATTGAACGCTATGGCCAAGAAGTCTGCGAAATTGTTCGTCAGTGGTCAGAGCGCGAACAGACTTTGCTGAACCGCGAAATTTAAAGCCCATCCGCTGGTGTGAATGGGCTTTTCGTAAAACATCAGGCTCGGTGAATTTCAGAATTTCGAGGCTTTTGTTTTCTGTTGCCGAAAATTTTATCGAAAACAGGATTGGGCAAAATCCGCAACAACTTTGCAACAACTCCCATTTGCCACGGGATAGTCGCGTAACTGCGGCCGCCCAGAATCGCATTGGCTGCTCTTTTGGCAAATTCGTCCGGTGTCAGGATAAAGGGCATCGGGTAGGGATTGACATCGGTAAGAGGCGTTTTAACAAAACCCGGACTGATGGTCGTTACCTGGATGCCATACTTTTTCATTTCTACCCGAAGGCTTTCACAATAGGTGATGACCGCGGATTTGCTTGAGCAATAAGCTTCCGTTCCGGGCATGCCGCGAATGCCGCCAACGCTGCCGATGCCGACAAGTGTGCCGTGCTTGCGTTGCATCATCGGTTCAATGAAAGCATGGAAAGTGCTCGCCATTGCAAAAACATTCGTTGCATAGACTTTTTCCATGACTTCCAAATCTTCAAAATATTGTGTTTTTACGCCTACGCTGATGCCGGCGTTGGCAATCACAATATCTGCTCCGCCGACCGTTTTGTCGAATTGGCGAGCCAATTCGATAAGCTTTAAACGATCGGTAACGTCACAGGCGTAGCTATGGTGACGATCACTATTGGGTAGCGTTTTGATTAGATCGTCCAGAGCCTCCTGGCGGCGAGCCATTAAGCCAAGTGTCGCCCCTCTGGAGGCAAATTCACGAGCCAGGGCCGCGCCGATGCCGCTTGATGCACCGGTAATGAAGACATTCATAGACATAGTCCGAAAATCCTAGAAGGGCAATTTAACATTGGGATCGACTTGCTTGAGTGCCTCTGCGAAGCGTGTCTTAATTCTTTCCAAGGCTTCGGGCGTATCGCCTTCTAAACGAAGAACCACAACGGGTGTCGTATTTGAGGAGCGGGCTAAGGCAAAGCCATCGTTCCATTCGACACGGATGCCGTCAATCGTGATGACATCGGTGGCGTCGTCAAAGTGAAGTTGCTTTTGCAGTTTTTCCACAAAGCGCTTGTTTTCACCTTCAGCCATTTCGATGTGCAATTCAGGCGTGTTGACAGCCGTCGGAAGAGCCTCAAGTACTTCGGAAGGATTCGGGCAGCGGGAAAGAATTTCAAGGATGCGGGCGCCTGCGTACAGACCGTCGTCGAATCCCGGCCAGCGCTTGTCATTGAAAAAGAGGTGACCGCTCATTTCGCCGGCAAAGGGCGCCTGCGTTTCTTTCAATTTGGCTTTAACCAACGAGTGACCCGTGCGGCAAATCGTCGGGACGCCACCGTGCTCTTTGATCCAAGGCACTAAGCGGCGCGTGCATTTGACGTCATAAATGATGGGCGCCCCCGGATTGTGCTTGAGAATGTCAGCCGCGAAAAGCATGATTTGACGGTCAGGGTAAATAATTTGACCGGATTTCGTCACCACGCCCAAGCGGTCGCCGTCGCCGTCAAAGGCCAAACCTAATTCAACGTCAGTATTTTTGACCGTTTCAATCAAATCCTTCAGGTTAGCGGGCTTGGAGGGATCGGGATGGTGATTGGGGAAATGACCGTCAATTTCCGTGTAAAGGGGCGTCACTTCACAACCCAGCCGCTTAAAGAGCTCCATGGCGATGGGGCCGGTTACACCGTTGCCGCAGTCGATGGCGACTTTGATGGGGCGAGCAAGCTTCACATCGTCGGTGATTTTCTTCAGGTAGGGAGTCACAACGTCAATTTCTTCAACGGTGCCTTTTTGCTCGGAGACAGTAATGCCTGCCTCAATACGATGACGCAAGTCTTGAATGCCATCACCGTATAAAGTGTCTTTACCCATCATCATTTTCAGGCCGTTGTACTCCGGAGGGTTGTGGCTGCCAGTCACGGCGACTCCGGAACCGGTTTCTGTCAGAAACGTTGCGAAATAAAGAACAGGGGTTGGCGTCATACCGATGGATTTGACGTTAACACCCATGTCGGTAATGCCTTCAATGAGCGCTTCTGAGAGTTTCGGTCCAGAAAGGCGGCCGTCACGGCCCACGCAAAGTGTGCTGATATTTTTTTCACGGGCCAAAGAACCGAGGGCTTGCCCAACAGCTCGGGCAGCTTCAAACGTCAATGTTTTATCAACAACGCCGCGAATGTCATAAGCCTTGAAAATGGATGAGTCAATTTGCATGATAATGCCTACTTTTAATGTTTTTGACGAATTTGTCTTTCTTGCTCAATCAGCGTATTGAGCACTTCTATGGTTTTTTGCCGTGAGCCAGCCATATGAGGAGCTGTCAGATATTTGCCGTTTACAGCAACATAAGGCGTCGCATCCAGCTGATAGTTTTGCCAAGTCTGCATGGCTTGCTGAGTCTTCATTGTAACCGTGAAAGACTCGTATGCCTTATTCCATTGATCCAGATTTACCCTGTGTGAAGTCAGCCATGATTGCAGATCCGCTTCGCTTGTGATTCGGCCATCCAAAATGTCCTGCCAAAAGCTGGGGTGTAAATCCTCGAGTCGATTGAGCGCCTCAAATGTGTAGTAAATACGGGAAAGGAACTGAGTGCTGGGATCCCATGCCACAGGCACTCGTCTAACAGTGACATCTTTGGGTAACTTTTGCATCCAACTTTCAAGTGTTGGAGAAAACCGATAACAATGACCGCAGGTGTAAGCAAAGAAATCAATAACCTCGATATTGTTGGTGACTGTTGCAACGTGGGGCGTGACCAATCGATAGTCTTTTCCTTCCTGCAAAGGTGCGGCTATCGATTGGGTGGCAGAAAAAGCCAACAGACATGAGAGCAGAAAAATCAGCCGCTTCATTTGTTTCTAATGACCATGGCATCAAAGCCATTGGCGGTTAATCTCTGCTGCAATTCATTGGCTTCACGAGCGGTTTCAAACGGTCCGAGATACACGCGGTAAAGTGTGATGCCGGCATCGGTTGACTTGACAACGTCGGCTTCTAGTGCAATAAAAGCCAATTCGGTGCGGACTTTCTCGGCATCTTTTGCGTTTCGGAAGGCTCCGGCCTGAATACTGTAGCTTTCACCAGTGGCCGCCTGATCGGCTGCATTGGAGGGTTGCTCTGCGGCTCGTTGATTGGCAGTGGGAGCCTGCACAGTCTTAATGGCCGACAGGGGATCGTCCTTCGAGTCGCCGCCTTCATAAAGCAGCGCATTGGGATCCTTGCCGTCCAGTGCGGCAGAATCGACCGGATCGGCCTGTTTTTGAACCTTTTCCACAAAAGGAATCGGTGCGTTGGTGATCAAAAGGGCGGCAGTGGCGCACGCGACACAGCCGAGCAAGCCGCCGAGCATCAGTCCAAGCCAAAATGAGCCTTTGTTTTGATTGAAAGCCATAAAAATCCTTACATTTTTTCAGGTGCACTCACGCCCAGCAGTTCAAGGCCGTTGCGTAGTACCTGTCGAGTGGCCAAAAGCAGCGCTAAACGAGCGTTGCGAACTGCCTCATCTTCGACAAGTACTCTTTCGGCGTTGTAGAAAGCGTGGAAATCTCCTGCCAAGTCTTTCAGATAGAAGCAAAGCGCATGGGGCGCACACTCTTTGGCAGCCACGGATAGCGTTTCCGGAAATTCGCTGATTCTGGCGATCAAGGCTTGAGCATTCTTATCGTTTAAAGCACTCAGATCGATTGACTGCACATCGTCAGACGACGGAATTGCAAAACCCTTTTCTTTAGCTTGTGCGAAAACCGAGCAAATGCGAGCGTGAGCGTATTGCAGATAGTAGACAGGGTTTTCGTCAGACTGGGATAAAGCCAGGTTAATGTCAAAAACGAACTCGCTATCGGCCTTACGGCTGACAAGGAAAAATCTTGCCGCATCTTTTCCGACCCAATTGACTAGGTCACGTAAAGTAACGTAAGTGCCCGAACGTTTGCTCATTTTGACTTCTTCGCCGTCCTTGATCACCTTGAGCATCTTATGCAAAACGTAGATCGGAAAAACTTTGGGGATTTGAAGACCGAGCTGCTCACCGGCAACCCGCACGCCGATTCTGACTCGAGCGGTTGTTCCATGGTGGTCGGAACCCTGAATATCCACGGCCTTAATAAAGCCGCGTTCGAATTTGCTCAGGTGATAGGCGACGTCAGGCACAAAATAGGTGTAGTGACCGTCTTGTTTGCGCATCACACGATCTTTGTCATCACCGAATTCTTTGAAGTCGGTTGTTCTAAGCCAAAGAGCGCCGTCTTGCTCATAGGTGTGACCGGAAGCAATAAGCGCGTTGACTGCTCGTTCCACCAGACCGTCAGAATACAAAGAGCTTTCCAGGTAGAAATTGTCAAAAGTGACGCCAAGAGCATTGAGGTCACTGTCTTGTTCATTTTTCAAGTAACCGACAGAGAAGGCGCGGATACCGGCTTCGTCATTGACATCACCGCTGGCGGTGATTACTTGACCGTCACGGGTTTTAATCGTTTTGCGATCCAGAAAGTCTTTGGCAATGTCTTTGATGTAAAGCCCCTGATAGCCATTTTCAGGAAAGACAATGCTTTCGCCCTGAAGTTCTTTGATGCGCAAACGGACAGAATCCGTCAGCGTTTGAATCTGTACGCCGGCATCGTTGTAATAAAACTCGCGGCAGACGTTCCAACCCTGGGTCTTCATTAAATTAGACAACACGTCGCCAAGAGCGCCTTGACGGGCATGGCCCAAGTGCAAGGGGCCGGTCGGGTTGGCAGAAACATACTCGATAAGAATGTTTTCACCGCTATGGGTTTCGTTAGTGCCGTACTTTTGCCCAAGACGAAGAGCCTCTTTAACGGCAAAAGTCTTTGCCTGTTGACTCAAACGCATATTGATAAAACCGGGGCCCGCGATCTCGAAACCTTCGATGAGTTGGGCGGTTTGAGGCAAGGCGTTGAGTTTTTCAGTTAACTCAGAGGCAATTTCTCTGGGGTTACGCTTAAGTTGTCTGGCCAGCTGCATCGCCACATTGCAGGCGAGGTCGCCGTGAGCGGCCACTTTGGGGCGCTCCAGAATAACAGAAGCATTGCTTACTCCCATAGTGCCGAGCGCTTCATTGAAAAGCGCCGCGATTGCATTTTTTTGTTCAATCAACATGATTCGTTTCAGTCAATAGCAAAGTAATCGATGTAAGTGCGATTTGTATTACAGGTCACCGCGTGTAATTTGCGCATATGCAGAATGATTGTGAATGGATTCAAAATTTTCTGCCTGAACGCGATAGGCTTGCACGTTGGTGTCCTGATTCAGGGCAACGGCAACGTCACGAACGAGATCTTCCACAAATTTCGGGTTCTCGTAGGCCGATTCGGTGACAAATTTTTCATCAACGCGTTTCAAGCGGCTCCAAAGCTCACACGAGGCGCTCTCTTCGGCGTATCGGATTTGTTTTTCAAGAGACAGTTCGCCCTTGAGCTTGGCCGCAATGGTTACGTGAGAGCGCTGGTTGTGTGCGCCATAAGCAGAGATTTCCTTGCTGCAGGGGCATAGACTCGTTACGGGAACCGTGACGGTTTGAGTAACCCAGGTTTCAGTATTTTTATGTTCCACACACAAGTGAACTTGATAGTTCATCAAACTTTCCAGTTTTGAAACAGGAGCCTGTTTTTTTACGAAAAACGGGAAAGTAAAATCAATGCGACCGGCACTTGACTCGAGCGAGACAAGCATGTCATGCATCAGAGAAATGAGGTTGCTTTTATTCAGAGGCCGATCGTGTTCTTTGAGCAAGCCCAAAAAACGTGACATGTGAGTCCCCTTATGTTCAGCAGGCAAGGCAACGAACATTCCGATCTGAGCAATCGTATGCTGCACGCCGTCAGCGCTCTCCACTGTGACGGGCAACTCAATGCCCTTCACCCCAACGTATTCAATATCGATATTGCGCGGATCCGCACTTGATTGAACGTCGGGCAAATTGTTGTTTATTAAAGTTCTCGTATTCATAATTGGCGTAATTGTCGCTAAAAACGACAAATTTTGCGAACGTTTTGTGCAGAAATTTGAAAAATCTGCGACGCCTTGCGCTGAAATTGTTTCTAAGTGTTTTAGCTGCTTTTGACGAAATAGCGCATTTTGACGCCAAAATAGACCGAATAGCAAGAAATCGAATAATTTTTCTCTCAGACTAAATACAATAAATGCAAAGAATAGACACTTTTTAGTCCGCAAACTTTTTTCATTATCGCTACATTGTGAAACCGAATGGACAATTAATATAAGGAAAGTAATAAACAATGCCCATATACATTTACCGAAGCGGCGGTTCTCCCAATCCGCCGCCGCAAAATCCTTTGTTGCGCTTTTTAATCAGTGCAGGTGTGCTGGCGGCTGTAATCGGTTTTGGGATTTTGTTGTTGCCTGTTATTGGTGCTATTGCTCTGTTTATTTTGGGACTTATCGCAGTGTTGGTTATCGGCGGGCTGATTTACCGCTGGATGTATGGAAACCCATTGGAGAAGTTTTATCAGCGCGAAGAGGGCGTGAGAGTGAATCCCGCTTCGCAAACAGATGAAAGACCGGTTCATGAATCTCAGAAGGAAAGCGAACTCAAAGCAAGGAAGATGAAATTCCGTTCACGTGAGCAAACGGTCGAGGACGCGATTGTGGTACAAGAAACCAAGCGTGAAGGCGAGCCTCGTTAATTGAGTCTTCGTTGTTAAAGCAGGGGTGAGATGAGATAGCTCGCCCCTTCTTTCATTCTTTCCCAGACCGAGCGCTTGTACCACAAAAACAGATTGATTTCGGAGCAATTTTCAGAGTAGTTTTTATACAGCTGAGAAACCTTGCGACTAAATTCTTTGTCAAAAACCAAAAGCATGAGTTCGTAATTTAAGTGCATGCTCCGCATATCCATGTTCACAGTGCCAAACATGGATAGCTCATCATCAATTGTGATGCTTTTTGTATGAAGCATCCCTTTGTTGTACATCAGAATATGAACCCCAGACTTCAGCAAGTCATCAAAATAGCGACGAGCGGCATAGTTAACCATTGGTGCATCAGTTCTTTCGGGCAAAAGTAAGGTCACCTCAACTCCCTTTAAAGCCGCGTTTTGAAGGGCGAGCGCCAAAGCTTCTCCTGGAATGAAATAAGGGGTGACAATTTCCACTTTACGTCTTGCACGGTGGATAGCTTCAAGAATAATTCTTTGGTTGGCGTCGTTTGATGTTCCGGGGCCGGAAGGCACAATCATGACCGTGGCCTGATCCGGCAAATCAAATTCCGGATTGTCGTTTGCTTTAAATTCCGGAAACGGAATTTCGCTATCAGTTAAAACTTTCCAGTCGAAATGAATCAGATGGTAAAGGCTTGCGACAATTTCGCCTTTAGCCCTCACCATGGCATCAATCCACTGCCCGATGTTTGAACCTTGTTTGAAATAATGGGGATCGACAACATTCAGACTGCCGCTATAGGCGACACGATAGTCAATGACGGCAATTTTTCGATGCAAGCGAATGTCGGCTCGAGACAGCAGCGCGCTAAACAGTGAAACAGGCAACGCTTTTTCCAGGTGAATGCCTTCATTGATAAACATTCTTGCCCAATCACTGGAGAGAAAACGCGAAGAGCCGATGGCATCGACTAAAACATAGCATTGAACACCGCGGCGCGCTGCGCGTATCAGCGCTGCCGTAACGTCGTCAGCTTTGCCGCCGACGTCCCAGATATAGAACTCCATCGCAATGAGTTCTTTGGCGTTGTTAATGTCATTGATCAGTAAAGTTAGGGTCTCATCGGAATCATCGAGCAAACGAAGGGATGAGCGTTTGGTTAGCGGGAATTTTCCTAAACGGGTGGCTAACTTGGATAAGTTTCGGTAACCCTCGGGCGCCATTGCCTCGGTGTGCATAATATGGCGAAAGATCTGACGGCGCTTTCTCATCTCTTTGCGAAGTTTTCTAGCGTGCCAGCGGCCTAACGATCGTTCACCGAAGAGCAGATAGAGAATAAATCCTAAGAAGGGAACGATGGCTGTCAGTAGAATCCAAGCAAAGGAACTTCCGGGAGGGTGGCGCGTAAGCATCACGCGCAAAATAACCCCCACGGTCAGGCTCAGCTGTAAAGCAATAGCGGCGAGACCGATAAGGCTGGCAGGGTCTGAAAGAGATAAGTACATAAGCGTTAGAATCCAAACTCTGGGCTAGAAACTGTTAAAAAGAACCTACCTGAACCTACTTTAATCTAATCAAAGAAGTAAGTTTAAGTGCTTCGTACTTTAGTGCTTCAGTGCTTTACTGATGCCAATTGAAAAAGCTAAAATCTGCCTCTGAAGTCACTCAGTACAAACAGAAACCCAGAACACATGGTAATTCATCGAGCCCATAAAATCGAGCTCATTGTCAATGAGAAGCAGGAGCTGTATTTGAAGAAAGCGGTTGGCTGTGCCCGATTTGCCTTCAATTGGGCATTGAATGAATGGATCGAAGAGTATGAAGCCTATAAAAAAGATCCGACACAACCGAAACCCAATCAATACAGTATTCGTCGCAAACTCAATGCCATCAAACGTGAACAGTTTCCCTGGATGATGGAAGTGACCAAATGCGCCGTGCAGATGGCCATCATCCAATTAGGACAAGCGTTTGCGAATTTTTGGAAAAACCCCGAGCACTTCAAGTTCCCAAAATTCAAAAAGAAATACGTCTCTGACAGTTTCACAATCTCCAATGACCAATTTGAAGTCAAAGGTTCACGCATCCGTATACCGAAATTAGGTTGGGTGCGGATGCGTGAGCCGTTGCGATTCAAAGAAGCTAAACTGCTTTGGGCAACGGTCTCGCGACGCGGCAAACGGTGGTACGTGAGCCTGTCGTGTGAACTCACTGATCTCAGTCACTTAAAACCGGCTAAAAACCAAGGCACGGTGGGAGTGGACTTGGGGGTGAAGTCACTGGCGGTGCTCTCGAACCATAAGAGGTTTGAAGCGTTGCAGCCTTTAAAGAAAAGTCTGTCAAAGCTTAGGCGGCTGCAAAGAAAGCTTGCCCGAAGCGAGAAAGGCAGTAAAAACCGTATCAAGTTGGTATTGGAGATCGGTGAGTTGCATCGCAAGATTTTCAACTACCGACAGAATGCTTTACATCAGCTGACGAACTATCTGACCACTCACTTTTCACGGATCGTGATTGAAGATTTGAATGTGAGCGGAATGCTGAAAAACAGAAAATTGGCCCGTTGCATAGCCGATGTTGGTTTTTATGAATTTCGGCGTCAACTGGAGTACAAAGCCGAGCAAAGAGGCTGCGAGGTGATCGTAGCGGATCGCTATTTTGCGAGCTCGAAGACGTGCGGTTATTGCGGTCAGAAGCATGAAGAGTTAAAGCTTTCGGACAGACGATGGAAGTGTGCGCATTGTGGATCTGAGATCAAGGATCGAGACTTCAATGCGGCGATAAATTTAAGACGATATACCGAGCGGCCGGGCTGATTTGAATGAGTCCGGCGGTGCCGCGAGTTACGCGGTGAACGCCTTTGCCTGCCAAGAAAGGGAGAAAACTCGGAACATGACCCAAGGCAGGCCTGAAAGACTCTTGCAAGAGAGTGTTTCGGTGAGAGATGAGCGCTGGCTTCGGAGTGATCTGAAGTGAAACTCATCCCGATGATGGAGGAAGAAAAACCCGAAATTGAGTAGGTATTTTGAGTATAACTACTCAACTTCAGGTAGGTTTTTCATAACGGTAGTGTAGCGCGTGAAAGCGGAAAAAATCTATGAAAAAAACGACTTTTGAGATGATATTGATCGGGATCTCGGCTCCGCTGGCGGGAATTGGCGCAGCGATGCTCTTTAATGGCTCAATACCCGGTGCGTTTATGCTGCTTGGCGCGTCTTTGAAATTGGTCGTTGCCTACTTCAGAACCCCAAAAGACATGTTCGATTGGGAAAATTTCAATGGAAATTTCGAGGACTTCCGTTCCCGAATGGAAAAAATCAGAAATGAAGTTGAAAACGAAAAACCTCTATGGGGATGGTTGTCGGACTTGGGGACATACATGATGTTGGGTGGGTTTGTTGCCATGCTTTTACTTCAGAGTTAACAGTGCAAAATTTTTTTAATAGAAGCGCTTGACTTTTGATTTAAAACCCTACATAATGCCTCTCTCGCTACGGAGGGGTGCCCGAGTGGCTAAAGGGGGCAGACTGTAAATCTGTTGGCTTACGCCTACGATGGTTCGAATCCATCCCCCTCCACCAAGCGATCGCTCGCTTATACTGTAGCGAAACCAGGATTGCTAGCGGGAGTGAAAAGACTCTCTCGACGCAGGCGGGTGTAGCTCAATGGTAGAGCAGAAGCCTTCCAAGCTTACGACGAGGGTTCGATTCCCTTCACCCGCTCCACGTATCGTGGACAGTCCCGAAATTTAGCCCATGTGGCTCAGTGGTAGAGCACTCCCTTGGTAAGGGAGAGGTCACGCGTTCGATCCGCGTCATGGGCACCAGTTTTCCAATGGTCTCTGATAGAAAGAGACTTAAATTTTCACTAAATATTTAAAAGGTTCAGGAGTTCGCCATGGCAAAAGGCAAGTTTGAACGCACCAAGCCCCACGTGAACGTGGGCACGATCGGTCACGTCGACCATGGTAAGACGACGTTGACGGCTGCAATCACGACGGTATTGGCCGCCAAGTTCGGTGGTGAAGCTCGTGCGTATGACCAAATTGACGCAGCTCCGGAAGAAAAGGCTCGCGGCATTACGATTAACACGGCTCACGTGGAATACGAAACGGAACATCGTCACTATGCTCACGTGGACTGCCCGGGGCACGCTGACTATGTGAAGAACATGATCACGGGTGCTGCTCAGATGGACGGCGCTATCTTGGTGGTGTCTGCTGCTGACGGTCCGATGCCGCAAACGCGTGAACACATCTTGTTGGCTCGCCAAGTGGGCGTTCCGTACATCATCGTGTACTTGAACAAGTGCGACATGGTGGACGATGCTGAATTGCTCGAACTCGTGGAAATGGAAGTTCGTGACTTGTTGAGCAACTACAACTTCCCTGGCGACGAAATCCCGATCATCAAGGGTTCTGCCAAGTTAGCTTTGGAAGGCGACCAATCTGAAATCGGCGTTCCGTCGATCATCAAGTTGGCCGAAACGATGGACAGCTACATCCCGACGCCGGTTCGTGACGTTGACCATCCGTTCTTGATGCCTGTTGAAGACGTGTTCTCGATCTCCGGCCGTGGTACGGTTGTGACGGGTCGTGTGGAACGCGGTGTGTTGAAGGTTGGCGACGAAATTGAAATCGTCGGTATCCGTCCGACGCAAAAGACGACCTGCACGGGCGTTGAAATGTTCCGTAAGTTGCTCGACCAAGGTCAAGCCGGTGACAACATTGGTGTGTTGTTGCGCGGTACGAAGCGTGAAGAAGTGGAACGTGGTCAAGTGTTGGCGAAGCCGGGCACGATCACGCCGCACACGAAGTTCACGGCTGAAGTGTACGTGTTGAGCAAGGACGAAGGCGGCCGTCACACGCCGTTCTTCAAGGGCTATCGTCCGCAGTTCTACTTCCGCACGACGGACGTGACGGGTACGATTGAATTGCCGGAAGGCGTCGAAATGGTGATGCCTGGCGACAACATCACGATGACGGTTCAATTGATCAGCCCGATCGCCATGAACGAAGGCTTGCGTTTCGCTGTTCGTGAAGGTGGTCGTACGGTTGGCGCCGGCGTGGTGGCCAAGATCATCGAATAATCTAGGATTCTCGAGGGTTGCTTAGGCAACTCTCAAGAAAGGTTAGGGGTATAGCTCAATTGGCAGAGCGACGGTCTCCAAAACCGTAGGTTGAGGGTTCGATTCCTTCTGCCCCTGCCACCCAAGATATAGTGCAAGCAGGCCGCGGTCTAGTGATCGCGGCTTGGTGTTGTTGGAAACGCTCTTTATTTGACAATAAAACTAACACGATCAAGCGGTGCAAAAACTGGGTTGATCGTCTTTGAAAATTATGAGTACACAAAACGCAAAACCTGAAGAAAGAAAATCCGGTTCGGATATGGCTTTAGTGTCTTTGGCGGTAATTTTGGCTTTAGTCGGTGTTTGCGGCTTTAGCTTTTTAAGCGACCAAACGTTGCTTGTTCGATTAGGTGTTTTGATCGGCGGCCTGGTGTTGGCTGTCGTTGTTGCGTGGTTTAGCCCCTCTGGCAAGCGTTTTATCGTTTATGGCCGTGAATCCTATGATGAATTGCGCCGTGTGGTTTGGCCCACTCGTAAGGAAACGTTGAATTCAACCGGGATGGTGATTGCGTTTGTTGTCGTCGTAGCCGTGTTTTTATTCTTGGTCGATATGATCGTTGAATGGGGCTTGTACGACGTTTTGTTAAAGCTCAGCCTTTAATTTGGGAGTCTCCGGATGACTGAAATGCAAGAACAACAACAGGTCCCCGCGCAAAAGATGCGTTGGTATGTTGTGCACGTCTACTCTGGCATGGAAAAGAGCGTGCAAAGAGCGTTGACCGAAAGAATCGGTCGTTGCGCTTTCCCGGAGCAGTTCGGCGAAGTTTTGGTCCCGACCGAAGAAGTCGTTGAAACAAGAAATAACCGCCGCTATGTGACGGAACGCCGCATGTATGCCGGCTATGTGCTCGTGCACATGGTGATGAATGATGATACGTGGCATTTGGTGAAAAACACGCCGCGTGTAACAGGTTTCTTGGGCGGCAATCGTCCTGCACCTTTGGCTGATCATGAAATTGAAGCTATTCTGAAGACTCAGGAAGCGACGGCTGAAAAACCGAGACCCAAGATTAGCTTTGAAGTTGGTGAAACGGTTCGCCTTAAAGAAGGTGCCTTTGCTGACTTCAATGGCCGAATTGAAGAAGTCGATTACGATCGCAGTCGTTTGCGTGTAACCGTTGAAATCTTCGGCCGTGAAACGCCTGTTGACATTTCCTTCAGCGGCGTTGAAAAGATTTAAACAAAATCGCGCGGTTAGTTGCTGATTTGCATTTTTGAAAAATCGGTGGCATAATCGCGCTCTTTCTCAAACAAAACACTAGGGAGCCTGAGCTAAATTTTTAGTAAAGGCGCTAGAACCTAAAAGGAAACCTAAAATGGCTAAGAAGATTGTCGGCTATATTAAGCTGCAAGTTCCCGCCGGCAAGGCTAACCCCTCGCCCCCAATCGGTCCCGCCCTCGGTCAGCGCGGTCTTAACATCATGGAATTCTGCAAGGCGTTCAATGCCCGTACGCAAGGCGTCGAACCCGGTTTGCCGATTCCTGTGGTGATCACCGCTTATGCTGATAAGAGCTTCACCTTCATCATGAAGACTCCTCCGGCCACGATTTTGATCAAGAAGGCCGCGAAGATTCAGAAGGGTTCTGCTCGTCCGCACACTGACAAGGTGGGTAAGATTACTCGCGCTCAAGCCGAAGAAATCGCCAAGACGAAGATGCCCGATCTGACGGCTGCTGATATGGATGCGGCTGTTCGTACGATCGCTGGCAGCGCTCGTTCCATGGGCATCACTGTGGAGGGTCTGTAATATGGCTAAGTTAACGAAGCGTATGAAGGCCGCTCAGTCCAAGGTTGAAGCGCAAAAGTTCTACGCCGTTGCTGACGCTTTGGCGTTGGTTAAGGAAACGGCTAGTGCCAAGTTCGACGAATCTGTCGACGTGGCTATCCAATTGGGTATTGATCCCCGTAAGTCTGACCAAGCTGTTCGTGGCGCCGCTGTGTTGCCCGAAGGTACGGGTAAGACGGTTCGTGTGGCTGTGTTTGCTCAAGGCGCTAAGGCTGATGAAGCCAAGGCCGCCGGTGCTGATGTTGTCGGTTTCGATGACTTGGCCGCTGAAGTTAAGGCCGGTAAGCTCGACTTTGACGTCGTGATTGCCTCGCCGGACGCCATGCGTATTGTGGGTCAATTGGGTAAGATTTTGGGCCCGCGCGGCTTGATGCCGAACCCGAAGGTGGGTACGGTTACGCCGAATGTGGCCGAAGCTGTTAAGAATGCTAAGGCTGGTCAAGTGCAATTCCGCGCTGACAAGGCCGGTATCATCCACGCCTCCATCGGTCGTGCTTCCTTTGAAGCTGCTCGCTTGGAAACGAACCTGAAGGCTTTGGTTGATGCATTGGTCAAGGCGAAGCCCGCCTCCTCCAAGGGCCAGTACCTCCGTAAGGTGTCTGTGTCCTCTACGATGGGCGTTGGTGTTCGCGTTGACGTTTCGAGCGTTGTTGCTTAATAACGTTTACCCGTGAATCCGATTTGATCCGGGTTCGCAAAAGAGGTCGTGAGGCCTCGAGGGCTTTGGGTGGGAAGTGAAAGCTTCCCGCTGTCAAAGACCGCTGGAAACAAAACAATCGATGACGACGTTAATAAAGGAATCGTTGGTTTTGTTTTAATTATCTTGATAGACGAAAGGTTTACGTCAAAACGTTTCGGGTAAGCAAGATGTCCAGCGCAGACGGCTACCGAAGAGAGAAAATTTCGTTTGATCGTGCCATTGGCATGGCAGGCGAGACTCTCGGAGAGTTGCCGGTTATTTGTAAACCGGTGCCGAAGAAATTCGGTACCTCTGAGTGGAGCCAGACCGTGGGTCTTAATCGTCAAGATAAAGCGGCAGTTATCGAAGAAGTGAGCGGCATTGTTGCCAACGCTGGTTCGATCGTTATTGCCGAATACCGTGGGCTGAGCGTTCAAGCGGTCACTCAATTGCGTGCAAATGCTCGCAAAGAAGGTGTCCAACTGCGCGTGCTTAAAAACACTCTGGTTCGCCGTGCTGTTGCCGGTACTCCGTTCGAAGGTTTGTCCGACCAATTCGTCGGTCCCCTCGTTTACGGTTTTTCCGCCGACCCGGTCGCCGCGGCCAAGGTGTTAGTCTCCTTTGCCAAGAAGAACGACAAGCTCGTTGTCAAGGGCGGTGCGATGCCGAACAATGTCTTGGACATTGCTGGTGTTGAACAACTCGCTACGATGCCGAGCCGCGAAGAATTGTTGGCTAAGTTGATGGCTACGATGAACGAACCGATTGCTAAGTTCGTCCGCACGCTCAATGAAGTGCCTGCGCGCATGGTGCGCACAGTTGCCGCTGTTCGCGATGCTAAGGAAAAGGCTGCTGCCTAACCTAATTTATTTTTAACAAACGAAATTTTTTATTGGAGTCATAAAATGGCCCTTACCAAAGAAGAAATCCTCGACGCAATTGCGTCCATGACCGTTCTCGAAGTTTCTGAACTCATCAAGATGATGGAAGAAAAGTTCGGTGTTTCCGCTGCTGCCGCCGCTGTTGCCGTGGCTGCTCCTGCTGCTGGTGGTGCTGCCGCTGCTGCTGAAGAAAAGACCGAATTCGACGTGGTTCTCGCCGACGTTGGTTCTAACAAGATCGCCGTTATTAAGGCTGTTCGCGAATTGACCGGCTTGGGCTTGAAGGAAGCCAAGGACATGGTCGAAGGCGCTCCGAAGGCTGTTAAGGAAGGCTTGCCGAAGGCTGACGCTGAAGAAGCCAAGAAGAAGTTGGAAGCCGCTGGCGCCAAGGTCGAACTCAAGTAATTCTTGCTGTTCAGATCAATTTCGGGCAATATTTCAAAGGTATTGCCCGAAAGAAGTCCTCTGTTGGAGGACTTTGAACTGAGTTCGTTTTCTGAGAGTTCAGTTCTAAGTCTTCTGAGTGAGCAGCAAAAATTCGATTGACTAAAAATTTAATTTCCGATTTGCCGCTCGGGTATTAAAAGTGCCCGGGGCGGCTTTTGGCGTCTTTCTTTTTTGTTTTCTTACTTAGACTGAATTCGTTTTTTTCATCAATCTCACGTCGAACGGAGTGTCCATGTCGTACTCGTTCACTGAAAAGAAGCGCATTCGAAAGAGTTTCGCTACTCGTCCGAGTGTTCTCGCAGTGCCTTCCTTATTGGAAATGCAACTTCGGTCTTATTCCGAGTTTTTGCAAGCCGACGTTGCGTCTGCTGATCGTAACCCGAACTTTGGATTGCAATCAGCCTTTACTTCTATTTTCCCGATCTCCAGCCACAACGGTTTGGCCCGACTGGTTTTTGAGAGCTATTCGCTTGATGAACCGGTGTTTGATGTTGCCGAATGCCAATTGCGTGGCTTGACCTATTCGAGCCGCCTGCGTGCTCGCATTCGCTTGGAGATTATCGATCGCGATGATCCGGCCAAGAGCCGCATCAAGGAAATCCGTGAAAACGATGTTTACATGGGCGAAATTCCGCTCATGACGGAAAAAGCTTCCTTTATCATCAACGGTTCCGAGCGTGTGATCGTCAGCCAGCTGCACCGTTCTCCCGGTTTGTTCTTTGAACATGATAAGGGTAAGACGCACAGCTCTGGTAAGTTGCTTTTCTCTGCTCGAATGATTCCGTACCGCGGTTCGTGGTTGGATTTCGAATTCGATGCCAAGGACTTGGTGTATTTCCGCGTTGACCGTCGCCGCAAGATGCCGGTGACGATTCTGCTCAAGGCTTTGGGCATGAATGCGGAACAAATCCTCGAAACGTTCTTCCAATTTGACACCTTTAAGCTCGGCGCTCGCAGCGCTTCGATGACGTTGGTGCCTGAACGTTTGAAGGGTGAAGTCGCTCGCTTTGATATCGTCGGCCGCGACGGTGAAGTGATTGTCGCTAAGGACAAGCGCATCACCGCACGCCATATTCGTCAGATGGCGGATATGAAGACCGTTTCTGTCAACGATGAATTCTTGATTGGTCGTGTTTTGGCCAAGGACATCATTGACACCGAAACCGGTGAAGTTTTGGCTGCCGCAAACGATGAAATCACCGAAGAATTGTTGGCGAAATTGCGCGAAGCCAAGATCAAGAGCTTCCAAACGATTTACACCAACGAGTTGGATCAAGGCAGCTTCATTTCCGATACCTTGCGTGTTGATGAAACGCCCGACCAGATGTCTGCTCGTGTCGCCATCTATCGCATGATGCGTCCGGGCGAACCGCCGACAGAAGAAGCTGTTGAAACGTTGATGAATCGTCTGTTCTTCTCCGATGAAACGTACGATTTGTCTCGTGTTGGCCGCATGAAGGTCAACGCTCGTCTTGGTCGCGAAAATCCGGAAGGTCCCGGCACGCTCACCAATGAAGATATCGTTGACACGGTTAAGGTTTTGGTGGAACTGCGCAATGGTCGCGGTGAAGTCGACGATATCGACCATTTGGGCAATCGTCGTGTTCGTTGCGTCGGTGAATTGGCGGAAAATCAATTCCGCTCCGGCTTGGTGCGTGTTGAACGCGCTGTCCGCGAACGTTTGGCTCAAGCCGAGTCTGACAATTTGACGCCTCAAGATCTGATCAATAGCAAGCCGATTTCTGCCGCCATCCGCGAATTCTTCGGCTCCAGCCAATTGAGTCAGTTCATGGACCAAACCAACCCGTTGTCGGAAATTACGCACAAGCGTCGTATTTCCGCTTTGGGTCCGGGCGGCTTGACGCGTGAACGCGCTGGCTTTGAAGTGCGCGACGTGCATCCGACACACTACGGTCGTTTGTGCCCGATTGAAACGCCTGAAGGTCCGAACATCGGTTTGATCAACTCTTTGGCTTTGTATGCTCGTTTGAACGAATACGGCTTCTTGGAAACGCCGTACCGCAAGGTCATTGACTGCAAGGTCACCGATCAGATCGATTACTTGTCGGCAATCGAAGAAGGCAAGTATGTGATCTGTCAGGCCAACTCGGTTTTGGACAATCAAGGTCGTTTGACTCAGGAATTGGTCAGCGCCCGTGAAAACGGTGAAACGGTGATGGTCAGTCCGGAACGCGTTCAGTACATGGACGTCTCTCCGCTGCAGGTTGTTTCTGCCGCCGCTTCTTTGATTCCGTTCTTGGAACACGACGACGCCAACCGTGCTTTGATGGGTTCCAACATGCAACGTCAAGGCGTGCCTTGCTTGCGTCCTGAAAAGCCTGTCGTCGGTACCGGTGTGGAACGTACGGTGGCTGTTGACTCCAAGACCGCTGTTCAAGCAAAACGCGGCGGTGTCGTTGACTATGTTGACGCTAACCGTGTGGTGATTCGTGTCAACGATGATGAAAACGTTGCCGGCGAAGTGGGTGTTGACATCTACAACTTGCAGAAGTTCACCCGTTCGAACCAAAGCACCAATATCAATCAACGTCCGATTGTTGCGCGTGGTAATGTTGTGGCTCGCGGTGATGTGTTGGCTGACGGCGCCTCCACCGATATGGGTGAATTGGCGTTGGGTCAAAACCTTTTGGTTGCCTTCATGCCGTGGAACGGCTACAACTACGAAGACTCTGTTTTGATCAGTGAAAAGGTGGTCGCCGATGACCGTTACACCTCCATTCACATTGAAGAGCTCTCCGTGGTAGCCCGTGATACGAAGTTGGGTGCGGAAGAAATTACCCGCGATATTTCCAACTTGTCTGAAAACCAATTGGCTCGCTTGGACGAATGCGGCATTGTTCAAATCGGTGCCGAAGTGAAGGCCGGCGACGTGTTGGTTGGTAAGGTGACTCCGAAGGGAGAAACGCAGCTTACGCCGGAAGAAAAACTGTTGCGCGTGATCTTTGGTGAAAAGGCAAGCGACGTTAAGGATACTTCCTTGCGCGTGCCCTCCGGCATGACTGGCACTGTGATTGACGTTCAAGTGTTCACTCGTGAAGGCGTTGAACGCGACGCTCGTGCCAACTCGATCATTGACGAATCCTTGAAGCGTTATCGCCAAGATTTGGACGAAAAGTTGCGCATCGTTGAACGAGACGGTTTTGCTCGTTTGGCTCGCCAGCTTGAAGGCAAGAAGGCCGAAGGCGGCCCGAATGGCCTCAAGAAGAGCGTGCTGACGAAGGATTATCTTGAAGCGTTGAAGGGCTTTGAAATTTTTGATTTGCGCATGGTTGATGAAGCTGATCAAAAGTTGCTCGAAGATATGCGCACTCAGCTCGATGACAAGCGCCATGAATTTGATCGCGCCTTCGAAATCAAACGCAAGAAGCTCACCCAAGGCGATGAACTCCCGCCGGGCGTGCTCAAGATGGTGAAGGTTTACATTGCTGAAAAACGCCGTCTGCAACCCGGCGATAAGATGGCCGGCCGTCACGGTAACAAGGGTGTGGTCTCCAAGATTTGCCCGGTTGAAGATATGCCGTACATGGCCGATGGTCGTCCTGCTGACGTTGCCTTGAACCCGTTGGGTGTGCCTTCTCGTATGAATATCGGTCAGGTGCTTGAAGTGCACTTGGGCTGGGCTGCCAAGGGTTTAGGTTGGCGTATCGGTGAAATGATCAAGAGCTGCCAAGTGGCCCAAATGCGAGCCTTCTTGGAAAAGATCTACAACGAAACCGGTAAGAAGGAAGATTTGGATAGCTTGAGCGATGAAGAAATCATGCGCTTGGCTGACAATCTGCAAAACGGTGTTCCGTTCGCTACGCCTGTTTTCGACGGTGCCAGCGAAGAACAAATCGCCAAGATGCTTGATTTGGCCTTCCCCGATGAAGTGGCCCAACGCTTGCAATTGACGCCTTCGAAGACGCAATGCACGCTCTATGACGGTCGTACGGGCGAAGCTTTTGATCGCCCCGTCACCGTTGGCTACATGCACTACTTGAAGTTGCACCACTTGGTTGACGACAAGATGCACGCTCGCTCCACGGGTCCGTACTCGTTGGTGACGCAGCAACCGTTG
Organism: uncultured Burkholderiaceae bacterium; assembly: GCA_944390675.1. Taxonomy (GTDB): domain Bacteria; phylum Pseudomonadota; class Gammaproteobacteria; order Burkholderiales; family Burkholderiaceae_F; genus Aphodousia. The sequence continues at coordinate 290,285 of CALXQR010000001.1, forward strand.
GGCGGTAAAGCCCAGTTCGGCGGCCAACGCTTCGGTGAAATGGAAGTTTGGGCTCTCGAAGCTTACGGTGCGTCTTATGTCTTGCAAGAAATGCTGACTGTGAAGTCTGACGATGTGAACGGCCGTACCAAGGTCTATGAAAACATCGTTAAGGGCGAACACGTGCTCGAAGCCGGCATGCCGGAATCGTTCAACGTGTTGGTGAGAGAAATTCGGTCGTTGGGTATTGACATCGACCTCGAACGTAACTAAGGGACAGAACAGATATGAATCCGCTTATCGATCTGTTTAAGCAATTTAATCAGGACGATCACTTCGACGCGATCAAGATTGGTCTTGCATCGCCCGAGAAGATTCGTTCCTGGTCCTACGGCGAAGTGAAAAAGCCGGAGACCATTAACTACCGTACCTTTAAGCCGGAGCGCGACGGTCTGTTCTGTGCCAAGATCTTCGGGCCGGTGAAGGACTACGAATGCCTTTGCGGCAAATACAAGCGCCTGAAGCACCGCGGTGTTGTTTGCGAAAAGTGCGGTGTGGAAGTGACGTTGTCCAAGGTGCGTCGTGAACGCATGGGCCACATTGAGTTGGCAAGCCCCGTTGCGCACATTTGGTTCTTAAAGAGCCTGCCTTCCCGCATGGGTATGGTTTTGGATATCCCCTTGCGTGATATCGAAAGGGTGTTGTATTTCGAAGCCTACTGTGTGGTTGATCCGGGCATGACCGATTTGAAACGCGGTCAGTTGCTTACCGAAGACGAATTCCTTGAAAAGGTTGAACAGTACGGTTCTGACTTCAAGGCAATGATGGGTGCCGAAGCCATTCGTGAAATGCTTCGCACCATTGATGTCGACCACGAAGTCGAAACGTTGCGCAAGGAACTTGAAGACACGACCTCTGACGCTAAGATCAAGAAGTTCTCCAAGCGCCTGAAGGTGCTTGAAGGCTTCCAACGTTCCGGTGTTAAGCCCGAATGGATGGTGTTGGAAGTTTTGCCGGTCTTGCCGCCGGATCTTCGCCCGTTGGTTCCGTTGGATGGCGGCCGTTTCGCTACATCCGACCTCAACGATTTGTACCGTCGCGTCATCAACCGTAACAATCGCTTGAAGCGTTTGCTTGAGCTCAAGGCTCCGGACATCATCATTCGTAACGAAAAGCGCATGTTGCAGGAAGCTGTGGACAGCTTGCTCGATAATGGTCGTCGCGGTAAGGCGATGACCGGTCCTTCCAAGCGTCCGTTGAAGTCTCTTGCAGACATGATCAAGGGTAAGAGCGGCCGCTTCCGTCAAAACCTTTTGGGTAAGCGCGTGGACTACTCCGGCCGTTCCGTGATTACGGTTGGTCCGTACTTGCGTCTGCATCAATGCGGCTTGCCGAAATTGATGGCTTTGGAATTGTTCAAACCGTTTATCTTCAACAAGTTGGAACGTCGCGGTTTGGCCATGACCATCAAGGCCGCCAAGAAGATGGTGGACAATCAAGAGCCGGTGGTTTGGGATATTCTCGAAGAAGTGATCTACGAGCATCCCGTGATGCTTAACCGCGCACCGACCTTGCACCGCTTGGGTATTCAAGCGTTTGAACCGAAACTGATTGAAGGCAAGGCCATTCAATTGCACCCGCTCGTTTGCGCAGCCTTTAACGCTGACTTCGACGGTGACCAAATGGCTGTGCACGTGCCGTTGTCTTTGGAAGCTCAATTGGAAGCCCGCACGTTGATGCTTGCCTCCAATAACGTGCTTTTCCCGGCAAACGGCAATCCTTCCATTGTTCCTTCTCAGGACATGGTGTTGGGTCTTTACTATTCGACCCGCGAACGCATCAACGCTAAGGGCGAAGGCATGTTCTTTGCCGATGTGGCTGAAGTGCGCCGCGCTTTGGATAACAAGAAGATTGAACTTCAAACTCGCTGCACGGTTCGCATCAAAGAGTATGAAGTTAACAAGAAGACTGGCGAAAAGACTGAAAAGATCGTTCGTTATGAAACGACGGCCGGTCGTGCCCTGTTGTCGGAAATCTTGCCCGAAGGCATGAGCTTCTCGGAATTGAACCGTACGCTCAAGAAGAAGGAAATTGCTCGTTTGATCAATACCTGCTTCCGTAAGTGCGGTCTTCGTGCAACGGTTCTTTTCGCCGACCGCTTGAAGGACCGCGGTTATGCGTTGTCCACGATCGGCGGTTTGTCGATCTGCATCGGCGATATGAAGGTTCCGGCTCAAAAGGCCAAACTGATTGCCGAAGCGGAAAAAGAAGTGAAAGAAATCGAAGCGCAATACGCTTCCGGTTTGGTTACCCAAGGTGAACGCTACAACAAGGTTGTGGATATTTGGGGCCGCACGGCTGATCAAGTCGGTAAGGTGATGATGGAAGAGCTTTCCACCGAACCGGTCGTTGACCGCCATGGTAAGCTCACCAAACAAGAGTCTTTCAACTCGATTTACATGATGGCCGACTCCGGTGCTCGTGGTTCTGCCGCTCAGATTCGTCAGTTGGCCGGTATGCGCGGTTTGATGGCTAAGCCTGACGGCTCCATTATCGAAACCCCGATTACCGCTAACTTCCGTGAAGGTTTGAACGTACTGCAGTACTTTATTTCCACCCACGGTGCCCGTAAGGGTTTGGCTGATACGGCTTTGAAGACGGCTAACTCCGGTTACCTCACCCGTCGTTTGGTTGACGTGACTCAGGATTTGGTTGTGACCGAAGAAGACTGCCACACCACGCAGGGCGTGAGCATGAAGGCTTTGGTTGAAGGCGGTGACGTCATTCAATCCTTGCGTGATCGTGTGTTGGGCCGTGTAACGAGCGCTGACATTGTCAATCCTGAAACGGGTGAAGTGGTTATTCCCGCAGGTACGCTCCTTGCTGAAGATGAATGCGACCTGATTGAAAAACTCGGCATTGACGAAGTGATGGTTCGCACGCCGCTCACTTGCCAAACCCGTTATGGTTTGTGCGCTAAGTGCTACGGTCGTGACTTGGGACGCGGCTCGCTCGTCAACGTCGGCGAAGCGGTCGGTGTGATTGCTGCTCAGTCCATCGGTGAACCGGGTACCCAGTTGACGATGCGTACGTTCCACATCGGTGGTGCTGCTAGCCGCGCTGCTGTGGCAAGCTCCGTTGAAGCTAAGGTCAACGGTCAGGTGAGCTACTCGTCTGCTATGCGTTATGTGACCAGCGCCAAGGGTGACTTGGTGGTCATTTCTCGTTCCGGTGAAATCATCATCAGTGACAATGGCCGCGAACGTGAACGTCATAAGGTTCCGTACGGCGCCACGTTGTTGGCCAAGCCCGATCAACAGATTAAGGCTGGCACGCAGTTGGCCACGTGGGATCCGATGACCCGTCCGATTATTTCCGAATACGGCGGAACGGTCCAATTCGAAGGTGTGGTCGACAACGTTACCGTGATGAGCCAGACCGATGAAGTGACCGGTTTGTCCAGCTTGGTTGTGATCGATCCGAAGCGTTCAACGGCTGTTGGCGCCAAAGGTAAGAAGGGTTCGACGCAAGCCTTGCGTCCGGCCGTTCGCTTGGTTGACGAAAACGGCAACGAAGTGAAGATCCCGGGCACGGATCACCGAGTGACGATTCAATTGCCGGTCGGTGCTTTGATCGTGGTTCGCGATGGTCAAAAGATCGGTCGCGGCGAAGTGTTGGCTCGTATTCCGGTTGAATCGCAAAAGACCCGCGATATTACGGGCGGTCTGCCGCGTGTGGCAGAGCTCTTTGAAGCTCGTTCGCCCAAGGACGCCGGCGTTTTGGCCGAAGTGACGGGTACCGTTACGTTTGGTAAGGAAACCAAGGGTAAACAGCGCTTGGTGATTACCGATAACGAAGGCGCCGATCACGAATTCTTGATCAGCAAGGATAAGAGCATCCTGGTGCACGACGGTCAAGTGGTGCAAAAGGGTGAAGAAATTGTCGAAGGCCCGGCCGATCCGCACGATATTCTGCGTCTGCTTGGCATCGAAGCTCTTGCCCGTTACGTTGTTGACGAAGTGCAAGATGTGTACCGTCTGCAAGGTGTGCAGATTAACGACAAGCACATTGAAGTGATCGTTCGTCAGATGTTGCGCCGTGTCAAGATCACCGATCCGGGCGACACGAAGTTCATTCGTGACGAACAGGTTGAACGCTCTGAAATGTTGGATGAAAACGACAGAGTGACAGCCGAAGGCAAACGCCCGGCGCTGTACGAAAATGTTCTCCTTGGTATTACTAAGGCGAGCTTGTCGACAGACTCCTTCATTTCTGCGGCTTCCTTCCAGGAAACCACCCGAGTGCTCACCGAAGCTGCCATCATGGGCAAGAAGGACGAGCTCAGAGGTCTGAAGGAAAATGTGATCGTTGGTCGCTTGATTCCTGCCGGTACCGGTTTGGCTTATCATCGTACGGTGAAGGCTAACGAAGCGGCAGAAGCCGAAGAAAGCATGGGCTTTACTTCCAGCTTTACGGCTGAAGAGCCGGTTGATGAAGCGGTTGTGAAAACCGAAGCTGACGTCAAGAGTGAATAAAAACGATTGACATTTACCGGGAGAGCGGTCGCTCTCCCAAGCAAAGACCCGAGGGGCGTTTTAGAGATTTTTCGCCCGCGGGTCTTTTGCAATTTTCTCTTAAGGTCTTGACAATAAGAGAAAAAAATACGAAAATCTCAGCCTCCCGAAGTCTAAAACTTTCGGGACTCCTTTCATTGGCGTGGTTTTATACGTTGATGAAGGGGGTCTTGTGCTTTATGAATTCGGACGTTTTAAAACCAGCAATTCTGCCTTCCATGCGAGAGCCTGGTTGGAGAATTTTTAATACGGATATTTATGCCTACCATTAACCAATTAGTGCGTAAGCCCCGTGTGCTCACGCACGATAAGAGCAAGAGCCCCGCGCTCAAGAACTGCCCGCAAAAGCGTGGCGTTTGCACGCGCGTGTACACCACAACCCCGAAGAAGCCGAACTCGGCTTTGCGTAAGGTTGCCAAGGTGCGTTTGACCAACGGCTTTGAGGTCATTTCTTACATCGGTGGTGAAGGCCACAACTTGCAAGAACACAGCGTCGTGTTGATTCGCGGCGGTCGTGTGAAGGACTTGCCTGGTGTGCGTTACCACATCATCCGCGGTTCTTTGGATACCCAAGGTGTTAAGGATCGCAAACAAGCTCGCTCCAAGTACGGCGCCAAGCGCCCGAAGGCAGCTTAATTCGCGGCGCATTGTAGCCGTGAACGGTCTGATTCACCGAATTAGTGTGGTGGAGGACCGAGTAAGTCGCGATCCTAATTGAGTGATCGCATGGTTTATGACTGAAGACTACGAAAGAGGAAAAAAATGCCCCGTCGTCGCGAAGTACCGAAACGTGAAATTTTGCCGGATCCGAAATTCGGCAGTGTTGAAATCGCCAAGTTTGTGAACGTAATCATGCTCGATGGCAAGAAGGCTGTCGCTGAACGCATCGTTTATGGCGCTTTAAGTGAAATCGAAGCCAAGACCGGCAAGGACGCTTTGGAAGTGTTCAAGACCGCTCTTGACAATGTCCGCCCGCTCGTGGAAGTTAAGAGCCGTCGTGTTGGTGGCGCTAACTACCAAGTTCCGGTTGAAGTGCGCCCCGTCCGCCGTATGGCTTTGGCCATGCGCTGGTTGCGCGAAGCTGCTAAGAAGCGTGCTGAAAAATCGATGCCCCAACGCTTAGCTGGTGAGCTGTTGGATGCGGCCGAAGGCCGTGGCGGCGCCATGAAGAAGCGTGACGAAGTTCACCGCATGGCTGAAGCCAACAAGGCTTTCTCTCACTTCCGTTTCTAATTTGATTAACTCGATGCGCCTTGCCTTAGTCAGCAAAGCGCATCATCTCCAACTAGGGGAAACATAATGGCTCGTACTACTCCGATCTCGCGTTACCGCAACATCGGGATTTCTGCCCACATTGACGCGGGTAAGACCACGACCACTGAACGTATTCTGTTCTACACGGGCGTTACTCATAAGCTCGGCGAAGTGCATGATGGTGCTGCCACCATGGACTGGATGGAACAGGAACAAGAAAAGGGGATCACGATTACCTCCGCTGCTACGACCACTTTCTGGCGCGGCATGGATGGTAAGTTCCCTGAACATCGCTTGAACATTATTGATACCCCGGGGCACGTGGACTTCACGGTTGAAGTGGAACGTTCCATGCGTGTCTTGGACGGTGCCTGCATGGTCTACTGTGCTGTGGGTGGTGTTCAGCCGCAATCTGAAACCGTTTGGCGTCAGGCCAACAAGTATGGCGTGCCCCGTCTTGCTTTCGTGAACAAGATGGACCGCACGGGCGCCAACTTCTTCAAGGTGTACGAACAAATGCGTACGCGCTTGAAGGCCAATCCTGTGCCTGTGGTGATTCCTATCGGTGCTGAAGACAAGTTCGAAGGTGTCGTAGACCTTTTGAAGATGCGCTCCATCATTTGGGATGAAGCCAGCCAAGGTATGAAGTTTGAATACGGTGATATTCCGGCTGAACTTCAAGCTGAAGCTGAAAAGTGGCGTGAAAACATGGTTGAAGCCGCCGCTGAAGCCAGCGAAGACTTGATGAACAAGTACTTGGAAAACGGTGAATTGTCTGAAGAAGAAATCGTTCAAGGTTTGCGCACCCGCACGATTGCTTGCGAAATTCAGCCGATGCTCTGCGGTACCGCTTTCAAGAACAAGGGTGTTCAACGTATGTTGGACGCTGTTATTCAATTCTTGCCGTCTCCGGTTGATATTCCGCCGGTCAAGGGCGAGGACTTGGATGGCAATGAAGTCAGCCGCGAAGCCGACGACAAGGCTCCGTTCTCCGCTTTGGCCTTCAAGATCATGACCGACCCGTATGTTGGTCAATTGACCTTCTTGCGTGTTTACTCCGGCGTTCTCGTTTCCGGTGAAACGGTGTTGAACTCCGTCAAGAACAAGAAGGAACGTATCGGTCGTTTGCTGCAAATGCACGCCAACGAACGTAAGGAAATCAAGGAAGCCGAAGCTGGCGACATCGCTGCTGCTGTCGGTTTGAAGGAAGTGACCTCCGGCGATACGCTCTGTGACGTCGCTCACCCGATCATTTTGGAACGCATGGAATTCCCGGAACCTGTGATTTCTCAGGCTGTGGAACCGAAGACCAAGGCTGACCAAGAAAAGATGGGTATCGCTTTGAACCGCTTGGCTCAAGAAGACCCGTCCTTCCGTGTTCGTACGGACGAAGAATCCGGTCAGACCATTATTTCCGGTATGGGTGAATTGCACTTGGAAATTTTGGTCGATCGTATGCGTCGTGAGTTCGGCGTTGAAGCAACGGTTGGCAAACCCCAAGTTGCGTATCGCGAAACGATTCGCTCTACGGTTGAAAATGCTGAATACAAGTTTGTTAAGCAGTCCGGCGGCCGCGGTCAGTACGGTCACGTTGTGCTCAAGCTTGAACCGCAAGAAGCTGGCAAGGGCTTTGAATTCGTTGACGCCATTAAGGGCGGCGTGGTGCCTCGCGAATACATCCCGGCTGTTCAAAAGGGTGTCGAAGACACGTTGAAGGCTGGTGTGTTGGCTGGTTATCCGGTTGTCGACGTAAAGGTTACGTTGCATTTCGGTTCTTACCACGAAGTTGACTCTAACGAAAACGCCTTTAAGATGGCTGCTTCTATGGCCTTCAAGGAAGGTATGCGTCGTGCCAACCCCGTGTTGTTGGAACCGATCATGGCCGTTGAAGTTGAAACGCCGGAAGAAAAGATGGGTGACGTGATGGGTGACTTGTCTTCTCGTCGTGGTGTGATCCAAGGTATGGATGACATCGCCAGCGGCGGTAAGACGATTCGCGCTGAAGTTCCGTTGGCCGAAATGTTCGGCTACGCCACGCAATTGCGTTCTTTGACGCAAGGCCGTGCGACCTACACCATGGAATTCAAGCACTATGCTGAAGCTCCGCGCAACGTTGCTGAAGCTGTGATCGCTGAAAAGACCAAATAAGAGTAAACTTAAAAAGTTGTACGAAATTAATTAATTACCATTAAAGGAACCATAGAAATGGCTAAAGGTAAATTTGAACGCACCAAGCCTCACGTGAACGTGGGCACGATCGGTCACGTCGACCATGGTAAGACGACGTTGACGGCTGCAATCACGACGGTATTGGCCGCCAAGTTCGGTGGTGAAGCTCGTGCGTATGACCAAATTGACGCAGCTCCGGAAGAAAAGGCTCGCGGCATTACGATTAACACGGCTCACGTGGAATACGAAACGGAACATCGTCACTATGCTCACGTGGACTGCCCGGGGCACGCTGACTATGTGAAGAACATGATCACGGGTGCTGCTCAGATGGACGGCGCTATCTTGGTGGTGTCTGCTGCTGACGGTCCGATGCCGCAAACGCGTGAACACATCTTGTTGGCTCGCCAAGTGGGCGTTCCGTACATCATCGTGTACTTGAACAAGTGCGACATGGTGGACGATGCTGAATTGCTCGAACTCGTGGAAATGGAAGTTCGTGACTTGTTGAGCAACTACAACTTCCCTGGCGACGAAATCCCGATCATCAAGGGTTCTGCCAAGTTAGCTTTGGAAGGCGACCAATCTGAAATCGGCGTTCCGTCGATCATCAAGTTGGCCGAAACGATGGACAGCTACATCCCGACGCCGGTTCGTGACGTTGACCATCCGTTCTTGATGCCTGTTGAAGACGTGTTCTCGATCTCCGGCCGTGGTACGGTTGTGACGGGTCGTGTGGAACGCGGTGTGTTGAAGGTTGGCGACGAAATTGAAATCGTCGGTATCCGTCCGACGCAAAAGACGACCTGCACGGGCGTTGAAATGTTCCGTAAGTTGCTCGACCAAGGTCAAGCCGGTGACAACATTGGTGTGTTGTTGCGCGGTACGAAGCGTGAAGAAGTGGAACGTGGTCAAGTGTTGGCGAAGCCGGGCACGATCACGCCGCACACGAAGTTCACGGCTGAAGTGTACGTGTTGAGCAAGGACGAAGGCGGCCGTCACACGCCGTTCTTCAAGGGCTATCGTCCGCAGTTCTACTTCCGCACGACGGACGTGACGGGTACGATTGAATTGCCGGAAGGCGTCGAAATGGTGATGCCTGGCGACAACATCACGATGACGGTTCAATTGATCAGCCCGATCGCCATGAACGAAGGCTTGCGTTTCGCTGTTCGTGAAGGTGGTCGTACGGTTGGCGCCGGTGTGGTGGCCAAGATCATCGAATAATTTCAGATACCTAGTTTCTGAATATATTTGACAAACAGAGGATGCGGAGGTAAACTCCGCATCCTCTGTTGTTCTTTAGTGTTCTTTTTTAAAGGAAAAACGAAATGCAATCTCAACGCATTCGCATTCGCCTTAAGGCGTTTGATTACAAGCTGATTGATCAATCGGCTCAAGAAATCGTTGACACGGCCAAGCGCACCGGCGCTGTGGTTCGCGGTCCTGTTCCTCTTCCCACCCGCATCCAACGTTTCGATATTTTGCGTTCTCCGCACGTCAACAAAACGAGCCGTGACCAATTCGAAATCCGTACGCATCAACGCTTGATGGACATCATCGATCCGACCGATAAGACGGTTGACGCTTTGATGAAGTTGGACTTGGCTGCCGGCGTGGACGTCGAAATCAAGGTTCAATAATTTTTTGCTTTTGACTTGCAAGCTTTTTTATAGCAAGGTACAATCGCGCCTTTCTCGTGGAAAAAATCTTTAAGATTTCTACACGATTTTTCTTAAAAAATGGTCCCGGCCAATCGTAGCCGGGGTGGAGATAACAATGAGTGAAAAACTCGGCTTAGTCGGTCGTAAGATCGGCATGACGCGCATCTTTACCGAGGATGGTGAATCCATTCCCGTGACGGTGCTCGAAGTGTCCGGCAACCGTGTCACGCAAGTGAAGACGGAAGAAACCGACGGATACAATGCCATTCAAGTTGCATTCGGCTCTAAGAAGCCGTCTCGCGTGAGCAAGCCGCTTTCCGGTCACTATGCTAAGGCCGGCGTCGAAGCGGGCGAAATGCTCAAAGAGTTCCATATCGATGCTGATAAGCTCGCCGATTTGAAGGTGGGTACCACGTTGTCCGTGGAAATGTTCACCGTTGGCCAAAAGGTTGACGTGACCGGTATCACGATCGGTAAGGGTTTTGCTGGCGCAATCAAGCGTCACCACTTCTCATCCAACCGCGCTTCCCACGGTAACTCCGTTACGACCCGTGCACCGGGTTCTATCGGTAACCGCCAGGATCCGGGCCGTGTGTTCCCGGGCAAGCGTATGGCTGGTCACTTGGGCGATGTGCAACGCACAACGCAAAACCTCGTGGTGGCTCGCGTTGATGTCGAACGTCAATTGTTGCTCGTTCGCGGCGCTGTCCCCGGTGCTAAGGGCGGCAAGGTTATTGTCCGTCCGGCTGTGAAGGCCTAAGGAGCGATCAATGGAACTGAATGTCCTGAACGAACAAGGTAATGAAACCGCCAAGTTGGCGGCTTCCGACGCCGTGTTTGGTCGTGAATACAATGAAGCTTTGGTTCACCAAATCGTGGTGGCCTACCAAGCTAATGCCCGTCAAGGCACTCGTGCTCAATTGACGCGTGCTGACGTTCATCATTCGACCAAGAAACCCTGGCGTCAAAAGGGTACGGGCCGCGCTCGCAGCGGTATGACGAGTTCTCCGGTGTGGCGTGGAGGCGGACGTGCTTTCCCGAATACCCCGAATGAAAATTTTGGTCAAAAAGTCAACAAGAAGATGTTCCGCGCCGCTATGGCCGTGATTTTCTCTAAGCTTGTTGCTGATGGCCGTCTCGTGGTTGTTGACTCTATCGGTGCTGATAGCCCGAAGACGAAGGCTTTCGCTCAAAAGTTGAAGGCCATGGGTCTTGAATCCGTCATGATTATCACCAAAGAAGTTGACGAAAACCTCTATTTGGCTTCTCGCAACTTGAAGAATGTTTTCGTGGTGGAACCGCGTTATGCTGATCCGCTTTCCTTGATTTTCTACAAGAAGGTTGTAGTGACGAAGGATGCGATCGCTCAGCTTGAGGAGATGTGGGGATGATGAGCCAAGATCGTTTAATGAAGGTGCTCCTTGCTCCGGTTGTCTCCGAAAAGAGCACGATGGTTGGTGAAAAGCACGGTCAAGTGGTTTTCCGTGTTGTTCCCGATGCCACGAAGCAAGAAGTCAAGGCTGCAGTCGAATTGCTCTTTAAGGTGCAAGTCGACAGCGTTCAAATGGTCAACGTCAAGGGTAAGACGGCTCACTTTGGCCGTTTCGCCGGTAAGCACAGCGATGTGCGTAAGGCTTATGTGACCTTGAAGTCTGGTCAAGAAATTAACTTTGCAGAGGTGAAGTAATGGCTCTCGTCAAATTGAAACCGACGTCGGCCGGTCGTCGTCACGCTGTTAAGGTTGTGAGCCCCGAGTTGCACAAGGGCAAGCCTTTTGCCGCTCTTCTCGAAAAGAAGAACCGCACCGCCGGTCGCAACAACAACGGTCACATCACCTGCCGTCATAAGGGTGGTGGCCACAAGAAGGCCTATCGTATCATCGACTTCAAGCGCAACAAGGACGGTATCCCCGCTCGTGTTGAACGTCTTGAATACGATCCGAACCGTTCTGCTCATATCGCTCTCGTGCTTTACGCCGATGGCGAACGCCGTTACATCATCGCCCCGAAGGGCTTGACGGTTGGCGCTGAGCTGATGAATGGTCAAGAAGCCCCGATCAAAGTGGGTAACGCGCTTCCGTTGCGCAATATCCCGATCGGTTCCACGATTCACTGTATCGAAATGAAGCCGGGTAAGGGCGCTCAATTGGTGCGTTCTGCCGGTTCCTTTGCCCAATTGATCGCTCGTGAAGGCGAATACGCTCAAGTGCGTTTGCGTTCTGGTGAAGTGCGTTACATTCACATTGAATGCCGTGCCACGATCGGTATGGTTGGCAATGAAGAAAACAGCTTGCGTGAACTCGGTAAAGCCGGTGCCAAACGTTGGCGCGGCATTCGTCCGACCGTTCGTGGCGTTGCCATGAACCCGGTTGATCACCCGCATGGTGGTGGTGAAGGTCGTACGGGTACGGGTCGCGCTCCTGTGACGCCTTGGGGTCAACTCACCAAGGGTTATCGTACACGTAACAACAAGCGCACCGATGCTATGATCGTGCAGCGCCGGAACCGTAAATAAGGGGGCCAAATGTCTCGTTCGTTAAAGAAAGGCCCGTTTGTTGATGGGCACTTGATGAAGAAAGTCGAAGCTGCTCAGTCCAGCCGTGACAAGCGTCCGTTGAAGACCTGGTCTCGTCGTTCGACGATTCTTCCTGAGTTCATCGGTTTGACGATTGCCGTCCACAACGGTCGTCAACACGTCCCGGTGTACATTAATGAAAATATGGTCGGCCACAAGTTGGGCGAATTCGCTATGACCCGTACGTTCAAGGGTCACGCGTCCGACAAGAAATAATTAGTAGGAGTTAGATAATGGAAACCTCTGCTATTGTTCGTGGCGTTCGTCTTTCGGCTCAAAAGGGCCGTTTGGTCGCCGACCTCGTCCGCGGCAAGCCCGTGGATAAGGCTTTGAATATTCTTACGTTCACGCAGAAGAAAGCTGCCTTGATCATCAAGAAGGCTCTCGAAAGCGCCATTGCCAACGCTGAACACAATGACGGTGCTGACATTGATGAATTGCGTGTGACGAAGATCCATGTGGAAAAGGCCAAGACGCTGCGCCGTTTCGGTGCCCGCGCCAAGGGTCGTGGTACTCGCATCAACAAGCAAACGTGCCACATCTACGTGTCCGTTGGTGACGCTAACGCTAAGAAGTAAAGGTGAAATATGGGTCAGAAAATTAATCCCACCGGCTTCCGTCTCCCCGTGACGCGTGATTGGACCTCGCGTTGGTACGCGGAAGGCCGTAACTTCGCCCGTACTTTGGGTGAAGACTTGAAGGTTCGCACTTTCTTGCAAAAGAAATTGCGCAATGCCTCTGTGAGCCGTATTTTGATCGAACGTCCTGCTAAGAACGCTCGCATTACGATCTACTCCGCCCGTCCGGGTGTGGTGATCGGCAAACAAGGCCAAGACATCGAAGTTTTGAAGAACGAAGTTCAAAAGATGATGGGCGTGCCCGTTCACGTCAACATCGAAGAAATCCGTCGTCCGGAACTCGATGCTCAGTTGATCGCTGACAGCATTACGCAACAATTGGAAAAGCGCGTGATGTTCCGTCGTGCCATGAAGCGCGCCATGCAAAACGCTATGCGTTTGGGCGCTCAAGGCATCAAGATCATGTCCGCCGGTCGTTTGAACGGTGCGGAAATCGCTCGTACCGAATGGTACCGTGAAGGCCGCGTGCCGCTTCATACGTTGCGTGCCAATATCGATTACGGTTTCTCCGAAGCCAATACGACGTATGGCGTGATCGGTGTGAAGGTGTGGGTCTACAAGGGTGACAACTTCGGCGAAGAAGCTCAAGCCCAAGAAAAGACTGAACGTGAAGATCGTCGTTCTCGTCGTCCCGCCGGCGAACGTGCAGCTAAGCCTGCTCGTCGCGCTCGCAAGACTGCTGAGAAGACGGAAGCTGCTGCAGCTGACGGTGAAAAGGCTGAAAAGAAGCCCGCTCGCCGCACGAAGAAGGCTGCTGCTAAAGACGGAGAATAAGCGATGTTGCAACCTAATCGACGCAAATACCGCAAGGACCAAAAGGGCCGCAACTATGGTCTCGCTACCCGCGGCGCCAATGTGTCTTTCGGTCAATTTGGTCTGAAGACGCTCGAACGCGGTCGTCTGACGGCTCGTCAAATTGAAGCTGCCCGTCGTGCCATCACCCGCCATATCAAGCGTGGTGGCCGCGTGTGGATTCGCGTGTTCCCGGACAAGCCCATTTCTGAAAAGCCCGCCGAAGTCCGTATGGGTAACGGTAAGGGTAATCCGGAATACTGGGTGGCCTTAGTGCAACCGGGCCGTGTGCTTTATGAAATGGACGGGGTTGACGAACAATTGGCTCGCGAAGCTTTCGCTCTCGCGGCTGCCAAGTTGCCTGTCAAAACCACGTTTGTTGTCCGCCAAATCGGCATGTAAGGAGAGACGGCAATGAACGCAAAAGAATTGCGCGCCATGGATGAGGCTGCGCTGAAGAAGGAACTGGCTGACTTGATGCAAGCGCACTTCAAACTGCGCATGCAACACGGCACTCAACAACTTCAAAACCCGAATCAGTTGCGCACGACGCGTCGTGATATCGCGCGCGTTCGCACGATTCTCGCTCAAAAGGCGGCCTCGAAATGACACAAGAAACTCAAAAGACTACGTTAGCTCGTACGTTGGTCGGCAAAGTTGTCAGCAACAAGATGCAAAAGACCGTTACGGTCCTCGTGGAACGTAAGGAAATGCATCCGTTGTACGGCAAGTTTGTGTTGGTCTCCAAGAAGTACCATGCTCATTGCGAGTCCAACGACCTGAATGAAGGTGATACGGTTGAAATCTCTGAAACCCGTCCCATCTCCAAGACCAAAGCTTGGACGGTGACGAAGGTTATCAAGAAGGCCGAAATCATCTAATAGAAATAGCCTTGCAAGTTTTCTAAATCTTAGATATACTTGCGGCTTCGTGGTTGAGGTTGACCGAAAGGTTGACCTCAACCGTGTTCGTCAAGGACGAATGAAAATACCAAACAACCTGCGTCTGGCAGGCATTCCGTGAGGATTTTCGTTTGTTCTTCCTCCCAATAACGGGACCAATACTATCCGCATAGCGGAATAAGTTGGGAATAGGTAATCATGATTCAGATGCAAAGCAAACTGGACGTGGCCGATAACACTGGCGCTCGTTCGGTGATGTGTATCAAGGTGTTAGGCGGCTCTAAGCGCCGCTACGCTAACATCGGCGATGTCATTAAGGTGACGGTTAAAGAAGCCGCCCCGCGTGGCCGCGTCAAGAAGGGCGAAGTCTACAACGCTGTTGTGGTCCGCACCGCCAAGGGCGTGCGTCGTGCTGACGGTTCTTCCATCTCTTTTGATGGCAATGCCGCTGTGTTGCTTAATTCTAAGTTAGAGCCCATCGGAACCCGTATCTTCGGACCGGTTACGCGTGAATTGCGTACCGAACAGTTCATGAAGATCGTTTCCTTGGCTCCGGAAGTTTTGTAAGGAGACGCGCGATGCAACGCATCCGTAAAGGTGACGAAGTTATCGTTATCACCGGCCGAGACAAGGGCAAGCGCGGTACCGTGCTCTCCCGAGTCGACGATCGTCACGTGACGGTCGAAGGCATCAATGTTGCTAAGAAGCATACTCGCCCCAACCCGATGACGGGTTCCACCGGCGGTATCGTCAACAAAGTTATGCCGATCGATCAATCGAACGTCATGCTCGTGAATCCGGCCACTGGTAAGGGCGAACGTGTTGGCTTCAAGGAAGTCGACGGTAAGAAGGTTCGCGTGTTTAAGAGCGACGGCAGCATTGTCGGCGCTAAGGCTTAATAGAGGGTAAATCGATGTCTCGTTTCCAAACTCTCTACCGTGAAGCCATTGTGCCCGAATTGATCAAGAAGTTCGGCTACAAGACCACAATGCAAGTTCCGCGTATCACGAAGATCACGTTGAACATGGGTGTCGGCGAAGCGGTTAACGACAAAAAGTTGATCGACAACGCTGTTGCCGATCTCACCAAGATTGCCGGTCAAAAGCCGGTTGTTACCAAGACCCGTAAGGCTATCGCGAACTTTAAGATTCGTGAAAACATGCCCATCGGCTGCATGGTGACTCTGCGTGGTGAACGCATGTACGATTTCTTGGACCGTTTGATTACGATCGCTTTCCCGCGTGTTCGTGACTTCCGTGGTGTGTCCGGCCGTTCTTTCGATGGTCGCGGCAACTACAACATCGGTCTTAAAGAACAAATCATTTTCCCGGAAATCGAATACGACAAGATCGACAAGATCCGTGGTATGAACATTTCCATTACGACGACTGCGAAAACTGACGAAGAAGCTAAGGCTTTGCTCGCTGCTTTCCGCTTTCCGTTCCGCAATTAATCGAGGTGGTGAATTGGCTAAACTCGCACTGATTAACCGTGACTTGAAGCGCGCCCGCACGGTCGCGAAGTTCGCGGAAAAGCGCGCCGCTTTGAAGGCGGTTATTAATGACGCCACCCGTTCTATGGAAGAACGCATGGAAGCTCGTCAACAATTGCAATTATTGCCCCGCGACGCGAATCCGTGCCGCTTGCGCAATCGCTGCGGTTTGACGGGTCGTCCGCGCGGAACGTTCCGCAAGTTCGGCTTGGCTCGTACCAAGATTCGTGAAGCCGCTATGCGCGGCGATATTCCCGGCCTTGTCAAGGCTAGCTGGTAAGCGAGGAGATTATCATGAGCATGAGTGATCCGATCGCCGATATGTTGACCCGCATCCGCAATGGTCAAACTGTCGACAAGACGGAAGTGGTGATGCCCTCCTCGAAATTGAAGGTGGCCATCGCTCAAGTCTTGAAGGATGAAGGATACATTGATGGCTTTAGCGTTGTTGATAACAACGGTAAGGCTGAATTACACGTCGGTTTGAAGTACTACGCCGGCCGTCCCGTGATCGAACGCCTTGAACGCGTTTCTCGTCCGGGCTTGCGTGTGTACAAGAACCATCAAACGATTCCGCAAGTGATGAACGGCTTGGGTATCGCGATCGTTTCCACCCCGAAGGGTGTGATGACTGATCGCAAGGCTCGTGCAGCCGGCATCGGTGGCGAAGTCATTTGCTACGTGGCTTAATAGGCGAGGAGGGATAAGAATGTCGCGAATCGCTAAAGAAGCCGTGATCATCACCAAAGGCGTTGACTGCAAGATCGCCAACGGTGTGATCTCTATGAAGGGCCCGAAGGGCGAATTGAGCTTGAAGCTCAATCCCTTGGTGACCATCAAGCAAGACGGTGATCATTTGCACTTTGAAGCTGTTGACAGCAGCCGCGAAGCTAACGCTGCTTCCGGCACGATCCGTGCATTGGTCAACGACATGAACAAAGGTGTCAGCGTCGGCTTTGAAAAGAAATTGACGTTGGTTGGCGTGGGCTTCCGTGCTCAAGCCAGCGGTGACACGTTGAATTTATCGCTCGGCTTTAGTCACCCCGTGGTGCACAAGATGCCCGCCGGTGTGAAGGCTGAAACCCCGAGTCAAACGGAAATCGTGATCAAGGGCGCTGACAAGCAGAAAGTTGGTCAGACTGCCGCCGTCATTCGCGGTTATCGTCCGCCGGAACCCTACAAGGGCAAGGGCGTTCGTTATGCCGACGAAGTCGTTGTGATCAAGGAAACCAAGAAGAAGTAAGCGGGGCGGAGACAAAAATGATCGATAAAAAAGCAAATCGTCTGCGTCGTGCGCGTGCTACGCGTGCCCGCATCAAGTTGCAAAAGATGGATCGTTTGACGGTTCATCGTACCAACTTGCACATTTACGCCAGCATCATCAGCGCTGACGGTGGTCGCGTGTTGGTTTCCGCCTCCACGACCGAACCTGAAGTTCGCGCTCAGTTGGCAAATGAACAAGGCCGTGGCGGCAACGTCAAGGCTGCTAAGTTGATTGGTACGCGTTTGGCCGAAAAGGCGAAAGCCGCCGGCATCGAAACGTGTGCTTTTGACCGTTCTGGTTACCGTTTTCATGGCCGCATCGCTGCGCTGGCTCAAGCCGCGCGTGAAGCTGGCTTGAAGTTCTAAGAGGGACTTATGGCTAAGGCTCAAGGAAAGAATGCGGCTGTCGACGCTATCGACGACGGCATGCGTGAAAATATGATTGCGGTCAACCGCGTTACCAAGGTTGTGAAGGGTGGCCGCATTATGGCTTTCGCCGCTCTCACTGTGGTTGGTGATGGCGACGGCCGTATTGGTATGGGTACGGGTAAGAGCCGTGAAGTTCCGGCTGCCGTTCAAAAGGCTATGGAACATGCTCGCCACAACATGGTTCGTATTCCGTTGAACAACGGTACGATCTACCACGCTGTGGAAGCCCATCATGGTGCTGCCCGTGTAATGTTGCTTCCTGCCACGGAAGGTACCGGTATTATCGCCGGTGGTCCGATGCGCGCTGTGTTCGACGCCATGGGTGTTCGCAATATCGTTGCGAAGGCTCACGGTTCCACGAATCCGTACAACATGGTTCGTGCGACGATGAAGGCGCTCGAAGCTCTTCGTTCTCCGTCTGAAATTGCTGCCAAGCGCGGCAAGTCGGTCGAAGAAATTTTGGCTTAATCGCATAGGAGAGAGTCGAAATGGCTAAGAAGACCATTAAAGTTACGTTGATCAAGAGCCCGATCGGTACGAAGGCCGATCACCGTGCTACGTTGCGCGGCTTGGGTTTGTCCAAGATGAACCAAACGCGTGAACTCGAAGACACGCCTGCCGTGCGCGGTATGATCACGAAGGTTGCCTACTTGGTTCGTGCCGAGTAATAGGGGTAGATGATGCAATTGAATACTTTGCAACCCGCTGTGGGTTCTAAGAGCGCTCGTCACCGCGTTGGCCGCGGTGTGGGTTCCGGTTGGGGCAAGACCGCTGGTCGTGGCCACAAGGGTCAAAAGTCCCGCGCCGGTGGTTTCCACAAGGTGGGCTTCGAAGGCGGTCAAATGCCGCTGCATCGTCGCTTGCCGAAGCGTGGTTTCACGTCTTTGACGCGTCGTTTCTGCGAAGAAGTTCGCTTGAACGAACTCCAAGGTTTGTCCATGGAAGAAATCGATTTGGCCGTCTTGAAGGCTGCCAACATCGTTTCTCCGCGCGCTACGGCCGCTCGCGTGATCTTGTCCGGAGAAATCTCCCGCAAGGTTGTGTTGCGTGGTTTGGGCGTGACGAAGGGTGCCAAGGCTGCTATTGAAGCCGCCGGCGGCTCCGTCGAAGAGTAACTCGCTTTTTAGGAAGAACAACGTGGCGACCAGCCCTAGTTCCAATCAAGCAAGCGGCCCGAAGTACGGTGATTTGAAGCGCCGTATCATCTTCTTGCTGCTTGCTTTAGTGGTGTACCGCATCGGCGCGCACGTGCCGGTGCCGGGCATCGATCCCGACATGCTTTCCCGTTTGTTCCAAGAACAACAGGGTGGCATCCTCGGGCTGTTCAACATGTTCTCTGGTGGCGCTTTATCGCGCTTCTCAGTGTTTGCGTTGGGGATCATGCCGTACATCTCTGCATCCATTATCATGCAGATGCTGTCCTATGTTCTCCCTTCGTTAGAAAGTTTGCGTAAAGAAGGCGAATCCGGTCGCCGTAAGATCACTCAATACACGCGCTACGGTACGTTGTTGTTGGGTGTCTTCCAGGCTTTCGGTATCGCCGTGGCGCTCGAAACTCAAGCGGGCCTCGTGTTGGATCCGGGCTTTATGTTCCGATTCACCTGCGTGGTCTCTTTGGTGACGGGCACAATGTTTTTGATGTGGCTCGGTGAGCAAATCACCGAACGCGGTTTGGGTAACGGTATCTCGATTATCATTTTCGCCGGTATCGTTGCGGGCTTGCCGTCGGCAATCTCCGGTTTGTTCCAATTGGTGAGCACCGGTGCTATCAGCCCCTTGTCCTCGATTTTCGTGATCGCCATCGTCGCTGTTGTGACGGCTTTCGTGGTGTTCATTGAACGCGGACAACGCCGCATCACTGTGAACTATGCAAAACGTCAAATTGGCAACCGTCTCTACGGCGGTCAAACGTCCTATTTGCCGTTGAAGATGAACATGTCGGGTGTGATTCCTCCGATTTTTGCTTCATCTTTGATTTTGTTCCCGGCAACGCTTGCCGGTTGGTTCACGAGCGGTGACTCTACGCGTTGGATCCGTGACTTGGCTTCAGCTTTGTCACCCGGTCAGCCGCTCTACACGTTGCTTTACGCCGCAATGATTGTTTTCTTTGCCTACTTCTACACGGCTTTGGTTTTCAATCCGCGTGAAACGGCAGAGAATTTGAAAAAGAGTGGTGCGTTCGTCCCTGGTATTCGTCCCGGTGAGCAAACCTCGAAGTACATTGACAAAGTGTTGCTTCGTTTGACGCTCGGCGGCGCGATTTACCTGGTGTTTGTCTGCTTGGTGCCGGAATTCTTGAACATGCGTTTCAATGTTCCGTTCTATTTCGGCGGTACGTCGTTATTGATCGTTGTGGTTGTGACGATGGACTTTATGAGCCAAGTTCAGGCTTACATGATGTCGCAGCAGTATGAGAATTTGCTCAAGAAGACTAACTTCAAGGGCTTTGGTTCCGCCGGGATGTAAGTTTCGGCAGAACAAAAATGTATATGTCCGCTCAAGGCCATACTTCACGCCTTGAGGACACGAAGATGACGGAGGAGAGCGATCTCCTCCCGATTCTGTCTCTGAAGGTTTTTTGTTTGATGCACTACGTCGGCAGAAAACTTGAAGAGTGAGGAAAAAGAGAGTATCCTCTCGAATTTCCTGTCGTGTGGACAGCAATGATCCGTGTAAAACACGGTTGGAGACAACAATGAAGGTTAACGCTTCGGTCAAAAAAATGTGCCGCAAGTGCAAGATCATTAAGCGCAAAGGCGTTGTTCGTGTGATCTGCTCTGATCCGCGTCACAAACAGCGTCAAGGCTAAAGAGGTAAAAGATGGCTCGTATTGCCGGTATTAACATTCCGCCTAACCAGCATGCCGAAATCGGTTTGACTGCCATTTATGGTATCGGCCGTTCTCGCGCTCGCGACATTTTGTCCAAGGTTGGTGTGGAATACACCAAAAAAATTAAGGATCTCGACGATGCTGAATTGGAACGCATCCGTGATGCGATCAGTCAGTACACCGTTGAAGGTGACTTGCGTCGTGAAGTTCAACTCTCGATTAAGCGCCTGATTGACTTGGGCACTTATCGTGGTATGCGTCATCGTCGCGGCTTGCCCGTTCGCGGCCAACGTACTCGTACGAACGCTCGTACGCGTAAGGGCCCGAAGAAAGTCGGCGTCGCGCTTAAGAAGTAAACATTAAAGGATAACAATGGCTGGCAAAACTCCTAGCAGTCAGCAAGTTGCTCAGCAACGTGCTCGCAAGAAGGTGAAGAAGGTCGTTACGGAAGGGATCGCGCACGTTCACGCTTCCTTCAACAACACGATCATCACGATCACCGATCGCCAAGGCAACGCGATTGCCGCGTCGTCTTCTGGCGCACAAGGTTTCAAGGGCTCTCGTAAATCCACGCCGTTCGCCGCGCAGGTCGCCGCTGAACACGCTGGTCGCATCGCTCTTGAATATGGTTTGAAGAATGTCGAAGTTCGCATCATGGGACCTGGCCCCGGCCGTGAGTCCAGCGTTCGTGCGCTCAACGCGCTCGGCATTCGTGTGACGTCGATCCAAGACGTGACCCCCATTCCTCACAATGGTGTGCGTCCGTCAAAGCGTCGTCGCGTCTAACCTTTTGTTCTAATCCCGCGTTTGTCTATGAGGATAGACAGACTGAATGTGACAGTGATCACAGGATAAGAGAGGCATATTAAATGGCACGATATACCGGTCCCAAACTCAAGCTCGCGCGCCGCGAGGGTTGTGACCTTAATTTGAAGAGCGCGCGTCGCTCTTTGTCGAGCAAAGTCGGCAAGGGCTCCGATACGATCACCAAACCGGGCCAGCACGGTAAGACTTCCGGTGCTCGTCAATCGGGTTACGCCGCACAATTGCGTGAAAAGCAAAAAGTGCGTCGCATGTATGGCGTTCTCGAGCGTCAATTCCGTCGTTATTTCGCTGAAGCCCAACGCGAAAAGGGCCACACCGGTGAAGTTCTTCTCGACTTGCTCGAAAGCCGTTTGGACAACGTTGTCTATCGCATGGGCTTCGGTTGCACCCGTGCGGAAGCTCGCCAGTTGGTGAGCCACTGCGCCGTTTTGGTCAATGGTAACAAGGTGAACATTCCTTCTTACCGTGTCAAACCCGGTGATGTTATCTCCATTCGCGAAAAGTCCCAAAAGCAAGCCCGTATTACGGAATCTTTGGAACTCGCTGCTCAAGTCGGTTTCCCGTCTTGGGTTTCTGTTGATGCGAAGAAGTTTGAAGGCGTCTTCAAGGCTATTCCTGCTCGTGACGAAATCTGTCAGGATGTGGATGAATCCTTGGTCGTGGAATTCTATTCGCGTTAATAGCTAGTGCAGTCGGCGCATTCGGTGTAGTGCGCGAGAATGCGCCGAGACTGCTAAAATTCGTGCGATCGGTCCTTTTTGGGGCGCCGATCGCATTTGCTCTACTAAGCCCCAGACCATCCATCAGCCTTATCGGTGTAACGAGCCGAGGGTATTGAAAAGGACAGTCTACAAATGGCCAATACTACTTTGTTGAAGCCGACCACCATTGAAGCCGTGGTTGACGAAAACAATCCCAATCTTGCAGTTATCACCCTTGAACCTTTCGAACGTGGCTACGGTCATACGCTTGGCAACGCATTGCGTCGTATTTTGCTCGCCAGCATGGTTGGCTACGCCCCCACGGAAGCTCAAATTTCCGGTGTTGTGCACGAATACTCCCAAATCGACGGCGTTCTCGAAGACGTTGTTGACATTCTCTTGAACCTCAAGGGCGTGGTCTTTAAGCTTGAAGGCCGCGATGAAGTGACGTTGACGTTGCGCAAGAACACCGAAGGTGTGGTGACGGCTGCTGACTTCGATTTGCCGCATGACGTGACCGTGATCAATCCCGATCATGTGATCGCTCACTTAGCCTCCAACGGCAAATTGGATATGCAAGTGAAGGTTGAAAAGGGCCGCGGTTATCAGCCCGGCGATATGCGCGCCTTCCGTGACGACTATTCCAAGACGACGATCGGCCGCATCATTATGGATGCTTCCTTTAGCCCGATCCGCCGCGTCGCCTACGAAGTGAGCGCCGCTCGTGTGGCTCAAAGAACCGACCTTGACAAGCTTGTCATGACCATCGAAACCAATGGTGCCATCGAGCCTGAAGAAGCTTTGCGTGAAGCCGTTTACATTCTTCAGGATCAATTGACGGTGTTTGGCTCTATCAAGAGCGAACAAGCCGGCAAGGCCACCCAGGAAGAAGACGTGAACAATCCGCCGCCGCTCGATCCGATCCTTATGCGTCCGGTCGATGACCTCGAATTGACGGTTCGCTCCGCCAATTGCTTGAAGGGTGAACAGGTCTTCTACATCGGTGATTTGATTCAACGCACTGAAAATGAATTGCTCAAGACCCCGAACTTGGGCCGCAAGTCCTTGAATGAAATTAAGGAAGTGTTGGCCGCTCACGGTTTGACCTTGGGTATGAAGTTGGAAAACTGGCCGCCCGCCGGTCTTGACCAACATTAATTTCGGCATTAATTTGCCAAATCGAGGACGAGAGAATAAAATCTCGTCCTTCGAGTCTTTTTTGGACTCGGAATTTACCCGCCCGCCGAGATGTCTCGGATAGAAGAAGATGGGATAACGCTCCGCAAGGAGCCTAAAGACTAACTTTTAAAGGAAAAATAAAAATGCGTCACCGTCATGGTTTACGTAAGCTGAATCGTACCAGCGCCCACCGTTTGGCTATGCTCCGCAACATGATGAACTCTTTGTTGCGTCATGAAGCTATCAAGACCACGTTGCCCAAGGCTAAAGAATTGCGTCGCGTCGTTGAACCGATGATCACGCTCGCTAAGGTTGACACGGTTGCTAATCGCCGTTTGGCTTTCGCTCGTTTGCGCGATCGCGAAATGGTCACGAAGCTCTTTACCGTTCTTGGCCCGCGTTTTGCCGCTCGCAACGGCGGTTACACCCGCATCTTGAAGATGGGTTTCCGCGTTGGCGATAACGCCCCGATGGCTTACATGGAATTGGTTGAAAAGACCGCTCCTGTTGCCGAAGCTGCAGCTGAAGAAGAAAAGAAAGCTGAATAATTTGAACGTCTGACGTTCAGGTTATCTGAGGGGAGTTCATGAATTGAACTTCCCTTTTTTGTTTTATGGGAAAAGATGAGTAGATGGAGTTTGCCGCCCGCGCTGGGCAATGTCGGACAGCTGTTGCTGGGTATCATTTTTATGTCGTTCGGAATCTGTTTGATTTCGGCCGTTCATTTGGGCACAACGCCGATCAGCAGTCTTCCTTGGGCGCTCTCTAAAATCTGCGGACTGACCTTTGGCACAACCACATTTTTGTGCAATATCGCTTTCCTGTGCATCCAGATTCTTTTGCTTCGCAAAGAATTTTCAAAACTCAACTTTCTGCAAATTCCGCTCGTTTTTCTGTTTAGTCTGTGCACCGATTTTTGGATGTGGTTTTTGTCAGGCATTCCGTCAGAGAACTATTGGCTGCTGCTTTCGCTCTCGCTTGTCGGCAATGCTTTTTTGGCTTTGGGCGTTGCGTTTGAAATTCGATCCAAAAGCATTCCGCTGCCCGGTGAAGGCCTTGTGATCGCGGTTTCAGTGGTAAGCCGCCAACCCTTTTATCGCATTAAAATCGGCAACGATGTCACTATGGTTGTTTTGGCGGCGATTCTCGGTTGGCTCTTTTTGAGTGAAATTTACGGTATACGTGAAGGCACTGTTATTTCTGCTTTCCTTGTTGGAATTCTTGTGAAATTTATTTCAAAATTCCTGGATCGCATTTGGCCCATAGAGTAGTTTTAAATGACTGAATTGACAAGTGAAAGAATTGATAAATGGCTTTGGGCGGCTCGTTTCTTTAAAACGAGAAGCTTGGCCCAGGAAGCCGTTGAACTTGGACGGGTAAAACTCAACGGCGAGAGAGTTAAGCCCTCCAAAGAAGTCAAACTGTCTGACAAACTTGAAATTCACCGCGGAGAGGAAGTCTATGAGGTGCTTGTCGCGGGATTTAATCTCCAAAGAGGCCCCGCTGCGGTGGCAAGAACTCTTTATATGGAAACCGAAGAGGGGCAACGAAAACGGGAAGAGCGCGCAGCGCTTCGTAAATTGGCTGTGGAGCCTGCGTTGGACAGAACCTCTAAGGGACGTCCCACAAAGCGCGAGGGACGCGAATTAAGACGTTTGAGGGGCTATTAAAGAAATGCCGTCAGGAAGAAAAATTTCCCGACGGCATTTTTGTTAGAAAGTTTTAGAGGCTCACCGGCGTTTCTTTGAGCCAGCGGGCAACATCCAAAGCACAGTAGGTGAGGATGCCGTCGGCGCCCGCGCGCTTAAAGCAGATCATCGTTTCAAGCGTAAATTTCTTTTCGTCAATGTAACCTGCGGCAGCGGCAGCCTTCAAAAGCGCGTATTCGCCGCTGACATGGTAGGCAAAGGTCGGGGCCTGGAATTCATCCTTGACGCGACGCAGAACATCCAAATACGGCAGACCGGGTTTGACCATCACCATGTCAGCGCCTTCTTCTAAGTCCAAACCCACTTCCCAAAGCGCTTCATCGCTATTGGCAGGATCCATCTGATAAACCGCTTTATTGCTCTTACCTAAGTTGGAGGCGGAGCCTACGGCGTCGCGGAAGGGGCCATAAAAAGCGCTGGCATATTTGGCCGAATAAGCCATGATGCGGGTGTGAATAAAGCCTTCCTTATCCAAAGCTTCGCGAATCACACCGATGCGGCCGTCCATCATGTCGCTGGGGGCTACCACGTCAGCGCCGGCGCGTGCTTGAGCCAAAGACTGACGCACGAGCATTTCAATGGTTTCGTCATTGAGGATGTAGCCGGTTTCATCAATTAAGCCGTCTTGACCGTGAGTGGTGTAAGGGTCAAGCGCGACGTCGCACATTACGCCCAATTGCGGGAATTTTTCCTTCAGCGTGCGCACCGTTCTGGGGATAAGCCCATCGGGATTAGCCGCTTCGCGGCCATCGGGCGTTTTCAGTTCGTCGTCAATTGCCGGGAACAGGGCAATCATGGGAATGCCCAAGTCAACCATTTCCTGAGCGACTTTGCAAAGCTCATCAATCGTCATGCGTTCGACGCCGGGCATTGTCGGAACGGGTTGTCTGCGGCCTTCACCTTCCATGACAAATACCGGCAAAATCAAGTCCGAAGCCGTGAGCGTGTTTTCACGCATTAAACGACGGGAAAATTCATCATGACGCATGCGGCGCATGCGCTTGTGGGGATATTGTCCTAAGACGTGCATTTAAATTGTCCTTTAAATATCGGTTGACCGGGTAAATTATTCGCGACGAATCCAGCGCAAAAGATTTTCGCGCAGTTCATCGACTCCCTCGCGTTTCAACCCGGAAAAAAGCTGTACAGTCACATGCGGCCCGATTTCCGCGGCTCGGGCCCGGGCCTTTAAAAGTGTTTCTTTTTTCGCCTGATTATTCAGTTGGTCGCATTTATTCAACAAAAAATGCAGCCTGACAGGTCTTGTGTTAAGAAAATCAATCACCCATTCATCTGTCGGCATGAAGGGGCGACGAGCGTCCATCACGATGACAATTCCGGTGAGTGTGTCTCGTTGAGCTAAATAACCGCCAATTAAATCAGACCAACTTTTGCGTGTTTGTTCAGCAGCTTTTGCAAAACCATAACCCGGCAAATCTACTAACGATGCAACACGCTGACGATGACCATGTTCATCTTTTTCCGAGAGGTCAAAGAAGTTGATCAGTTGCGTTCTGCCAGGCGTTTTGGAAGCAAAAGCCAGCCGTCCCTGTCGGGTGAGCACATTAATTGTTGTCGATTTGCCCGCATTGGAGCGGCCTGCAAAGGCGATTTCCGGTACATCTCCTGTCGGCAATCCTTGCAATTGGGAAACGGACATACGAAATCGGGCGCTGTCAAATAAACTCAAAACAATTACCTCTTGGGTGTGAATTGGGGTGATATCTTAGTGCGGCTTTCTTACGCCGAGTTTAAGGAAAAAAGCGCTTGAAGGGGGTTCCCGTCAAGCGCTTAACTCAACGTCCGACTAGCCGACCGAGACATAAGACCACATCACCAGCAGCACGAGCTGACCGGTGAGAATTCTCAAAAACATGGCTAAAGGATAGACCGTTGAATAAGCCACGGCCGAAGAGTTCTTTTCAGATAAGGTCGCCGCGTAGGCTAAGGTCGGCGGATCGGTCGTGGCACCGGCGAGTAGCCCCACAATGCTATGGTAGTTGATGTGGAAAAAATACCGGGCAATGCAGCCGATTGTGAGCAACGGGATGATGGTCACCAGTAAACCGAGAGCTACGTAAAGGGGGCCGTTACCGACCAAAAGCGCGTCGACAAAATTTTCGCCTGCCGCCAGTCCGACGCTTGCTAAAAAGAGCGCGATGCCTAATTCCCGCAACATCAAATTGGCAGAAGAAGTTGTGTAAGTCACTAACTTGAGGAGTGAACCGAAGCGTCCTAGCAATATAGCGATAATCAACGGTCCGCCGGCCAAGCCCAATTTCAGCGGCACGGGCATGCCGGGAATGACGATAGGCAAAGAGCCGAATAAGATGCCAACGCCGATTCCGATAAAAATTGAAATAAGATTGGGGTGCTCCAAGCGTTTCACTTGATTGCCCAAACGATCTTCCATTCGTCGCAGAGAATTAACAGGGCCAACACAGTAGAGTTCGTCGCCGATTTGAATATGCAGATTTTGATAGGGGAAAAGCTGCATGCCGGCGCGATAAATTCGAGTGATGTTGACGCCGTCGGAGTGGCTTAAATGTAAATCAGCAACCGTCAACCCGTTAATTTCGGGGCGCGTGACAGAAATTCGGCGGCTTGTGATCGGGGAGTGTTCAGTGGCCAAATCCGCTTCTTTATCTTCTTCGCCGAAGAAAGCGACAATGGCGTCTTTATTTTCCTCACCGGAGACAATTCGGATAATGTCGCCCACGTGCACGCAGTCGCTGGCGTTCGGGCTTGAAATCTCTCCGTTATGCATAATGCGCGAGCAGATGAAAGCGCGTCCGATAAAGGCACGGATGTCACCGATTTTTCTTCCTTCAAGCGCTCGATTAACGACTTTCACATGGAAAAAGATCGAAACATGATTGGAAGCTTTTTCTTCAGCTTCCCAATGCCGATCTTCTTCCTTCATGTCAATTTTGAAAATAAAGCGCAAAGCAATAGCCGTGCCGATAATGCTGACAACGCCCAAGGGATAGGCGCATGCGTAAGCCACGGCGATGTCCTCTCCTTGGTAGTTAAGCTGGGCGAGTGCCTCTTGCGTGGCGCCCAGGCCCGGCGTGTTGGTGACCGCGCCGTAGTGAACGCCAAGCATTTGTGCAAGCGAAATGGTGTCAGAGAAACAGAAATACAAAACAATAGTGACCGCGACGCTTAAGACGACGCCAAGCACCATCAGACCGTTGAGGACAATGCCTCCGCTTTTAAACGATGAGAAAAACGAAGGACCGACTTGCAGACCGATAAAAAAGACAAAAAGAATCAGACCAAAATCTCGAATGAATCCCAATACCGTCGGCTCGACTTTAAGGCCGAGATAATTCAGCAGCAATCCCGTGAAAAGGACAAAAGTGACGCCGAGCGAAACGCCAAAAATCTTGATTCTTCCCAATCCCATGCCTAAGGCAATCACAATGGAATAGGCAATAAGAATGTGCGCAACAGAACTTGGGTTGGAAAATAATGAGACAAGCCAGTCCATAACGACAAAAAATGTGCGAAATCGACAAAAAAATCAGTGATGGGAAATCTATCACTGATTTAATTTTTTGAATATAGCTTAAAACCCTAAAGGTGCTTATTTTCAATAGGTTAAATAGCGTAGGGTTTAAAAATCCGAAGGGACGACTTCGTTTGCCCAAAGATCATCAAAGGTGTCGCGTCGCCGTATCAGGAATGCGTCCTTGCCCCGCACTAAAACTTCCGCCGGCTGACGTCTGGAGTTATAGCGAGAGGACATGCTCATGCCATAGGCGCCTGCCATGGTGACCGCTAAAACTTCCCCGGCTTTGGCTGGTAATTCTCGATCCCTTGCGAGCCAGTCGCTCGATTCGCAAACGGGGCCCACCACATCAAAGAGCGTTTGGTCTGCGGCCTCCGTTAACGCAGTCGGTATTACCGGCATCCATGAGGCGTAAAGAGCAGGACGAATCAAGTCGTTCATGCCGGCATCGGTAATGAGAAAATGTTTGACCGGCGTTGTTTTGACGTATTGCACTGTGCACAAAAGCGCGCCGCAAGCGGCTACAACGGAGCGACCGGGTTCAAACACGAGTTTAAGGTGTGAAAAGCCCTTTTCAGAAAGTCTGGTTCTCAGTCCGCAAACCAAACTGTCGAGAGAATCAATGTTTTCATCTCTGTAGCGCACCCCGACGCCGCCTCCGAAATCAATGTCCTGAATTTCAATGCCGTTGCTTCTAAGCTTTTCCAAAAGCTCAATGAGCTTTTCACAAGCATCAAAGTAGGGGCTAAAAGATGTGAGCTGAGAGCCGATGTGGCAATCAATACCGACGAGTTCTGCTTGCGCAGTGGCGGCCGCGCGTTTTAAAAGCGGCAGAGCGGAAAAATAATCGATGCCAAATTTGTTGTTCTTCAGTCCGGTCGAAATGTAGGGATGCGTATGCGCGTCAACGTCAGGATTGATTCGAAAATACAATTTCGGGCGAATGTTCATTTCAGAGGCGATCTGAACCAAACGATCAAATTCAGGTTCGCTTTCAACGTTGAAGGCGCCAATTCCGGCAGAAAGCGCAACTCGGATTTCTTCCTCGGTTTTTCCCACACCGCTGAAAACAATTCGCTTGGGATCTGCGCCGATTTGAAGCACTCTGGCTAATTCGCCAATGGAGACAATGTCAAAGCCCCAGCCGCGTTTTTGAAGAATTTTTAATAGGGTTAGGTTTGAATTGGCTTTGACCGCGTAATGCAATTTATGGGGCGTATCTTTTAGTGCTACTTCATAAGCAAGCGCGGCTTCGCAAAGTGTCGCTTCCGAGTAGACATAAAGCGGTGTGCCGAACTCTTCAGCCAGACTCTGCAACTCGACTTGTTCGCAAAACAGTTTTCCGTTGCAATAGGAGAAGTGCTTAGACGGAAGCTCGTACATGATTGGTCACGTGTGGTTTATCGAGTAGGAACGTTCAAAGGGTCCGCTTCAATGTCAGAGACCGATTCTTGCGGGGCTTGGCCGGGATCGGGCAAATAGAGGTCACCTTTGATACCGCAGGCAGTCAGCAGAACGGCAGCGGCCAGAATCGCTAAAATTTCTTTCATATTTCCCCAGTAATTAAAGGGTTGCAAATGACGGAAACAGAGTTTATTGAACTCGCAGAGTCAACTTTACAACGAATCCAAGCCGCTGTCGAAGCAGCTGCTGACGAAGTGGACGTCGATCGGCAAGGCAATGTGCTAACCATTGAATTTGATGACGGTTTCCAAATTGTCATCAATAAACAAACGCCAACCCAGCAGCTTTGGTTAGCCAGTCTCAAGGGTGGACACCACTATGAGCGGAGCGGCGACCAATGGGTTGACACATGTTCGCGCCGAACAATCTTGCAAGATCTCAGCGCGCTTTTGACGCAAAAGCTCGGCCGAAAGGTCGAGCTGTAAACGTTCACAAGTCGACTGTGTTTAGAAGATTTGGTCGCGAATAGTTTCTGCGATCGGATCAACTTCCTCGGGCGAAGTGGTTTCACCAAGGCCGAGCGTTTGGACCGTATCACCTACTTGGTCAGCGTAAAACGGCATGCCGTCAATTTTGACGACATCGGCCGGTTGCGGTCTGTAGTACTCTGGCGCGCCTTTTAGAACAGCCTTCATGTAATTGACCCAAACCGGGAGCACCAAGCCCGCGCCATAGGCGTTCGCGCCGAGCGATTTCGGTTGGTCGTAACCCATCCAGCCGACAGCGGCGATTTCACCGGCGTAGCCTGCGAACCACGCGTCAAGTGCATCGTTGGTTGTGCCGGTTTTCGCACCAATATCAGCCCGCTTCAATGCGTTACCGGCGCGTCTGCCGGTTCCTTGTGTTGCTACACCGTGCAGCAGAGAGTTCATCACATAGGCATTTCTTGCATCAAGCGTTCTCGGCGCCCCGTCTCCCACCTTGGCATTATGCGACTGCATCAAGACATTGCCTTCAGCGTCCGTGACTTTCTCGATGAGATAAGGTTGCACTAAATAACCGCCGTTGGCAAAAACGGAGTAACCCGTCACCATTTCCAACGGTGTGACCGAACCAACCCCTAGCGCCATGGTCAAAAGTGCTGGGTGGTTCTTCGGATTAAAGCCGAATTTAGAAATGAATTGTTGTGCGTAGAACGGATCAATTGCCTGGACAATGCGGATCGAAACCAAATTTTTAGACCGTGCCAAGGCGGTAGCCAAAGTCATCGGGCCGTCATAGCGACGGTCGTCGTTACGGGGTTCCCAAAGTTTGCCGCCGGTTAAGCGCGGATCAATGGAAAGCGGCGCATCGTTGATGATCGTGGCTGGTGTAAAACCTTTGTCTAAAGCCGCCGAGTAAATGAAGGGCTTAAAGCTTGAACCTGGTTGACGCCATGCTTGAGTGACGTGGTTGAATTGATTGAGCTTGAAATCAAAACCGCCCACAAGCGAGTAGATGGCGCCAGTGTTGAAGTTTGCGGAAACAAAAGCGCTTTCAACAACAGGAATTTGCCCAAGAGACCATTTACCCTTTGCGTCTTGTGTGACGCGAACGATCGCACCCACTCGGAGTTCTTTAGCTTTATAGCGACCTTGAAGCTCTTTGCCATTTTGAGCGATATAACGCTTGGCAAAGGCAAAGTCCTTGGCGGCGATCTTTACAGTTTCACCGCTATAGAGTTGCACAGACATGGTCTGCGGCGTTAATTGGGTTACGACGCCAGGCAGCAAATTGGCGCTCGAGACGACTTTGGCGAGCGCTTGGCGAATGTTGGCCTCGCGAGTTTCCTCTTGAGAAATATCAACATGACCTTCCACACCTCTGTAGCCGTAACGTCTGTCGTAATCAATCATGTTTTGCCGAACAGTGCTGCTGGCAACTTTTTGATCGAAACTGCGGATGGTCGTATAGACGTTCAGTCCCTGGTTATAAAGCGTATCTTTAAAGTATGGGACTAAAAGCATGCGAACCATTTCGGCAACGTAGCCGGCGTGAAGCTCTTGAGTTTGTAGCTGTGTTTTTTGCTGTTCGGCCGTTGTTTGACGAACTTTGATCGGCTGGGCAATGGCTGAAGCGTAAGTGATTTCATCGATATAACCGAGATTGAACATGCGGCCTAAAACATAGTTTCTGCGCATTGTCGCACGGCGCATGTTCACCAAAGGGTTATAGGCGCTTGGCGCGACTGGCAAACCAGCCAGCACCGCAGCTTCTGAAATAGAAAGATCGCGTAAATCTTTCCCAAAATAGGTTTTGGCTGCGCTTCCAAAGCCATAGGAGCGGTGACCTAAGAAAATCTGATTGGCATAAACCTCAAAAATCTTGTCTTTTGAAAGATTTTGTTCGATTTTGAAGGCCATGGCAACTTCGTAGAGCTTGCGTGTGTAGCTGCGCTCAGAACTTAAAAAGAAGTTGCGGGCAACCTGCATTGTAATGGTGCTGCCACCTTGTCCTCGACGTCCGGTGATGATGTTGGAGATGGCAGCACGCGCTATCCCCATGAATTCAATGCCGGAGTGTTCGTAAAAACCGTTATCTTCTGCTGCCAAAATGGCAAGTTTGACGTGTCGAGGGATTTCTTCAAAAGGGACATAGTCCCGGCGCTCTTCGCCGAATTCTCCAATCAAATCTCCGTCAGCCGTGTACACACGAAGAGGCACTTTTGGGCGGTATTGCGTTAGTGCGTCAATAGCAGGTAACTGATAATAGGCGACAGAAAAAATAACCAAACCTAAACTAATTGCAGCGCCTGCGCCGCATACGCCTGTAATCGCCAACCACTTGACGGCTTTTTTTAACCATGAATTTTGAGTTTTTCGAGTCTTCATACAACACTACAATCAGATGGGTGCGATCAAGGCACAAATAATGCGATGACATAAATAGAAAAAGAAACCCTGATCAGTTCACCGAACGGACAGAATGCTACAGTTTTTCTTCATATTTTGCGAGAACTTAGAAAGTAAATGGCGTAACAATTTTCTGAAAAAGCAAAAATCCATCAATCATATTTTTGATATTTCAAGTAACAAAAAAGCTTGAAAAGAACAATTTCAAACAAGAAAAAGAGGTGATTAGTAAAGACTTTAGTGAAAAATCCTTTATGCTTTCACCTTATTTTTATTTACATGTGAATAAATGGATATCTATCAATACAGTTTTACGGTTGGACCGGAATCGATTGATGTTTTAAAACATGTCAACAATCGTGAGTATCTTCGTTGGATGGAAAAAGCCGCTATGGATCATGCCAGCTCGCTTGGCTGCGGCGCAAAAGAATGTTTGGCTCGAAACGAAGTGTGGGTTGCCAGAGAGCACTGGATTGAATACCTTCGCCCGTGCTACGAAGGTGATGAGCTCACGGTTTACTCTTGGGTTGAAAAAATGGATGGCCCCCGCTCGCTTCGTCGCTACGCGGTTAAGCGCGGCAATCGTCTCGTCAGTTTGGGAGCAACCGAGTGGGTGTACATCAATTTCAAAACGGGCAAGGTGATGGAGGTTCCTGAAGATGTCGCTTCTCGATTTGTGGCCATTGCCAACGATGACCCGAGATTGGTTGATTTAGGGATTGCCCGCGGCGTCCGATTCGAACCTCATTATGACTAAAATCGAGCGAAGTCTCAGCGTATAATGAGTCATTCCTGAATGATTGTTCAGTCTTTTTAATTAAAGAGTTTTTAAAGGCCAAGGTGTGGCAAATTTTGTAACAGTCAAAGATGTGACCTTCGGTTACGGACGACGCGTTATTTTGGACGATGTGACCCTGCATTTCGGCCAAGGTCAGGTGGTGGCCATCATGGGCGGCTCCGGCATGGGTAAAACGACGCTGCTGAAGCTGATCGGGGGGCTGGAGACGCCTGATCGCGGTTCGATTCTGATTGACGGGGAGCCGCTTGATACGTCCAACAAGGATAAGCTTTATGCCCAGCGTCGGCGCATGGGCATGCTCTTTCAATTCGGCGCGTTGTTCACAGACATGTCTGTTTTGGATAACGTGGCCTTTCCGCTTAGAGAGCAAACCAATCTCAGTGAGGAGCTGATTGTGCGCATGGCGCTTATGAAGCTCAATGCCGTTGGCTTGCGCGGCGCTGCGGATCTAATGCCAAGCGAGATCTCTGGCGGCATGTCGCGTCGTGTGGCCTTGGCGCGCGCCATTGCCTTGGATCCGGAACTGATCATGTATGACGAGCCCTTTGCGGGTCTTGATCCGATTTCCATGGGTGTGACCGCTCGTTTGATTCGTGATTTAAACGATGCGCTTAATGCGACAAGCATTATCGTTACGCACGATGTGCCGGAAACTTTTGCGATTGCTGATTACGTTTATATGGTCTCTTCAGGCCGAATCGCCGCGCAGGGAACGCCTGCCGAGCTATCAGCCTCTAAAGATCCGTATGTTCGACAGTTTATTGACGGCGCGCCGGACGGCCCGGTAGCTTTCCACTATCCTGCCGAACCCATCGGTGAAGAATTTGGAGTGCGCTTGCCATGAATGCATTGATGGATTTGGGTGCGTGGACATTAGAGCAAATTCGACACGTCGGACGCCTGGCGTTGTTTTCTATTCAGCTCTTTAAAGAATTGCCTGCCGCGCTTGGGCGCTTTTGGCTGATCGTTCAGCAAATTCATTTCATAGGCAATTATTCATTGCTGATTATCGCGGTGTCCGGTCTTTTTGTTGGCTTTGTTCTGGCATTGCAGGGATACTACATCCTTGTGAGCTATGGCAGTGAGCAGGCATTGGGTGTGATGGTAGCCTTGTCGCTTGCGCGTGAATTGGGGCCGGTGGTGGCTGCGCTTTTGTTTGCTGGCCGCGCAGGAACGTCCCTTACTGCCGAGATCGGGTTGATGCGGGCGGGTGAACAAGTTGCCGCTATGGAAATGATGGGTGTTGATCCCGTTCGTCGTGTTTTAGCGCCACGTTTTTGGGGTGTGCTGATTTCACTGCCGCTATTGTCTTGTATTTTCACCGCAGTCGGTATCTTTGGTGCCTGGATTGTGGGCGTAGTCATGATTGGTGTTGACGGCGGCGCTTTCTGGTCACAGATGCAAGCCGGTGTTGATGTCTTCTCTGATGTTGGCAACAGCGTGATCAAATCGGTCGTCTTCGCAGTGGCTGTAGGTTTAATTTCACTTTACCAGGGCTATAACGCAAGGCCGACTCCTGAAGGGGTTTCACGCGCGACGACCCGGACAGTGGTAATTTCTTCTTTAATGGTTTTGGGGCTTGACTTCATTATGACGGCCCTGATGTTCTCGGTTTAGAAAGGGGTTTTCGATGGAACGCAAAACAGATCGCAAACGCGGTGTGGAGCTTTTGGTGGGGCTCTTTGTGGTTGCGGGCTTTGCCGCGCTGCTTTTTACCGCGCTGCAAGCGGCTAACCTCGGCAGTTTTTCATGGTCGCAGAAAACCTATACGGTGGAGGCGATGTTTGACAATATCGGTGGTTTAAAACCCCGCGCGCCCGTTAAAAGCGCCGGCGTAGTGATTGGCAGAGTCGAAGGCGTGACATTTGACAATACGCTCTATCAGGCGAAAGTAACCATGACGATTGACTCCCAATACCAATTTCCGACGGATACCGAGGCTCAGATTCTGACATCGGGTTTGTTGGGTGAACAGTATATTGGGTTCGTGGCTGGTGCCGATGAAGAGATGTTGGAAAACGGTGGCAAGATTCGTCGGACTCAATCTGCGATGGTGCTTGAGCAAATGATCAGCAAATTCATGTACAGTTTTGTGGAAAATAACGATAAGGAATAACACAACCATGTTGACTGCACTCAAACGCACTCTCTTAGCGCTGGCATTGAGTTCGGCGCTGGCTTCATGCGCGGTGGTGCCTCCTAATTCTGGAGAAAATCCGAAAGACCCGTGGGAAACATTTAATCGTCAGACGCATGCGTTTAATATGACGCTCGATGAGTACGTGCTTCATCCGATCGCAAAAGGCTATGCAGAATATACGCCCGAACCTGTACAGGAAGGGGTGAGTAATTT
Organism: uncultured Burkholderiaceae bacterium; assembly: GCA_944390675.1. Classification (GTDB taxonomy): domain Bacteria; phylum Pseudomonadota; class Gammaproteobacteria; order Burkholderiales; family Burkholderiaceae_F; genus Aphodousia. Next base: position 326,220 of record CALXQR010000001.1, read on the forward strand.
CTTTTCTAATCTCGGTGAGCCGGGAAACATGCTCAACAACTTCCTACAAGGGAAGTTTAAGGCTGGTGTTGTCAGCTTTGCGCGCTTTCTCATCAATTCAACAGTGGGTGTTGTCGGTCTTTTCGATGTTGCCTCTCATATGGATTTGAAGTATTCGCCGGAAGATTTCGGTGAAACTTTGGGTTCCTGGGGTGTTGGGCCCGGTCCCTACATCGTTTGGCCGCTCTTAGGCCCCAGCACGGTGCGTGATACGGCTGCAACGCCTGTGGATTGGGCGGCTGATCCCGCCACATGGGTATTCTGGGATCACAGTGAGAGAACGCCTTATGCAATTGGTTTGGGCGCTTTGAAGGTGGTGGACACCCGAGCCAAATTGCTTTCAACCGACGGCATGCTTCAAACCGCTTTGGATCCTTACGTAGCCGTGAGAGAGGCGTATTTACAAAATCGTGAAAATCTCGTTTGGGACGGTAATCCTCCGTTGGAGTTAATTGAGGATGAATTTGAGGACGAGGATTTCGAGGAATAAAGGAGAAAAATCATGTTGCGTCGCGCTTTTATGGTGCTGCTTGGCTGTTTGGCCTTAACACTTGTTCCGGCATCGGCGGCTCCTGTTACTCAGTCCCCTGAGGATTTTGTTATGGAAGTTTCCAATAATATTTTGGAAGCGATCCGTAAAGACACCAAACTTCAGCAAGGGCAAAAAGCGGCTGTTGAAAAGTTGGTTGATGAGCAGATGATGCCCGCCGTGGATTTTTTGCGCATGACTCGTATGGCTGTCGGCCCCAAATGGAGAGAAGCAACCCCCGCTCAGCGTGAACAACTCCAGCGCCTTTTCCGTGAAACGCTGATTCAGGTGTATTCTGGTGCGCTCAGCATGGCTAAAGACCAAAAAGTTCGTCTGTTGCCTCGCGGACAAAATGACGGTACGGAAGCGGTAGTCAGAACAGCCATGACATCGATCTCTGATCCGGGTAAGCCCGAGGTGCAGATCGTTTATCGCTTGCGCAACTTAAAGGATCAAGGCTGGAAAGTGATTGACGTGAATGTGGAAGGTGTTTGGCTTGTCAGTAACTACCGCAATCAGTACGGCAGCATAGCGGCCCAGGAAGGAATTGGCGGTTTGATTCGTCGTATGGAAGAGCGTTTGGCCAATCCAGAGCCTTCTAAAAAATAAAGTGGCTCTACGAATATGAGAATCAATCAGGAAAACGTCACCTTTGAAGATATCGGACACTGGGAAGAGCAGGCTAAGCAAGCGCTCGACAAGAAAGACGCTTGCTTTGACTGCACCGGCGTGCGAAATGCTGACAGTGCGCTTTTAGCCCTTATTCTTCGCTGGCTCAGTGAGGCGCAGAAGAGAGAATTATCTCCCCGTATTGTTAATCTTCCCGAGGGGATGTGGAGCCTGGCTAAGCTTTACGGCGTTCGCAGTTTGATTAAACCGTATTGTCATAAAGAATAGTTAAGATAAGTCGTTAATGATCAGGGGATTTTTGTCGCACTGATCAGGTCGTCTTTGCTTAGAATAATCAAACGGGAATCCTCAAAATTTCAGCGAGAAGAGAGTTCCACTTTGTTAGACCGAGTTGTTCGAAAGAAACAGCAAAGGATAAATAGTTAACCATGGAAAAATTGAAAGTAACGGGTGGGTGTCGCCTGTGCGGTGAAGTCAAGGCTTCGGGTGCAAAAAACGCGGCTTTGCCGATTTTGGCAGCCTCGCTTTTGACTGCTGATGATCTGGTACTGCACAACGTTCCGCACTTATCGGATATTCGCACAATGGGCAAGCTTTTGGGCGGATTGGGAATGAGTGTTGAGCGAGAGGCTGAAACCGTTACGCTTAATGCAAAAGAGCTCACAACGCTTACAGCGCCCTATGAGTTGGTTAAAACCATGCGGGCCTCAATTGTGACTTTGGGACCGATGCTGGCGCGTTTTGGAGAAGCGCGTGTGTCGTTGCCGGGAGGTTGCGCAATCGGTGCTCGTCCGGTTGATCAGCATATCAAGGGCCTTCAAATGCTTGGCGCTGATGTGGAAATTGATCATGGCTATGTTGTTGCGAAAGCCAAACGACTCAAAGGCGCTCATATCGTGACGGACATGGTGACTGTTACGGGAACGGAAAATCTTTTAATGGCGGCGACTTTGGCTGAAGGTACCACGATTATTGAAAATGCTGCGCGAGAACCTGAAGTTGTCGATTTGGCAGAATGCTTGATTGCCATGGGCGCGAAGATTCGTGGAGCGGGTACGCCTGTTATTGAAATTGAAGGCGTTGATTGTTTGCACGGTGCGGAACACTCTGTGCTGCCCGATAGAATTGAAACGGGAAGCTTCTTAGTGGCCGCTTTGATGACGAGGGGGGACGTGACCGTGACCCATGCGGCGCCGCATACGCTTGATATTGTGCTTGATAAGCTGCGCGAAGCGGGTGCAAATATTCGTCTCGGGGAAGATTGGATTCGTGTGAGTATCGATGAACGGCCTCGCGCCGTGAGCGTGCGCACGGTGCCGCATCCGGGTTTCCCGACCGATATGCAGGCTCAATTCATGGCGCTTGACACGATCGCTCAGGGGACAGGAAGAATCACGGAAACGATTTTTGAAAATCGTTTCATGCACGTGCCGGAATTGCAGCGTTTGGGCGCTAACATTACAGTCGAAGGACATACCGCGGTGGTGACCGGTGTAGAAAGCTTGTCCGGCGCTAACGTGATGGCAACGGATTTGCGTGCGTCAGCATCCTTGGTGATTGCTGGTTTAGTCGCAAGCGGTGAGACAATCGTTGATAGGATTTATCACTTAGATCGCGGCTATGATCATATGGAAGTCAAGTTGGCGGCCTTGGGCGCTCAAATTGAACGCATTGCCTGATGAATAAATTCTGAAGGGGAGAACGTTATGCAAGATTGTATTTTTTGTAAAATCGTCAAGGGTGAAATTCCCTGCAAGAAAGTTTATGAAGATGAAGATGTTTTGGCTTTCCATGACATCAATCCTTCTGCACCGATTCACTTTTTGCTGATTCCTAAAAAACATCTTGTTTCTTTAGCGGAAGTACAGCCCGAAGACACGCCTCTTTTGGGTAAAATGCTCGCTTTGGTACCTCAACTGGCTAAAGAACAAGGTTGCCAGAACGGCTTCCGTGTGGTGATTAATACGGGCCGAGACGGCGGTCAGGAAGTCGGCCATTTGCATATTCACGTTATGGGCGGTCCTCAACCATGGCCGCGTAGGAGTTAAAAGATGGGAAGTTTTTCCATTTGGCATTGGTTAATCGTCTTGTTGATCGTGGTGTTGGTTTTTGGCACCAGCAAGCTCAAGAATCTTGGCCGTGATTTAGGCGGCGGTATCAAGGGCTTTAAGGAAGGCCTCAAGGAAGGTCAGGAAGAAGAAACCAAAAAAGTGACCGATGACAGCAAGGCCAACACGGTTGATGTCACGGCTACTGAAAAAACCGAAGCAAAAAAATAACATTTGGGAAAAGCTCCGGGCGGTGAGCTGAGGAGTTCGTCGCCCGCTTTTTGTCTTTTATGTTTGATCTTGGCTTTACAGAACTAATCGTCATCGGCGTGGTGGCGCTGGTTGTGCTCGGTCCTGAGCGCATGCCGGAAGTCGCGCGAGCGGCGGGACGTTTTTTTGCTAAAGCTCAGAGCTACATTTCGCAGGTAAAGGGCGAATTTGAACGAGAGTCTCAGTTGGCGGAAATTAAAAAAATCCGAGACGAGCTCTCCTCTTCGGCGGCCGGTTTGCGCCAATCGGTCACTGATATGCAAAAATCATTCACCGAAGAGGCCCGAGATGTCACCCATGTTGTCAATGAGTTGACGTCCGGCTCAGTCGGTCAAAGCAATGACCCAAGCGGCGATCCTTACACGCAATTCAATCAGGCCGAATCTACTCTAAAGGCTACGGTAACGGATAGCCCCAGTCCATTTAGTTGGGAAAATGATCCAACGAGCTCGGATGGCTATCGTTCGCAATATGTTCCCAAGCGCTATAAGCCCACTGCATCCTTGGATGATGTGATTGCTGAGCTTGAAGAGATCCGCCGTGAATTGGCTTTGCCAAAAAAGACTCTGGGCGGGTATAACCGCCGTTACGCGCCGCGGGCAAGAGTCAATCGTCCGCGCATTTACCGATAAATAGATCAAATGGCAGAAAATAAAAAGCTGACATATGAAAGTCCAGAAGATGAAGAGGTTGACCGCGAGCAGCCTCTGATGTCGCATCTGCTTGAGCTCAGAACTCGTCTGGTACGAGCGGCCGTGAGCGTGTTGGTGGTTTTTGCTGTTTTGTCTCCCTTCATGAAGCATATTTTTGACTTGCTCAGCCAACCGTTGATGGCGGCGCTGCCTCAAGGCGTCAAAATGCTTTCAACAGGGGTTGTGGCGCCATTTTTTGTGCCGCTCAAAGTTACACTTTTTCTCGCGTTCTTAATTGCTCTTCCCTTTGTTCTCTATCAGGTATGGGCCTTTGTTGCCCCAGGGCTTTATAAAAGGGAAAAACGACTGATTTTTCCAATTCTGACAAGCAGCATTGTGATGTTTGCCCTGGGCATGCTTTATTGCTATTTCATCGTCTTTCGCATGGTGTTCATGTTTATCGCGGGTTTTAGCCCTGAGAGCGTGAATTTTGCGCCGGACATTGACGCCTACTTCAGTTTTGTCATCACCATGTTTGTTGCTTTCGGTATCACTTTTGAGGTTCCGATTGTGGTGATGGTTCTCAATCGCATGGGAGTGGCAACTTATGAAAAACTCATTAAAGTGCGTCCCTATGTGATTGTCGGTGCTTTTGTGATTGCCGCCATTGTTACGCCGCCTGATGTAATGAGTCAGTGCTTGCTCGCTTTACCATTGGTGATTCTTTATCAAGTGGGTATTTGGTGCGTCAAGCTTTTCGGCAAGAAAGAACAAAGCACAAATTCCTAATTTCTGACATTTGCATTAGGAGTGTTTTCTTATGCAAAGAGCAAACCTTCTGAATGTTCTGAATTCCTTACTGCATCCGGAGCTTTTTAAAGACTATGCGCCCAATGGTTTGCAGGTTGAAGGAAAGTCTGAAATTCATCGTATCGTCACGGCTGTTACGGCTACGCAGCGTGTCATTGATGAGGCCGTGCGATTGCAGGCCGATGCGCTTTTAGTACACCACGGTTGGTTTTGGCGAGGCGAAAATCCCACCATTACAGCCACAAAGTACAAGCGTTTGAAGGCTTTGATGGATGCAGGGATTAATTTAATTGCCTATCACCTGCCGCTTGATGCGCATGAAAACTTGGGCAATAACGCACAGATGGCTCAGTTGCTCAGAGCCACAGACCTAACCCAGTTCGGAGAAGGCAATTTCATTTGGATGGGAACGGTTTCTGAAATTGCAGTGGGTGAACTTGCAGCTAAATTAGGACGGCTGCTTAATCGAACGCCGTTAGTGCTTGGATCCGAACAATGCTCGGTCAGCCGTTTAGCCTGGTGCTCCGGAGCGGCAGAAGACTTTTTTGAAGAAGCGATCGCTATGGGGGCTCAGGCCTATATCAGTGGTGAGGCGACCGAAAGAACGACACACCTTGCCCGTGAGAGCGGCGTGCCTTTCTTGGTGTGCGGACATCATGCGACTGAACGGCTTGGTATAAAAGCTCTGAGTGATTGGTTGGAACAAAATCATGGGTTAAAGTGTATTTTTGTTGATGACGATAATCCCATCTAACCCCATGATTTTAAATAACAAAATTTAACTTTCGTAGCGTTTTGTTGGTGAACCCTTTAAAATAAAGAGATGGTGTGGTTGGCCATTTGGCACAAAAAGCGAACACTTTGATTTAAGTAGATTTTGACCGCACCGAGGAGTTTTGAAGATGATTTTATATTCCGGTACGACTTGTCCTTTTTCCCATCGTTGCCGTTTCCTTTTGTATGAAAAGGGAATGGATTTCGAGGTGCGTGATGTTGATGTCAACAATATGCCTGCCGACATCCTCACCATGAATCCTTATGGCGAAGTACCGGTGTTGGTGGAAAGAGAGTTTTTCCTCTACGAAGCCAATATCATTTGTGAATATCTGGATGAACGCTTCCCTCATCCGCAATTAATGCCCGCGGAACCGGTTCTGCGCGCCCGCGTCCGCTTATTCATGTTTAATTTCGAACGTGAATTGTTCACTCACGTAAAGACCTTGGAATCTCGCCAGGCTGACGAAGCGGCTAAGGATGTCGCCCGCGCCAGTATCCGAGATCAATTAACGGCAATGGCGCCGATCTTCACCAAGAATAAATACATCTTCGGCGAAGAATTCACGATGCTTGATGTTGTGATGGCGCCGCTCCTTTGGCGCTTGGGTGTTTACGGTATCGAATTGCCGAAGACCGCCGCTCCCTTGCATAAATACGCGGAACGTTTGTTCTCCCGTCAGTCGTTCATTGATTCAATGACGCCGTCGGAAAAGGTGATGCGCCGTTAATTGTTGAAAGGATTGCCCAGTATGTCCCGGCCCTCTATTAAGTCCTATCTGATTCAGGCAATTTGGAACTGGTGCACGGATGTCGGTCTGACGCCCTACGTGCTTGTTCGAGTTGACGATAACTGCGTCGTGCCGATGGAGTTTGTAGAGGACGGGCAGATTATTTTCGATATCTCTTCTGAGGCCACGCATAATCTGACGTTTGAAGACCGCGAAATCAGCTTTGAGGCGCGTTTTGGAGAACGGCCTATGCGCTGCCACGTGCCCTATCGAAATATTGTTGGAATGTTCCCGCAGGAAGAGCCCAACAAAGGCATGATGTTTAATCCCAACAGTGATGAACCGGAGGAGCAGGAAGAAACAAAATCAGCTCCACCCAAACCGGTTTTTTCTCGTGTAAAATAGGCACCTCTTTGATGCCCGTTTAGCTCAGTTGGTAGAGCAACCGCCTTGTAAGCGGTAGGTCGTCTGTTCGAGTCAGTCAACGGGCACCAACAACGACAAAAGCACACAATTCATGTTGTGTGCTTTTTCGTTCTAACGTCTTAATTTCTTAAGTTTTTTAATAACTTTTGATTGAATTAAGCCTACTTCAAAAATCCGCACATTTCATTTCAATCTCATTGTCAAACCGTTCGGTCATAAATTACTACCCCTACAGGAAATATTTTTAGGTTAAATGAAGTGTATGAAGTTGTGTTACAAGACAATTCCAAATATATTGATAACCTGTTTGGAATACTTAGGCGATATGGCTTTAGCTTTTTGGGTATTAGGTCAAATTGTGTTGAAACTGTTTTGAACAGCTCGGGTTTACTCTAATAACCCTTCGGGGAATTCCTCGTATGATGGAACTCATATTCACTAATTTGGATTTGTCTTTTTATAAGGAGAAGGCAATGAGTTTATATCGACATACCCCCCCCCTGGTAATTTTTAAGACTTCGTTGCTTTTAACGTCGATCTTGTCAGCATTTTCCACACAAGTTTTGGCTAAAGATTGGATATACGATGGAAGTAGTCAAAACATCGATGCGCAGGTTTATTACAACACATATTTCAATGCCGAACAAACGGGCGACTATGTTTTCGATGAAAAAGATAATTTTTCTTGGACTAAAGACAGCAAAAATCAAGTACCCGAAGCTGAAAAGATAAAATTAGATACAACCTATGGCATATATGCTGATGCAATGGTGGCTTCCGGGATTCCCTCCATAACGTTTCAAAATATAACGGGATCTATTGAAGGTTTTAAAATCGAAAATTCTGCCTTATACGGAATTCAGGCGGATATTTATGCAAGTTCTTTAGCAGGTAAGATAGTTGCGAATAATGTGCACCTTTCTTTTACTGATGTATCCTCAGGGGATTGGACGATTGGAATTTCCTCTCAAGGATCAATGTTTGAGGCTTCTGGCACAAGTATCACTTTTGATAAAGTTAATGTCGGTCAGCGGGATATCGATCCGGAAATCAGAGGGATAAGCTTTAACTCGCTTGGCGGAACTTCAGGATATGTAAACATAAGTACTACTGATGTATCCATAAAAGATTCGATCACATCTCAAGCAAAGGGTATTTTAGCTACGCAATCTCCTAATATTCAGCTGAAAGGAACAACTTTTGATGTCGAAAATTCACAGATTGACTCTGTGCAGGGCTATTACATTCAAGGATCGTCCGTAGATTTACAAGAAAACTCGATAAGCGTTCATGGAGGAGATTATCAATCCATAACTGCTCTTGAGTTAATGTCTTTGACTCAAGATGGCGAGAAAATTACTGTTAAAGATAACACCATGAGCATTGAGGGGCTACAAGGCGGACAAACTGAAATTGTTGGTTTACATTTGGCTGGAATAGAAGAGGTAAACAATCAGGCTAATGCGCAAGTTAGTGGAAATGTGATTTCCTTAAAAGACTCAGACGTAGCTTCTTTGATTGTCGCTTACGCAGAATATGGATCAAACCGCCATTACTTTAATTCTGGCAACACAACGAAATTTGCTGGCGTTAACACTATTAGAGGGAAGCTCGCAGGTTTTGATCGTATGGAATATGACGTCAGCGCGGCCAATGAAAAGGATGCTGTCCTGACGTTGGCTTCAAGCGTACAAAACTCTTTTGATAACACGACCATTAAAGTAAACAAGGGTACTGACGTTCAAGATGGTATTAATTACAAACTGATTGCCGCAGTTGGTTCTAGCGCTAAATTTACAAACACTACAATAGAGTCGGACGCCACATTTGTTCATAGCGAATGGAATGTCGGTGATTTCACTTTGAAGGATGGTGAAACACTGTCTGTGCGTTGGGGAGGAGCCCAAGATCCTGAAGATCCTACGGACACCCCCGTATTGGATCCTGATGATCCCACGGATACACCTGTTTTAGATCCGGATAATCCGAGCTATCAAGCTGCGACAGAAAACAGTAAAACTTTGTCCGAGTCGCTGTTGGGTACAGTCGCATTCTTGAATCAAGGTGCTGAATTTATTGCTGACGAAGGGCTCGCCGCAATGGTGGCTAGCGCTAAATTAGGAGAATTGTCTACTTTTGGCGCTGTGCACGGCGGAACGTCCAATTATAAGACTGGATCTCGCGTGGATGTAGATGGCTATACGTTAGCGGCAGGCGGTTCTATTAAGCTTTCTCCGGATTGGGTTGTAGGCGGCTTTATTGAAGCTGGTTGGGCTGACAGTGACGGTCATGTCGGACACGCCAAGGGTGAAGGCGACCATGATTACTATGGTGTAGGTTTGGCTACTCGATACATGCTTAATGACGCATGGTACGTAGACGGATCCTTGCGAGTTGGTCAAGCTTCAACAGAATTCACGGGTCTTTATGCCGGTGACTCTGCGAAATACGATTCTGACGCATTCTACGTCACAGCTCACGCCGGAACCGGTTACCTCTTTAATCTCACGGATAACGTGAATTTAGACGTGTACGGTCGCTACTTGGTTACCTACCTTGATGGAGACGATGTACGCCTTCACAACAAGTACGATGACAAGTTCGACATGGATTCCACGGTGACGCACGCTGTTCGTGTGGGCGGTCGGTTAACTGGATCGTTCTGCCCCTATGCCGGATGGAAGGTTGGTTTGGCTTATGAACATGTGTTTGACGGTGATGCTGAAAGCGCAGTCAACAGTTTGAACCTTGAAGTGCCTAGTTTGGAAGGTGATACAGGTGTTATGGAGGTTGGCGTTACGATGAAACCCAGTCTCAATAGCCGCTGGAGCATGGATCTGGGCGCTAAGGGTTATGCTGGAGACCGCGAAGGCGTAACTGGAAGCGTGATGGTTCGATACGCTTTCTAAGTCGTTTTTCGGGTATGTTCTTTGAATACGAAAATCTCGTCTGAAAAGTCTCATACCCGAAACGATCCGGAAGGTTTTAAGTCTTTTGTATTACGCTAAGACTTTCCTTGAGGTAAAAGCCGTACAATGCAATTTGTGCGGCTTTTATTTGGTGGGTGACCGTCCATGAGTATCCTGTCTTCATTTGTTGAAAGTTTCGTCTTTCAGTGCAACAACCGATCCTATTGGATCCCTCAACATTTCGGTTTGACAGGGGAGTATTTCTTTGCGGAAGATGCGCGAGCTAAAAAGAGAATTTCCGCAGGAATCATTAAGCATCCGGAAGCCGAACACATCAAGGGTACCGTTTTGTATTTCTACGCCGGTGTATGCAACTGGCAATACAACCTTCCACAGGTTCTTTTCCTGTTGTTTAGTGGTTACCAGGTTGTCGTTTTCGATTATGCGGGAGCTGGGGCCAGTGAAGGCTCTCTGACCATAGACGGCTTGACTGAAGATGCTCAAGCAGTTTTCAATCATTTAAAGAGTGCTCATAAGATTGAAGGCAAAATAGTCGTTTTCGCACAAGGAATCGGGTGTGATGCGGCCATTCGTTTTTGCAGTGAAAATTCTGACGAAGTTGCTGCTCTCGCTATGGAGTCGCCGTATTCTTCCCGCAAAGGCTGGATGCGCGATCATTGGGGCCCTCTTATTGGGGATTTGATGGCAAATTGCTTGAGTTGCCGCACCGCGGATCCGCAAACGCTTGTGCCAAACATGAAAACCCCGATGATGGTGTTCTTCCCGGCTAATAACCTTTATCTGCCCGAAAAACAAAAGCAAGCGTTCATCAAGTTGTTGGATGCCAGAACCCGTGTTGTCGAAGTTCCGAAGAAGGCCTATTTGTCAGTTTTTACCGGCGACTGCAATAAAGAACAAATGGAAGTGGTTCACTTTTTTGAACGCCATTTGGCTTAAGGACACTCGTCCTAGGGAATTCATGGATCGAGAAAAATTTCGCCCGCGCATACACTTAGCTTGATAGTCCGCATTTAGCGGAGTCCACACCTAAATTCTTGAGGTTATTTGGCTATGGATGCGATTGTCGCGTTGCTCACGGACCCCAATTCCGTTGCTCATATTGCCCTTGTTTATTCAGCGATCGTCACAATTGGTTTAGCTCTTGGCCGCGTTAAGGTTTACGGCATTTCATTAGGTGTGATTGTTGTGATGTTTGTCGGCTTGGTTTTCGCTCACTTTGGCGTGAAGATCAATCCCGAAGTTTTGAATTTCACACGTGATTTCGGCCTGATTTTATTTATCTTTTTTGTGGGTTTGCAGGTCGGTCCCTCCTTTTTCTCCTCTTTCAAAAGTGTTGGTGTCGCGCTCAACGGCTTGATGTTTTTAACCGTTCTTATCGGCATTGCGATAACCATCGGTTTGTTTTTTGTATTTAGCGATCAGGTGAGTTTGCCGCAAGTTTTAGGCGTGCATTACGGCGCTATCACATGTACGCCGGGTCTTGGGGCTACTAAAGAGGCTTTAGAGGAACTTCATTACCATGGTGAAGACATCGCCATCGCCTATGCCTGCGCATATCCGCTGGGTTTGGTTACGATCATTGGTGTTGCCATTCTTTTACGTGCTCTTTTCAAAATTAATTTGGAAGAAGAAGACAAGCACTGGGAAGACGAAGAAAAAGAAATTAATCAGGCGCCAGTTGTTTTTCACGTTTACGTGACAAACCACCTTTTGGATGGTCTGACTTTGCGCGAATGCCGCAGAAGAATTCCGCGTCCCTTTATTTGTTCAAGACTTTTGCACAAGGGTGAAATCACGAGCCCTAATGCCGATACGGTTTTGCATTATGGCGACACGATTCGTTTGGTGACAACGCCTGATCAGAAAATGGACGTGGCGGCCGCCTTTGGTCAAGAAGACAATCGAATCGATTTGGCAACAGAACACTCGCCCATTGAGCGTCAGAAAGTCATCATCACCCGAAGTGAAATGAATGGCCGCACGGTGGGTGATCTGGAATTAATCAATGCGGAAGGTGTTCACATCACGCGTGTCTGGCGCGCCGGTATGGAACTTTTCCCGTACGACAAGATGCACCTGCAGGTGGGTGATATTTTGCAGTGCGTGGGTCCGATCAACGCAATTAAGCGTCTGGCGGGTTACGTGGGCAATCATGCGAAAGTGCTCGAGCAGCCCAACCTTGCTGCTATTTTCCTTGGGATCACGTTGGGCGTTTTTTTCGGTTCCCTTCCCATGGCGATTCCTGGTATGCCCACGCCGCTAAAGTTAGGGTTGGCTGGCGGTCCCTTGATCATTGCCATTTTGTTGGGTCGTTTTGGTGCTTTCTTCCGTTTGCCGACCTATACCAGCAACTCGGCGAATTTGATCATTCGCGAAGTCGGCATCGCGCTCTTTTTAGCCAGCGTCGGGTTGTCCGCAGGCGGCAATTTTGTTGAAACGATTGTTAAAGGCAACGGCATGCTTTACGCCTTTATTGGTTTCTTCATCACTTTTGTGCCTCAATTTGTTGTGGGCGTGGTTTCCAGGAAATTCTGTCACATGAATTACCACAGTATTCTGGGACTGCTTGCAGGCGCCTGCACCAATTCACCGATTCTCGCTTACACAGCCACGCTTTCTCAAAAAAGCGCTGCAGCGGTGGCGTATTCAACGGTTTATCCGTTGGCAATGTTTATCCGAATCATTACCGGGCAAGTGATTTTGGTTTGCATGTGGGCCTGGGTGAGTTTAGGTTAAGGCAGGCTTTATGAGTTTGGTTAAGAAAATTCAATTGACATGTCCGCATTGCGGAGAGGATTTTGAGGCGGAAATTTGGGAGACAGTTAACACGTCGCTTGATCCGGACATGTTTGACGCAGTCAGACGTTGTGAGGTTTTTAAGGTTACTTGCCCGCGTTGTGGGGAAAGCGGACTTTTGGAAAGAGCGTTCTTGTATAACCAAATGCAAGACAACTATATGCTTCATTTCCTGCCTCGTTCTGCCAATGATGAAGAATTTGAGCAAATCCTGCGCTTTTATTCCGGCGAAGATAGCGATAATTTGCTGAGTTCATTAATACGAAGCAAAAAAGTTGGAGAGGTTCGCATAGTCAGAACAATTCCTCGATTTTTAGAGAAATTAGCCATTCTTGATGCCGGGTTGGATGATCGAGTCGTGGAAATTGAGAAACTTTTCACCTGGCTTCACATTTCAGACAAAGACGAAACTTTTGCTAAAAGAAAACTCGAAAGTTATTTCGTTAAGAATGAAGAGAAGGACAGTTACTTTATTGTTTTTGTTGATTTAGAGACAGAAGAAAAACTCTCCGCACCTTTTAGTCAGGAGCTTTACGACACGATGTTTCAAATTTATAGCCAAGAAATCAGAAATAGCGAAAAACCCGATGTGATTGTGGATGAAAATTGGGCCCGCCAATTCTTAGAAAAGAGCAGGCAGGAACCGCATCAGGAGTCATAGTATGCGTTTTTGGTATTGGCTCACACAAGCATACCGTGACGGTCACTACGCGGACTTTAAGGGAGCCGCGCCTCGCGGTGAGTTGCTGAGTTTAATTGTGTTTCAGCTCTTAGTGTTTTTGTTGATTTCAATTGTGGGAGCCATTTGTCTTATTTTGGTTGATCGCCCCAATGAAGTCGTTGTGTGGCCTATTTATTTTGCTGCGTCGCTTTTTGTTGTTTTTGGTCTTTACTCTCTTGTTCCCAGCCTCTCTGTTCTTTTCAGAAGACTTCATGATGCGGGGTATTCGGCCTGGTGGTGCGGCGTATTAGTGGTGCCAATGATCTTGCAGGGAACGGAATTGGCGCCTTTAGGGCAGTGGTTTTCTGTACTTTTTACCATTGTTTTGCTTTTATTACCCAGTAAGACGGTCGGCAATCGCTATCTCCAATAATCTCCAAAAGATTCTTTGCATTCGTTTTGGTGACGGGAATCGTCGGGCGGTATGATAGGAAATAAGTGGAGGAGAGACCATGAAATTTTCGATTGTTTATTTCAGTGCAGCCGGCCATACAGAAAAAGTGGTTCGTCATATCGCCGAGCAGTTGGGCGGCGTGGATCGAGTGGTGGATCTGTCCGATCCTTTTCTAAAAGCTTGTGATTTTTCTAAAGACGAAAGAGTTGTGGTGGGATGCCCTGTCTATGGCGGCAGAATTCCTTCGATTGTTGCAGAAAGACTTGGGAAAGTTTCTTTTGATGCCACACGCGTGGTGACGCTTGTCACTTATGGCAACCGTGCCTACGAAGATGCGCTTTTGGAATTAAACGATGTTTTGCTCACTAGAGGCGCAATTCCGGTTGCAAGTGCCGCGATTGTCGCCCAGCATTCCATGGCTCCAAGTGTTGCCGCTGACCGTCCGACGGCAACGGATTATCAGAATTTATCTGTGTTTTCGCGCTTTGCTCTTCAGAAATATGATGAGCTTCATGCCGTTCCTGTTCAAGTGCCTGGTAATCGCCCCTATCGAGCCTGGAGCAAGATGCCCGTCACGCCCGTTGTAAGCGGCAAGTGCATTCATTGTGGGCAGTGCATCCAGAAGTGTCCGACGATGGCGATTTGGATTACGGATCCCAAGAAGACGGATCCTTCAAAGTGCATACTGTGTATGCGATGCGTGGCGATTTGCCCGCAGCAGGCTAGGCAGTTGCCCGCGCAGGCAAAAGAGGCGATTGAAAAGAAACTCGCTCCCGTTGCGAAATTGACGCGTGAGAACGAGTTCTTCTTCTAACATTGAGACGTTTTAGGCTTTTTCGCCGTTCTCAATAGCTTCGATCAGCTTGGGCAGTTCTGCCATGGTGTCAATGACGAAGTCAGCGCCATTGGCAAAGAACGTTTCGCGAGCTTTCTTCCGAAGGGCGAACTGATCCATTTCGGAAAGACTTTCCCAACTCTTTTTGTCTAAGCCAATAATTGAACTGCCTTCGGTGACACCAACCGTAATAAGGCCGGCGTTTTTGCCTTCTTTCATGTCAGAGACGGTGTCGCCCACTTTCACAATTTGGCGAACATCCTGCAGACCCAGGCGCTTCATGTTTTCAAAGACCATGTAGGGCCAAGGGCGGCCAAAACCGCCCGTGTCGTCGGCAGTGACCAACATATCCGGGCTGTAGCCTGCTTTTGCGGCTTCTCGCGTAACAACCTCCATCATCGAAGCGGTAAAACCGGTGGTTGAGCCGATTTTGATGCCCTTGTCGCGCAGGGTGGCAACTGCTTCCAAAACATGAGGCTTAATGTCGCAATGTTGAGGTAAAACGGCCATCAATGCAGGCTCAAAATCGCTGTAAAGGGCTTCGACATCGTCAGCATTCGGCGCGCGTCCGTAACGATCTTGCCAAGCCTTTGCAATTCGCGGCATCCGAAGCATGGTGCGGATGTGATCACGTTTGAGAAGTCCCATAGGAGCTCGGGTTTCTTCATCGGTCACCTCGATGCCAGCGCGACGGAAAGCCTCCATAAAGGCGCTCACAGGGCTCGTGGAGCCGAAATCAACCGTTGTGCCGGCCCAGTCAAAAATAACGGCATTAATCTTAGGCATGGTTAACCTCGTTTAAATATTCTTGGAAAAGCTTCAGCACGCGTTTGACATCTTCTTCGTAGATTTCGCCGATGTTGCCCAAACGGAAGGTATCGCGTTCGGTTAATTTTCCCGGATAGATGACGTAGCCGTGAGACTTCAAATAGTCGTACATGCCGGCGAAAGTGAAGTTGGCGTTTTCAGGATAGAAGAACGTCGTGATAATCGGGCCTTGATGCGTTGGGTCGATATAGGCATCAAATCCTAAAGCTTTCATGCCTTCGCGAAGCATCTTGTTGCATTGCGCATAGCGGGCGTGGCGAACAGCGATGCCGCCTTCCTGCTCGAGTTCAGCAATTGCCTTATGGAACGCGGCCACGACATGCGTCGGAGAGGTGAAGCGCCATTTGCCGCCGTCCTTTTCCATCACGTGCCATTGATCATAGAGATCAAGCGAAAGCGATCTGGCGTTGCCTTTGCTGGCTTCAAGAGCTTCAATGCGAGCGATGATGAAGGAAAAGCCCGGCACACCCTGGATGCATTTGTTGGCCGAGGAAATGAGAAAATCAATGCCGATTTTCGGCACATTGATATCAACGCCGCCAAAAGAACTCATGGCATCAACAATGAAAAGTTTGCCGGCGGCTTTAACAACTTTGCCGACTGCTTCAATGTCATTGAGAATACCAGTGGTCGTTTCACTATGCACCATTGCGACCATGGTCACATCGGGGTTTTGTTCTAGGAATTGCTCAACCTGTTTAGCATCGGGGATGCTGTCCCAAGCAAAATCCATGCGTTTAAACGTGATGTGATGATAGGAAAGAATCGAGCACATGCGTTCGGTGTAAGCGCCGTTGACCAGAACCAAAACGCAGTCTTTTTCTCCGGGAATAGAAGAAAGAACGGATTCAACGCCGAAAGTGCCGCTGCCTTGCATGAGAACGGTTGTGTAATGTTCAGCGTTAGCGTGAGCCAACTCCAAAAGAGAGGCGCGCACTTCCTGAGTCATTTCTTTGTAGTCTTTGTCCCACGTGCAGCGGTCAACCAGCATTTCTTCGCGAACCGTCGCAGAGGTCGTGAGAGGACCCGGGGTGAGTAACTTATAGGTGTTAGGATCTTGAATAGTCATGATTTTGCGTCTTTTATGAAAGACTTGCGGGACGAAATGAATCGTCCCGCTAATACAATGATTTAATTCAAATTATTAGTTTTGGCCCTTAACCAATTTTTGGTGAGCTTCCAACAATTCAACCGTTAAAGGTTCCTTAAAGAGCTTCGGATTGGCGGGTTTGTTTTCCGCAGAAACCGTTTCGCCCTTGTACAAGGCAACCGGGTAGTACTTCAACAGTTCAGCGCGGCCGTGAGTGATGATGGTTTCGGCCATCTTTTGAGCGTTCGGGTTGGTCTTGTCGCCCTTGTCAACAACTGCAACGGCTTCTTGCAATTGGAAGTTGCCTTCGACCGGGTCGATGTAATCAATCGGCAAGCCCTTAGCCTTGTCGGCGACAGCTTGGTGACGCAAACCAAAGCCAACGGCGACTTCACCAGCGCGCAGCTTCTTCAAGGGGGCGGAGCCGGATTTTTCCAGGTGAGCGCCGGCATTCTTTTCAATAGCAGCGATGGTCTTTGCACCTTGTTCTTCACCTTCGGCGGATAAAACAGCTTGCGTCATCAGCCAAGACGTAGAAGAGCCCATGATGTCGGGCACAGAGATGTGGCCGGCGTATTCGGGCTTGGCCAAATCAGCGATAGCCGTCGGAGCTGGCAGACCGGATTCCTTCAACACGGCGGTGTTGACAAAGAGAGCGCCCGTGTTGCCCAAGATCGGGGCGTAATAAGAGGGTGTCGGATTAATCGGATCAATCTTAAAGGTGAGGTCTTGGAACATCTTGTTTTTCTTTTGGAAGCTGTCCAAGTAATAAGTGCTGATCGTCACCAAGTCGGCTTCGATATTCTTACCTTCAGCGGCAAGTTTTCCACCCAATTCAGAGGTGCCAAAGGACTGCATCAGGTAAGCGCCCTTAAAGCCATTGTTATCCAACGCATTTTTCATCGCCTGTTGAGCTTCTTCATCCGCGTTGGTGTAAATGACAACTTGTTTGGCGGGTTCGGAAGCGGCCGTCTTTTGGGTGTTGTCAGCGCCGTTATCGCTGCAGGCACTCAACCCCAAAACAGCGGCGGTGAGAACGGAAAGCGACAGTGCAGAGATGCGTTTCATAAAAATTACTCCTTGAATAATCAAATCGTTTGACTCGCCTGAGTCTTAGTGGTTTGAAGAAAAATTTTCAGTTTGCGCAACAAACTTTGACCGTTATTGTTTTGAGCTCTGTGGCTCAAAGCGTCAAAAATGAGCTTGGCGGCAACGTTTGTCAGGAAAACTAAAAGCGAAAGCACAAAGATCTCTTCGAACTTTTCAAAGTATTGAAGCTCTTTGATCTTTGTCGTTAGAAGCATGGTGCGGGCGCCGGTTAAGAACACCACCGCGCTGATGGTGACCATGGCGCTCACGAAGAAGTACTGGAACATTTGCAACAGTGTCGGCAGTGAATTCGGCACCAGCACGCGCGAGACTGTCTTAATCCAGCTGTCACCCATCAAAGCGCCCGTGGTTTCCCAGCCCGCATTCATTTTTGAGAGCGCGGAGGTGGCCATCATGTAAGGCGTGGTGAAGAAGTGAACGAGATTGGCCAGAACCAAAATGGTGAACGTGTTGGCAAGCGGTGTGCCGCTCATCGCAAAGAGAAAGCCGATACCTAAAACCATGCCGGGCACCGTGTTGGTGATCATGGCAAAGGAATCCATCGTGGTCTGGCACCAGCCGGGCAACTGAGAGCGGGCTTTAACCAATGCGGCCGCGTAACAAAATACCGTTCCGATTGCCGCAGAAACAAGCGCCACAGCAACAGAGTGTTCATACACTTGCCAGATAGAACTATCGGAGACAATGCGTGTAATGACATCGAGCGTGAAGAACGGTTGATAGGGCCACTGTTTGACAAAGGGCACGACAAACATCACGACAAACACAGATAAAAGGGCAAGCGTGATGATGAGGTAATAAGAAAGATACAGTCCGTCACGAACGCGGTTAACGGAAACTTCCGACTTGGAAATTTTGTTGTAGCGGAAGTTGAAGCGATCTACCCAGCGCAGCAGCACGACAGAGGCGACAGAGGGAACCAACATCGCCATGGCGATCACAGCGCCTTCACCGAAATTAGGAATCGCGCCCATCATCGTGGTATAGAGCTGAGTGGCGATGACCTCGTATTCGCCTGCGATGGAAACGGGAATACCGAAATCGGTAAAGGAGAGGAAAAAGCTCAGAATAAAGGCCGACAAGATGGAGCCCACCACCGGTCGGACCGCTGTGATGTAAAACGTTTTGCTGGGCGAATCTCCCATGAGTTTGGAGACGGTGATGAAATTTCTGTCTACATAGAAAAATGCGTTGTAGAGGATCAGAAAAGCGGGCGGCAGCGTGTAGATGACGTCGGCGATCAAAAGTCCCCAGAATCCATAAATCGAAAACGGCGGCGGAGCGATGAGCTGACTGATTAAGCCCAAGCGGCCGAATGAGTAAATCACCGCAAAACCATACGTGATCGAGGGCAGGAAAAGCGGTAAAAGGACAATAATTTGAATGACTTTTTTAATGGACGGCTGGATACGTGTGAAGTGAAGGCCGTACGCGCAGAAAAAAGCCATGACGGTTGCAATAGCGGCGGAGATGCCGGAAACCGTGAAACTGTTGCCAAGCGCGGTCCAAAACTGACTTTGCGTCAATGTAGAGGCGTAGTTTTCAAAACCCAAGGCACCGCTTTTTGTCAAAACGGATTGGAAAAGCACGCAGCCCAGCGGATAGAGCAAAATCGCCGCCAATGTCAGCGTAATCAATAAATAAAGGATTTTTAATTCCTTTTGCCCTTTGCCGAACAAAGCCGTCATCATAAGCGCACCTTTTTAAGCGACGGCCTGGCCCAAGCCCTGGAAGGGTTGAGGTTTAGCGATCAGCGTTGAAGCGGGAGAGGACTCTTCGAGGCTGTCGCTAAAAAGCTTCAAAATATTGCTTCTCTTGATATTGAGTTGCGACAAAATGAATTGGCCGACGAAGTCATTGGCAGGATGACTGATAATGGTTTGCGGGTCGGCAAACTGAGCGATCTTACCTTCGTTAATAATCAACACTCGATCGGAAAGCGTCAGCGCTTCTTCCGGATCGTGCGTCACGATGAGTGTCGTAAGCTTATACTGGCGAGCCACCGTGCGGATCCGTTCTTTAATCGACTCCTTGATGATGCCGTCCAAAGCCGAAAGCGGCTCGTCAAGCAACAGTAAGCGAGGTTTGAGAACAAGGGTGCGGGCAATGGCAACACGTTGTTTTTGACCGCCGGAAAGTTCATCGATGCGTTGTTCGAGATGTTTTCTGAGACCCAGTAAATCAATCAAATCTTCCACTTCCTGTTTGGTGGAAGCGTTGGGATTATTGCGCAGACCGTAAAGAATATTTTCTCGGGCGTTCAAATTTGGGAAAAGCGCGAAATCTTGGAAAACGATGTTAAAGCCCCGATCTCTCATGGAAACGTGACTTAAATCCTCTCCATCATAAATAAGCTGTCCTTCGGTCAGATCCGTCAGTCCCAAAATCAAGTTCAGTAAAGTTGTCTTGCCGCAGCCCGAGGGACCCAGGATCGAGACAATTTCACCTTGATTAATATTCAGAGAAATATCGGAGAGAATTTCGCGGTCTCCGAAACGTTTTGAGATATGACGTAATTCGAGCATGAAGAGGTAACTCCAAATAAGTAATGCCCGAAATTATCAAAATGGGGTATGAAAGAAATCAGAAGATGGAATGAAGTTTTAATGAAAGCAATTAAGAGCTAAAAATTTGAATAGATATAAATTATGTTAATAATCAAATAGATGGAAGTTGCGATTGATGTTAATAGTGCCATTTTCATGACATAGTTTAACAATCTTGAAATACTCCAAAAGCAACAGACCGGGGAAAACCGGTCTGTTACGTAAAAAGGCGCTGTACGCAAAGGCTGTCGAGAGCGTAGTGATCGGAGCGCGCCTGACACACTTTGCGAAAACACATTGGAATTATTCTTCGTCCATTTCCGCGATCGCTTCAATTTCCACTAAACAGCCAAAATGAAGATCGGTAGTGGACACGACAACGCGGCCCGGCTTGTGTTCGCCGAAGAATTCCGCATAAACCTCATTGATCGGTCCCCAGTACTGAACGCTGGGGGTGTAAACCCGACAGAACACCACCTGATCACGTCTCACGCCAGCTTCTTTTAAAACGCGGTCAACATTATTGAGAGCCAATCGGGTGTGATCTTTAATGTCTCCTTTACATACTTCACGGGTGTCCGGATCGATTGATAATTGTCCGGAGACGTAGAGCATTCCTTTAGAGATAACACCGGCACTGTAGTGACCTTTATTTTCCCCTTTAAACGGAGGGCAAACGAGTTTCATGCTCAATCCTTAAAAAACGATAACAACTTCAAATTGTAATAGCTGATTAAACAGATTGAAGGCTTTTTGAGTTTCCTACGGGCAAAGACCTAGCTTTTCTTTAATCCGTGGCGCAGAAGAATTTTTGAAAGACTAAGATGAAACAACACCGAACAATTGGAGACGATAATGTACAGCGCACATGCCGTTCAGGCCTACTTAAATGAACGCTTCGATGAAATTGTTGATTGCCGCCACCATTTGCATCAATATCCAGAAATTGGACTCGAATTGCCACAGACAGCGGCTTATATCGAAAGTGAGCTCAAAAAATACGGTGTCGATGAGATACATAAAGACTTTGGCTGTTCAGCTCTTCTTGCGGTGATTCACGGCAAAACAAAGTCTGAAAAATGGATTGGCATTCGCGCGGATATGGATGCGCTGCCGCTTAAAGAAGAAAGCGGCTTGCAATACGCATCAGTAAACGAAAATCGGGCGCACTCATGCGGCCATGACGGTCACATGTCAGTTGCTCTTGCGGTTTGCCGTTTTCTTTGCGCTAATCGTGATTTCGAAGGAACCGTTGCGGTTATCTTTCAGCCGGGTGAAGAGGGTTACGCCGGCGCGAGAAAGATGGTTGAAAGGGGCTTATTTGATAAATACCCGATCGCAGAGGTTTACGCAACGCATGGTGAGCCGACACTGGATGTCGGAACGATTGGTTTGGATGCGGGCTATATCATGGCCGCGGCCGATATCTTCACAATAGATGTTACGGGAAGAGGCGGGCACGGCGCGCGACCGCAAAGTGCCGTTGACAGTGTGTTGGTTGCCTCTCAGATTGTGGTGAGCGCTCAATCAATCGTGAGCCGAAATGTCAATCCGTTGCAGGCGGCAGTGGTGAGTTTTGGTGCGATATTGGCTGGCGATACAAACGGTTCAAGTGTGCTGCCGCAAACAGCAAAACTAGTTGGGACATGCAGAAGTTTTGAGCCCGATGTGCAGGATCTCGTGCAGGAAAGACTGTGCATGATGTCTCAGACTGTGGCTCAAGCTTACGGAGCTGAAGCGCAATGTCGATATGAGCGACTCTATCCCGCTTTACTCAATCATGAAGAGCAGACCAATGCGGTAAAGCAAATTGTTCGCGAGTGGTTGGGTGAAGAAGGATTGAAACCTGCGCCTCAGCAGATGACCGCTGAAGATTTTGCCTTTATGACGAAGGTTTGTCCCGGCTGTCTATTCCGTTTAGGGCTTCGGGATGATAAGCACAAAGCCAACCTTCACGAGTGTGAGTTTGATTTTAATGATCAGGCGATTGTGTACGGTGCGGCGCTCTTGACAGCCACCGCACTGACACGCCTACAAGCTGTTAATGGTTGAAGTTGAATCGTTATTGCAGGTAATTTTCGGTGACTTTTGCAAAAACGCTGGCGCCAATCGGCAAAATAGCGTCGTTAAAGTCATATGATGGATTATGCAGTGAGCAAGGGCCCGGGCCGTGACCGTCTGGGCGGTGTTCTCCATTTCCGTTGCCAATGAAAAAGAACGCACCGGGAACTTTTTTGAGATAGTGTCCAAAATCCTCCGACGGCATGACCGGTTCTTGCTCAAGAACAGATTGTGCGCCGAAAAGCTCAGTAACGGCATTTTTGACCCGATCAGCGCACGTTTTGTCGTTGAGAACAGGCGGCACCTGACGAATAAATTGCACCTGAACCGTTGCGCCGAAAGCGGCAGCGACATTTTCTGATATTTGAGTCAGATGTTTTTCAATTAAATCAGTGATTTCATCGGAAAAAGTGCGAACCGTTCCTTCCAAAAGAGCCGAGTCAGCAATGACGTTGTAGGTTTGACCAGCCTGTAACTTGCAAATAGAAAGCACAGCCGGATCAATGGGGCGCTTGATGCGTGTGATGATACCTTGAAGGCTATTGGCGATTTGCAAAGCGACAAAAAGCGGATCAATAGCGTTATTGGGCATGGCGCCGTGAGCGCCTCTACCATGAACTTGGATTTTGAACGCGTTGCAACTAGCCATCAATGCCTGATCGCTAAAACCGAAAAGCCCTGCGGGCAGATCAGGCCAATTGTGGCAGCCGATAATGAAGTCTGTTGGGAAACGTTCAAAAAGCCCATCTTCAATCATGTCACTTGCGCCGCCGTCTTGCTCTTCGCAGGGCTGAAAAATAAACTGCACTCGACCGTTAAAAGCGCGTGTTTCAGCAAGGTAACGCGCGGCCAAAAGTGCCATAGTGATGTGGCCGTCGTGTCCGCAGGCGTGCATAACGCCGTTATTTTCTGAAGCATGAGCAAAGCGGTTGAGTTCTTGAATGGGCAGCGCATCCATGTCCGCTCGGATAGAAAGACATTTTGTTGAAGACCCGTTTTTCAAAATGCCAACAACACCTGTTCCGCCAATTCCAGGATGGACCTCGTAACCCCAATTTTTAAGAAACTGAGAAATTTTCGCGGCGGTTTGGCTCTCTTGGTGCCCCACTTCCGGGTGACGATGGAAATCTTGGCGAATTAGCTTAAATTCTTCTGCAAGTTGCTCAATTTTTTCAATGGCCGGCATGATGTTCGTTTGTCAGTGATTTAAAAAACGAAGAAGCTTTCATTAAAAAGCTTCTCCGGAGACTATTTACAGTTAACGCTTTTCAGTTTTAGGGTTTCTTGCCCAACCACTTTTCATAAATTCTGTCGTACTCGCCGTTTTGCTTAATGATCTGCAGCCCTTTATTTAATTTGGCAAGCAGTTCTTTATTGTTCTTGGCGACCGCAAAACCGTTTTGTTTGGGGTTATAAACATGCGGCACCATCAAGATGTCCTTGTCGTTGTGTTTCGTGAGGTAGTAAAGCGTCACGGTTTTATCCACCATAACGGAGTCGCAGCCGTTCATTTTCAGTTCCATGAAAGCTTCGCCGATTTGATCGAAGTTTGCCACAGTGGCGCCCTTGACGGTGGAGGCGAGGATTGAGCCCGTGGAGCCGATTTGCGCGCAGATTCTTTTGCCTTCCATGTCTTTGAGCGTTTTGTATTTATCGGCGTTTTTCGTTTGAATAACCATGACGAGACCGACATCGTAGTACGGGTCAGTAAAGAGCACTTGTTTTTGACGTTCGGGCGTGATGGTGATTGCGGCGGCACCGACATCTACCATATTGCTTTGAAGCGCGGGGATTAAACCGGCGAATTGCATATTTTGAATTTTTGCTTCATCGCCCACTGCCTTAGCAATGGCGTTAATGAGATCAATATCGAACCCAACAATTTCGTTTGTTTTCGGATCCTTGAATTCGAATGGGGCGAGCCCCGCATCCGTTCCGACCAAAATGGTGCCAGCCATGGCAGAGGAAGTGGCGAGGATGGAACCCAAGAGCATGCCCAAAAGTGTTTTTTTCATTTTTTGTCTCCGCATCAGGAAAAAAGTCAAATTTCCGCTAGTTTATGTGCGTTGATTTTGATGAGACAAGTTCGGCAGCGGACGGCTTGGCCTGGTATTTGGGCGATAGAAGACAACAAATGTTCGACAAATTAAAAAATTAAAAGAATCAAATAAATAGAATTTGGGAAATCTTCTTCCACAATGATTTGCCTAGGTAATTTTTTATAGAGTCTTTGAGAAATTTCTGAGGGCAATGACTTAGAGGAGAAAGAATCTAAAAAGATTTGGTTATAAGCATATTAAAAAATCAAAATCTAAAAAGTATAAATATTTCAATGTGTTACAAAGGCGCTTTTTGATTTGTCGGAAAATAAAAAAGTGTGTCGACAAAAAAGTTTATTGATGATGATCAAAAAAGTGGCCTTCTTCAAGCTGAAGAAGGCCGCTTTGCTTAGAAAGGATTGGGTGCGAAATTATTGTTTTTTGGCGTCCTGCCAAGCTTCAACAAAGAAATTGATGATAGCGTCAAGGCCAGCTTTGTTGATTCGGTAGGGGGCGCTTGCCGCAACGATGGGTTTGCCGTGGAAGGCAAAGCCAAGGCCGGCCGCTTTGATCATTTCCAGATCGTTTGCGCCATCGCCGCCTGCGATAGCCTGAGAGTGATCAAGGCCGTGGAGCATGCAAAGCATGTCAAGTGCACGGCGCTTGCCGTCGGCATCTAAAATTTCGCCGCCGCCGGGACCAGTTGTTTCGCCGGTAAGCTTTCCATCTTGAATAATCAAGCGATTGCAGAGGAATCCAGTCATGCCAAGCTGTCCGGCAACCACTTTAGCAATGGTGTCAAAGCCGCCCGAGAGAATGTAGGTTTTCAGTCCGTGGGCTTTAGCAAAGTTGATGAGTTCAACAGCTCCGGGCATAAGTTTGGCGTGTGTCGCGGTCACGTCAACAATATGGGCAGGTGCGCCTGAGAAAAGTTTGACGCGTTCGCGAAGATACTCGGCAAACGGCATATGGCCCTGCATGGCGAATTCAGTCATGCGTGCGACCTCTTCACCAACGCCGCACTGAGCGGCAATATCGTCAATGCACTCAAGTTCAATTAATGTGCTGTCCATGTCCAAAGTGATGATTCCAAACTGACTGATGCTCAGTCCGTTGGGCACACAGTTGACTTCAAAACCTAATTTGGATGCTTGCTCGGTAACGCTGCGAGCCAGTACATCATCGGCATTATTGATTCGGACTGCATCTTCTTTGAGCCAAATATTTTGAAGATCCAAATTTTTGGCAAAAGTGTCAGCGCCCGTTCCTTGAATGACAATGTCCATTTTTAATTTCCTTCCTTTAATGCATAAATTGTGCAGTCGCCGGCACGTGCACCCTCGATGACATAGCAGTGATTTTGATAGTGTACTCGGCGGATATATTGTTCAAAAAAACCTTCTCGTATCGTAATGGTTTCCTCTTCAACACGGTCGTCTTGTCCCGACGGTGATGTAAGTGCTTCAGAGAGCAATCGGGCCTGCGGCAAAGGTTCCAGAGCGTTGGTATCTTGCAGAAGTCCCAACACGTTCATAACGGTGAAGGCGAAGTCATCGTGTCCGGCCGGTTCCGTGTGTTCGGCGGGGTTTGAATTAAATGCGCTTCCGTTGACAGCTAGTAAGCTGTGGATTTCCTGAGGTAAAAGGCCACCATGATTGCCAGTGCCAATTTCAAGCGAATGCCCCATGACGAGTTTGCCAGTAGACGGATTGTTGCGCATGGTGACGCGAATGTCAGGGCCTCGGGAATTTTCCGAAAACACTACCGCTTCGGAAAAAGTCCCCGGCACGTTGCCTTCGATTTCAGTGCTGTCCTTATTTTTAGGCTGAGAAAACAGCATGCCTACTTCGTCGATTTGCATCAAGCAATCACGCAGGCGCGTCAAATTTTCCTGTGTTGGCTGGCGCAGCCAAAGTCCCAGTGTGTAGTCGCCAACCATGACAATATCGCAGTCCTCGGAAGGGCGGCCGGCTGCGATTTCACGACCAGTGAGAACCTTCCAACCTTCTTCGCAGAGCTTGGCTTTTAAGTCATAGTGCATGGCCACTGTGCCGTGTCCGTGGTCGGACATTACAACCAGCTGCACGCCGTTGTCTTTCCCTTCTCTGTTCCACCAGTCCAGCACTCGCTTGAAAGCGGCATCAGCCGCCTTGCGGGCTTGACACGTTTGCTCGGCATGGATACCAAACTCGTGGCTGGAGTGATCCGGCTCGCCGATCCAAAGAATGGTGACATCACCAAGTCCGCGAGGCAGCTCATATTCAAAGAAAATATCAGCAATGAGGTTTGTGCCTTCAAAATCAGGAAATTTCAGCTCAACACCCTTGCCCCAGCGAGATTGCAGCGCCTCTCTTTCGGAGGCGGGCAAAATATGATCCATGTCATGCACGCAGCAGTTCAAGTGCCCGTCGAAACGATCGGCATGAATATGCTGCAGTCGAGTGCTTCCGGATGAATTGGCGCAAATAACTCTAAGCGTTTTGCCCGCATGGCCGAGTCGATCACCCAATGTGGGGACCTCAATCAAGCCGCCTGCCGACTCATGTGTGAGGATGCTTTGAACGCTGGAGCCCACAAAGAAACTCTGGGCGTCAGGCAAAGAGCGATCGTAGTAGGCATTTGCGATGATGCCGTGACGATTCGGGCGAAAGCCCGAAAAAATGCTCGGATGGTTGACGTAAGTTTCTGTTGGAAAGGTTGCCAGATAATTTTTCCAACGATGCGAGCGTGAAATGAAGCCGGCTAAGGCAGGCATGTCTTTTTTAACGCTGTCGGGACGTAAACCATCGAATCCGACAATCACAAAACGTGTTTTCTTTTCATTCATTTGTTATCTTCCTTGCGGTTCTAATTTTTGTTGAACAAAGTCACCTAAGATGGACATCGACAATGTCGACAGAACAATCACTACACCCGGAATAACAGCAATCCACCAAGCGGTCGTAAGGTAGTCACGTCCGAAACCCAACATCGTGCCCAAAGAGCTCATCGGGGGCTGAACGCCTACACCCAAGAAAGACAAGGAGGTTTCCAAAAGAATCATGCCAGGGAAATTAAGAGTCATGTTAACCACTAAGGCCGAAGCGATGTTGGGGAGAATGTGCCGAATAGCAATTCTCCAGGTCGGAATGCCCAATCCTTCGAGCGCGTTAGCATAGCCCTCTGTGTAGGCCGATCGTGCCAAATTGCGAGTTAGTCGAGCGTAGCGGTCCCAGCCGTAAACAGCCATGATGACCACAATCACCGTGACGTTTGTGCCCAAGAAAGCCAAAATGGTTAAGGCCAAAATAATGAAGGGCAAAGAAGCCGTGAAATCGACAGCAGCGTTAAGTGTGTCGTCGACGATGCCGCCGAATCGCGCAGCCAAGAAGCCGAGCGTCGTTCCAATGATGGCGCCTAAGATTGTTCCGGCAATTGCCAACAGAAACGAGAGTCTGAGCGAATAGACAAGACGGGAGAAAACGTCACGCCCGAGTTCATCGGTACCCAGAATATGAGCAAAGCTCGTAAAAGGCATGGTCAGGCGAGAAGCCAAATCCATTTGCTCCAAGTCATAGGGCGCAATCCACGGGGCAAGCACGCCGCAGATAAAAAAGAGGAAGAGCAAGCCCGCGCTGCAATACACGAGGATGTCCGAGCCCTTCTTTTGCACATTAATATATTGAGCCATTTATCTCGTACTCCTTTAGTTATTGCTCTTGCGCAGTCTGGGATTGACAACCAGCGCGAGCAAGTCCATAGCGAGGTTGGCGATGATCAGAGAAGCACCGGTGGCAAGCACAATAAGTTGAACGACAGGAATATCGCGGTTTGCAACCGATTGCACCAATAATTTGCCGACACCCGGCCAGGAGAAAACGTTTTCTGTAATCACGGCGCCGGCCACCAAAGTCCCTAAGAAGAAACCCATGATGGTTAAGATGGACAACATGGCGTTAGGCAGTGCATGAAGCCAAATAACGCGGCGATCAGGCAGGCCTCTCATGCGTGCGGCTTTAACACACGGCAGACGCATAGCATCGATCATGGCGCTTCTTGCATAGCGTGAAAAGATGGCGGCTTCAGAGGTGGCCATGGTGATGATCGGCATGATGTAGTGCCAACCGGTGGCGTTGCCGTATGAAGGCAGCCAGCCCAACCAAATCGAAAAGATCAAAAGAAGCAACACGCCCATGAAGAAGTTCGGTACAGCGTAGCCGAAAACCGAAACGAACATCATGGTTTTATCCAGCGCAGTATTGCGGTTTAAGGCAGCGATTACACCAGCCGGGATACCGAACAAGAGCGTTACGATGGCCGTCGGAATCATCAAATCGAGTGTGGGCCAGAAGGCATTTAAGAAAACTTCTTTTACGGGCAGCCCTGTGAGATAGCTCGTACCCATGTCTAAAGTCAGGAACTTTTGCAGGTACACAAGGAACTGTTCCCATAGCGGCTTATCCAATCCCCACTGGGCGCGGAAGGCGGCCAGTGCAGTGGCATCAGCGCCGTCGCCCAACATAATGCGGGCAGGGTCGCCGGTCAAATGCAAGGCGAAAAATACGCACGCGGTCAGCAAAAACAACGTGACAAGCGAGCGAAGAACAATGCGTAGAACAAGCGCTACCATTACGCTTCTCCTTCGTTGATCTGCAGCGCTTCAAACGCTTTTTGCTCAAAGCACGCGCAGGAGTGGTTGTCGTTGAGTTTGGTCAGTGGCGGCACTTCCAAGTGGCAGCGGGAAGAAGCGACCGGGCAACGATTGGCAAAAACGCAGCCTTTCGGGCGATCAATCGGGCTCGGCATTGATCCCTTGGGGTAAAAGCGAATGACGCTGGCATCGGCGCCCGGGGTGCTTGCCATCAGAAGTTTGGTGTAGGGGTGCTTCGGATTTTTAAAGATGACGTCTACATCACCTGTTTCGACGATACGTCCCAAATACATCACCACCACACGATCGCAGATGTAGCGAACAACGTTGAGGTTGTGGGAAACAAAAAGCATGGACATTTTGCTGGCGTTTCTGAGCTTATAAAGCAGCTCCAGAACCTGTGCCTGAATAGAAACGTCCAAAGAGGCAACCGGTTCATCACAAACTAAAAGCGCCGGTTCCAGAGCAACGGCTCGGGCAATGGCTGCGCGCTGCAGCTGACCGCCTGACATAAACACCGGCAGCTTGTTCATGTGATGGGTGGGCATGCCGACCGCTTTTAAAACAGCGGCGGCTCGCTCCAGCGCCGCTTCATGCGACAGGTTTTGATGGACCATCAGAGGTTCGGCCACTTGTTCAATGACCGGCATACGGGCATCAAAGCAACCGTAGGGATCCTGGTAAATCATCTGCATGGCCGCACGTTGTTCGCGCCAGGCCTGACTTCGAGGCTCAGGAATCGGTTCGTTTTTAAAGAGAACCACTCCTTCTGTGGGTTTTTGATGCCCGAGTAGCAAACGCGCAAGTGTGGATTTGCCGCAGCCGGACTCACCCACCAGACCTAAAATTTCCCCGTGTTCAATCTGAATGTCAATGTCTTGAAGAACATCCCAAGGTTTCTTGCGGCCTAAAAAGCCCTGTCTGGTGTAGTAGCAATGACGGGGAATCTGCGCGTTGACCAAGGTCGGGAAGTCGGTTTGTTCCATGTTGACAAGCGACTTCATCATTTGTGTGGCTTCATCAACGGCCTGTTTGTGTTCTTCCTTCGTTATTTCGTGGGCACGAAGACAGCGTGAACGCCAGTGAAGTTTTTCATCCACATCGGAAAGCGGCGCGAGTGTCGTTTTGCATTCATCGCAAACCTTTGCGCAGCGGCTCGCGAAGGGACAGCCGTTACCCAACTTATCCGGAGGCGGAATTTCGCCGGGGATCGGTTTTAGCGTGCCTTTCACGCTGGTCATATCCGGCATGGCATCTAAAAGCCCTTCGGTGTAGGGATGCGCCGGATTGGGAAGAACATTGGCTACTGGACCTTCTTCAAGGAGGTAACCCGCGTACATTACGGAAACTTTATCGGCGACATCGTGCGCTAAATGCAAGTCATGGGTCACGAGCAGCATGGACATGTTGAGCTTTCGAATCGTTTCACGAAGCTCTTGTAAAAGTTCACGCTGTACGACTACGTCCAAAGCGGTCGTCGGTTCGTCTGCTAAAAGCAGTTTCGGCGCACCGACCAAAGCCAGTGCGATCATGATGCGCTGACGCATGCCGCCCGAGAGTTGATGGGCGTAAGCGGTCATGCGCTTTTCAGGAGCTGTAATGCCGACGGTTTTCAGCAGATCAAGAGCGATATCGTGCAAATCATGTTTATGGCTTGCTAAAACGGCTGCCGTGTTGTGGTCGCGATAATTTGGGTGACGGCATGCGATGGTTTCCATTAACTGGTAACCAATCGTGCGCATGGGATTTAATGCGCTCATGGCATCTTGAACAACCATGGCTATTTCGGCACCGCGCAGTTTTCGATATTCTTCAGCCGACAAAGTCAGAAGCTCTTTGCCTTCGAATTCAATGCTGCCGTTTATGCGGCAATTATTGCCCGCCAATCCCAAAATGGAACGGGCTAAAACGCTTTTGCCCGAGCCTGATTCACCGATTAGGGCGTGAATGACGCCTTGTTCAATATCGAGGTCAATGCCGTGGAGCACTTCCACAGAACCGAATGAAACATGCAGGTCTCGGATACGGATCAGAGGATCTTGTTGCATCAGGATATAAGATGTGCAAAACCCGCTCCGATCAAAATGAAGGGAGCGGGAGGATTGTTGGATGAATTACTTAAACGAGAGGTTGTCTGCGTTCAGATACAGACGGCCTTCCGTGCCAGGTGTCCACTGAACATTCTTTTGCTTGCCGTAGATCATCGGCAAGGCATAAAGCGGGCAAGCCTGCGGGTCGTTTGCGAACGCTTCGAGCATCTTCACCCAAGCAGCTTTGCGTTGAGCCGGATCAATCGAGGTTTCCAAAATCTTGCCGTTTTCTGCAAAGACCTTGTAATCAGCGCTCGTAGTGTCGATATAACCCATCGTGTCCCAAGAGGTGCCCGGCTTCATACGACGCCACAATTGAGAGGCAGGATCGGGGAAGTAGGCAGAGAAACTGGCGTTGTTGATCATGCGGTCAGCGCCAGCGGCTTCAACTTGCGTCCAGTTTTCCTTGACTTGGATTTCAATGTTCAAACCGACAGCCTTCAGCATGGAGGCGATGGCTTGAGAAACCGTCATTTCGAGCGTGTAGTAACCGGCTTGAATGCGCCAAACGATCGGTTCACCTTTATAGCCGGAAGCCTTAATCAAAGCCTTGGCTTTTTCCGGATCGTAGAGGCTCTTGTTCATTTCGGGGATGTAGAGATCACCGAAAGTTTTCGATTGGAAGCTGTTCGCGGTTACCGTCTTACCGGCAAACAAAGCATTGACTAAGAGATCGCGGTCAATGGCGTGCAGGAAAGCTTGGCGCAATTCCTTGCTTTGCATGATCTTGGAAGAGCGGCTGTCAAAGACCAAACCGTAGATGTTGTCAATCGGGCCGCCAACGACATCAACTTTGCCGTCAGAGGACAGCGGTTTGACCTGATCGGGCGGCACTTCTGTGATGATGTCGAATTCGCCAGAGCGAAGGCCGGCCACACGAGCGGACAATTCGGGCACTTCGACAAAGCTTAATTGAGCGGCAGGGGCCTTTTTGTTCCAGTAACCGTCAAAACGCACAAGATCGAGACGATTGCCTGTCTTAAAAGAAGAAATTTGATAGGGACCCGTGCCGATCGGGTTCTTCAGCCAATTTTCCCAAGAACCGGCCTTTTTGAAACCGTCTTCAGAAATGATTTCTGACATGCGGGCGGAGAAGCGACGTTCAATCAACGGATCGGCGGTTTTCATCGTCACACGAACGGTGTAGTCATCCACTTTTTTGACTTCTTTAAGACCACCCAAAAATTCCCAGGCGGCAGGACGACCGGGGGCTTTTTCTCCGGAAAAGCGTTCGGGACCGAAGCTGAAAACAACGTCATCGGCCGTAAAGTCTGTGCCATCATGGAATTTCACACCCTTGCGAAGCTTGAATTCAACCGTTTCCGGAGAGATACGCTTCCAGGATTCAGCCAAGCCCGGCTTCATTTCGCCAGTGTGGGTGTCAGCATAAATCAGCGTTTCATAGATAGAGGAAACAACACGATCAATGGCATTGTTATTAACGCCTTGGGGTTCAACGGTAGGGGGCAGTTGTTGCACGGCAACTACCATATGTTCTGCGTTTGCCAATGCGGTCTGAGACAAAAGACCGCAAGAAATCATCATCGAGGCAAGAAGTGTTTTTCGCAACACAGTCATGAGATACTCCATCACAAAGAGAAGGTTGACCGAACTAAAACAAATCGTCCGGTGAAAATTGAAAAGTAAATTTCTTGCGCCCTATTGTGATGATGTAATGTTTCAGGATTGCGATGAAATTATGACGATTTCATGAAAAACGCTTTAGAGTAAGTTAGCTGCGGTTACTCGATCATTGCCGCCGAGATCCTTGACGGTAATGATGTCGGTCCAAAGAGAATTTGAAAAAAGTGATCGAACTTCTGCTCCTTGATCCCAACCGTGCTCAAAGGCAAGCAGTCCGTCATGTCGCAGATATTTTGGTGCCTCAGTAATTAAGTGACGAATATGTGAAAGGCCATCTTGGCCGTCTGTTAATGCGCCGATGGGTTCAAAAGGTAAATTTTCGAGATGTTTATCCTGACTGTCGATGTATGGGGGATTACTGACAATCACGTCAAACTTCTTCGGCATAGTTAATGCCTTAAACCAGTCTCCCAAGAAAAAAGAGACATTAGCGTTTAATTGATTGGCATTATTTTTGGCGACAGACAAACTTTTTTCACTAATGTCCGTTGCGGTCACTGCCAAAGAAGGATTTTCCAGTGCAAGCGTAATGGCGATGCAGCCAGAACCCGTACCCAGATCCAAAAGGCTCAGAGGCCCTTTGCCCGAAGTTTTCTCCAAAATAAATTCGATCAGCGTTTCCGTGTCGGGTCTTGGGATTAACACGTCAGGAGTGACCGAAAAACTTCTGCCGAAAAATTCCTGAGTGCCTGTAATGTAGGGAACAGGCATTTTGTTTTCTCGGGCTTGGACACATTCCTCATAGTGCTGCAGAACGGTCGGTGATAGGCAATCCTTGTCGTGTGTGATGAGATAAGTACGTCCCACGCCAAGGCAGTGAGCCAATAAAAGCTTCGCCTCAAAGCGATCAATGCGTTTTGAGGCTTCTGCAATGGCTTCTTGGATCGTTGTCATGTTTATTCGCCTAAGTTGGCCAACTGTTCGATTTGGTGTTCGGTGGTAAGCGCCGTAATGATTTCATCCAAATCGCCATCCATGATGAAGTCGAGTTTGTAAAGAGTCAGGTTGATGCGGTGATCCGTAACGCGCCCCTGGGGATAGTTGTAGGTGCGGATGCGTTCACTACGGTCACCGGAACCGACCAAGCTTTTACGAGTGCTCGCTTCTTGCGCTTGCTGTTTAGCAATTTCATTAGCCGTAATGCGAGAGATCAACACGCTCATGGCGCGCGCTTTGTTTTCGTGCTGACTGCGTTCGTCCTGACATTCAACTACGGTACCCGTGGGGATGTGCGTGATGCGAACAGCAGAGTTTGTTTTCTGTACGTGCTGGCCACCCGCGCCCGAAGCGCGGTAGACGTCAATACGCAGGTCTGCCGGATTAATTTGAACTTCACCGATTTCATCAAGTTCCGGCAAAACAGCCACCGTGCAAGCCGATGTATGAACACGGCCTTGGCTTTCGGTTTCGGGAACGCGCTGCACGCGATGTCCGCCGCTTTCAAACTTGAGTTTGGAATAAGCGCCCTCACCAATGACACGGACAATAACTTCTTTATAGCCGCCTAAGTCACTTTCTGAGGCAGACACAATTTCCGTGCTCCAGCCTTGACGTTCAGCGTAGCGGGTGTACATGCGCAGAAGGTCGCCTGCAAAAAGTGCCGATTCGTCGCCGCCGGTGCCAGCGCGAATTTCAAGATAGATATTCTTGCTGTCATTGGGGTCGCGCGGCAAAAGCATGATCTGTAAATCTTTTTCGAGATTTTCCAAGCGTTCTTTGCCGTTGTCGATTTCTTCTTGGGCGAAACTGGCCGACTCTGGGTCTTGAAGCATTTCCTGAGCGGCTTCAATGTCGCCTTCGGTGGACTCGTACTCTTTGAGTTTTTGAACAACGGGTTCAATTTCAGAGCGTTCGCGCGAGAGGTCACGGAAACGGTTCATGTCATTGGTAGCTTCAGGTGAGGCCAGCATGGCATCAATTTCTTCCAAACGTCGGGCAATTTGTTGCAGTTTGCTTCGCATCGACTCTTTCACAGCGAGTCTCCTAAATTCATAGAGTTAAAAATTGAACGGATTTCACGCGCCCAATATTAAGACAGGGCGGTTAAAGGGGCAAAAAAAGATCAGTGACGCTAACGCTTGCGTTCAAGGTAAAAGTGTTTAAAGCAGCTCTCAAGATGTTCACGTTCGGCAGCTGAAAGATGTTCGGTATCTTTCAAAAGCGTCAAGTTATCGTGAATGAGCTTGCGGGTGATGTCGTGAGCTAGGCGGGCAAGCGCTTCATCAACATTGTTACCCGATTCAATGCTGTGTTTGGCTCGAGCAATACAGCTTGCAGACAACTGAGAAGCGCGTTCAATCATGGTTTCAATTGTCGGTACGCTGTTTCTCCACTGCAGCCAATTAGCGAAATCCTTGACACGGAGCGCGATAATCGCGCGGCTTTCTTCAACCGCTGCCTCGCGCTCAGCTTTTCCGCTTTGAACCACTTTACCTAAATCATCAACCGTGTAAACGTAAACGTCATCGAGTCTTGCGACTTCCTCTTCCACGTCACGCGGCACAGCTAAGTCGACAATAAAAATCGGTTTGTGGTGACGCTCACGGGTCGCTCTTTCAATCATGCCAAGACCGATAATCGGAAGGGCGCTCGCGGTGCAGGAAACGATAATGTCAAAGCGAGAGATTTGCTGGGGCAAATCAGCCAATTTCATGCTATTGGCGTCAAATCGAGCAGCAAGCGCTTGTCCCTTATCAAGCGAACGGTTCGCAATGGTCATGGAGCGCGGCTTTTGACCGTTAAAGTGCGCAGCGCACAATTCAATCATTTCGCCAGCACCGACAAAAAGAACATTGAGTTCGTGTAATTCACCAAAGAGGCGATTGGCCAGGCGAACGGCCGCAGCCGCCATGGACACGGTGTGTGCGCCGATTTCGGTGGCTGTTCGGACTTCTTTTGCGACGGTAAATGTGCGCTGAAAGAGCGCGTTGAGCATTAAACCGAGGCCGCCTGCTTTTCGGGCGGTTTTTTCTGCCTTTTTCATCTGCCCCACGATTTGCGTTTCGCCCAAGACCATGGAGTCCAGACCACTTGCCACGCCAAAAGCGTGTTCGACGACTTCCAAGTCGGTGAGTGAATACGTGTGAGGGGTTACTTCAGAGAGCAAAAGATTCTTTTCTTCAGCTAAGAACGCTTCCAGAGCTCCAAGGGCAAGATCAGCGTCTTCGGCCGCGCAGTAAATTTCCGTGCGGTTGCAGGTTGACAAAATCAACGCTTCGGAGACCTTGCCAGATTCTTCACCCGACAGGCGCGACAAAAGTCTGCCGATTGTCTCGGCAGTCTCCTGCGGACCGAAAGCGACCCGCTCGCGGATGGCAAGCGGCGCGGTCGTGTGATTTAAACCTAGAGCCAGTAAATGCATGAAAAGAAAAAGGGAAAAACTTTCCCTAAAATCCAATAAGATGCGTAAGTGTATAGCGGAACGATTAATTTTGCCTTATGAGTGCGTCCCTGCCTTCAATCCCTACTGACGAAGAAAAAATCCAATCGGCTGTTTGGCGTGCAAAGCGTCATGTGAATCGGCAAGCTTTGATGAGCGCAGGGGCGACTTTTGTGCCGATACCCGGCGTGGATATGTTGGTTGATGTTTCAGTGATGATCAAAATGATTGATCACATCAACAGGGAGTTCGGCTTGACATCGGAGCAGATTGAAAGGCTTCCCAGTCAAAAGAAAATCATTGCCTACCAGGCGATCAGTTGGGTGGGGACGGTCTTGGCCGGTAAAGTCATTACCGCGCAAGTCGCCATAGCTATGCTAAAAAGCGTCGGAATTAAATTGGGAACGAAACAGGCGGCGCGTTGGGTTCCTATTGTTGGTCAGGTAAGCGCTGCCGCTTTGGGTTATACCGCTTTGCGTTATCTGGGGCGAGAACACATAAAAGATTGTGAGAAAATTGCCAGAGAAGTGAGTTTGCGTTTGGGACTTTCTCAAAGAGAGAAAACTTCTAATTAAGACAAAAGAATTTTTGCGGTCTTAACACGCAAAACTTCTAAAATAGTGGCTGAATTCTGGGCCTGATGATAGGTCTTAAAGTTTTTTCCCTCTTCATTACCCCTGAACTGTACCCCGTTTGGTAGACAACTTACCAACGGGGTATTTTCATGGGTGCAAAACGTATTTCAAAAGAGTTTA
>CALXQR010000002.1 GCA_944390675.1 uncultured Burkholderiaceae bacterium
TCGTCAATGTCTTTTGCTTTCTCTTCCCTATCCAAAGTGCCACTCAATAACCCTTGGGGCTATATGAGTATCGGGCTAATCAACATATATATCTCCTATATGCTTGAAAATTTAGAGACATGCTATCAATCTACCCTACCCCATAGCGCCTTTCAATCCTGATAAATCCTTATGATTTTTTGCTAAGAATTTTTTGATAAGGGAAAATCTTATCTTTTGATTTCAATGTTGTGATATTGGCTTCTAAACTTCAAGCCAATATCCCAAGTGATACCTTTCAGCGTTGTGATTTTGTTGGCGCCAAGGATTTCAGCGCGCTGCCACTTTTGACGGACTTCGTCTAAAACGTCCTTGGGGATTGCTCCCGTCGCCACGTCTTCTTTGGAGACAATCAAGTCTCCCTTTTCAGAATACATGGCCTCAATCTCCGCTTCCCCTATGCGAGCTTCAACCTCATAGGCCTTTTCGTCTTTCTCGTAATCCCATTCAAGTATCTGCGCGGAAGGATATTGCTTTTGAAAAGCGGCTTTCACTTCGGCAGGAACCATCGAGGGCGAAATGCTGCCTGCGAAAGCAGCAGAACTAAAAGCAAAACTTGCGAGAGCAGAAACCAATAAACGTTGAACGCGCATACTGTCTCCTTTAGCGGAAATCGTTTGTTTGAGCGACCTGAGTCAACAACTTAACCAATGTTGAAACCGAATGATTCATGCTGGCTTTAATGGCTTCAAAATCAAGCGCATCGTCGACAAGACCGGCCGCCCAATTGACACTAAAGCAAATGAGGGCGTAGCGCATGCCAAGTTCTCGAGCAAGAGCCGCCTCGGGCATCGCCGTCATGCCGACTAAGTCGCAGCCATCCATAATCATGCGGCGCACTTCTGCCGCGGTTTCCAGTCTCGGACCCTGCGTGCAGGCGTAGGTGCCTTTATTGTGAACATAAAGTTTGATGTCTTGCGCGGCCTGCAGAATTTTTTGACGCAAATTTTCATCAAAGGGTCTCGTGAAATCAATGTGCGCGCAAGGCATCCCCGCTTCGCCCCAATAGGTGCATTCACGGCCTGCCGTGTAATCCACAATCTGATCGGGCACCGTAAAGTGACCCGGCGCATTTTCAGCTGACATGCCGCCCACGGACCCCACAGCGATAATGTCTGTGACACCCGCCTCTTTCATCGCCCACATCTGTGCGCGTGAAGGAATCTGATGCGGCGCGAAGCGATGATCTTTGCCATGGCGATGCAAGACGACAATTTCTTGATCGGCGAAAACACCGAGATCGTATTCCGTTTCGCCAAAGGGAGTACTCACACGCTGCGTGCGGCAATCAACTAATTCAAAATTCTCAAAACCGCTTCCAAAAACCAGTCCCAGCATTATTGGGCTCCTTTAAGCATTTCAAGCATCTTCGCTTCATCAATGACGGCAACGCCCAACGCCTGCGCTTTTTCAAGCTTGCTGCCTGCTTCGGCGCCCGCCACCACGTAGTCCGTTTTCTTACTCACGCTGGAAGCCACTTTTGCGCCTTGCGCAAGCAACAGCGCCTTGGCTTCTTCACGACCCATTGAAGGCAGCGTTCCGGTCAAGACAAAAGTCTTGCCGGAGACAAGGTCGTTCACAGCTGACGCTTCAGGTGTCGGCCAATGCACGCCCAGATCAACGAGATTTTCAATCACATGACGATTGTGCGGTTCTTCAAAAAAGTGAATGATGGACTGCGCGATGACTTCACCCACGTCGTTCACTTTCAAAAGCGCTTCGGCATCTGCGCTCATCAAAACATTGAGGCTTCTGAAGTGCTGCGCCAAGTCGCGCGCCGTGCTCTCACCCACATGTCGAATGCCCAGAGCATAAATAAAGCGCGCAAGCGTTGTCTCTTTACTTTTTTCGATCGCTTCAACAAGATTGGCGGCGCTCTTTTTACCAAAGCGCTCGAGCGTCAAAAGTTTTTCTTCGGTGATGCGATAGAGATCCGCGGGCGTCTGAATCAATCCGGCTTCCAGCAGCTGATCAATAACCTTTTCACCCAATCCGTCGATATTTAAAGCTAAGCGCGAGGCAAAGTGCACCAGCGACTCGCGTCTTTGAGCAGGACAAAAGAGTCCGCCCGTGCAGCGCGTGTCTTTTTCCTCTTCATCTCGGAAAGTTTCCGACCCGCAAACCGGACAATGATCCGGCATGACAAAATCTTTTTCTGCGCCCGTGCGTCTTTCGGGAAGTACGCGCACCACTTCAGGAATCACGTCGCCCGCACGGCGCACGACAACAGTGTCACCGATTTTGAGCCCCAATTCCGCAATAAAATCTTCATTATGAAGGGTTGCGTTTGAGACCGTCACGCCGCCCACAAAAACCGGCTTGAGGCGCGCCACAGGGGTTAATTTCCCCGTGCGTCCCACCTGCACGTCAATGTCTTCAACAACGGTGAGCGCCTCTTCGGGCGGGTACTTGTGCGCGCAGGCCCAACGGGGTTCGCGCGAAATAAAGCCCAATTCGTTTTGCTCAGCAAGACTATTGACTTTGTAGACCACGCCGTCGATCTCAAAGGGAAGCGTCTGACGGATGGATTTCACCCAGTCGTGAAATTCAGCAAGGGCCTTCCAGCCTTTAACCACTCGGCGCTGGCTTGCCACAGGGAACCCCCACTTTTGAAGGCAATCCAACGTGCCGCTGTGCGTTAACGCCAAGGGGGCGCTGACTTCTCCCAGGCCATAGGCGTAAAAGGAAAGTTTGCGTTTGGCGGTGACTTTCGGATCAAGCTGCCTTAAGCACCCTGCCGCGGCATTTCTGGGGTTGACAAAAGGCTTATGGCCTTCCATCTTTTGCTCATCATTTAAGCGTTCAAAATCGGCCTTATGCATGATGACTTCACCGCGCACTTCGAGCACTTCTGGGACATCTGCAGGCAGTTGCAAGGGCACCGTGCGGATCGTTTTCACGTTTGCCGTCACATCTTCGCCCACCAAACCGTCGCCGCGCGTGGCAGCCGACACAAGCACGCCCTTTTCATAGCGAAGATTCATCGCAAGACCGTCAAACTTCAGTTCAACGTCGTATTCCACTTCAGGATCGGATTCGGAAAGTCCTAAACCCTTTCTGACACGATCATCAAAAGCGCGCGCGCCTTCAGCCTCAAAGTCTGTTTCCGTATGAATGGAGAGCATGGGAACCGCGTGCTTAACTTTTGCCAAATCACTTCGAGCAGCGCCGCCCACACGCTCGGTGGGCGAAGCCGCGGATTTCAACTGCGGATACTTTTTCTCCAAATCACTTAATTCTTGGAAGGCTTTGTCGTATTCGCTGTCAGGCACGCTCGGCGCATCAAGCACATAGTATTCGTAGTTCCATCGCTCAAGATCCTTTTCCAAAGCGCGCATTCGCTCTTTTGTTTTTTCAAGATCTTGTGAGTCAATGGGTTCAACAGACAAGTCGTCAAAAAGACTGAAGTTGGTATCGTCAATCGCTTTTTTAGTCATCTTTTGAAAAGAGCGACCTCATCGGCCGCTCTTTTTGAGATTGGTTAGTCACGTGTGAAAAGCACACGGGCGCGCGGACTGCCGGGTTCGATATTGGCCCGGTACATTTCCGCATAGTATTTCTTTAATTGATGGTTAATCGCCTGGGCCAACTCACTGTTGATCGCCCGGTCGCGAGAATCCTGCAGCTGCAGATTTAAGCGCGCGCACAAATCGTTGGAAACGCTAAAGAGCGTGCGAAGCGGATGCGTGTCGGGCTGCGCAAGCGGAGCATCCAAAGCCAACGTAAGGTAACGGCGATCGAATTCATCCAACGTCAAGAAGATCGTGGCAGAACCGATTTGCTGAACGCTGCCCAGGAAATAACGCAGCGGATTTAATTGCGTGAAGCCCGCAAGGCGTGCGGCTTCAGCGACAAAGTTCGGATTCAAGGGTTCTTTGCTTGCCAAAACAAAGTTAAGCTGCACGTCCAAACGCACCACATCGTCGTAGAGCTTCTTGGCGCGGGCGACGATTTCGTGCGAGGCTTCCGTATCGCAATCCCCGCCCAAGGCGATAGCGACCTGCTGGATCGCCATCACAAAGCGGCTTGCGTCGATTTCATTGATGCAGCCTTGACGGTTAGCCAAAAGAAGCACCACGGCCAATTCCGTGTAGTTGCCCACCGCGCTCGGCTGATACCAGCGCTTGTTATCCACTCGGCGCAGATAAATACGCATCGGCAAACTGAGCTTGCGGATATTGGCGACCATCTCCATCATCTTCTTGCCGTCAACGGGACGGACGGATTGAACGGTGCCGACCGTTTCCGTCAAGCCGTCATAGTGAATGCTCACAAGACCTTCTTTCGGGAAAAGACGCTTAGCGGGTTTCACCGGTTCTTCAACTGGTTTTTCTTCTTTCTTTTCTTCTTGAGGAGCAGGCTTTTCTTCGGCGAACTTCAAGGGCTCTTGCTTAGTAAGCGGAGCGGTTTCAGGCTTGGCAGGAGCGGGAGCAGGGGCCGGCGTCTGCACCTCTTCGGCCTTCACAGGTTCGGGCTCAGGAATAGGATTTGCTTCAACTTTAACCGGTTCTTTCTTTTCTTCTGCAGGCGCTTCACTGACAGAGGTCACCTCAAAAGGCAGCTCTTTACTTTGCGGCTCTTCACCGTCTTGGGGCACCAAAACGACCACTTCGGCGGTATCGGCGCTTTTCTGGGCAGGTTGCTCGGCGGGCAATGACTTATACATTCCCTTCAGAGGCTTCACTCGCGTGATGCTGAGCTGACTTTCATTGTTCTTTTTGGCTTCCATTCGGGACCACAAAAACAAGCCCACCAAAATAACGGCTGCGCCAATCACTAGAAAAAGAACCGTCTCATTCATGAAAAAACCTCAATAACGCGCCCACGCGCGCGAACAGCCATCGCGGAATTCCTTTTTGTTATAAAAAGACCGCAAACTGAATTGAACACAATTTGCTATTTTAGAACAAGAATGGCTGTGTTTCTAACAAATTCGCTGATTTTTTAATCGATCGGACGATGTTTCGGAAAAAGTCGACCCCAGACTTTCAAAAAGAGCTTCGCAATGGGGCCTGAACACACTGCTGTTATAAGCGTGCCTTCCCGGATACCAATCACGGTGCCGAAGGCGACGAGCGAAATCGCCACGGCGCATGCCAGCAAAAAGATATCCACACTCATACGGAGCGTCCCAAAGGAGCCTCCGAAGCGATTCATCAACGCCAATACGAACCCTTCAGGCGGCAAAATCGCCAAACGCGCAAACACCATGGAAGCAATGCCAAGACCGGTGAGAACGCTCCCTGCGAAAGCCATCAGCACCTGTTGAATATAGTTTTGAGGCACCACATGACCGCTCACCCAAAGCGCCACATCGAAGACAAACCCAAAAACACAGCAAATCGGCAGCTGCCGCAACGCTTTTTGAAATATTGATCGAGGATCAACGATGATTTGAAGAACAAAGAAAAAGATGTTGGTAAGACAAACGAAAAAGCCCATTGAAAGATCGGTGATGTGATTGAGCACAAAGGCCACCGCGCTCACCGTTCCGGTACCGAGTCCTGCGTTTGTAACCGTGGCAATTCCCAAAGACAAAATGCAAAGACCAAAAAAGAAAATCAAAAATCTCAGAATCATTCGCTTTTCCCAAAAACAAAATAGCCATACCTGACGGATTCGGAAATCCGACAGTTAACACAAAAAATCGGTAGATACGCGTCCGAGTATCCGGGATCGTCGTTCGTGCCTCGCTAGCTGCGAGGCTTTTGCGCGTACTGACTCGCCTCAGCGATGTCCACGCTCACCACACGCGACACACCGGGCTCTTTCATCGTCACGCCGATCAATTGATTGGTGTGCTCCATCGTGACCCGGTGGTGGGTGATCATCATAAATTGAGTGTTTTCGCTCATCGCGCCGACAAGCCTTGAGAGACGCTCTTGGTTGGCTTCATCAAGCGGAGCGTCGATTTCGTCCAACAGACAGAAAGGCGCAGGGTTTAACGTAAAGAACGCGAAAACAAGGGCGGTTGCCGTAAGCGTCAATTCGCCGCCCGAGAGCTGACGAATCGAGTGATTGTGCTTGCCCGGGGGATTGGCGTACATTTCAATGCCCGCT
Organism: uncultured Burkholderiaceae bacterium; assembly: GCA_944390675.1. Taxonomy (GTDB): domain Bacteria; phylum Pseudomonadota; class Gammaproteobacteria; order Burkholderiales; family Burkholderiaceae_F; genus Aphodousia. The sequence continues at coordinate 6,100 of CALXQR010000002.1, forward strand.
TCAAGCGCATCGTCGCTTGTCATTTCAAGCCGCGCGTGGCCGCCATTGAAAAGCTGCGTGAACTTTTGATTAAACGCTTCGTTCACACGGTTAAACGTATCGGTCAAAAGTGCGCGTGTTTCGTGGTCAATCTTTTTGATGGCCGCTTCAATCGTTTCAATAGCCTGCTGAAGGTCTGCCACTTCCGCGTCAATGCGCTCAACTTCAGCCTGCTGGGTGTGAAGCTGCTCAAGAGCCGCATGGTTCACCGCGCCCAGCTGCGCCATTGATTGGGCGAGGCGCTCAACCTCTTGGCGCAGACTATTGAGTTTCGGGCGTTCCGTTTCATAACGCTCACGAAGCGCCGCTTCATCATAGTCAAGTTCTTCCAAGCGGCTCTTCACTGTTCCGTATTCGACTTCATGCTGACCGCGCTTGGCGATCAAATCAGCCATGCGGTTTTGCTCACGGCGCTTGAGTTCTTCCATGTTTTCAAGCGACTTTTCACTTTCGGTAAGTTTCGCTTCAATGGCTTCAAGCGCGCGTTTTGCTTCTTCAACGGCGCCCGCAGCGCTCTCGCGCTTCGTTAAAAGCTCCTGCAGACCTTCTTTTTCGCTGTCTTCATCAAGCTCTTCAAGCGAGGCGCTCACCGTTTCAATCTTTTGCCTGAGTTCTTCCTCTTCATTTTGAGCAAGAAGCTGCGCGCGCTGCGCTTCGGCGATTCGTTCGGCGAGGTTTTTCAAAGCCAATTGAACTTCACGCTGCGTGTAGGCAAAGACATTGAATTCCTGCTCGGCACGGCGAGCCGCTTCACGCGCCGCCTCCCAAGCCAAGCGCGCATCTTCAGACTTTTGCTGGCGAAGGGCAAGCTCTTCATCCAATGCGCTGAAACGCTCATCGGCTTCTTCAATCGCTGCCGCCGTTTCTTCAAGCTGCGCCTGCGCTTCTTCAATCCAAGCGCCCAACTCCTCGCTTCTGTTTCGGTAAGCTTCAATTGCAGCCGACAGACGCGTCACTTCGAGCGCGAGTTCCCCTTCTTTGCTGCGAACCGTTTCAAAATGAGTATTCGCGCTTTGAAGCCGCTCGCTCATTTGAGAAACCTGAAGATGGGCGGCTCCCAGCGTTTGGTGCATTGTTTCCAATTCACGCCGCAGGCTCACGCTTTCTTCTTCAAGCGCGGTAATTTCCGCGCGGCGGGATAATAAGCCTTCTGAGTCGCCCGCCCAGAAATTCACGCTCACCGCATCAACCATATGACCTTCAGGCGTCACAAAATGGCAGCCCGCGGGAAGTTTGGTGAGATTAGCCATTGCGTCTTTGAGATTGGTGGCCGTATAGTAGCGGCAAAGCCAACTGGCAAGCGCCGCGCGCGTCTCATCGTTATGGCGATCAAAGCGAAGCTTTTCAATTAAGGGCGTTAAACCCTCCGGCGCATCAACCGAAGCGCCTTGAGAACCTATCGTCGAATAAAACGTTAATTTCGCAGGGGGCGGTGCCATCTCGAAGCCCGCAGCCATTGAAAGACTCGTGACACCCAAAGCATTGACGCGTTCACGAAGCACGGCTTCAAGCGCACGTGTCCACTCGGGCTCGCAATCCAACTTTTCAAATAGACGAGCAAGCGTCGATAAACCCTGCCGGTTCATCCACTCGGTGAGTTTGTCGCCCGCTAAACTTTGCTCTTCCATTTCTTTGAGCGTCGTGAGTTTGGCAGTCACTGCAGCCAGGCGCTGCTCTTTTTCATGAATTGTCTTTTGCGTTTCAGAAAGCGTCGTGCGAGCCTCCTCAAGCATCGCTTGAGATTCTTCGCGTTCAATCTTTAACGCTTCGCTGTCTTCGCGGACAATGGCTAATTCTTCCTTGATCGCTTCAAAACGCTTCTCATCGGGCGCTTCTGTCTGCGCGGCCTCGCGCTTGAATTTCTCAAGCCGCACCGTCACTTCTTCCTGCGTTTTACTTAATCTCGCCATTTCAAGGGAGAGCGCACGCGATTCATTTTCAATGCGCTGAGACTCCGCCTGCAAGGATTCAAAAGCCAGACGCTTTTCTTCGGTAAGCTCTTCTGCCACGGCTTTTTTGGCTTCAAGTTCTGCTTCCTGATCCCCTGCGCTTGCCGCGAGCTCCTCTTTCTCTTCTCGGTCAACGGCAAGCTGCTTGATTTTTTCACCCTGCGTTTGCACTTCGCGACCGCGGGCTTCGAGCATCGAACGGTAGCTTTCAAGCTGCGTTTTCATAAGCGCTCGGCGCTCAATAATGGATCGGATATTGCCTTCAACGGCGGAAATCGCTTTATCAACGTCGGCCAACTGCTCGGTTTTAGCGAGCACAGCAATATTGGCTTCATTGAGTTTGGCACGATCTTCCTGCAGCGACTGACGAAGCGCAAGAAGGTCGGAGTCGCTTTTGCCGACCGAGGACTGCGATTGGGCCACCTGAGCATTGATGCGGTCAATCGCGTTCTTGGCCTCAACCATCTGAGTGAACCACCAAAGGGATTCCCGCTCAAGACGTTTGGCATTTAGCGTGTTGTACTGTTCGGCTACGCGCGCTTCTTCTTCCAAACGGGTGAGCGACTGACGGCGCGTGATCTGTAAATCACTGACGCGCTCAAGATTGGCTCGGGTGCTCGCCAATTTGGACTCCGCTTCCTTGCGGCGCTTTTTGTATTTTGAGACGCCTGCCGCTTCTTCAAGATATTCGCGGCGTTTTTCAGGAGAGTCTTTAGCAAATTCGGTTACCATCCCCTGACTGATGATAGCGTAGGAGTTGGCGCCTAAGCCCGTACCCATAAAGAGGTCTCGCACGTCAGTTGCACGAACCTGCTGATTGTTAATAAGGTAAGAGCTCGTATTGTCGCGAGTGAGAACGCGCTTAACAGAAATATCAGTGTAGGCGCCCCAGGGACCTTGAAGCGTATGGTCGCTATTGTCAAAGACAAGCTCCACCATCGCGCGGCCGGCGGGTTTGCGGTTATCAGAACCCGCAAAAATCAGTTCACTCATGCTCTTGCAGCGCAGATCACTTGCCTTGCCTTCACCCAGCGCCCAGCGCACGGCTTCAATCACATTGGATTTGCCGCAGCCGTTAGGCCCCACGATCCCGACAATGGACGAGGGCACTTCGATGGTGGTGAGATCAGCAAAGGACTTAAAGCCGCTGATGCGAATCTGGCGCAAACGCACGAATTAAACCTTCTCAATAAACTAAAAAGACCCTTGATTTTAAAGAAAAAAGAGGCGCCCTGTCCAGGCGCCTGCTTTTGCCGAAAACTTCTGCGCTTTAGTTTTGGCGGCGGTCGCGATCGGTCTCAGGAGACGGATCCTGGTGAATGAATTCGTCGTGGTAGGCAATGCGCCAAGAGCGGTAATAGCACCACATTCTGAAAAAGCAGATAAAGAGCGACCCGATCCAGATGCTTAAGGTATTGTCAACCCCCAACTCAATTAAAGCGATATAAAGCCAGCAGCCCGCAAAAGCAACCGAACCGTAGGGCTGATGGTCGTAAATGAGCGAAGGCTTCACATTTAAGAACGCGTCACGGCAAAGACCCCCGAAAACGCCGGTAGCCACACCGCAAAGCACGGCGGGCAAATACGGAACGCCGAGGTTGACGCCGTGGCTTGTACCCACCGCGGAGAAAAAGCCCAAACCGATCGCGTCACTCCAGACAAAGACGTCATAGGAGAGGTGCTTTTTATAAAAGCGGAAAAGCATCGGCGTGAAAATCGTGATCAAAAGCACGAGCCAAACCAATTCCTGATTAGCGATCCAGTACATCGGGCGGCGGTCAATCAAGAGGTCACGCATAATCCCGCCGCCAAAGGCTGTGGAGAACGCGAGCACAAAGATGCCGACCGGGTCGCACTTCATACGGATGCCGACAAGAACACCGGCGAACGCGAAAGCAACAATACCGATCACGTCGGTGAGATAAAGAAGGTCTACCTTGTTATAGAAAGCCTCAAGCGTGGCGGCTATGTCCATGACAATTCACTCAAAAAGTAATGACTGATAAAAATTTTCGAAATTGTATCAGATGGCCAAAAAATTCCCTTGAAAACAAAAATCTAAGGCCTATCGTGGGACTTAATTATTCAATCAACGCATAATCCGCATTTCAAACGGTCATAATGGCTTTTCAGAAAAAGAGTCTTCCGATATCATTAGGAAACACTTAAACGATCAGTTTCCTGTACCTGCCTGCTGCCGAATCCCTTCGGCAGTTTTTTTGCGAAAAAAAACTGCAAAAGCCTTTTTGAGACCTCTGCAGTTTTCGCTGTCTATTTGATCAGTCAACTATCAGCTGATCGGTATCGAAGCGGTGTTCACGAAGACGTTCGATTCCCATCGCGTCATAGCGTTCAAAGGGCTGGTGAATCCACGGATTATTGGTGAGGAATTCACAATAGTAATCCGGCACACATTCGGAGTGTGATTTCCACCAAAGCACGGCCACACGAATTTCGGTGATGGCGGGGTATTGTTTCTTCAGGTGCGCGATCACTTTATTGATGGTCACGCCCGAATCAACCATGTCGTCGACCAGAAGCACCTTACCCGCAATTTCTCCGCCCGTCTTTGTGATGAACTGGGCGATATCGAGTTCGCCCTGTTCCGTGCCCGCGGCTTTGCGGTAAGAACTGGCCGCTAAAATCGCAAGCGGCATATCATGCACGCGGGAAAAAACATCCCCCACCCGCATGCCGCCGCGAGCCAGGCAAATAATGGTGTCGAAATCGTAGTGGTCATCGGCCACTTTTAAAACAAGCTCTTCGACAAGATCGTCGTACTCTTCCTGGGTAATATATAAATCAGCCATAAGAATAAGGGCGGCCGCAAAGCCGCCCCCTTTTAGGATTACTTGTTAAAGGGATTGTCGAGCATGATCGTCTGCGAGCGATCGGGACCGGTGGAGACGACCGCGATCGGGCAGCCCGCAACTTCAGACAATCGGTGCAGGTAACGCTTGGCGCTCTCGGGCAGATCTTCCCAACGCGTCACACCGAACGTGCTTTCCTTCCAGCCCGGGAAATCTTCGTAAATCACTTCGCATTGCGCGCAGGCTTCAGCGCCATAGGGCATCACGTCAATTTCTTCGCCTTGGTACTTATAGCCCACACCGAGACGCACCGTATCCAAACCGTCCAACACGTCAAGCTTCATAACAGCCAAGCCGCGCAGACCGTTGATCTGCACCGCACGGCGCATGGCCGCACCGTCAAACCAACCGCAGCGGCGCGGACGGCCCGTCACGGCGCCGTATTCATAACCCTTGTCGCGCAAGTGTTGGCCGATTTCATCGTTTAATTCCGTGGGGAAGGGACCTTCGCCGACGCGCGTGCAGTAGGCCTTGGTGATGCCCAAAACATAATCAATGCGGTGAGCGCCGACACCCGCGCCCGAGCAAACGGCGCCCGCCACGGTGTTGGAACTTGTCACATAGGGATAGGTGCCGTGGTCGATATCGAGCATGGAGCCTTGAGCGCCTTCAAAGAGGAAGGACTTGCCTTCATCCATGAGTTTATTGATCGTATAGGAGACATCGGTGAGCATGGGCTTGATGCGCGGAGCAAAGGCAAGCGTTTCATCGATTACCTTATTGATGTCCAACGCTTCGGCACCCAACAGCTTCGTCAATTCGAAGTTGTGATATTCCATCACATCGCGCACGCGCTCAATGAAGAATTTTTCATTGAAAAGGTCCGCTACGCGCACGCCGCGACGAGCGACCTTGTCTTCGTAGGTCGGGCCGATACCGCGGCCGGTGGTTCCGATTTTCTTAGCGCCCGCGGCGGCTTCTCGGGCGTGATCCAAAGCGATGTGATAAGGCATCACCAAGGGAGCGTTGCCGGAGACGCGCAGACGGCTTTCGGCTTCAAGGCCATGGGCTTCGAGCTGTTCGATTTCACCGAAGAAAGCTTCCGGGCAGAATACGATGCCGTTGCCGAGGTAGCAAGTCATCGTCGGGTGCATGATTCCGGAGGGAATCAAACGCAGCACGGTCTTATGACCATTAATCACCAGTGTATGACCGGCATTGTGCCCGCCGTTAAAACGAACCACACCGTCAACGCGCTCGGTGAGCCAGTCGACGATCTTGCCTTTGCCTTCGTCGCCCCATTGAGCGCCTACCACGACAACATTCTTAGCCATTGTTTCGTCCCCGAAAATACGATTAAAACGTCAAATGATCGGCACATTGAAAAACCGATCCACAACCTCGTAATTATGGCAACTTTTATGAAGTTTTGTGGAATTTTTCGTGCTGTTTTTGTCCGAAAACGAGCTCGGCTTGTAGAATTGCAAAATCAACGATCTGATGCATATGTTTTTTAGAGGATCCGCATGCCGGTTTTAATGCCAGAGCCCAAAAACACTCTCTTGGGCAAAGAGACAACGTACAGCGACCAATACAACCCCAATCTGCTGCAGGCCATTGCCCGCTCGCTCGGACGCGACGCGATCGGCGCGCATGATTTTCGCGGCACGGACATTTGGCGTCTCTACGAATTGTCTTGGCTGGATTCTCACGGCAAACCTCAAACGGCCGTTGCCGAACTTTGGGTGCCCGCTGCAACCCCCTCTATTGTTGAATCTAAATCGCTCAAACTCTACGCGGGCTCCTTTGCCATGACGAAAATGAAGGACATGGAAGAAGTCGCGCATCGAATGACTGACGACCTCTCCAAGCTCTTAGGTGGCGAAGTTAAAGTAATACTTAAACCCTATCGTGACTACTCTGAAACGCTCGCCAAGATGCCCGGTACGTCTTTGGATGACATTGCCCTGAAAGGCAACGTGATTGAAAACTACGAAACCGATCCGGGTTGTCTAGCGTTTGCCAAAGAAGAACGGTTTGTGAAAGAAACCTTCAGCACGTCACTTTTCCGCTCGCTCTGCCCTGTGACAGGTCAACCCGACATGGCAAGTATCATGATTCATTACGAAGGCCGCGCCATTGATCCGGCGGGACTATTGAAGTACCTTGTCTCCTACCGCTGCCACAAGGGGTTCCATGAACAGTGCGTCGAGCAGATTTATCACGATCTACGCACGGCCTTCAATCCCAAGGCGCTTGAGGTCTATGCGTGCTTTACCCGCCGCGGCGGCATTGACATCAATCCCTTCCGTTCCTCTTTCAGAGATGCCCCGAGCGAAAGCATTCGGGAACTCCGCCAGTAAAAACAGATTGTTAAAAGCAGAAAAGCCGGAAAGCTAAAAAAACTCTCCGGCTTTTTCCGTATCTGGTCGGTGATTAAGTTAGGCAGTAACGATCCAGATCACTCCTACGCCCACCAAAAGGAGACCGAGGCCAATCTTGCGAATCACATCGGGCGAAGCGACTCGGCCGATCTCACGCACAGATTCAAGCCATTTTTCCGGTGCCGTGAAGGGAATTAATCCCTCAATCACGCACACCAGCGCAAAAGCCAAAACCCAAGTCTCCCAACTCATCGTTATTTACCTTCAGGCTTTTTCATGTACTTGAAGAAGTCGGCCGAAGGATCAATCACCATCACGTCTTTTTTATCCGCAAAGCTCGCACGGTAGGCTTCGATGTTGCGGTAAAAACGAGCGAACTCTTCATTCTTAGAGAAGGCCTTCGCATAAGTGGCGTTGGCAACCGCGTCCCCCTCACCCTTAATCTGCTGGGCTTGGTTATAAGCTTCAGCCAAAATCACCGCGCGCTGACGATCGGCATCGGCGCGGATCTTTTCAGCTTCAGCGGCGCCGGTGGAGCGCTCTTCAGCGGCCACGCGTTTGCGTTCAGCTTCCATGCGGCGATAAACGGACTCAGAAATTTCCGGCGTAAAGTCCACGCGCTTTAAGCGCACATCCACCACTTCAACGCCCACGTCCTTGACGCGTTCCTGAAGACCCGTGCGGATTTCAAGCATCGCCACGTCACGTTCGCGGGAAGTGATGCCGTTGACCGTGCGCTTGTTGACCGTTTGGTTCAAAGCGTCACGCAAAAGAGCCGAAATACGGTCTTCGGCGGCGCGTTCATTGCCTTGGAAAGACACCCAATACAGGCGCGGATTGGCGATGCGCCACTTCACAAACGAGTCGATCATGAGGTTTTTCTTTTCGCTCGTTTGAACAAGGTCAGCCGTGGGCGCATCAAGCGTCAGAATGCGCTTATCCAAATACACCACATTTTGGAAGGGCGGCGGCAGCTTCGCGTGAAGCCCCGGTTCGGAGACCACTTCTTTTAATTCACCCAACGCGAAAACGAGAGCGTGTTCGCGTTCATTGACCGTATAGAGGCAAAGCTTTGCAGCGCCGAGCGCCACCAACACCACCAAGGCCAGAGTCGAAAGTTTCTTCATTATTTATCTCCCTATTCCTCGGTTAGCGCAAACGGTCACGAATGGCGTCGCGAGCGCTGTACGTGCGATTGGCGGTTGTGTTCACGGATTGCTGAGCCGCTTGAGGCTTTGCGGTTGTCTGAGAAGCTGCGGCAGCGGGCTGCGTCTGCGTGTTTGAGAACTTCGCCGAAGCGGCGTTTTGTTCCATCAGCTTATCAAAGGGCAGATAAAGCAGATTGTTGCCGTCTTGGGTATCAACATAAACCTTGGTGCTCGACTGCATCACCTGCTGCATCATGTCCACATACATGCGGTCACGCGTCACGCGAGGTGCCTTTTCATATTGAGCGAGCACTTGAGTGAAACGATCGGCGTCACCCTTGGCGGTTTCCACCACGCGGGCCTTGTAGCCTTCGGCTTCTTGAGCTAGGCGAGCGGCCATGCCTCGGGCCTTCGGAATCACGTCATTGGCATAGGCCTGACCTTCGTTGATCTGACGTTCACGGTCTTGACCGGCCTTCACGGCGTCGTCAAAAGCGGCCTGCACAGGCTGCGGAGGCTGAGCGTTTTGAATAGCCACACTCATCACTTCAATGCCGGTGCGGTAGCGATCAAGCATTTCCTGCATGATCTTTTTGACGTCTTCGGCAATTTCCTGCTTGCTTTCAAAAAGCACGCTGTCCATCTTCTTGCGTCCGACCACTTCGCGCATGGCGCTTTCTGCAGACTGACGAACAGATTCATCCGGATCACGCGAGCGGAAGATGTAATTCATGGCGCCTTCGCCGGCTTTAATGCGGTACTGCACGTTAAAGCGTAAGTCGACGATATTTTCATCGTCAGTGAGCATGAGCGCTTCGGCTTCGCGATTCGCACGGCCCATGGCGCCGATAGCCACAGTTCGCACGCTGCTCACGTCAACAATATTGACGTCCTGCACCGGCCAGGGCAAATGCCAGCGGAAACCCGGCATGGTGGTTTCGGTGTATTTACCAAAGGTCGTGACAATACCCGACTGACCTTCAGGCACGATGTAAAAACCGGTGGCAGCCCACAGGCCCACCAATACGACCGCGGCAAAAGCCGCGCCGCGTCCGCCCGGCTGCTTTTTCATAAAGCGCGGCGGCTGCATCTTGCGGAAAGATTCAAACTGTTTCTTAAACTGATCCTGAGCGCTCGGGCCATTGGCTTCACGACGCGGCTCCTCTTCTCGCTTTTGTTCATAGGCGCCTTGCTGATCGCGCTCGTCCGAGCGGCCTCGGCCTTGCCCCAACATGCCGCCTAAAGCACGGTTGAATTCGTCCCAGAGGCGATCCAAATCATCGCCCTCGTTCTTTTTAGGCGAAGCGTTCTTTTCGGAACCGCGATCATCGCCGCGATCCGCCCCCCTGTCCTGGCTGTCGGGCGCATTCTTCTTTTCTTCGCTTTCGTCCGAGTCGCCTCGGCCCCAACGCGGGTCATTCAAAGACATTGATCCAAACTCCCGGATCGTTTTTCACTGATCAAAAAACGACCCTCTTATATATAGATGTAGAAACGTTTTATTGTAATTGATTTGAAACGCAATACCCTTAAAGGAAACTTAGCTTAGTGGTTTTGAAACAGAAAAATTGCATCATTTTTGTTATCTTTTGCTTAGGTATAACCCTTATTTCAAGCGACAATGCCTAGAAAATAAGGATAACTACCTACACGCACAATTGTTAAATACTTTACTATCCGTTACGTGGATGTTGAGGCTAAACATCCATTTCTTTTAATTCAGTCTCACAAAAAAAGGATCATCCTATGTCTGAACAAGAAAATAAGACTACGGAAGAAAAAGTCGGTATTGGTGGTTATATCTCCTTGATTTTCGCCGTCGTTTTCTTCTCCGGCGTCTGTGCCGGTAATCACTGGTGGGGCATTTTTGACTTCTCCACCTTGAACGGTGCCTTCGGTAAGGTCATTACAAACGTCACGCTCAGCGGCGACGCCATTAAGACCGCCACGGGCATGTTCCGCGGTGTGGGCGGTTCCGGTGCTATTGATGGTTTCTGCTTTGCTTTGACCTTGGTTCCGACCGTTATGTTTGCCTTGGCCATGATCACGGTTTGTGACCACTACGGTGCCTTGGCTGCTGCCCGCCAACTCTTGACCCCGATTCTCCGTCCGTTGATGGGTATCCCGGGTTCCTGCTCTTTGGCTTTGATCGCTTCCTTGCAATCCACCGACGGCGGCGCCGCTTTGACCCGTCAGTTGTTGGACAAGGGCGAAATCACCGAAGATGAAGCTGACGTGTTCGCTATGTTCCAATTGTCCGCTGACGCCACCATCACCAACTTCCTCGGTGCCGGTGTTGTGTTGTTGAGCCTGACGGATGCTGCCGGTAACACGGTTCCTGCTTCCATCGCTTTGTGCTTGGGCATCATGCTCGTCATGAAAGTGGTCGGTGCCAACATCGTTCGCTTCTTGAAGATCTTCTCTTCTAAGAAGAAGGCTGCTTAATTAAGGTCTGGAGGATATTGAATATGTCTAGCGAAAACAGCAAACCGATGGTCACCGACGTCTTCGTGAAGGGTGCCGTCCAAGGTTGGGGCATTGCCACTCACTCCACGATCCCGAACGTGTTGATGGCTTTCGTCATTATTCGTGCTTTGAACGTTGCCGGTCTTTTGCCGATTTTGGGCGACATTTTCCGTCCGTTGATGGGTTTGTTCGGCCTGCCCGGTGAAGCCGCTGCCGTTTTGATCGCCGGCTGGATGTCCATGGGCGGCGGTGTCGGTGTTGCAGCCGCTTTGTTTGACCAAGGCGCTCTCACCGTTGAACACTGCGCTATTTTGGCTCCCGGCATCTACTTGATGGGTTCTCAATTGCAATACATGGGTCGCTGCTTGGGCGTTATCGGTACGCGCGGCAAGATGATCCCGTTGTTGATGGGCGTTGCAGTTATCAATGCTTTCATCGGCATGATCATTATGAACATTCTTGTCTAATGCTTCATACTGAAACCCATTAGTTTCAAAGGGGGTGCGGTTCGATTCAATTGATTCGAACACACCCCTTTTAAGTATCCGCACAATTAGCGTTAACGCCTAAGAAATAGCACCACTTTTTCTTTCGCAAATCATTACAATCGTTTTTAACCCGATTGAAGATTTTTCGGTCGGTTCACAACTCTTTTAGAAAGGAAATTCCGATGGTTCAAGAATTTTTGAAAGACCTGGAAAAGGTTGTCAACGTGGATGCCGGCACGGCTTGCACCGAAGGTGTGAAGCAAGTTGCTGAAACGTTCAAACAATGGTACGAAGGCATTGGCTTTACGGCCAAGCTCGTTGACTTGGGCGACAAGGTTGGTCCTGCCCTTTTTGCCACCAACAAGCCCGAAGCCACACGCTATGACGTGATGCTCAACGCCCACTTGGACACGGTTTTCCCCGCCGGCACCGTGGCTGTCCGCCCGATGACGATCAACGGCGACCGTGCCTACGGTCCCGGCGTTTTGGACTGCAAAGCCGGCTGCATGACGATCTACTACGCTTTGAAGAATTTGCCCAAGGAAACGTTGGACAAGCTCTCCATCTTGGTCGCCTGCAACCCCGATGAAGAAACCGGTTCCGTGTCTTCTCACGACTGGTTGAAGGAATGCGCTTCCAAGTCCGATCGCGCCTTGATTTTTGAACCGGCTCGCGAAGGCGGCGAATTGGTCTGCGCCCGTAAGGGTTCGAGCACCTACAAGATCACCTTCCACGGTGTGTCCGCTCACGCCGGCAACAACCCCGAACGCGGCTGCGACGCCATCTACGCGATGGTGAAGTTCATCGCCGCTGTGAAGGAATTGGCTGACTGGGATCGCGGCATCACGCTCAACTTCGGTGCGGTGCGCGGCGGTACGGTTGCCAACGTTGTGGCCGACTTTGCTGAAACGCAGCTTGACCTTCGCGTCTGGAATGACGACGACTACAACGAAGTCAATGCCAAGATTATGGAATTGGCTAAGCAAGAATGGGTTAAGGGCGTAACGCAGGAAATCGTCGAAACGAACCACCACGGTGCGATGCCCTTGAGCGAAGCCACCAAGGCTATGGCCGGCTTGATTGAAGAAGCCGCCAAGATCGAAGGCTATGACATCGCCTGGATGAAGGCCGGTGGCGCCAGCGACGGCAACACCACGGCTGCCATGGGCGTTCCCACCTTGGACGGTCTCGGACCTGTCGGCGGCGGCATGCACTGCGACAAGGAATACTTGGAAATCAATTCGATTGAAAAGCACATCAAGGTCGCAGAACGCTTCTTCACGTTGATCGCTGAACGCAAGTAATTCAGTTCTGATTTAGACTGAAACGAGTCCCCCGGTTTTGAAAGTAAAAAAGCCGGGGGATTTTTTATTTTCATCAAAAAGTTGAAGTTCTTTCGCTTTCCCTAATGGTTTAACCACGGCCCCAAGTCTAGAATGGAAATGAGGATCTTCCCTCTCACCTTTTTTCGGAGAAATTCATGCTTGGAGTTGTCATTACGCTTGTGGTGATCGCTATCGTCGCCTATTGCGTACTTAAAAACTACTATGCACCGATCATCTTGCTTTTGGCGGGCTTGGTTATGCTCGCCTTTGCATCCATGATGGGTGTGATGCCGGTGGCTGATGCCAAGTCGACCCATTTTCTAGGGTTTGACTTCGCACAGGCCTTCCAGCAATTAATGTCCGGGCGTCTGCCGGGCTTAGGCCTCAACATTATGTTGATCGCGGGCTTTTCTTTCTACATGGACAAGATCGGCGCCTCTAAAGCGTTGGTGAAGCTATGTGTGAAGCCTCTGTCGGCCATCCGTTCACCCTATGTTTTATTGGCAGTGACCTATATCGTCGGGCAATTTATGGCGCTATTCATCAACAGCGCCGTAGGCCTTGGTCTTTTGCTCATGGCGAGCGTCTATCCCCTTTTGATCGCCTTGGGTGTTTCTCGGGCTTCTGCCGCGGCCGTCATTGGTTCAACCTGTTGCTTGGACTTAGGTCCGTCATCTTCAAACGCCATGCGCGCAGCTGACTTACTGCAAACAGACGTTGTGACTTACTTCGTTCAAAGCCAGATCCCGGTTGCTATCTGTGTGGTCGCTACTGTCGCTTTGGGTCACTTCTTTATCCAACGCTGGTTTGACCGCAAGGACGCCGCCAAGGGTGTGGTGACCGCCGGCAAAGCCGAAGGCAAGGATTTGGAAAAGGCTTTTGAAGGCGCAGGCCCTACATTCTATGCCCTGTTGCCGATGCTGCCGCTCGTGCTTTTGATCGTCTTCTCGCCGATGGTTTACGCGGGCATTAAGCTTTCACTTCAAACCGGCATTATCGTTTCGCTTTTGATCGCTTTTGTTGTTGACTTCATCACACACCGCCGCTTTAAAGAAGCCTGCCAACGCACGCAGGCGATCTTCGAAGGCATGGGTAAGGTTTTCACCTCAACGGTGGGCTTAATCTGCTGCGCCGAATTGTTTGCCCTCGGTATGAACAAGTTGGGCGGCATCACGACACTCATTTCTGCAGCCGCTTCAATGGAAAGCGCGGGCGTCTGGGTCATGCTTTTTGTGATGCTCAGCATTATGGTGATCGCTACAATCGTCACGGGTTCAGGTAACGCAGCGTTCTTCGCTTTCTCTCCGCTTCTTCCTGAAGCCGCGGCAAGCGTCGGCATCAACGCCGCCGTTTTAGCGGTACCCGTGCAATTGTCCGCCGGCATCGCACGCACGATGTGCCCGATCGCAGGTGTTATCATCGCTGTAGCCGGTATCGCGGGTTTAACTCCGTTTGAAATTGTGCGTCGCACGTTCCCCGTCATGCTCTTGGCATTGATTGTGAACGTCGCCGCATCGGCAATTTTCCTCTAATGATTTGACTTAAATGAGGTATTCTCATGGCCCTTTTAATTAAAAATGCACACGTCTTCGCCCCGAAGGATATGGGCGTTCAAGATGTTTTGATGGTCGCCGAAAAAGTTGTCGCCATCGGCAAGGATCTCCCCTCCACACTGCCTGACACTGAAGTGATCGACGCCAAGGGTCAAATCATGACCCCGGGCTTTTTCGATCAGCACATTCACGTCACGGGCGGCGGCGGAGAAGGCGGTCCGGTGACCCGCACGCCTGAAATCATGCTCTCGGAACTCGTCGCCTGCGGCACCACAAGCGTGGTCGGCGTCTCAGGCACCGACTTTGTCACCCGTTCCATTGAAAATCTTCTTGCCAAAGTGCGCGCGCTCAAGTCTGAAGGTGTTTCCGCTTGGATGTACACCTCCAACTACAAGTTCCCGCCGACAACGATGGCAGGCTCCGTCTCCAAGGACTTGTTCCTCGTGCCCGAATGTTTGGGCGTGAAGATCGCCTTGGGCGACCACCGCTCCTCTTTCCCGACTGTTCAAGAAGTGCTCGCCCTTTTGGCTGAAATCCGCGTGGGCGGCATGATCGCCGGTAAAACCGGTTTCCTTCACATTCACACGGGCAACATTCCGGGCAGCTTCGATATCTATAAGGAAATCGTCGCCCAGGGTTTTCCGATCAAGCACATCCGTCCGACACACTGCGGCCGTATCCGTCACGTCTTTGACGCGGCGGTGGAATTTGCTAAAGCGGGCGGCTACATCGATATCACCACGGGTGCAAGCTGCGCCTTTGATAACCCCGCCATTGCGGTAATGATGGCTTTGGACGCAGGCGTTGATCCCACGCACATCACCTTGTCAACGGACGGCCACGGTTCCGTGCCGCGCTTTAACGACAAGGGCGAAATGGTGGGCTTAGGTGTCGGCGGTGTCTCCGGCAACCTCACGGAAGTGAAGCGCCTGATCGCCGAATACAAGATGCCGATTGAAAAGGCCATCACGTTTATTTCGTCCAATGTCGGCGCCGCGCTTGGCTTACCCGGTCAAGGCGTCATCGAAGTGGGCGGCTGCGCCAATGCCTGCCTCTTTAACGATGCGATGGAATTGACAACTGTTGTCTCGCGCAACCACGTCATGATGCGCAATGGCGAAATTGTTCAAAAAGGCACGTTTGAATACTAATTTGAACGTCGATTTTGAATGACAGACAGAGAGCGCGAAAAAAATCGCGCTCTTTGTTTTTGAACTTAAAGAAAGGGCCTTCAGTCACATGGAGCAGGGCCAAAGCCCCGCCTTCTCACGTCTACATCAAGACGGCCATGCGGACACGATTAGCCACAAAATCAGCACAAATCCATAAATCACCTTATGTACAATCACTTGCACACTGATGTTGAATTTGACTTCAACCTGTGGCATCATGTCGGCATGAGATGATTTTTTTAACGCTCTTATCTCACACCTCCTACGGCCCTTGAGTTCGAGATCTTGGGCCGTAAGTTTTTCCGGCTTTGTTATCAACCGTTGGAACCGATTCCCAACGATGATTGGCCGACACCGGTAAACGATCAATCTGCTGTCCAAAACACCTCCTTCGTTTCGAAACGACTTGGATTTCTAACGAATTCTCACTCTCCGCCATCCAAAATTCAGAACAAAAATTCGCCGCAATTGATTTCTTTTTGCGGTTAAAATCGAAAAAAGTGTTTAACTTTAATGCATCCTTTCAATGAACCATCTGGCCAATCTGCTCGGCGCCATCGCCCTGATTTTCTGGGGCACCTATATGGTGAAGTCCGGCATGCTGAGAACTTTCGGCGTGTCGCTTCGCGCCGCGCTCTCGCATGGCCTCGATAATCGCTTCAAAGGCTTTTGCGCAGGCTTTGGCCTCTCAAGTCTTCTTCAAAGTTCAACAGCCGCGACACTTTTAATCGCAGGCCTTCAATCCGAAGGACTTGTGAATACTCTCATTGCCATCAGCAGCATTTTCGGCGCGGAGCTTGGCAGTGCTTTTGTCGCCTGCGTTTTGAGTCTTAATTTTTCCATCCTCGCGCCCATTTTGATTTTGGCCGGCGTCATCATCTTCTTTCGCTTCAAACCCACAACGCGTCAAGGGCAGTTCGGTCGAATTTTGCTGGGCCTGGCCTTCATCATGATCGCGATTAATCAGATCGTGATTTCTACCGCGCCGCTTCGCTCAAGCGCTGATTTAGCTCCCTTTTTTGAGCTCCTCCATGACCATCTGATTTTGTCTTTTGCGGCTGGGATGCTACTGGCCGTGCTTTGTGTCTCAAGCCTAGCTGCTGTCATCATCGCTTCTTCCATGGCGGCCTCCGGCGTTTTGAGTTTTGAGGCGGCGCTTTGGATGGTGTTGGGCGCCAACGCAGGCAGCACCCTTTTGTCGATTCTGACCACGTCCTTTGCGAGCGCTTTGGGCAGAAGAGGCCCATGGGCCGCGGCAGTTTTCAGAACACTTTTGATTGTGCTCGCGCTCATTGCTCTCTCATTCGGATTGAGCTCTAAAGTGACGCTGCCCGCAAATGTTGTTCTTTGCCACCTGCTTTTTAACGCCATTCTCGGCGCATGCGGTCTTGTCTTTGTCAAACCGCTTTCTCACTGGGCCCAATGGATTTTGCCCGACAATCACGCTTTTGACTTAAAAACGTTTGATAACAAACAGCTTTTCGTTCAGGAAAATTTTCTTTCCGTTTCTATTTCGCTGGGCGTGGCAAAAAAACACATCCTCAAAGAATTCGATGAGCTTAAAGATTTCTGGTTATCGATTAATTCACTGCTCGCAGACAATCCCAGTCCGGGGGATGTGATGCTGCTTCATCACAAAAAAGAAATGCTTTTGAAGTTCAACTCTTCCATTTCTGTTTTCTTAAATTCCGCGGTCAAGGCTAATGTCACCTCGCGTGAGGCGTTTCAATGGCAAAACCTCAAAAGCGTCAACGGATATTTAAAAGCCGCCATCAATCTGACCGATCACGTGATTGAAGTCCTTGACAATCGGAAGTGTCAGAAACATTTGGACTTCAGCGCTGAAGGCCTGCGAGAACTTCGCGAATCGCATCAAATGGTGTTTACGTGCATCAACACGCTGGCTGCGTATCTGCAGGCACCGAACCCCGAGGAAAAAGCCGAACACAGCGCACGGCTGGCAGCGATGCAAAAACAAATTCTTTCTTTTGCGCACGATCAAACACGTCTGCACCTGCAGCGCATCTCCGACAACAATAGTCTCTCAATCGAAACCTCTGCTCTGCACTTGGAAATTTTGTCGCTTTTTAACCGCATGGCTAATCTTGTATGCGCCAGCGCAAACTTAGAAGTTGAAAGAAACTGATCAGAAATTTTCATGACGGTGCAAAAAAGCCTCGAGAAATTTGAACTCTCGAGGCTTTTTGTTGAGATTAATGGATTCGGTTAGATGAAGAACAGATTCATCAGGAAGAAGGTCGGCACCAAGATACCGACGGACCAAATCATGTAACCGAAGAAGCTTGGCATCTTCACGCCGCGTTCCTGAACGATGGAGATCGTCATGAAGTTAGGCGCATTGCCGATATAGGTCATCGAACCCATGAAGACCGAGCCCATGGAGATTGCCATCAAAGTGTGGGAATCTTCATTCATCAGGAGCATCGGATCGCCGCCTGCGAGGTTAAAGAACGCGAGGTAGGTCGGCGCGTTATCCAAGAAGGACGACAGAGACCCCGCCAACCAGAAGAACATGTGGTTATTGAACGTTCCGTCAGCATTGGTCACCAACGCCACAAGCGGAGCAAAGGCGCCTTCGTGGCCTGCGCGCAGCATTTCAAGCACCGGCACGATGCAGCAGAAGATACCAAAGAAGAGCTTGCCCACTTCCAAAATCGGATCCCAGGAGAACTGATTGCTTTCGCGGGCAACCTTAGGCGTCAGCGCAAGGCTCAAACCGGCAAATGTCAAAAAGAGCACGTCGCGCAGAATTGACTCGAGCGTGAGCTGCACATGCAGCACTTCAAAGCTGATGCCAGACTTCCAGAAACCGGACAAAAGCATGCTGCCGACGATACCGGCCAAGAATAAAATGTTGATCGCGCCTTCAATCTTAAAGGGCTCTTTTTCCTTAAAGTGAATGGTCTTCTGATCTTCTTTCTTATAGACGATCGTATCCAAAATCACATAGATCAAAAGAAGGAAAAGCACCGTGGACATCATGGGCAAGAACAAATGCTCCGTGGTCCAGAAGAAGTCAACACCGCGCAAGAAACCCAGGAACAAGGGCGGGTCGCCCAACGGAGTCAAGCTGCCGCCGATGTTGGCCACAAGGAAAATGAAGAAAATGAACGTGTGCATGCGGTACTTGCGGTTCTTGTTGGCTTCAAGCAGCGGACGAATGATGAGCATCGCCGCGCCCGTCGTCCCCATGACGTTGGCAAGAAGAGCGCCCGCAAAAAGGAACGCCGCGTTCATCAAAGGAGTGCCTTCGAAGGAGGAGCGGATATGGATGCCGCCCGCGACCACAAAAAGGGCGCCCACGAAAATAATGAACGGAATGTAGTCACCGATGATCGCGTGCGCAAGCGCGCCTGTCGCAATCGAGCCGCCGTAAATCACATAAAGCGGCACGGCGCACAAAAGGGCCCAAGCCACAGCGACTTTGCCGAAGTGGTTGTGCCAGAAATGCGGCACAAGCATCGGACAGAGCGCAATGCTCAGCAAAATACCGGCAAACGGGATGGCCCAGGCGATGGAAAGCTCCGCGCCATTGAGTCCTGCCGCATTGGCAAGCATCGGCAGCGCAGCCAAACACCCGCCCAGTAGCATCTTATGGATCATTTTGTTAATCCCCTTGCTTTTTATTGATTTAAATTAAACTCAACTATTGTATAAGACTTTGCCTCAAGGCGTCTTATTTTTTTTGAACACCTCTAGGCGTTCATACCAAAAACCTGTTTGAGATACGCTAGATAGCTCGGATCATCGCACAGGCTCTTGCCCGGTGTATCGGAAATTTTCGCCACCGGCTGCCCGTTGGCCCGAACCATCTTGATGACGATGTTCAGAGGCTCCGGTCCCAAGTCATTGGTGAGATTGGTGCCCACGCCAAAGCCCAGCTTCACGCGTCCTTTAAAGCGTCGGAAAAGTCGAATCAGACGCTCGAAGGTGAGGCTGTCGGAGAAAATAAAGGTCTTTGTGCGCGGATCGCAGCGATTGGCCTTGTAGTGCTCAATCATGCGCTCGCCCCACTTTTCCGGATCGCCCGAGTCCTGCCGCACACCGTCAAAGAGCTTGCAGAAGTACATGTCGAAGTCTTTAAGGAACGGCTCTATGCCGTAGACATCGGTAAGCGCGATGCCCAAGTCACCGCGGTATTCCTTTGCCCACATTTCAAAGGCATAGGTTTGCGAATCTCTCAGACGGGGCCCCAACGCCTGACAGGCCTGAAGGTATTCGTGCGCCATCGTGCCCATCGGAATCAAGTCCAAGTCTTTTGCGTAAAGGACATTGCTTGTGCCCGCGAACTCTCGAGGCAGGCGAGCCTTAAGTGTCTCAATCACCTCTTTTTGCCACTCGCGCGAAAAACGGCGCCGAGTGCCGAAGTCCGAAATCGAGATCATCTCGCGATCGGGCTCTGCTTCAATCATCCGGATTTTCGCTTCGAGCCTTCTTCTGCCCTCAGCTTTATCAATATTAGGCGCGACGTGCCTGAAATAGGTCTCGTTGACGATAGCGAGCACCGGGATTTCAAACAAAATCGTGTGAAGCCAGGGGCCTTTGATGGTGATTGCCATCTGGCCGTCTTTTTCAGAAATATCGATGTATTTGCGTTTGAGCTGGAAAAGGCTTAAGAATTCAACGAAGTCATCTTTAATAAAACGAAGTGAGCGCAGATACTCAAGCTCATCTTCTTTGAAGCGAAGCGAGCACAGGTGATCCACTTCCGCTTTTACCTCGTCCATATAAGGTCTTAAATCAATGCCCTCATTGCGGCAGCGAAAACGATATTCGACCGAGGCGCCCGGAAATTGGTGCAGCACACACTGCATCATCGTGAATTTGTAGAGATCGGTGTCCAAGAGAGATTCGATAATCAAGGCAGACCGTCCTTTCTAACTAAAAGCGTTGCCTTTAGTCTAGCCTTTTTAATGGACAAGTGCGTTAAAATTTCGGGATTAATAGAAAATATTTCAGATTAGGGAGAAAACCGTGGCTCACGTTGTTTGTGAATCCTGCATTAACTGTACTGATACGGCCTGCGTGGCTGTGTGCCCTGTCGACTGTTTCCGAGTCGGCCCGAACTTTCTTGTGATCGACCCCGACGAATGCATTGACTGCGCCGTCTGCGTACCCGAATGCCCTGAAGAAGCCATTTTCCATGAAGATGATGTGCCCGAAGGTCAGGAAGAGTTCATTGCGTTAAACGCTGAACTCTCGAAGAAATGGCCCTCCATCACGCGTCAGCGCCCGCGTCCTGCCGACGCTGACAAGTGGCACGGCGTGCCCGGCAAGCGTAAATACCTCAAAACCGAATAACTGACGCGCGCCTCTTTTTTTGGGCGGCTCATCATCAGGCCCGCGAAACACCGAATCCTCGCGGGCTGTTGTTTGCAGGAGGACAAAAATGACGATCCTAGCCTCTGAAGTGATCAGCGTCGAACACCACAACGACCGCGTGATGTTTATCACTGTCACCAAACCCGACGGCTTACGATATAAAGCCGGTCAGTTCGTGCGCTTCGGGATCGCGCTCAAGGCCAATCCTCAAAATGAGGATGACTTTTTAATGCGTCCTTACTCCCTTGCAAGCCACCCGGATGAAAATACGCTTTCCTTTTACATCGCGCGCGTCAAAGACGGAGCACTTTCGCCCAAACTTTTTGAACTTAAGGCGGGCGATGCGGTCTACGTCGATGACACGGCCTACGGCTTGATGCTGCCTGAGCGGCTCGAAGCGGGCGGCACGCTCATGTGCTTTGCCTCCGGCACGGGCCTTGCGTCATTTCTTTCGATCATCAAAGACAATCCTTGGAAGCGCTTTGATAATGTCGTGGTGGTGCATTGCGCGAAAACCGCCGATGACATCTCACTCACCGACGCTTTTATCAAGGCCGTTCACGCTCAAAACCGCGACGTCAACTTTCGCTTTATCGCCGCGACAACACGTGAAGAAAATCCGGCGCGCGCTGGCGAAATCACGCGCCGCGTGCCTCAAGCAATTGAAGCGGGCGACTTTGAAAAAATGGGCTTCACCCTCACGCCCAAATGGGTGCGCGCCATGATCTGCGGCAATCCCGCGTTTGTTGACGCAATGAAAGCGGTCTTAAAAGCGCGCGGCTTTACCGCGCCTCGCGGCCAGAAGCCGGGCACCTATATTGCAGAAAACTTTGGATAAAACTCATGTCCGAACATTTAATTGACGCCATCGACGATGTGCTGCCTCAGACGCAGTGCCGCCAATGCGGCTATGACGGCTGCCGCGCCTATGCTTGGGCTATCGTCATGGATCACGCGCCCATTAATCGCTGCGCGCCGGGCGGTGAGGCCGGCATCAAAGCGCTCGCGGAAGTGACCGGTCAAAAGGAGCTGCCTCTTGATCCGGAATACGGTCATGAAGTGCCGCTTGAAGTCTCTGAAATTGAAACACAAAACTGCATCGGCTGCCGCAAATGCGTAGCGGTGTGCCCGACAGGGGCCATTGTCGGCGCCCCCAAACGCCTTCACGGCGTGATCACTGAGTGGTGCACGGGGTGCGCCCTTTGCGTTACGGCCTGCCCGGTGGACTGCATCAGGATGGTGGCCGCTCCCTTTGAATGGACGCGCGATCGCGCTCACGCCGCGCGCGACCATTACCGAAATAAGCTTGCACGTGAACGGGCGATTAAAGCAGAGCGTGAAGCCAAACTCTCCGCTCAGAGCGCCGCGGAAAAGAAAAAGGCGCTTTTGGCCGATATTTTATCGAGAGTGAAAAAGTGAATAAAGAAAAGCGCTTTGAAATCATGAAAAGGCTCGCGGCCGAGCGCCCCAATCCGGTGAGCGAACTCGAGTACCGCACGCCTTATGAGCTTTTGGTGGCTGTTGTGCTTTCCGCGCAGGCCACTGACAAAAGCGTGAATTTAGCTACCCGCAAACTCTTTCCTGTCGCAAACACCCCTAAAGCGATCCTGGCTTTAGGCCTCGAGGGTCTCATCCCCTACATCAAAACGATTGGCTTATACCGCAATAAAGCCAAGCACGTTATTGAGTTGAGCAGAAAACTCTTGGAGGATTTCGACGGCGTCGTGCCCGATGACCGTGAGGCGCTCGAGTCTTTGCCCGGCGTAGGCCGCAAAACGGCCAACGTGGTTTTAAACGTGGCCTTTGGCAAACCCACCATTGCGGTGGATACGCACATCTTTCGAGTGAGTAACCGCACGGGCTTTGCGCCCGGCAAAACTGTCGAAGAAGTTGAACGGAAACTTTTGAAATTTATGCCCGCGGAATTTAAAAAGGACGCGCACCACTGGCTCTTGCTTCACGGCCGCTACTGCTGCAAAGCCGTCAAGCCCGACTGCGCGCACTGCCCGATCGCAGAGCTTTGCGAATACAAAAAGAAAAGTTTTTAAAAACGATCTGGCGTTTTCTGACTAATTCCAGTCCAAAGACCAGTCTACGATGATGAGGCGTTTTTCGAAATCAATCATCGAGAGATACGCTTCAACCATGGGAATATAGAAAACTTCGCCATCCGCCGTGCGGACAGCCAGCAAATCCTGCGCGCCGTTATCGGTAATGCCGCAGGCTTCACCCAAGACTTCATCCTGAAGATTTTTAACAGCAAAGCCCAGGACTTCATCGTCGTAAAAATCCCCTTCTTCAAGTTCCGGCAGATCGTCTTTGGAGACCAAAAGGCTGCCTTTCAGAGCCATCGCTTCTTCACGCGTGGTGATTTCGTTGATTTTGGCAATAAAGTCTTTGCCGTGAGACTTTAATTCAGAGACCGTTAAAAGCACGGGGTGAACCCCCGCTTTTCTCGGATACGGCAGATACCACCAGCGATCCGTTTCAAAAAGCAAATCGCTTTCGCGGCCCAAAGGCACCACGCGAACCCAACCTTTGACACCATAGGCGCCGGCTGTGCGGCCCACCTGAATCAAATCATCTCGGTTTTCTTCTGCCATAGCTTTTAACCAATCTTAGGGGATAGAAAAAGGGCTAGAAACTGTTAAAAAGAACCTACCCGAACCTACTTTAATCTAATCAAAGAAGTAAGTTTCAGGCTTCGTACTTTAGTGCTTCAGTACTTTACGGATGCCAATTAAAAAAGCTAAAATCCGCCTCTTAAGTCACTCAGTATAAACAGAAACTCAGACCACATGGTAATTCATCGAGCCCATAAAATCGAGCTCATTGTCAATGAGAAGCAGGAGCTGTATTTGAAGAAAGCGGTTGGCTGTGCCCGATTTGCCTTCAATTGGGCATTGAATGAATGGATCGAAGAGTATGAAGCCTATAAAAAAGATCCGACACAACCGAAACCCAATCAATACAGTATTCGTCGCAAACTCAATGCCATCAAACGTGAACAGTTTCCCTGGATGATGGAAGTGACCAAATGCGCCGTGCAGATGGCCATCATCCAATTAGGACAAGCGTTTGCGAATTTTTGGAAAAACCCCGAGCACTTCAAGTTCCCAAAATTCAAAAAGAAATACGTCTCTGACAGTTTCACAATCTCCAATGACCAATTTGAAGTCAAAGGTTCACGCATCCGTATACCGAAATTAGGTTGGGTGCGGATGCGTGAGCCGTTGCGATTCAAAGAAGCTAAACTGCTTTGGGCAACGGTCTCGCGACGCGGCAAACGGTGGTACGTGAGCCTGTCGTGTGAACTCACTGATCTCAGTCACTTAAAACCGGCTAAAAACCAAGGCACGGTGGGAGTGGACTTGGGGGTGAAGTCACTGGCGGTGCTCTCGAACCATAAGAGGTTTGAAGCGTTGCAGCCTTTAAAGAAAAGTCTGTCAAAGCTTAGGCGGCTGCAAAGAAAGCTTGCCCGAAGCGAGAAAGGCAGTAAAAACCGTATCAAGTTGGTATTGGAGATCGGTGAGTTGCATCGCAAGATTTTCAACTACCGACAGAATGCTTTACATCAGCTGACGAACTATCTGACCACTCACTTTTCACGGATCGTGATTGAAGATTTGAACGTGAGTGGAATGTTGAAAAACAGGAAACTGGCTCGTTGCATAGCTGATGTGGGTTTTTATGAATTTCGGCGTCAACTGGAGTACAAAGCCGAGCAAAGAGGCTGCGAGGTGATCGTGGCGGATCGCTATTTTGCGAGCTCGAAGACGTGCGGTTATTGCGGTCAGAAGCATGATGAGTTAACGCTTTCGGACAGACGATGGAAATGCGCGCATTGTGGATCGGAGATTAAGGATCGAGACTTCAATGCGGCGATTAATTTGAGACGATATACCGAGCGGCCGGGCTGATTTTGATGAGTCCGGCGGTGCCGTGAGTTACACGGTGAACGCCTTTGCCTGCCAAGAAAGGGAGAAAACTCGGAACGTGACCCAAGGCAGGCCTGAAAGATTCCCGCAAGGGAGTGTTTCGGTGAGAGATGAGCGCTGGCTTCGGAGTGATCTGAAGTGAAACTTATCCCGATGATGGAGGAAGAAAAACCCGAAATTGAGTAGGTATTTTGAGTATAACTACTCAACTTCAGGTAGGTTTTTCATAACGGCCATCCCTTTTACCCTCTGTTTCGCGCTTTAGATACTCGCGGCTTCCGATTTTCTGTTTTTCAGCCCCAAACGGCAGACACAATTCCGTTTGTTTGGTGTGGGCTGAAAAGAAACCCTTTTTTGCCGCAGTGCGAAACGACGATATGGGGATCGCCCTTCGTGCAAACAAAACTGCTTGCAGAATTTTCGATTAGGCAGCTGCCTTCTTGGCTTGCTTGATCAAACGAGCAACCGTGTCGCTCATTTGAGCGCCTTGACCGACCCAGTGCGTGAGACGATCTTCGGCGATTTGGAACTTCACGGCTTGACCAGAAGCCATCGGGTTGTAGTAGCCCAAGCGTTCGATAAAACGACCGTCACGGGGGTTACGGGAATCCGTCACAACGATGTTGTAGAAAGGACGCTTCTTGGAACCGCCGCGAGCAAGACGAATAACGACCATTTAATTTACCTCTTGTGTCTATTAAGTAAACGTGGCAAACGCCACAATAAAAAACGAAACCCCGAGGGGTTTCACGAAAATTCGCGGTATTTTAACGCATTTTCAAAAAGTTAGCTATTGATTTTTTATCTTTTTTTTCGCATCAATCAGCCAATGCAAAATCCACGGCTGCCATGGCATGAATTTGCGTCGTATCAAAAACCGGCAAATCGGTATCACTTTGTCCGATTAAAAGACCAATTTCCGTGCAGCCCAAAATCACACCTTCTGTCCCTTGAGAGCGCAGTTTTTCGACAACCGCTAAGAATTTAGCCTTGGATTCGGGCAAGAGTTTTCCAACGCAAAGCTCATCGAAAATCACGCTGTTGATCATCTCCATGTCGGCCGCATCCGGCACCAAGACCTCGATTCCCCGTTCTTGGATGCCTTTTTTCAGGAAATCCTGCTGCATGGTGTACTTGGTGCCGAGAAGTCCGACGCGCTTGATGCCGCGCGACAGGAGCGCATCAGCCGTTGCTTTGCCGATATGCAAAAGCGGAATCGAAACCGCTCGTTGGACGTCTTCGGCGACCTTATGCATCGTGTTTGTGCAAATAAGAACCACGTCGGCGCCCGCCGCCTCAAGGCCCTTGGCAGCCGAAGCTAAAATCTCACCGCTTTTGGCCCAATTGCCTGACGACTGACACTTTTCGATTTCGTCAAATTCCACACTCCACAAAATAATCTTTGCCGAGTGCAATCCGCCCAAACGTTTGTGTACTTCTTCATTGATGAGCTGATAGTACGTCACCGTGCTCTCCCAACTCATTCCGCCAATTAAACCGATTGTTTTCATTTCGCATTTCCCAATCACGACACTGATGATTTTCCACTTTAGCACTTGCAAAAGACGATATATGTCGCAGTTTGTATCAGAAGAACGCGTTTTGTATCCCGCACTAAAGCAAGGCCGCTTTGGCATAATTAATCCACAATTTTTATTGGGGCAAAACATGAGCAAAAAGAAAGTTATTTTGATGTCCACCGGCGGAACGATCGTGAGTTCCGGTGAAAGCGCCACGCAAACCACGGGCTACCGCTTGGGTGAGCTCTCCATTAACGCGCTGCTTGATCAGCTGCCCGATCTCAAAGACAAAATTGAGCTTGAGCAGGAAGCCGTAAGCCACGTGGATTCGAGCTCCATGACGAGCGACATTTGGCTCAAGCTTGCCCGAAGCGTCCAGCGCGCGGTTGACCGCGAGGATGTCGACGCCGTTGTGATCACGCACGGCACCGACACCATGGAAGAAACGGCGTACTTCCTTCACCTGATTTTGAAGACTGAAAAACCGGTGGTGATCACGGGCGCCATGCGTCCCGCCACCGCCCTTTCTTCCGACGGTATTCTCAATCTCTATAACGCCTTCCAAGTTGCTCTAAACGACGAATCCAAGGGCCAGGGCGTTTTAATGGTTTTAAACAACACTATCGGCAGCGCGCGCTTCAGCACCAAAACCAACACCACAAATGTGGCGACCTTCTCGGGGCTCAATACCGGTGACTTGGGTTCGGTGATTGATAACGCGGTGATGTACTTTAACCGCTCCACCCGCCCCCACACGCTTGCCACGCCCTTTAGCGTGCACGACTTCGATGAAGACGAAAGTTTCCCGCGCGTGGACATTTTGATTTCTCACGCTGACGACGATGACAAGCTTTTTGACGCCGCGGTCGCGATCGGCGCCAAGGGCATTGTTTTCGCGGGCCTCGGTAACGGCTGCGTGCCGCAAAAAGTGCTCCCCGGCGTCATCCGGGCAAACGCCGCGGGTGTGCGCGTGATCCGAAGCTCGCGTGTTTTCACGGGCCCTGTTTTTAACGGCTTAAGTGAATGGGAAGAAGCGGGAATGATTTCCGCGTGGAATCTGTCTGCCGCCAAGTCACGCGTGCTTTTGCAGCTTGCGCTCAAAAAAGGCATCACGGACGTTGAAACGCTTAGAGAAATGTTTGAACGCTATTAACCGAACACACCGTGCTCAAACAAAATATTGAGCCCGATCATCAATAAAACGGCCGCCCCGATCAGCGAAAGCTTTTTGCTGTGACGGGCGGCTTTTTCAGATAAGACGCTTGCAGCGGCCATGGCGAGCGCCGTCAACACCGCACAGACAACACCGATCAGACAAGCCGGCATAACAATCGGCATGCCGATCATCGCAAAAGAAAAGCCTACAGCAAGCGCATCAAGACTCGTTGCTACGGCGAGCATCGCCAGTTTTCCCCAGGCAATGTCAGAACCCATGGCACGGCACTCGCACTCACTTTCTTGCGGCTCATCTTTTTCAAAAGCTTCGCGCGCCATGGAAACCGCCACAAAGAATAAAAGCCCAAAAGCCACCCAGTGATCCCAGGCGTTGATGAGACTGTAGAGCGCGTCGCCCGCGAGCCACCCGAGCGCAGGCATCAGTGCCTGAAAAGCACCGAAGACAAGCGAAAACTTCAAAACATGAGAGAGCTTGATTTTCGGCTGCACAGCGCCCCAGCAAAGCGCCACCACCATGGCGTCAACTGAAAGCGCAACGGCAATGCCGAAAATTTCTATTAGCTGCACATCAAACCTCTCAGAAAAAGCTTCTCAGTACTTTAATCGAAAACCGTCAGATCTCAAAACGGCGCTTGGAATAAAAAATCCCCACGACCCAGCCGATAATCGCCGGCGTCACCCACTCCAGACCAATGGAGTAAAACGGCAAGTGATTGAGCAGCGGCACTTCAAGCCCGATGTCTTTAAGGGCGCCTGCGATGCTCACAATTGCCGTCATCGTGATCGTAAAGGGATAGACATTGGAGAAATTTTGATTAAAGCGGTGTGTGAGGCCCAAAATAATAAGCATGAGCGCCACCGGATAGATCGCCATCAAAACCGGGATGGAGAGCTTCAAAATCAGCGTAAGCCCAGCGTTGGAGACCACCATGCTGCAGAGAACAAAAACCAGCAGCCATCCCTTATAAGAAAGAACCGGGAAAACCTTTGTGAAATAGTCGCTGCAGCAGGAAAGAAGACCCACGCAGGTATTCAGACACGCCACAAAGAAAATCATCCCCAGCAGAATAATGCCCCAGGAGCCGAATTGGATCTTCGCCACAGAGGTAAGCGTCTGGGCGCCGTTTTCAGTAATGAGGCCCGCGCCGCCCACAGTCGCGCCGATATGCGCCAAAGCCAAATAAATAGTGATCAAGAAAAAGCCCGCGATCATACCGGCCTTCACCGTTTCGCTCACCACACCTTCGGTGCTCTTCACACCCAGGGCCTGCACGTTAAGCGCAATGATCAAGCCGAAGTTCAAGGCCGCGAGCGTATCCATCGTCTGATAGCCTTCAAGGAACCCGCGCACAAAAGCGTTGATGTCATAAGGGGGCAGCGCCAAACCGTAGCCTGCGATCGGATTAAACATGCAGGCAACAAAAAGAAGCGCGATCATGATAATGAGCGCAGGAGAGGTGAATTTACCCAAGCGCTGCGTGAGCTTTTCGGGTTTAAGCGCCATCAGGCCCGCGAGCAAAAAGAAAAAGACCGAGTAGACAAACTGCGCGCAGACTAAAGAAGAAAAACCCATGAAAACGGGTTCAGAAGAGCCCGAGAAGATCGGCGCGAGCGCCATTTCAAAAGAGGTGCTTGCCGTACGGGGAATAGCGACACAGGGACCGATGGAAAGATAAATGAGCAGCGTAAAAATAAAGGCGAACTGCGGATGCACGCGGCTTGCGAGCATCATGAGGCCACCCGAGCGCGCCACGGTCATCACGCCCAAAATCGGAAAGCACACCGCGGTGATGGCGAAACCTGCCATGGCCCACGGCATATCCGTGCCAGCCAAAGAGCCCAAATAAGGCGGGAAGATCAAATTGCCCGCACCGAAAAACATGGAAAATAATGTCAGACCCAAAAGCAGGCGTTGAGTAAAATTAAACTGATTGCTCATAAATCGTGTGTCATATCGACAACTGTATTGAAAAAAACTCCGTACTTTAACAAATTTTGTTAAGAACCGCCTCTGCCTCGCATAGCGTTATGAGCTCAAAAACAACGTACCGAAAAATCATTCACGTCGACATGGATGCGTTTTTTGCTTCTGTCGAGCAGCGTGATCACCCGGCGCTTCGCGGCAAACCTATTGCCGTGGGGCATGCGGGCGCGCGCGGCGTGGTGGCCACGGCAAGCTATGAGGCAAGAAAATTCGGCGTGCATTCGGCCATGCCCAGTGCAAAGGCGCGAGAGCTTTGCCCTGAACTCATTTTTGTTCACTCCCGCATGAAGCACTATCAGGCGGTCTCCAAACAGGTTCGGGAAATCTTTGAGCGCTACACCGACGTCATTGAACCGGTCTCAATTGATGAAGCTTATTTGGACGTCACAGAAAATAAAATCAACGCACCTCTTGCCATTGATATCGCCAAACGCATCAAAAAAGATATTCGTGAAGAACTGGGGCTTGTCGCCTCAGCGGGCGTGAGCTACAACAAGTTTTTAGCCAAAATCGCAAGCGACCATCGCAAACCCGACGGGCTTTGCGTGATCCACCCCGATCAAGCGATTGAATTTATCGATACGCTTCCCATCGAAGCCTTTTGGGGTATAGGCCCCGCGACCGCCAAACGTCTGCACGCCCTGGGGGTGCAAACAGCTCCTCAGCTTCGGGCATTGAGCCTTGCCCGCTTAACAGAGCTTTTCGGCAAGGCTGGGCTTATTTACTACAACTTTGTGCGCGGCATCGATGACCGTCCGGTCGTTACGCATCGGGAAAGAAAGTCTGTGGGGTGTGAAGAAACGTTCGGAAAGGACATCAAAGGTCCATTGATTGATAAAGCCCTCCAAGAAGTGATCACTGAACTTGTGCGACGGCTTAAAAACAGAAATTTCTCCGGCAAACGTCTCACGCTCAAAGTCCGATTCCCCGACTTCACCACACTCACCAGGAGTGCGACATCCAACGCCGTCTTGGATAACGAAGAGGTTATTGCCCCTTTGGCGCAAAAGCTTTTTCAAAGCGTTGAGCTGCCCGCCTCGGGCATCCGTCTTCTGGGACTATCGGTCTCTAAAACAGAGCAGGAATTGCGCGAGCGGGAATTTTCCGAGCAAATGACACTCTTTAGCTAAGTCGTTATAATGGCGCGACTTTTTGACTAAGGAAATTTTCAATGATCAAACGCGTTCGCGCCCTGCCCACCCCGGTCGCAGGCCTTGCCCTCGGCATTTCCAGCTTAGGCTGGTCCATGGAAAACGCCTTGCCGCTTCACGGCTGGGGACAATTGATCGGCGCCGGCATCGCGGTTGTTTTGCTCGTGCTCCTTTTGACGCGTTTTGTCTTTCACGCCGACACGCTTATCACAGACCTTCGTCACCCGGTCTTGGGCAGCATCGTACCCACGTTCGCCATGGCCACCATGGTGGTGAGTAAGGCGCTCGGGCGCTTTTTCCCGCTCGCAGGTGAATACCTGTGGCTTGCGGCTGTGATTGTTCATCTTCTCTTTTTGGGCGCCTTTATCGTTTTCCGGATGCGCGAGCGTCATATCGAGCACATGGTGCCCAGCTGGTTTATTCCGCCCGTGGGCATCATCGTGGCCGATGTGGCTTGTCCCTCGCCCGAATGGTTTAATTTCGCGCAGGTGCTCCTCACAATCGGCATTGTCTCCTACGCGGTGATGCTGCCTGCGATGATCTACCGCTTCATGTTCTACGCACAGGTGCCCGATGCGGCCAAACCTACGATTGCCATTTTGGCCGCCCCGGCAAGCTTGTCTCTGGCAGGGCTTCTTACCGTCGTGCAAAACCCTTCGCCGTTGCTTTGCGCGGTGCTCCTGGGCATTGCCGTTTTGATGACGCTTGTCATTTATCTTTCGTTATTTAAGCTTTTGCGCTTGCCCTTCTCGCCGGGCTACGCCGCTTTCACCTTCCCGCTTGCAATCGGCGCGACCGCGCTTTTTAAGATGAGCGATCTGGTGGGTCAATATGAAGTGGGCGCTTTTTACGCGTGGGAATTGCGAATGCTCGCCAATTTTGAGCTTGTGGTGGCTACCTGCATCATCACCTACGTGGCGATCCTTTTTATTAAGAATCTGGACAAAATTCTTCCGAAACCACAAAAAGCGTAACGCTTTGTAGACTTTCTGAGCAAAAAGCCGCTTCTTCCGATATCCTGGGAAAAGCGGCTTTTCCTTTAATAACTATGGAATTAACGATTCTGCACTTCATTCAGTCCTTGCGAAGCGAGAGCTTTGACAGCGCCATGCTCTTTGTCTCCTCGCTTGGCAACTACGGCGCCATTTGGATTGCGCTTGCCGCCGCTCTTCTTATTGCGCCGGGTTTGAAACGCTCCGGTTTAGCCGTAAGCGCTGCGCTTTTAATAGATTTCGTTATCGTTAATTTGATTCTCAAGCCTTGGGTCGGTCGGGAAAGACCGTGTGATCTCACGGTTCCTGAAGACATGCTTTTAGCCTGCCTCACGGACCACTCCTTTCCATCGGGGCACACAGCCGCGGCTTTTGCGGCCGCCGTCGCCCTTTTTGCCTGCCACCGAAAAGCAGGGACAATTGCTTTGTTTTTAGCCTTTCTCATGGGCTTTTCGCGTCTCTACCTTTTTGTGCACTATCCGACCGACGTGCTCGCAGGCGCCCTTCTTGGCGTTTTATTCGGATTAATTGGTTACCGTTTGAGCAACAAAAAACCGACCGATTGAACAATCAACCGATCGGCCTTCAGAGAGCACCAAAAGCTCTTTAGCTGAAAAGATTTTTCATTTTTTCCATAAAGCTTTCGTGCTTGGGCGAATGCTTTTCGCCGTGCTTGGAAACGGTCTCATCAAACTCTTTGAGCAAATCTTTTTGCTTTTGCGTCAGATTGACAGGCGTTTCCACAAAAATGTGAATGTAAAGGTCGCCCATGTAGCCCGTGCGAAGGCTCTTCACACCCTTGCCGCGTAAACGCAAAATCTTGCCGCTTTGCGTGCCTTCCGGAATGGTGATGCGGGTTTCGCCGTCAAGCACCGGCACATCCACGTCGCCCCCTAAAGCTGCCGTGACAAACGAAATCGGCAGCTCCACGTGCAGGTCATCACCGTCACGCTGGAAGATTTCATGGGGCTTGATGCTGATTTCGACGTAAAGGTCTCCGGCCGGTCCACCATTGGTACCGGGCTGACCCTTGCCCTGCAGACGCACGCGCTGACCGTTATTGATGCCCGCGGGAATCTTCACTTCAAGCGTCTTCATGACTTTCTTGAAGCCCGTGCCGTCACAGTTGGGGCAGGGATCCGCGATCACTGTGCCCGTGCCGTGGCAGTAGGGACAGGTCTGCTGAACGGAGAAAAAGCCTTGCTTGGCGTAGACCGTACCGGTGCCATTGCAGTGCGGGCAGGTCTTGGGTTCAGATTTCGAGCGGCTGCCCGTGCCGTCGCAAACATCGCACTTTTCCCAAACCGGCACACGGATTTCAGCCGTATAGCCCTTGGCGGCCTGCTCAAGCGTAATTTCCAGGTCATAGCGCAGATCCACGCCTTTCATCGCACGCGGCCCGCTTTGCTGACGACGGCCGCCTGCCATACCCTGACCGAAGAATTCACTGAAGATATCGCCCAGGTCACCCATATTGGCAAAACCGCCCGCAAAGCCTTCGGGACCAAAGCCGCCGAAGCCGCCCGCGCCCGGACCGCCCGCGGCGCCATTGACGCCGGCCTTGCCGAAGCGATCGTATGCGGCGCGTTTCTGTTCATCGCCCAGTACTTCGTAAGCTTCACCGACTTCCTTAAACTTCGCCTCAGCCTCTTTGTCCCCGTTGTTGCGGTCGGGGTGATACTTCATGGCCAAGCGCCGGTAAGCCTTCTTAATGTCGGCCGCACTCGCGTTTTTATCTACACCCAATACTTCGTAATAATCGCGATCGCTCATTATATTTTTCTACCCTTGTTATAAAGCGATAGGTCCAAGCCCCGATAGCGCCATGCACCGTAGAACTTGAACCCCGCCCTTTTTAAGAGACCCCTGTTCGGTATGCGAATGGGGGCAACGCCCCCATATCCTTACGGATTATTTTTCTTTGGCATCCACATCAACCACATCATCGTCGGCCTTCTTGGCTTCCTGCTGCGGTTGAGCTTGTTGAGCTTCAGCCTGCTTGGCCTGAGCGTTCAACTTTTCGCCGATCTTTTGAGCGGCCGTCATCAAACGTTCGACAGCGGCATCGATCGCGGCCTTGTCTTCACCGCGGATGGCTTCTTCAACCTTCTTGATGCCGTCTTCGCAGGCCATGCGGTCAGCGGCTTCCACCTTGTCGCCCAAATCCTTCAAGGTCTTTTGAACCTGGTGGATCGAGGCGTCGGCGATGTTGCGAGATTGAGCCAATTCAAAGCGCTTGTGGTCTTCAGCCTTGTTGGCTTCGGCATCGTTGACCATGCGTTGAATTTCTTCTTCGCTCAAACCGGAGCTTGCCTTAATGGTGATCGTGTTTTCCTTGCCCGTGGCCTTATCCTTAGCGGAGACGTGCAAAATACCGTTAGCGTCGATATCGAAGGTCACTTCGATTTGCGGCAGTCCGCGCGGAGCCGGCGCAATGCCTTCGAGGTTGAATTCACCCAAAAGCTTGTTGCTTGCGGCCATTTCACGTTCGCCTTGGTAGACCTTAATGGTCACGGCGGGCTGATTATCTTCAGCCGTCGAGAACACTTGCGTGTGCTTGGTCGGAATCGTGGTGTTGCGCTTGATCATCGGCGTCATCACACCGCCCAAGGTTTCAATACCCAAGGTCAGCGGCGTCACGTCCAACAGGAGCACGTCGTGGCGTTCACCCGTGAGCACAGAACCTTGAATGGCGGCGCCGATAGCGACGGCTTCGTCAGGGTTCACGTCCTTGCGGGGTTCCTGACCGAAGAATTCACGAACCGTTTCCTGAACCTTCGGCATACGGGATTGACCGCCCACCAAAATCACATCGGTGATGTCGCTCTTGCTGCAGCCGGCGTCTTCCAAAGCCTTGCGGCAGGGTTCGATCGTGCGAGCGATCAAATCTTCGACCATGCTTTCGAACTTAGCGCGCGTCAAATTCACATTCAAGTGCTTCGGACCGGTAGCGTCAGCCGTGATGTACGGAAGGTTGATTTCCGTTTCCTGACGGCTCGACAGTTCAATCTTGGCCTTTTCAGCGGCGTCCTTCAAGCGCTGCAAAGCGATGATGTCCTTGCTCAAGTCAACGCCCGTGTCCTTCTTGAATTCAGAAATCAGGTAGTCAACGATGCGTTGGTCGAAGTCTTCACCGCCCAAGAACGTATCGCCGTTCGTGGAGAGCACCTCAAATTGCTTGTCACCGTCAACATCGGCCAAGTCGATAATGGAGATATCGAACGTGCCGCCGCCCAAGTCATACACAGCGATCTTCTTGTCGCCCTTGCCGGCCTTGTCCAAACCGAAAGCCAACGCAGCGGCGGTCGGTTCGTTGATGATACGCTTGACTTCCAAACCGGCGATGCGGCCAGCGTCCTTCGTGGCCTGACGTTGGCTGTCGTTAAAGTAAGCAGGCACCGTGATCACGGCTTCGGTCACCGTTTCACCCAAGTAATCTTCGGCGGTTTGCTTCATCTTGCGGAGCACTTCAGCGGAAACTTGCTGCGGAGCAAGCTTCTTGCCGTCCAAAACGCTCACCCAAGCGTCGCCGTTTTCGGCGCGGGAGATCGAGAACGGCATGAGGCTGATGTCGCGCTGCACTTCAGCATCGTCAAAACGACGGCCGATCAAACGCTTCACAGCAAAAAGCGTGTTCTTCGGATTGGTCACAGCCTGACGCTTGGCGGTAGCACCGACCAAGACTTCACCGTTGTCCATGTAGGCAACGATGGACGGCGTCGTGCGGGCGCCTTCACTGTTTTCAATCACGTGAATCTTGTCACCTTCCATGACGGCCACGGCGGAGTTCGTCGTACCCAAGTCAATACCAATAATCTTTGCCATTTTGAAATTCCTTCGTTTTAAAACTTTCTTAATTCTTTACTTCGGCGGGAAGGCTCTTACTCGCTCCCCGACGCTCTATCCCCCATATGGGGTCTAGGCCGCTAGTTTCAAGGGTGCGTCTTACAAAAAGTTGCATCCTTGAAAGTTTTTCATATAAATCAATTCGTTATTGAACCACGCTGACCATAGCGGCGCGAAGCACACGGCCGCTGATGAGCCACCCTCTTTGGAAGACCTGAGCGACTTGACCGCTCGTCTGACCTTCCTGGGCGGGCACCATGGCAATCGCCTGATGCTGAGTCGGATCAAACTTTTCGCCCACAGGATTAATTTCGGTCACACCGCTTTTTTCCATTGCCTGAACAAACTGACGATAGGTGGCCAGAACACCCTGCATCATGGGATCGTCGGCATTGGTGTTCAATTCCAAGGCTTTTTCGAGACTGTCCAAGACGGGAATGAGGTTCTTTGCGAACTTTTCGACGCCAAACTTATGCGCCTTTTCAACCGCTTCTTCAGCACGGCGGCGGGCATTTTCGGCTTCAGCCAGTGCGCGCATGTAAAGATCCTGCAGCTTCGCATTTTCGTCGCGGGCTGCGGCCAGGAGTTCCTCAACCGTGGGTTCTTTTTGCTCTTGGGCAGCCGCCTGTTCTTGATTTTGCTCGGCAGCTTCCGGCTCCTGAGCCTGAGCGTCTGCCTGGGGCTCTGTGTTTTGTTCCTGAGCCACGTTTTCTTTCACTTCTTCTTTGACTTCGGAGCTATTGGTCGTTTGTTCTTGCATGAATCATCTCTCCGCAATGGGTAACAGTTAAGATAATCCCAATATGGGGACGATTTAAGAAAATTCAAGAGACGCCTTCAACAACCTTCAAGTTGGCATAATGTATAAGCAGGCTTTTGACATAGGTGACTTGAAATGGATATTCGCGTTCTTCGATATTTTCTCGCTGCAGCTGACCAAGAAAGCATTTCGGGCGCAGCGCAAAAGCTTCACGTAACTCAGCCCACTTTGTCGCGACAGTTCATGGAACTGGAAGAAGAGCTGGGACACACGTTATTTATTCGCACCAATCGCAAGCTCCATCTCACGGCTAAAGGGAAACTTTTTTACGAACGCGCTCAGGCTATTGTCAATCTTTTCGATCGAACCAAAGAGGAAATCCGTGCCGAAGACGAAATGACCGGAGAAATCAGAATAGCCTCAGGTGAAACCCCTGCCTTGAAAAGCCTTGCTCGAGCCATCGCTCGATTACAACAAGAGGCGCCTAAAGTTCGGTTTCATGTTGTTAGCGGAGCAGAGACACAAGTGAAATCCGAGCTACACTCTGGACTAACGGATTTCGGTGTTTTTGTGGGAAAGGCCGATACCTTAGGCTACAGCGCTATCAAGCTAAAGCAAAAAGATGTTTGGGGGTTGCTCACACATGTTGACGGGCCCTTTGCTGGGAAAAACTGTATTGAAGCCTCTGATATGATAGGAGTTCCTTTACTGTGCTCCGAGCAATCGTTTAAACGCAATGAATTTGACGGCTGGCTCAATAACTTACGACATGATCTCAACATTGTCGGCACCTTCAACCTGCTTTACAACGCCTATGTTTTGGCAAGCGCCGGTGTCGGTCATGTGCTAGCTTTGGGCGGAGTCATTAACCCGTCTCCTGCTTCCGGTCTCGTCTGGCTACCGTTACATCCGAAATTGGAATGCGACATCGTTGTCGCTTGGAATCGTTCGAGAAACCTCTGCCCTGCGGCTAATCGCCTCATCGCTTTATTGAAGGAAGAAGAGTTAAGAAGCTGAATTTTTTGAGCTTTTAGAAATCCCGATTTATGCTTAAAAGGTATAACGAACGATAAAAACAAAGTATTTGTTATTTAAAAATCTTTCTCATAGACTTTCCTGTGCAGAGAACATCTGTCCAAACGCTAATTTTTTAAGTCAACAGAGAAAGACCATGACCACGAAAAAAAATTTAAGCAAAGCCTCCCTGTCCATAGGCTTAGCCTGTGTCGCTACAGCATGCGCAGCAGCGCCTGAAATCACGATCGAAGCTTCCCACATCAAAACTGAACCTCTAAAGCTTGAACAAAAGTGGGATAAAGTCTTCAAACAAAGCACCCAAGTCACCCATTCCAAAGTGACCTTCGTTAACCGTTACGGTATTACATTGGCCGCCGATCTTTATATTCCGAAAAATTCCAAAGGTCCGTTACCCGCTATCGCGGTCAGTGGTCCATTTGGTGCTGTCAAGGAACAGTCTTCCGGCCTCTACGCTCAAACACTGGCTGAACGGGGATTTTTAACAATTGCCTTCGACCCCTCCTTTACCGGAGAAAGCTCGGGAACCCCCCGCTA
Organism: uncultured Burkholderiaceae bacterium; assembly: GCA_944390675.1. Lineage (GTDB taxonomy): Bacteria > Pseudomonadota > Gammaproteobacteria > Burkholderiales > Burkholderiaceae_F > Aphodousia. Next base: position 43,716 of record CALXQR010000002.1, read on the forward strand.
TGTAGCTTCCCCCGACATTAATACGGAGGACTTCAGCGCCGCGGTGGATTATTTGAGCACGCGAGAAGACGTTGATCCCAATCGAATCGGGATTTTAGGTATTTGTGGTTGGGGTGGCATGGCTATTAACGCAGCTTCAATGGATACCCGCATTAAGGCCACCGTTGCTTCCACCATGTACGACATGACCCGCGTTAATGCCAAGGGGTATTTCGATGCGATGGATGAAAATGCTCGCTATGAGTTGCGTGAAAAGCTTAACCAGCAGCGGACAATCGATTACAAAAACGGCCAGTACGCTTTAGCGGGCGGAGTGGTCGATCCGCTACCCGCCGATGCTCCACAATTTGTGAAGGATTACTACGCATACTACAAAACCGAACGTGGCTACCATCCCCGCTCGCTCAATTCCAACAAAGGTTGGAATGTGACTTCATCGCTTTCTTTTATGACGATGCCGATTTTGAGTTACGCCGGTGAGATTCGCAATGCGGTGATGATTGTGCACGGCGAAAAAGCGCATTCACGTTACTTTGGTGAAGACGCCTTCAAGCTTCTTAAGGGAGACAACAAGGAGTTGGTCATTGTGCCCAATGCTTCTCACACCGATCTTTACGATCAAATGGACAAGATTCCATTTGACAAAATTGAAGTGTTTTACAAAACGTACTTGAAGTAGTTTTGCTCGAAAATGCATTTTTGAAGTCGATAGTCTGCCGACCGTCGACTTCTTTTTTAGGTGAACTACTCCGTCCTGAAGGACGAAGCTTCGCGCGACCCGCTTGAGCCGTCAGGCTCAAGCCTCTCGCCGAGGAACCCGCACCGACGGGGCTGTCCTCGGGGGAACTCTTCAAAAGGGAATCGCTTCCCTTTCCAGCGCACGACCGTTCCGGCCGTATCGGTGTTTTTCAATCTCCGTTAGTTTGACCCAATGACGCAAGTTTTTCGCCGCCGCTTCATCTCGGTCATGCTCATGACCACAGTGCGCACAGCTCCACTGTCGTTCTCTCAGTGTCAAACTCTCTTTCTTTGTCCCGCACTCCGGACATAGCTTACTTGACGGGAACCACCGTCCCGCTACAACCAGATTTTTCCCTGCCGCTTCTAATTTGTAACGTAAAGCCCGGTAGAAATTCCCAATACCGACGTCAGAAATGGCTCGGGCTAAATGGTGATTTTTCACCATTCCTTTTAGGTTCAGATCTTCAATCACGTAGGTTGTTACTTGGCTATCGTTAACTAACCGACGTGTAACTTGATCGATCCAATCCTTGCGTCTATGACGGATTTTTTCATGCGTGCGGGCTAATTCTTGTCTGACCTTCTCGTAACGTTTCGAGACGGTGACCTCTTTGATTTTTTCTCCTTTTTCGTTTTCTTTGAAGATTACAGTGCGTTTGCACCGGGACAAACGTTTCTGTTGCTTCTTGAGCTGTTCAGAACTCTTTTTCAAAAATGACGGACTAGCGATCTTTTCTGTGCCATTCTGACTCACTACGGTAAAAGCCGTCTTGATCCCCGCATCAATTCCTGCTGTATGTTCAAAATCAATAGTGTCTGGCGCGAAAGCGGTTTGACCATCGTCTACCAAAACACTTGCGTAATACTTGCCGGAAGGTTCACGAACAACGGTAACAGTTTTAACTGTACCGTTAAACCGTCGATGCAAAATTGCTTTGACAGGTCCGATTTTCGGTAAGACGATATGCCCTTTTGTTCCTATCTCTGGAAAGAGAACTTTGCAGTGTTGTGGGCATTGAAAGGATTGTCTGCAGGTGTGTTTGCTTTTAAATCGGGGACGCTTAGCTCGTTTTTCAAAGAAATTCACAAAAGCGCGGTCGGCGTTTCGGGCGGCCATCTGAAGTGATTGCGAGTTAACTTCTTTGAGCCAAGGATAGTCTTTCTTCAGGTGAACCAAACGAACAATGAAATCGTTGCGTCGCATGGCTTTGCCGGTTGCTTGGTAACAATCATTAGCTTCAGAGAGATAGCGGTTGTAAACCCAACGAGCGCAACCGAAGTGGTCAATCAGAGATTGACGCTGAGAGGCGTTTGGACAGATCCTAAATTGATACGATACGATAGACATACCATAATCGTATCATATTTAGATCCTAATATTCAACCGTCAGTGTCGGATAGCGTAGATTTGATTTTTAGCAATCCCTTGGATTGCCGTCTTATATCCACCTCATGAAGGTGGTTTTACGACGTTGATGATAAGCTCAAGATCCGAACGCTAGTTGGCGGCAGGTGCCGAAATTGATTCAAGAATCAATTTTTCGTAAAAATCGAGTGCCTTGGAATCATCATTAAGGCACGGCAGGAGATTGAATCGCTCGCCCCCTAAAGCCATAAAATGCTCTCGAAGCTCAATGCCGATTTCTTCGAGCGATTCCAAGCAGTCAACACTAAAGGACATACAAGCGACATCAATTGATCGAATCCCCTGACGGACCAATGATTCAACGTGGCCGGTCAGATAGGGCTGGAGCCAATGATCATTGCCAAAACGCGATTGATAAGCGATAGAGTAATCGCCGTCTTTTAATTGCAATTTTGCAGCGATGCTTCTTGCCGTCTCCAGGCATTGTTTTTCATAGGGGCTGCCCTTTTGAATGCTTTTGACAGGAATCCCGTGAAAGCTCATCACGAGGTGAGCCCCCGGCGTGCGTTTCTGCCCAATTTTGGAAGCTAAGGCCTCAATAAAATCACCCCTGTTGTAAAAAGGCCGAATCCAATCCCAATGAATATTTTTCAAGTCCCCTTTGAGTTCTCTGACGCCATCGAGCGCAGACTCCGTTGTCTGCGTGGCGTACTGCGCAAACATCGGAAAGAAAAGAAAACGGTTGATTCCCTCTTTTTTCAGTCGAGCAACGGTTTGATCAACCGAGGGCGATCCCACCTTCATCGCCATGGCAACGACAATATCATCAGGCAAGCGGTCGTTAAGCGCCTCGACAATTTTTTGCGTATAAACAATCAAGGGGGAGCCATCAGGCATCCAAATTTTTCGATAACGCTGAGCGCTTTTAGCGGGGCGCGTGCGGAGAATGATCCCTCTGAGAATGGGCTGCCAAATCCAAGACGGCAATTCAATGATGCGCGGGTCGGACAAAAAGTCTTTCAGATAAATACGCAAAGCCCCCTCGGTCGGGGCCGCAGGCGATCCGGTATTCATCAAAATGACGGCAGTTTTTTCAGACATGGGGAAAAATACTATTGTAAATACGGGGCTTTTCGTGAGTTCGTAGCAAATTCGTAGCAAAAATCAGAGGTGTAAATTAACTGCGGCGCACACAAACAAAAACCCACTGTAGAGCACTCTACAGTGGGTATATTCTACAAGAACTACTCGTCTAGCTGGTACCGTGAGATGTATCTTTGGCGGTTCTGCTCTAGATACAGTCGGATGTCCGAGACGCGCCAGCGGTAGTCGGTGTCCTCACCCAGCGGATAAGGGGCCGGAACCTTTCCGGCGCGAGACCATGCCAGCCACGTCACCGGACGGATGTCCAGCAGCTTGGCGATCGTCCTTGCTGAAACAAGCTGTGATCCCGGTGTGTTGGGGTCTAAGAGGTCGATGTCACTCATTGTTGTTCTCCAAAGAATAAATCAGGTGAAATGACTCGCAAGTCAAGTACATAGCATTGAGCACGATAGGCGGTCACTGCTGTGACTCCCATACTTAAATCCAGCTTCTTATGCTCTTTAAGGGCTTTCAGTCTCTGCAGTTCCTTCTTCAGCGACTTCAACGAGCCTTCTCGTTTTGCGTTAAGGTATTTTTCAACGTCATCGGTGTAGACAATAACCGTGTTGTCACAGTACGCATACTCTGGCTCAGCAGTTTGCCCGTGTTTGTTAGCGGCGATGCTGTTCACTATACGAACCTTCACCGGCCCCTTCTTTGGCATTGCCAAGACAATGGCAGGCTTACGACCAAAGTGGTCAGTTGTAAGGGTGTAGTCAGCCAAAGAACTAAGAATGTCGCGGATAAGAAGCAGTGCGTTCCTACGTTTGCTCAAGCAATCTGTTACCAAAGCATTGCCCTGCGCAATCGCGAATTCTCGCAATGCTCGTAGGTCCAATCGGCTAATCCCAAGCTCCTTCATAATTGCCGCTGCAACCAGTGAGCATGAAATGTGGTAACGATAGAAGCGTGCTTGAGGTTCAGTAAACAACACACCTTTGCAGTCAGCATGTTTAGTTGGGTCAAGGACGTCAATTAAACGCTGCTTAATTTTGTCGGCATGGTTTACGAGGTACTTAATGTAAACATCCCCTACTGCCCCGCAATTCTTTTCCATTTCCTTAACCTTATTTGCCACAAAATTAGGATCTGAAAACTTTCGAATGTTAGGGAAGTCGTCGATGCTAATTTCAAACACACGCATCTGCTGAGCGGACGCGTTCGCATCATCAGTGGTTAACGCGCTGGTAATGTTTGAGTTCCCAGTAACAACACATTGAGATCGCCAATGCAGGCGCTTCTTAGCTGAACCGTCACTGTTTAAGCGGTCTTTGTTTGCCCCGTTGGCCAACTGGTACAGTAAGCGTGAGTACTCACTCTTAGTACCGTCGGTCATTTCGTCTAGGATCAATGGAAGATTTTTAAAACCGGCAAGACGCTGAGGAAGGGCGTTAATTGTTATGCCACCGAAGCCGTTTGTGGTTGCTACGGCGCTGTTACCAAAAGCGCAAAAAGCTACTTTGGCCGCTGTCGTTTTGCCTAGACCGGACTCAATGCCAGTTAAAGCGCACGGGATACCGTTGTATTCACTATTGCATAACTGAACCAACGGAGAGCCCCACAAGGAGCAAATGGCGTACTGAAACGGCTCCATGCCTTGATTAGCGTAGACGGCGTTAAACGCGTCAGCATAGCCTTGAGCTGTGCCAATCGGCTCAGGAAAAAACGGCAGGTCTTCTCGACGGTTTTTGTCCACAAGGACTTGGGTGTAGCTTTCGTCGCCCTTCTTGTATGCGCGTGTGCCAATAACGAACGAGCCATCGTCCTGCCAACCGAACACAGAGATTGTTCTGGTTGCCTTTACCCGACGGTTGATCGTGTCAATGCAGTCTTTTACGTAAGCCTTCATATCGCTGTCTGAATCCTTACCACTTGAGGACACAATCCCGTACGTGGCTAAGTTACGGATCAAGTCATTGCCTGTGCAAGCACCGCATGGAATCCTGAATTTGCTCCAAGTCTTTTCGAACGGATCGCATTTAGAGAACACGTATTCCATTTCCCCTGTACCGTTCACTGAGCGGTCTACAACGACAAAGCGCGTCTTGCAGAAAACGCGAGGCGTGAGCATGCCTTTTCTGTCTTCGACCTCTCGCATAAGCCCTTGGTCATCCCCTCCCCAGTAATAACCCGGCACTCCTTTGACTTCATCCTCAGAAGCGGAGGAAGTTCCGAAGTCACCGGTCGTTAGTTCCAATGGAGCCTCTTGAGGAGCTTGTTCGTATTCGTGCAGCTCTTCCGCAGATAAGAAACCAAAAGAATAAGGAGTCTTAACTTTCCCTCTGTTAGGACAGCCTTCACATCCGGAGTTTTCTTTGGCAAATAGATCACACGTTCCGGGGCCTTTCTCGTCGTCCCAAGTGTCCCACTTCAGGCCGGCGTCGGTATTTGTGTGACCTGTCGCCACACGATTAGCCGACCATTCGTGGGCTAAACGCTCACCGTCTTTGCAGTATTTAAGGACGCCGATACCGGCAAACCAAGCCCAGTAGCCTATGTCGCCTTTACTGTCACGGAAACGTTTCATCTGTTGGCATTTTTCGCAGATCAAATCAGCGTCCGCCTTTTGTTCGAACGAGCGCACAAACTCTGTCTGCCAAAGTTTTTTCACGTTAGGATCAGACGGTCCTTTAGCCAAAGCAATTTCTTCTTCTGTGGCAGGGGTGCTATTAGGCAGCTTGATATCCTTCAAGCCTTTGGTCAGGTTTAGTAGGCGGTCTCTAAACCAGTCGAACGATATGGCGCCTGCGTCCTCTACAACCTCAACAGGTAAAGGCGTGGCTTTCTTGTTGTACGTGCCTACTGGCCGAAGAATACTGGCGAAGTCTTTCGTACGTGATGAGTCAGCAGGGAACTTAATATGTTTTAACAATCCGTCAAGACGGAGTGCGACAGGCTTCCATTCTTCTGCCGAGACGTCTCTGTCCATAACAAAGTAGGCGTGGAGCCCATGGCCAGAACTGACGACAAGCGGCGAGGCGCCAAACTTTTTACATAGCTTGTGCAGTGCAAATAAAGCGCGCTCCTTCGTAGTGAAACCCTTTCCTTCACCGACGTCTAAATCCAACCAAAAGGATTTAGCGAAAGCTTGATTCTCAGATACCCGGTAAGCGGTTCGATTGTTTCGAATAACCTGCGTGGCTTTATATGAAGCACACGCATGAAACACACCTTTATATCGCTTGTCTAAATCAACAACGGTGGATGCCAGCTCTTGGATACTGTTGCACGCAACGTGGGCCAGCATCTTTCCGTTAGAGGACTGTGGAATAGCGTAATAAACTCCCTGTCGAGGCAGAATGCGTTCAAGAAATTCTTGAGTATTCATAAATCAAAACCTCAATTGTGGTAAAAAACGCCCCGTTTAACGCCCGGGGCCACGGCGTTTACCACTAGGAGTTAATCGTTACCAAGGGATATCGTCGTCGCCGAGCTTGTTGTCAAACATCTGGGCTAGCTCTTCGTCCTGCATCGGCTGCGGATTGGCCGCAGGTTGTTGGACGGGTTGCTGTACAGGTTGTTGCACAGGCTGCGGAGCGGGTTGAACCGGTTGCGGCGCAGGCTGCACAGGTTGTTGAACAGGTTCGGGTTGAATAGGAATCGTGTGCGCCGGCTTTTGGAAAGCTTCGGCTTGGTATTCGTTTTCAGGATCCTTGCCGATAATGCGTTGAACAATGTCGGACTTGGACGCTTCAACGATCGCAGCGTATTGCTGTTCGTTTAAGAAGCTGTGGAATTGGAACACTAACTTCGGCGTAGCCGCTTCAATATCAAAACTGATACGGGTAACCACAGCGTTGAACGGCACACCGCGCTTCATCAGCTGTTGTGTGTATTGACCCAAAGCGCGGAGGCTAGCAGGCGGAACACGAAGCAGATAAGCGTCGCCATGCGGGTCACTCATCACAGCCAAGCGGATGGCGTCGGCGCAAGCCTTGCCCTTACCAACCTGACCATTTTCAGAACGAGCCGTGCCGAACACGTTGCGTTTGCACATGCGGCAGTTGTCGCATTGCTTGTGCTCCACTTGCGGGTCAGGGCGAACACCGTCGTTACTGAAGCACGTCGGCTTGTTGTCTTCGGCGCCTTCAGAGTAGCCGTTTTCGTAATAAGACTTGACGACACCCGAAGCGTTAGCGATAATCGCCAGTATGGACGAGACAGGAGCGGACGGATCGTCGCTGCGTGTCATCACCTTACGTTCACCGTCACGGACGAAGGCGAAAACCTTACCCTTGATGGAGATCGTCGGGAAGCCGGTGGCCAACGCCGCAAGCGTCGAGTTCATTTCATGCGCGGCTTGTTGACGGCTTTGCAAGAAGGCGGGTAAAGCAGAAGTTTCAAAAGTGGTCACTGCATTTGTCATGATGTGCATACTCCATTAGTGGTTAGGAACGTCGGATTCCGACGTCTTGGAAACGAGAAAGCTCAATGCCCGGCGGTACGTTGTTGTTCTCCAACATGTACTCTTGAATGGCCGTCTTCGAGCCGCGTATATCTAACAAGTCCCAAGCTTCGTTCTGTCGGATGTAGTCCAAGAACGCCAGCTTGTCAGATGTCAGCACGCTAACTTTTTCAGTCAGATAGGCCGTGCCGGCAGGAGTCTTTAACGAATCCACGCCCAACTGGCCCATCACTTGCTGAAGCTCGCCTTGAATTTGCGCTTGGCGAGTCTTAAGCGCATCTTCAATCGCCTTGTACTCGGCTTTCTTTTCGGAAATCTCGTCGCGAAGTCGAATAAATTCCGCGATTAATTCTTTCGGTGTTTTGTTCATGGTGTCCTCATTGTGTAACCATATACATTGTACTACACTTTCAAGGTAATTATGATAAAAGATTTTCAGAGTCTTTTGCAATAAGATCGAGCAAAGTGCCTTGCAAGGATTGTTTCTTGTCAAGACGTTTGTAGATCTCTTGCTCAAGCTTTGAACTGACAAGGTGCACGATCACCGTTGTCCGCTTCTGGCCGGGCCGTCGCACACGAGCACATGCCTGTTGGTACACCTCATTGCTGTACGTCGGGCCATACCAGACGATCGTCGTGGCGGCGGTCAGTGTCAAGCCGTGAGACATAGCGGCCGGGTTGGCCACGATCACTTGGATGTCCTTCGTGTTTTGGAAGGTTCCGAAGATGCGATCTCTCTCACTCTTACTGACGGAGCCGTCGATGATCTCGGCGCTGATGCCCAAGTCTCTCAAGGACTGCGTGACGCTGTTCAACGCTCCGGTGAACGGAATGAAGCAGATCGCCTTGCCCTCGCTCTCATCAATAATTTCTTTAAGCACGTCAATGCGCGGCTGCATCGGCAGCAGCACTTCGGCGCCGCTGTTGTCGTAAGCCACACCGCAGCAAATCTGCAGAAGCTTGCTGGCCTTTGTCGCCTCGCTCACAGCGTTGACGGTCTGGCCTTTCAGCTCAAACACCAGCTTGGCAAACATGTCCTTGTACGCTTTCTCCTGCTCTTTCGTGAGCTCTACTTGTCTTGTCATCACCGTCTGAGGCGGAAGATCAAGACAGTCATCCAACGAGAAGCGGATGGACGGCTGCATCGTCTGGTAAACAATGTCGGCGGCATCAGGCTTCGGCAGCCACGTGAACTGGTTCACCCTGAACATCGTCTTGGCTTGGAAGTGACTGAAGTACTTCGGCAAGCCCGGCGTGTCAGGCACCACCAGCATGCACTGCGCCCAAGCGTCCGTCGGCTGGTTGGGTGTCGGCGAGCCGGTCATCCCCCAAACACGGCGCTTGGTCTGCTTGTTGCAGATGCGGTTCATAATGGACCATCGCGTGGTACGCTTGTTTCTAAACAACGCCACCTCGTCGATAATCACAAGGTCAATGTCGTGCCGCTTGGCAAGCTCTTTCTCGATGATACCGATGCCGTCCGTGTTGATAACATAAACATCCGCTTCTTCTTTGAGCAGTTTCTTGCGGCGCTCGGCCGTGCCATAAAGCACATTGACCTTGTACTGCGGGAACGACTTGAAGACTTCATCAGCCCAAGTGCGCTCCATCGTTGACAGCGGGCAGACAACCAAGACACGATTGACAAGCTTCATGGAGTGCAAGAAGTCGAACGCCCACAAGGACGTCATCGTCTTGCCTAAACCCATCGAGTTCAAGATGAAGCATCGCTCGTGCATGGCGGCGAAGTCCGCCGTCGCCCTCTGCGCCTCGAACGGCTGGAACCGTCCCGGGAAGGTGTAGATCGTAGACAGCGGCGTGGGCACGTCCTTCACACCGTTGATGGTCAGTGTATGAACCACCTCCGGACTATGAGGAACAGCCACAACCGCGTGCCCCGGATCATCCTTCAGGACGATGCCCTTCGGCAGAAGATGAAGAATCTCCTTGGCGCTGGGGGCAAAAACAGCCAAAGCTTTTTTGGCTGGGAAAGGTTTAACTTGAATCATTAGGGGTTGTATCCTGATTTCCCGCGGCGCCAGCCACGGTTTTTCTTTTGCGACGTCACTCTTAAGTTGCTTCGAGCGTTGCTTCCGCCACGATCCAAGGGAACTTTATGGTCGACGTCCTTACCATCGCCCTTCTTCACAACGCCTTCCCGCATCAATGCTGCACGCGCTCTATTGCGAGCCATACGCTTTTTGACTTGACTTGGACGGCTGTTGTAGGCCTTGTCATAAGCTGCTTTCGTAGGGCCACCTTTATTTGCCATTTTGTTTTCTCCTTTGCTGTTCGTGTTCCCAGTCGTTACGGCATTCCTGTGAACACCATCTCCTCCCCTTTGTTACAGGCTCTCCGCAATAGAGGCAGTAGCCGGTCTCTTCTGCCTCACGCTCGGAACCTTTCGGACGATTCTTCAAAGCAAGCTCTGCGATCGTCTCTAAGTCCTGCTGGACTTTATCCAGTACATCCATCACTCACCCCAAATCACTTCTCCGACAAGCGGGCGTCCTTTGATCGCTTGGTCGACGGTCTCGGCCTTGTCAGCGAGAACAGCAAGTCCGCCTGAGTCAGCCACCATTCCGAGTTCACGGCGTTGGTTAGCGGTGACGTTGCGAAGCTTGCCCGGCGCTTTCGTCTCAATGGCGACAAACTGACCGATGGTCTTGCCAACCATGTCAGGCGTAATCACCGTTGGGATACAGCCAATAATGTCTGGGATGCCCGTGCGACCCATTCCGTTTTGAACGGGGAAAAAGTAGTAACACTTATAATCCTGCAGGACTTTGCGGACGGCCTGCTTGACTCGTCCTTCCGGTGTCATTGCCATCACGCCTCCTTCGTCCCGACAAGGATGAACGGAGCGCAGCCCACCTTGGTGTTCTCAGGCGTCGGCAGCAGTGCCAGCTGCTTGAGCACGAGCTCTGTCGGCATGGCACACATATGGAAGTAAGCGGAGTTAACCATTCCGTCAGCACCGTCGCTTGTCAGCACACGGCTTCTCACTTCATGGTTGACGTTGGCAAACAGCACCATGCAGCCATTGGGCTTGAGCACTCGGAAGCACTCGGGGTACCACACAGTCAGCACGCCCTGCACCACCACGACGTCGAATGAGTTATCAACGAACGGCATGGATGCGCCTTCGGCTTTCACGCACGAAGCGCCTTCCAGCTCTTTCTTGGACACCGTGAAGATGACGTCCTGCGGATAGTCTTCTGACCACCCTTCAATGCCCTCGTCGAATCCGACAAGCAGAACATTCAGCGGATGGCTGACCCCTCCCCTGTGCGGGAAGGAGGCCAGACGCCGAACGTGCTCTGCCGCAGACGGGGCTAAAAGCATGTTCGGCAGCATCTTATTCCCCGCGAATTTTTCGGATGGCTTCGATGAGCTTTTCTTTAGCGCGCCCGCCGCATGCCTTATCGAAAACCTTAACAACGTCTTCCAAGTCCATGTCTTCGAGTGGCTCTTCGTCGAACTGCTCAATGAACTGATCCAAGTCCAAGCCTGCGGCATTGGCGACGTCCGTGAGGATCATCTTGTAAAACTCAAAGCGCTCAACCAACTCGTCGACCGCATCGAACAGTTGACCTTCAGGACAGTTTTCTTCCAAAAAGCGGTATAGCTGTTCATCACTTAACTTAGAAAAATCTCTAGCCATATGGCCTCCTACTACACACCGTTGAAACGGCAATCTTTTACTTCACAGTATTTCTTGCAGAAACCGCAGGGCGTGGCTTTCCACACGCCTGTCTCATGTGCCTCAAGCAAACGCCTGTAAGCCGGAACGAACGTCCGCCAAAGCTCAGGCAGCTGATCTCTTGTGAAGGTTTCCTTCTCCACAACACCCGCTCTGAGCCAAAAGGTTCGAACGTGTATCGTTACACTTTCATGGTTCAGGCAAAAGTAAATCGCGGCGCTTAACTTCGAAGCGTCGCTCGGTTCTTTTTGGCCTGTTTTCCAGAAGAATAACACGGCTTCTCGCCCGTTGGCAACCACACAATCTATCGTGGTTTTGACCCAAGCTTTATCAAGAGAACAGGGCTTCATTTGCCTGTCAACACACAGGGTTTTGCAAACCAAATGTTTGCCGGGAAGACCCCGAACAATATCCACCACCCGTTGGAATCTAGCAAAGCGCTTTGGGAAAGGGTTTCCTACCAGCGCCTGCCCCAACAGCTCGTGGAACTGGTTGCTGTAATCCGCAGCGGCAGACGGCAGGTTCTTCGTGTCGCATAGCACCTGCGTCCTGTAAAACCGCTGCGGGCACGTGGCGAAACTATTTAGTATCGCCGGACTCCAGCATACGTTTTGCTGCATTTCTTTCCTCTTTCAGTCGTCTGACTTCAGCCTGCAGCTCTTCTGTGATCGTGTCGTACACCGCTCGTCGTTGTTGAACTTGATTGATCTGAGGATCAAGGAGCAGCTCCTCGGCTGCCCGCTTGGCCCACTCCCGTTGGTATCGACCAACACGTTCTCTCAACTCTTCACGAGTTGGCGCGCGATTGAGCTCGTACGCAAGGATCGCTCGGACCAACCGTTGGCGATCCCGCGAACGCTTCACAGCGTCACTCACAACTCTGCGTCTTGCGCCTAACTGCGCTGACACATCAGCTGTGTTCGTATTTTTAAACTCCTTAATGACCGAAGCTCTGAAGTCCTTGTACTGTTCGGGATAAGTTTCAGCGAGGTTCAAAAGTAAATTCAAAACCATCGTCTTGCCACGGAACAACGTCCTGCTCTCGCGCTTCGATGCGATCGCTTCGTCAAGAATCTTCAATCTGCTCTTGTGGTACTTGGGGTCTAAAAGGAACTTTCTAGCTTCTGCAAGCTGTTCATCAGTCGGCAATGCGTGGATGTCCATAACATTTCCTTTGTAGTTGAGTGTATATAGTATACAGCGCACTACATAATGTTACACACCCTGTATTACTTAGCATCTCCATAGGTATAACCGATGTCGCCGTCACACGAGACAGGAAGCGAGCTGGCCCATGGCGGCGGCACTTTCATCGTGTCCATCATGAACTTCAACGTCTCCTCCTTCTCGTTGTCGGGCACGCAGACAACCACTTCGTCGTGAACTGTCAGCACAACCCGTCGTGTGATGCCATCGGCGGCCGTCTTCTGTCTGAGCCAACGGTCAATGACAACCATCTGGTCAAACACGACGATGCGAGCCAGTGCCTGCACGACATTTTCAACTACCTTCGCTCCATAGATGCCCTTGGGAAGTTTCTTGTTGTAGTAGCAGAACTCCACCTTCCCGTTGAACGGGTTCTCCCGTTTGGTTAAGTTGTTGTAGTTGATAAACATGCCGTTCGGCAATTGGATCTTGTTGTCTTTGGCGGTCAGCTGCACGCCTACACCCAGCTTGGCTTCGTAGCCTTCGTACAGGGCCTGCAACAAGTAGTCGCCTGCTTGCCACAGTCTGGGGATGCACGCGTAGCGCTTACGGTAAAGCGACACAATGCGCTTGGCTTCTGCATCGTCGAGTTCCACCTTTGGGTTCGACGTGGCCAAAGCATGCTGGAGCTTGTTCGCTCCGGTGCCATAGCCCAAGCCAAGGATGCAGTTGTGGACGATCAGCGGGCCTCTGTCTGTCAACACAGTGAACCGATGTCTCGGCCCTGCGTTGGCAATGTCGTAAACAGGTTCTGTGAAAGTCTGTGTCCACAGACGGCGCTTTCTCAGCCACGGCTGAAGTGCGAACGCTTCAACAGGCAGATTCGCCGAATTGAGCGCCTTCTTTCTCACGTCCTTGTCCTCAATAAACTGCTGCCACTCTACCCATGTGTCGTAGCCCGTGAAAATCATGTGATCTTTCGTCGCACTAAGTCCTGCGAATTGAACCACTTTCTTCTCTCCCATGGGCACGACACCTTCGTGCTTCACCCAGTCAAAGCCATCCCATAGTCGGTCTTTCTCAGTGACATCCGTAATCAGCTTGTAGCCCTTGTCAGTCAGCACCAGTGTGTTGCCAGCGAGACAGGTCTTGCCCACGTGGCGTTCCACCGGATGCTCTTTCTTCGTCACTTGGTAGCCGTAAACCGTCGTAGCGAACGAGCTGTACACGTCCACGCCGTGCTTAAACTCATCAACCAAGTCCGTCTGTCCTGCAAACCATGCCAACGTACGGGCTTCAATCTGTGACGAGTCAGACACACAGAGGCAGTAGCCTGCAGGCGCACGCATGGCCTTACGCAACGCTCCGCCTCTCGGAAGATTTTGGAGATTACTGGCCTCGCCACCAGACGCCCGGCCAGTATGCCCGCCATAGTAGTTAAGCATGATCGGCAAATTGCCTCTTTCGGCGATGCCGAGGAAGGTTTGCGTACGAGTTTCCTCAATCGTGGATTTCAACCCAAGACGCGCCGCCACCAAAGCCTGAACCTTGGGATCAGGGTGCTCCAGCAATGCCGTGAACTCCAAGTCTTTCTTCGAGAACGCATAGGTCTCCTTGCCTGTGCGCTCGCTGACTTTCATCGGCGGCGTCACACCCATGGACTTCAGGAGCTCGGCGAACTTCGGATTACTCATCAGGTCGTCTCGGCTTTCCAGTCCTGTCTCTTTCAACAGGTTACGGTTACGGTTCCGCACCGTCTCCAGATGCTTTCTGAGCAAGTCCTTGTCAAGCACCAGCACAGGCTCGGTGAACATTCGCATCAGGCAGTCAATGACGAACATCTCGCTCGGTGTGGAGTACGCCTTGAGCTTATGGAACAACTGGTAGGTCAAGTCCACGTCCAGCTTGCAGTACTCGCCATAGTCCTTGATATCCTCATCGGTCATATCCGTGCGGTGTTTTCCAAGCATGTCGTAAACTGCCGTGCCTTTGTGACCGATATTGAACAGCTCAGACAATGCACGGAGCGATCCGCCCACCGTCATCATGGTCAACGGTCTGGCCATGGATAACGTGTCCACAATGAATTTCGGCTTGATGCCAAAGTGCCAGTTAAGAATCGCCATGTCGAACACAGCGTTGTGCGCGATCACCACCTCGTTCTCGAAGTGGTATTGATTAAGCGCTTGTTGTATCGAAGTCTTCCAGTCGGCAGGATCAGCCGCATGGAAAACGGTCGGGCCGTCGTTGTGCTTGACGGCCACGCCGATGACTTCGAACCGCTCATCACGGATATATTGTTCCGTGGTCAGCTTCGACAAACTGAACAGCTTGTCGTAATAGGTTTCAAAGTCGATTGTGTACATTACTTCTCCTGATCGATTTCGAATTCAACGTGCGTGATGTAATCAGGAACTTGATACGGCTCGCCCGTTATCACCCAAAGTGTGGGAACCGCTTCCTCACCTTCCTCGGGATAAGGCGTGTAGCCGTCCGTGAAAATCACACAGGCGTCCGCGTCCGGCGCGTTATCCACGCACCACTTCGTGATCTCCCGCATATCTGTTCCGCCACCGCCTTTCGGCTCCAACGGGAACGGCGAATCATCTAAGCTGTGCTCGTCCACGCCTGCGATCTCGCTGTCACACCACAAGACCGTGATGGACTCCGGTCTGCAGTCCTCGATCACATCAAACAGATGCTTGCCAAAACATGCCAGCTCTTTATCCCCGATTGATCCTGATGTGTCGATGCCGACCACCAGCTTGCCCATGGCAGGCAGTCTGTCCGTCGTCGGCAGATACACCTCGGAGAACCGTCGGTTCGGACGTCGCCAGCTCTCGCCTTGGTTGACAAAGCCCGTCATGAACTTGGACAGGTACTCGTACCACGGCAGCTTCCGAGTCATGATGTACTCATCCAGTCTGCGGAAGAACTCACCCTTGGCGTTGCCCATGTGCTTGTTGCGCATACGCTCCATGCTGACCGCCTCGGCGACGTTCATCTTGGCCTGTGTCTCAGCCATCTTCTTTTCGGATTCAGAAAGGCGTTTACCGTACTTCTTTCTTACTTTTTCCAGTGGATCGTTTCCGCCGGCATCCTCTGAGAGTTTCTCCTTTTGTTCCTTACTCATAGAGTCGTCGCCGGAACACACCAAGTCCATCTGTCCTGACGGCATCTCCTGAGCAGTCTGTTTCATCTGCTCGTAGACTTGTTCTGAAGTCATCGTCTCAGCGTGCGGCCAACGGACACACCCCGGAATGAACCGACCAACACCCAGTTTGATGAGTGTTTCATTAATTACCGCGTCCGTCGCGATGTTGTACAGGAAGTGATCTCTGTCGCCTCGACGAAGCGCGTGCATATACACCACGTGAAGAATCTCGTGACAAAGAACAAACACACACTCATCCACCGATAACTTGTCCGTGCCTTTCGGGTTGTAGAGAATTTGTCCTGTCGGAGTCACCGCCGCGATCGGGATGTCCTCACACGCTTTCAGCGGATACTTCATAAGGATCGTTGCAAAGAACGGCTCCAACAATCCGAGCCGCATCTTCGCCTTGCTAATGTTGTTAAGCGCTTTCATTTTCCAATTCCACCAAGTTGATGTAGTAACGCATCAAAATAGCAATGACGTCTGTCCCCGCCGCCTTTTCAAGATAAGACCAAATGTTGCCTGCCAACCCAGGCGCAACCATCTTTCGGAACATCGTCAAAAGACGTGCCCGCTTTTCCTTTCCAAGCGACCGCAGGTAGTCCTTAACAGACCTTCCTCTGCCGACAAAGCTAAACGTGATGTAATGCTCCGCTTGGCGCTTCTCAGCATCGGTCATCTTGTCAAAGAGCGGTTTCAGCGTACCGATGTCAAGACCGAACACAGCCTCGACAGGCATCGTGTCCCCGCACTTTCGATACAGTGAGTAGCACATGGCCAAGTCATCCGTGCTCATGTATTGACTGAGCTC
Source organism: uncultured Burkholderiaceae bacterium (assembly GCA_944390675.1). Lineage (GTDB taxonomy): Bacteria > Pseudomonadota > Gammaproteobacteria > Burkholderiales > Burkholderiaceae_F > Aphodousia. Next base: position 60,188 of record CALXQR010000002.1, read on the forward strand.
AACCGTTTTGCTCCACTTCGGATCGAACGACAGCACACGAGCGGCGTACTGCGCGTTGTGGAACGGCACGTCGCACACACTGGCTAAGTCCTTCGGATCGGTGGACAACGTGTTGTAGGTATCCCCAAGCATTTGACGCTGCATGATGGTCAACGGTGATTTCTTCAATCGCGAGTAGTTGATCCTTGTTTTAAGCGAGCGAGGCGACGTGTTGCCGCGATGCTTTTTGTTAACAACTTTGTTAACAAGTTTTGGTTCCTCTTTTTTCGGCGGTTCTTCCACTGGTTTCGGCTCAGGCAGCTCCGCCTTCATTGTGGCTATGATAGGTGTGATAGGTGCTTTGCGTCCTAGGAACGCGTTCCATAGATTGCTCCAGTACCCCATGATTACTCCTCATCGTTCTTGTCTTTGTTGATGGCAACCAACACACGAAGCGTGTTCTTGGCGTCCTCCAATTGATCCATCTCGAACGTGCGAACAAACGTCAGCTTGCTGTCCTTTTGGTTGTACAGATAGCCTCTGTAGTTACCCTTCTGCGGGTCTTTGATGATCGACGCTTTCAGCTCAGGATTGGTTTGGCTGTTTTCACAAGTGAATAAGTCATGGCGTTCTTCGACAGGCGTATTCACATCCAAGGAATTGTTGGTCTGCTCCCATGTCCAGAAGCCTTCACCCAGTTCATGCCACTGCGTGTCACTGGACGGATAAGCAGTCCCTGCGTTCTTACACACGATATATTGAATCAAGGACAATTTGACGTTGGCGTAAGCGGAACCGTCAACAAATTGCGACGGCTTGTAGGAATAAACTCGTTTCATAATTAACTCCGAAAGTATTACACTTTCATGGTAAAGGTACGTGAAAGTGTAATCGCTTACACACGATTACACTTCCAAGATAAGTATATCAAAAAATCAAAGTCCTGCGCTCAAGTTAGCGCTCAGTTTCAAGAACAAGTCGCTGGACATCAGCTTAAGCTTGCCAGCCCCGCTCATGATTTCACGGACGGCCATGGCTTGCATCTCAGGTGCGACACGCAACAAGTATTCAAAAATGGCATTGGCTTGTTTCTGTGTCGTCTTCTTCTCAGCGACAATCGTCGTGAGCTTCATCACCGTTGCCCACAGCACTGACTGATCCGTCGGAACTTTATAAGTCTTCGGTGCTTTCATCAGCTCCGTGAAGTCCGGAAGGCTCAAATAAATCTTTCGGAATCCACAATAAGCTGTGGCCGCGCCTTCACCGACGTCACCCGCTGCGTGCTGATAGAACAGCAAGCCATCTTTATCGTTTTCAAACTCAGGAATGTACGACACCTTCTCCCATGCACGAGGCGTGGGGTTCGTCTTACGCTTCGGGTCAAAGTCAGACAACAGGTTAGGCTGGAACTGCAGGAACTTAATCAACACGTCGTTGATCTTACTGCGCTTAGCCCATGCCACCCAGTCATCCAAGTCCTCTTCAAACGGCAGACAACGGAGACGATTGCCAAGCTTCGTACTCAGGCGGTTGGCGCCCGATCGGTCTTCCACTCGGTTGCCCGTAGCAATAATGAACAACTGGTCGGTCAACTGCAGACTGCCTGCGAATCGGTCAAGAATGATTCGGCACATCGGATTCTGCATGCTCATCTGAGCGTCCGATAATTCCTCAATAATTAGGATGGCCGGCCCAACGCCCATGCGCAAGTTATAGAACTCAGCAGGCGGAAGCCACTCATTGTGTGTGCCCGACACGTGCTTGAACGGAATCCCCAGCACGTCGACCGGATCACGCAGAGACGGATTGAACTCCACAATCTGCTCGTCCTTAATCTTCATCTTTTCCTGCAGTGCTTGGGCGATCTCACGGGCGCAAGCGGACTTACCGCCACCGGGTTTGCCTTCAATGAACGGCACTACCGTGTTGCCCTTCGGGACCAAGAATTGGGCAAGAATCGTGGACTTTAAATCAGAGAATCGCATAATATGCTCCTAGTTGTGGTTAGGTAAAAACAACAAGTCGTTCGACCGTTGCGTGGATAAAATCACGAGGATGTTCGCAGCCTCGTCTCTTGTTTCAAATTCGCGCTCAAACTCCGGGTTATGGAAATGAGCCAGCCATTTTCCTTCAGGCGTCTCATATAAATACCCGAGCGCTTCCAATGTCCCATCGGACACCAAGTGCCCAAATAGGGCTTCAGCGTGGTTAGATTTGTACGTCATCCTTATATAAGGTGACTCCTTAAAAAACACGTTCATCAGAACTCCTTATCAATCGGATAGTGCGCAAGCCGTGCACTCTTTCTCCAGAACGACCGCATAGCCGATCTCAGCGGATAGCCGTAATATCCGTCAGCGGTGAACTCAACAGCGAACCTCGATGCCAACCTGCGATCTTGGTTGAACGTCTTGTCGTTAAGCCTCGGATGAACAACGTCAGGGTCATGCCATCGTTTATCCATCCCCGGGCACTCGTCCTGCAGTTTGATGATGGCCTCTCTTAAGTCCATGTCATTGAGCAGAACATCGAACACAGGGTTGACGACCTTAATGATCTGGTCTCTTTGGTCGCCTGTACGGCCGGCTTCAAGCGCTGCCGCCACCATGACTAAACCTTCAAGCTGATCGACGGTCACGTTGTCACAGCAGGCGATGCAAGTCTCGTTAAGGAAGTCGATCGGATCTTTGAACCCACCGTCATCGGCATCCCAACCTTTTCTCACATCGTCCATGCCGGCAATACAGGCAGCGTTGCTCCAAGCCTCAGCAGGCATAAGAGATACTGTGTTAGTCGGAAGAACCCACGTCTTCTTAATACCGTCCATGTCCGCCAGCTGGAAAACCTCTCCTCTACACTCGCGGTTCTCTACGCGGCACAAAAATCGCGGCTTATTGATCCTATTCTCGGAATTGCCTCGGATCAGAGACTTGTCGGAAAACCCCAAAACATACTTAGAGTTCGTGCAAATGTTCGTCGAGAACGCACGGTAAATCAGGAACTCTTTCTGGTTGGTGTCCTCCAAGTACCAACGCAGTGATCCGAAACTCAGCCCTTCTCTACAATGGAAAGTCGACGTTTTCTTAGAGCTCACCAACCGCTTACATTCTTCCATGTCGAACATTCGCTTGGCTTCCACTCCGTCCTGTCGGATACAGACCTTCAGTCCTTGGGTGCATCGGCGGATATAAGACAGACTGTCGATCTCAAAGCGTGACTCGCTCCTAATCTCGTCGGTATCCCCGATCGCTGAAAGCCCGGGCTTCAAAACATTAGCTTCCAACGCTTTAGCCCGCGCCAATTCCTCATCGGAAATAGGCCCGCCGAAGATCTTATGGCGCCAGTGCTTAATCAGCAGGAACAACTCTTCGTTACCCAGTGCGTACACCGCAGCCAGACCGCCATAACTCAAGGAGTAGTAAGGGAACTCCTCAAGCAGAGGCGTCGGCAGAAGAAAGTGCACTTGGTTGTCCGTCGCTACGAACGCCACTGCTTGGTCGCCGTACCAGACGCACCCTGACTTGTCTCTATCAAATAGCTCGAAGTCAAGATAATCATCGAGACTTGTATCATTCTTGAGGCTGACTCCCATTGTCATCCTCCTTTTCTTGTTGGTCACTCGGCACGAACTGTCTCGTGTCGTTGTTGCGATACCAGTCAACATCCGAGTTAATTCGGTTCATCAACTCTTCAATGCCTACCTCGCTGTACTCACCGCTGATGGCCTGAACAATTTCTCTGGCCGAATCAATCCCATTGACATAATGGATCACCTCATCCGTGAGGTCGTCTCCGTAGTCGCTATAGTCCGAGTACCGCGCCGATCGGATACTGTTCAGGTAACCCAGCACCTCGGGGTACTGCCCCAGCACCTTGCTTGCCCTGCCCAGCACAGGCGAGAACTTCATCGCCGCTTGCGGATCGTCCAAGATCGACTGCTTGTACTTAGCGATCTCAAGGATCAGCAAGTCCAAGTCCTGCTGCAGGTCAGTCACGCCGTTGATCTTTCGGTACATACTGTCCTCGGAGTTATCCAACGACAACCGCATGGCACCTGCCAGCGCGACGCTCAACGCTTGGTTGAAGTTCTCCATGAGCCGCTCAATCAGTCGGATCAGCATCTCTTTGTCCTTCTCATCGGCGTTCATCTTCTTAACCGATGAGGTGTATAGCCTGAGCAGATCAAGCTGAAGGTTCTTCATGTAAGCCACCATGCGAACCAGTCCGTCGCCGACTGACTTCGATCCGGTGAACACCTTGGCTTGGATATCCAAAGCGTCCAGCACCGCCCGTTCCATACGGACAGGCTTCTTTCCAAACAAAACATTTAAACTAGAAGTTGTAGGCATAATTGTTTTCCTTCTCACAGAAATCACTAAGCAACGCGTACGTGTCGCGAAGCGGAACACAGTACTCTTCAATCTGAGTCAGACGGTTCATGTAGGCGTCCACCTGAGTGGCGAACAGTCCGACAGGTCTATGCCTCCTGACATCGTCGAGCTTATTTTGGCTGCTGTTCCCAAAGATAAAATTGCTTGTTTCATTGGGCATAAACGAAGCGATCTCACGAAAGCTCTTTGTCATCTGATCGAACTTGTCCTTGCTTCCTACATAGATGCAGCAGCGCTTCAGATCGGAGCACTCGTTATCCAGAATCTTTGTCACCGTAGACAAGCAATCAACAAGCGTGTTCCTGTATCCGTTAAACTCGCTGATGATTCTTCGGCTCAGTACCATGACCTGCACCGCCAGCCTCAAGTCGCCCTTTGCCAGCTCATGCTCTGCGAAAAGTGACTTCACCGCAGCGATCGTCTTGAGGTAGTCATTCAGCAAGTCATAACGGCTTCGTGCTGTCCGTCTGATCCGAGTTAAGTTCTCCGGCATATCAAACTCGCAGAGACAGACAATCATGTCGTCTCCTTTGTATGAATCGGAATACCGAGCCACCTCTTTGTAGTTTTTTACCCAAGGCATACGCCCTCCTTCTCTTTAATGGCCGCCTGCATATCAGCAAGCTCTAACAAAAACAGCCCGACCTCAGCTTCTCGTCTACCCATCGGGCTTAGCTTCTTCCTGATCGACTCCACAGCTTTTAAGTTAGCGTTGACCAACGTCATCACCGTGTTGCCAATCGGCTTTCCTTCGTCCGCTTCATGCGCATGGCCGGCGATCATGTGAAGCAGGTTCACCTCCTCGATCGTCAGCTTGTCGTTAAGCAAGACGCTATACTTCTTGATGAGCATCTCAGTGGACTTCGTAAAGTGCTTCGCACAACAAGCCAGCTTTACCTCTGCCCACTCGGTGCTCTTTTCTTTCAGGCACTCTCTAAACATCGACGATATCGTCGTGCCCGCTCTTCTTATTCCCAGCATCTTTTTTCTCCGATCCGTAGACCACCCTTTCCAAGGCGTGAATATGCACAGTGACATTGCCGATCACCTTGTACGCATCAGCCAGTTCCTTATAGATACCGCTGATCTCGTCCATGATTTCCATAACTGTTTTGTTAAGCAGATGGACGAAGTACAGCACCAGAAACACCAGCACAATCGGCAGAACGGTGTTCACAATTTCTAAAAGTTCCCTCATCGTCTTAACTCCTTCTTGATTCGCTCGATGTTTTGCTCGTGCTGCTTAATGGCCAACGCCATGTCTGAAGCTTTCGCCTTCGTTATCGAAGCCTTTGTCTCCACGGTAGTCAGCTGCTCTCTCAGCTCATCACACTGCTGTGCCAGACTGAATAAACAGAACGTCACCGACACCATGAAGATGAACAGCAAAACGGCGAACACAATTAGAATGACCGTCATCTCAGCACCCATAGTCTTGTGTGTAGAACAAACTGCCGACGCAGAATTGGCTCGGCGCATCATTGTCGAACGCTCCGGACTCCACTAAGTCCAGCGCTTCCTGCGCATCCCTCGCGCATAGTTCAGGATCGGTGTAGATCTCGAAGCCCCGCATGACAACGGTTCCGGTCTCTCTCGACCAAACGGTGTATTGATAAAGCGGCGTTCCGCTTTCATAAGTCTTGCTGATGACAACGTAGTTACGTTGTGCTGATAAATTGTTGGACATAAGTCCTCCTAAATGGGGTAGTTTCCAAAATGCAAACGAGTGATTCGTTTATGGCCATCGGCGTAGAGTGTCTCCACCCGAATGTCCAGCCGTTCCTCGTCCTTATCAACCAGTTCTTTCAGTCGAAAGAACTCCTGGTAATGCGGGCCCTCACCGTCCTCTTGTGTGATTAGCTGCGCATAAGTCTTGTTGTCGATCTCAACGACGGACAGCTGCACATCGCCAAGCGCTCGCTTCGCCATGGCGACTGATTTCGTCAAAGATGACGTCATCGCTGTGATCGTCGTAGTCGTTTTTGCGTTTTTCATGTCTTCTTCCCGCGTCTTTGTATTACACTTACAAGATAAAAAGAAAATAAATTCGGCCTTAGCCGAACACGGCATCGTGTATTTACTTGCCATGTCATTTTGCCCTCCAATAGTGACTGTCTTTCAAAGTTTCAAAGTTGTTTCCCAGCCTCGCCCACCCTGTCAGTAGTAGTTCGATGTTTTTCATAACCTCTCCTATGTTCTTATTAATAAAGTCTGAGCCATAGCACCTTCTTACTATGGACACAACAACATACTCGTTGATGTTTGTCTGCGCGTAATGCGCAATGGTTTCCTGCACGTCAGCCCGTCTGGCCATTTCTCGGATAAACATCAGCATATCGTCCGTTGTTTCGAACATCCGTACCCCCTGCTGTGTCAAGACGTGGTACAGCATCTTGCAGCACACAAGGTGCACAAAACCCTTAAAGTCGATGCACTGCATCCTTGACGCATCCGCCCGCTCCCGTTTGAGGTGTTCCTCCATTGCCGCATTAAACAGATTTATCAACACATACCGCGGGCACGCGCTGATTTCCCGATACGTCCAATTGCTGATATTAATCAGCCGCCTCGGATCCCTCTGTGATAGGTGCATGATAGGTGTCTTCAAAATAGATTCCCTCCCATATCCCTTCTTTCCCAGCTGCTCAGCATTGAGCACGCGACAAAACCAAACTGTTCGATAAGTTCTTGTGTGAACACATCGCTATTCAGCCAGCTGTAGTGATTAGCCAGCTCAATTATGCAGTGAGGGCTATTGTCCCTACAAACGTAAAGACCAACGCTACGCCTATGGAACATCTCTGCTAGCTCTTCCGCTGTGCAGTTCCACTCGTCGAACGCCGAGTTTTCGAACACATACCGTTGGCAGCGCCATTCTGTTGATGCCAACACAGCGATGTCCTTAATTGACGACTTGGCGAACTTCGACTTTATTCCGTCCCCGTGAACCCCCAGCGTGCTGTAGTAATACAGCGACTCAAACGCAACGATCTCGGTGTAGTACTGAACAAACAGCCTTGTATGAGCTGTCTTTTCCCAGTCCCATCCTTTGATGCTCCTAGCCTTATACACCGCCATCCACACAGCCGCTGCAAAATACCTAGCCAAGTCCTCAGAGCACAGGTAGTTGTTGCCGTGTCCTATGTCGTACTGAAACTCGTCCACAGAAGCTTTCAGCACATCCCAGGCGTCGATCGTTATGGTCTTATCAAAGAACCCGTAGCCTCGTCCTTCCAACCGCATCATCCCCTCCAACCTAAGTTTTGCATAAGCGCTCCAAAGTAAAGGAACTGCTCAACAATCCGTTTTACGTAGTCCTTTGATAAGGGCTCTCCCTCTCTGCGCGTCCCCTTAAACACGTATCGCCACAGTTCTTCAGCTCGTGTGTAGACACTGTCAATGGCCTGCAACATGCTGAACTTATTGAATGTAGTGTTGTAAAGCACTCTCTGTCCTGTCAGCACTCGCCATATTTCTAAGCCTAACGCCCATCGAACAGGTGCGTAGCTGTTCAAATAAAGCGTTATGTAGTTATTGCGGTTTCCAAAAAGGTGCCCCATCTCCGACTCGCAATGGGAAAACACAGTAGACGACAACGTAGTCAAAAACTCATCAACGTCGATAGATTCGGACTCTTTCATCACCATACTGTGATCCATGAGGTGTTTCACCACGGCATGAGCCAAGATGCTCAGGACGTCCTCAAGCTCATTCTGAGCATAACTGTGCTTAATCCGAAAGCACCCCACGGCAACCTTCACGGGATCGATCGTCCCGAAGGTTTGCTTAATGCTTAGATCTTCCTTGTTCATTCCTTCCTCCAGTTCTCAAGCGCCTCCTCGTAGTCCTTGCGGTATTCCTCGTACATCTTGTAATGAAAGAGAAACCCGTCAGCAGCGAGTCCCGGCAAGGTGTACTGCCTCTTGCCTCCCAGCTCGACCGCTGCCCACAAAGAGAACACCTTGAGCGCGTCGTGTAACGTATAGTTATTGAAGACCAACGGATTTTTCGAGTTGGGATACTCGTTCGCCAGCTGTTTGTAAGCGTCGTACACAAACGCTCGTACGTTGAACGCGTTGATCCAGTCGTGAGCCGCTGTCGTCTCCATAGCCACCCGTATGTTTGTCCGCAAGGCACAGACGAGGTCGGTGACAGACATCACTATGCACTCCGGAGACAGCGCAATTACTCGGTGCACCGTCGCGGCCTCAAGCATGGCCTTAATATCCATGAAGCCGTCGTGCTCATTCATCAGGTACCAGTCGACCGAGTGCACAGCGATACTCTTGAACCGCTCCATGAAAGAGTTCTTGTCCAATCTTTGTATCGTCAGCAGGACGGAGTTGGCAATTTTGATCCGTGTGAGCGCCTCTTGAACCTTGTACTCCTCCACCCAAGCGTCTCGGTGTCTCTTACTTTTAAAGTAGCGTTCGTCCGCCTGCATATCCAGCGGATCGTTCGTCGTCGCCTGTGCAAAAAACGTCATATAAATGTCCTCCAATTTGTCGGCACCCCACGCACAGCCTCGCCGATCGGCGTCCTGTTGCGCTTTGTCTGATACCAGACCTCGCGCCCTGTCTCATACAGCCACAGCAGTTTTGCCACGATATTCCGTGCGCGGCGTCTCGACATATGGCCATAAGTAATCCGTCCTCTTGTACTATGGCCCACCAGCTCGTAGCCCATGCAGTTGGCGTACACCCAGTCAAACAGCAAGTCTTTGTCCATGTCCGTAGGGCAGCAGGCGCTCACCCATCGAAGCGGAAGCAAGTCCAGCAGTTCCATCGTTAGCTCCACGTCCATAAAAGCCAGCTCATCGAACCGCCCACTCTGATCCAAAATCGGCAGTGTGACACCGTTCAGGTAGACATCTATCCAAGCAAACAGCACGCTCTGACACATACACGCCAGCTCGCATCGTCCTTTGATCGGGTGCTGCTGTCTCGCTCGGACAAAGTGGCACACCGCCCGTGCGTAGATCGACCGCTCTATTCCGGCGATCTCCTTTGGCGGAAACATCTCCCTCACCTTCCTGCCCATCGCTATATAAGTCTTGAGCTCGTCCTCCAGTGATAGGTGCATGATAGGTGGGCTCACCACATACCCAATCCCATCGTTAGTAAACTGTTGATCGCCCCATCTCATGAACCATCTCCTTAATCGTTAGCGTTTGTCTATAAATAGACTCAATCTCTTTGACTGTCGGCACCCACGGCCTGCGGTCTGTCTCCAGCTGTTCCCTCACATTCTCAAAGACCTCGTCCTTGCTGTCGGGCATCATCGGATCCACCCACTGAGTGGCAACAAGCCACGTCTGAGGCAGAAGTCTTACGGCTTCGAGCATCGTGGAAAATTTTCTGTTATCTTTCGCCGCAGTTCTCAGCGACAGATAAACGAATGAGTTTGTTGTCACCGCGTCGTAGATATTCACACCCATCCGCTTCACGTCCAGTGTCATCCAGTGATACCGAATCCATGTTTCCTGCAGCCCTTCGAGGTATCCCGTCAGCGCTCCAAACCATATCTCGCCTACCGCTTTGTCGAACGTTTCCACGTCGGATGACTCGTCGCAGATTCCGTCAGTCATGTTGACATTCTCGAAATACGGCCCGCCTCTCGGAAGCAGGTGCCTATACACCTTCCACAGACTGTCGATCAGCTCAAGTGAGTTGAACGGCAAAGGTATTGTGTTGATCTCATTCATCCTTATGTCCTTGTATGTTGTATCGTTACACTTACATGATACAGTTACACTAATGCCCGTCGGCGAAGATCAACGCCACTACTGAGCAGACAATAGAGCACAGGCCCGAAGCCACCAGCAGTGTGGCCGACATCTCGTCGCACGACAGCATGACAAACATCGCTATTAAAGAAAGCACCGCCAGCACGATGCCTATTGTGTTCGTCCTCATCATTAGTTCCTCCATCTTTCTTCCGCTTCTGCCATCCACCTCGCTGTGCTGCAGACAAGCCACATCTGTCTGAGCACGAAGGTAACGTCCTCTGTGCGAGGGATGGGTCTGTTGTAAGCGTTCTCGTCCTTCCACTCTTTGAGCTGATCCTTAATCTTAGCAGCCAGCTCTTTGTACGGCACGGTGTAGTTTGGAAAGATTCTGTCCCACACTTTAAAGCGCACCTCGGGTCTGCGCATCAGCCGACTCCGCATGGCAAAAAAGGCATCGTAGTACGTGCTGCAGTCGTAAGCTTCAATGTACGCTCTCGCCAGCGCACACGCAGCGTTGGCAAACCCCAGCTGAGTCAGCACACTGCGCGGTATCATATCTATAAACAGCCTAGCGTCGAACGCCATACTGCCATCTCTCTGCATGGCACTGGCGATATACTGCGAACAAGCGTGCACCCACAACTGCAACATCGCATCCTGCGTGTACGATCTCAGGTATGTACTCATGTTGGCCTCTGATAACAGAAACTCCAAGTACACCTCGTCGGCGAGCACCAATGGCGGTGCGTTTTCGGTTCTCACTGCGCCCATGCCTCCCTCCGTTTCATCTCACCGGCCACACTCGTCGCCGTTTTAATCATGTTGAACAGTTTCCTTATGTCTTCTTCCGAAGCGGGCTGCACGCCATTGCGTCTTCTGCCGTTCCATATGGCCACGATCGTATTGACCCGCTCGTACACCCGCTTAAACGACGCTCGGTTATGCCACAGCTCGGCGAACACTTCCAGTCTCAGTGAAGGCACCTCACTTATCTGATACCACGCCTCATCATAGAAGTCATCCGCCTCGTCCTCGTACTTCTCCGCCGCATCGCCAAACCTCTCGCAAGCACCCCAGCTGATACTTTTGCGAAGCTCAAGCGCCAAGCTGGTATTGCTGAGCACATACAACGCTTTCTCCGGAAAGAGCCGCATGAGTGAGTTCACAGGAATATCCACTCTGTTATCCTTTCGTTTCTTATCGAAGTAAATCTGCGCAATGACCTGCGCCCATAGGCACTCCGTGCAATACAGGATATCGTCACTGCCACCATACGACTGCAGGTTCTTGTCACTCAGCAGGAAGTTGCACACCCCACGATACGTAAGCGTCAGGGTTGGCAATTCAGCTAAATCCTTACTCATCCTCGTCTCCTTAACCCCTGCCCATGCCATAGGCAGTCTGTGTCATGTCTTTTATCGCAAGGAACAATTTCCTCACGTCCTCTTTTTTGGGCTTTGGCACCTTGCTCGGCGACTCGAGTGTGTCGGCACAGCCAAAGGCATCCAACACCTGCAGCCAAACCTCGTCAAACTGCACCCAAGGGAAACTCGTCAGGCGCATCAGCAACAGCTTGCCATCCGCTGTTTCACTCACGTAACTGGAAAATGCACTCTTCAGATAATCTCTGTCGCAATACTTGTCGTAGGCTACCCGATATAAGGACTCGAAGAAGATGCACGCGATCTTGCTGTCGCACATATCGTAGGCCACCGACCATGCATATTTATCCATAAGCTCTTTTATATCCAGAGGCACGGAGCCATCGTCCTTTATGTGATCCTTCGCATAATAGAAAACGGCATCTGCCCACAGTGCCACTTGCTGAACAGACAGATCGTCGTTTTCGTCGCCGGTTTTTATGATGGTGTCTGACAAAAAGAAATAAACCAGCTCATCAGGCGCAAGGACAAAAGCAGGTATATCGTCGAGGCGCTCTATGGGTGCCACCCGTTTTTCTGAAACGCCGTCCTTATATATCCATAGTTTCTTGCTCATACTTGGCTCCTCTGTCTTTCCTTCATTTCAGTGGCAAGTGTGCAGGCCTCCCAAACAGTCATCACCACGTCGCTTATCTCCGCTCGCTTTGGAGCTTTATAAGTAACCGTGTTCGTATGCAACGACTTAAAATGCTTAAACACTCGATTAGTCACAGCGCTAAGTTCTAAGTCCGATCCAACTGCCAAGCACAGCACTTCCAGCGTGTTATTTGCGTCAGAGGCCACAGCTTTGGCAATTTCCTCGCTATAGTGGCAGATTTCGATGCAGTCCATTCGGTAATGGAGAAGGTCTGCGACAAGTCCGTCTTCAATAAGCCATGTGCTGAAGCAGTACGCAAACTTCTTTGGAATATCCGCAGGATGCAAACAAATGTTCCCATTGATGTCCATACTCTCTCTTATCATTCTGTTGATCGCGCCTACCCAAAGATGCGTACACACATTCTTAGACTTGCGTATGTGCCACTCTGCAGCAAGGTCAAGAAGTTCTATTGGGTAAAGCTTCACAGGTTCGATATCACATAATTTTTTATCATTTTTTGCCATCGCAGTCCTCCTATAGGGTTCGAAATCTATTATATAGGTGTTTGTGTAATCGTGTGTAAATATATACAGGCTATAGCGCAAACGTAGTCTAAACATAGTACATCGGTAAGTTATAGCCAAAACATAGGTCAAACATATTACATCGTGTTAATAAAGCAGAAACGTGGCACTGTATCCAAAACGTAGGGGAAACGCATTACATCGTCACGATATACAAGAAACGAAGAGTTGTAGCGGAAACGTAGTCTAAATATAGTGCTTCATATCTATAAATTAGAAACGACATCCTACGACAGCTTCGTCCTAGGGTTTACCCTTGGTGTGCCACGGAAAGAGAAAAATTGTGCCACGAAACGAATTGTAAAAATTGTAAAAAAACAGTGGCTAAGTCCTTGTTTTTCTTAAATGTGCCACACTGCCACGGTTTTTTTAATTACTATCTCTTAAAAATAGATTTATATACATGGCAAATCGTAGTAGGACAGAGTAAAAAAACGACGAAAATATAAAAATTCAAAACATTTTCCGTGGCACCGTGGCACTTTTAGTTAAGTTATTGATTTATAAGGACGGATTGTGCCATGGAAATTTTTACAATTTTCCCCACCTTGGCAACCCACCGTGGCACTTAAAAAGTACGGGTTTACCCTTAATTTTCGATCGTCGTTACCGTGATAGGTGAAATTTGAAAATTTCGGAAGGACAACATTACACAACTTAAAGTAATACTTTAACTTCATTTTTTGCGCATAAAAAATTATTAGGACTAGGCTAGCCTAGTCCTAATACAGGTTAAAAAATTAAGCCCTAGGGAACAATCCCTAGGGCTCGGCAGATTAGCGATTACGCTTTTTTATCCTTTTTGGGTTTCATCGCACAGGCGGGTAAGTCTGTGCTGAGTTTACCCTCTTTGAGCGCCTCGGCTAATGTCTGCTCCACCAATTCAAAATTGCACGCCACGTGCAGGAAAAATTGCGCCATATCGGGGCAGGGCTTTTTAGTCCTATTGCTCATGTTGACGAGGGCACAGATAGCCGCGTCGCGACCACCGTTAGCGAGCCATTTATCAGCCTCATCCTTATCGGCCTGATCTTTTTCGGCCTTGCGCGTCTTAGCGGACTTGACGGTGTTTTCATCGAACACCAGCGAATCGATGTACTGTTTCATCTTTTCCCAGGTATCAACACCAGCAGGCACCTTCATTAAATAAGGAACCTGTCGACCGTCTTTGTCGGTGGTGAATCGCACGCCACAGCGAACCGCAAAGGCCTTAACCATAGAAGCCCAGCGGGTCAGGGTGTAATCGCCCTCAGGATTCAACAAAGCGAGCAGGGGATAGGCAGAGCCTTCCGCCGTGCCGTTACCGTCCCAAATTGACTTAACAGCGTCGACAACCACAGGGCGAAGTTTGTCTTCGATCGTGCTGGTAAGACTGCATACCTTTTTGAGCATACCATCAGCGAGTGACTGGGCCTTGTCGGTCTTTTTATATGTGGTGGGCTCAACTTCAAACATCCATGCCTTAGCGGTCATCTTGGAAACAGCAGTTTGCGAAACAACATTATTTGTCATAATAAAACTCCATTAGTGGTTAGTAGTCGCACCGAGTACCAGTGCTTCAATAGGATTAAACTTTTTAATCCTTTCGCCTATTTACCTGACCCCCCCTACCACCCTACCCACCCCCCATGAGGGGGCCAAGGGGGGCCGGGGCGGGGTCCTATTTATCTCAATCTCACAAAACAAAGGTCCATTTTTTAGCTTACACATCTTGCCATACCTTATTTCTTCTGATATACTTCCTATTACAGATTACAAGGACGGAACAGCCAAGTCTCCAAATGCACGGATATGGGCCGGAAGCAGTCCTTGGCGTCTGTGACCTGTGGCGGACGCTCCGTATGGGTGTCAGACATCGGGCCGCGTCTTTTTACGGGTTTGTCAGCGCGGCAGTCCGCCGACAGGTGTTTTTAGCAGTGGCTGTGGCAGGAACAGGCTTGGGGCCGAGTCATCCCCATCCTCTAAATGGACCTTTTAAAACTTGCCGCTTAAGGACGTCGTTTCTGGCCTGTTGGGGCGTCCTCCACTGCTAAGGGCGCCTGTTTTGCTGAAATTTACTTTGCGGCACCGCAGAGTGGGTTTTGAAGTTTTTAAATCAACGCTCTTTTACTACGAACTGGCGCTCTTAAAAGCTATGGGCCGGAATTTTTCGCTAACAGACAGTTGGCGTGATTGCCTGATATGTTGAACCGGCCCGCCCTATACAGAGAGGACTGAGTGGAATGTTGCGGGATATTTTGGTGTCTTCACCCGCTAGCAGTTGCAGCCGCCTATGTCCTCTCTGTTCTGTAAGGAGGTTACATGCCCGCTTCACCGCGAATTAACTTTGTGCTGACCGAGGAGCTCCGCAGCAGGCTGGATAAAGTCTGCAAGGAGACCGGGATGCCTTTGTCTTTGGTGATCCGCAAGGCGCTCGATGGCTACTTGTCTTTCTGTGAGGACAAGATGGCGCAGGCCGGCGGGTCCTTCAATATTGAAGCCGATACGCGAGGGCGTTACTGGAAATGACAGCCTCGACGAGTACTCCTGCCTTGAAAATCAATGCCGGGATGGCCTCCAAGTACCTCGACATGGACCCTAAATTTATTCTCGAATGTGCAACGGGCCTAGAGGAGTTGGAGGACATTGCCCCAAGGTGGGGGTATTCGGACGAGGACATTAAGTTCCTGTCGACGTTCAAGCCGTTTTTGGTGGAGGTCGATAAGGTCAAGAGCGAGCTCTATAAGAGCGGAAAGACGTTCCGGCTGAAAGCCGGTGTGATGGCAGACAACATATTAGAAAAAGTGTTTGAGGACGCCTTGCATGACGACGTAGGCATCAACACGAGAATCGAGGTGTTGAAAGTGCTCTCCAAGCTTGGAGATCTGGAGCCTAAACAGAACAACGCCGCTGCTGCTCAAGGGTCTGGTTTCTCGATCAACATCAACCTCTCGGGCGTGCAGCCTGCCCCTCAAGTCATCGAGGTGAAAAGCGATGATGGACATTGATCTGTGGTACACGGACAAGACGATGACGGTCCGCAAGGAGACGCTGAGGCTCTTGGACTGGATGCGTGAGAACATCGAGGCTGACCGGGCGATGAAGACGCCCGTGTCGCCTGTGCAGATCATGGTCATTGGCGAGTCAGGCCGCAAAGAACTTCGCCGCATGCTGCTGAGCAAGGCGTACCGCGACGAGATCATGCAATGGTTGGATGAGCAGTAATGGCAACGGTAAATTACACCCCTCCCAACTCGCTCTTGGACTTCTTTGTTAGCGATGCCTTTGTGTCGCTGGTGGTGGGTCCTGTGGGCTCAACGAAGACATCGGCGGCCATTATGAAGATTGCGTACCACGCCAAGCGCATGGCTCCCTGCACGGATGGCATCCGCCGCAGCCGCTGCTGCTGGGTGCGTAACACCAACGAGCAGTTGAAGGACACGAGCATCCCGGACTTCATGAAATGGTTCCCGCCCGGCGTGGCGGGCGAGTGGAAGGCCACGGATAAAAAGTTCATGCTGCGCTTCGATGATGTTGAGTGTGAGATTCTCTTCCGCGGCTTGGACGACAAGAACGACGTCAGACGGTTGCTGTCCTTGCAGCTGTCCTTCGCTGTGCTGGATGAATTCCGTGAAATCGACCCTGAAATCTATAAAGCACTGCAGGGGCGTATTGGGCGTTATCCGGACAAGATGTTGGTGCCTCCGCGCGAGGAATGGGGCAACGACCTCAAGGGCAACCCGATTGGCGGATGCGTGACTGATGCCGGGCAGAACAACGCCCATATGTGGGGTGCGACCAACCCCCCTGATATGGATACCTTTTGGGAGCAGCTCTT
This sequence comes from uncultured Burkholderiaceae bacterium, assembly GCA_944390675.1. GTDB lineage: Bacteria > Pseudomonadota > Gammaproteobacteria > Burkholderiales > Burkholderiaceae_F > Aphodousia. The sequence continues at coordinate 76,709 of CALXQR010000002.1, forward strand.
AACGAGCCCGCCTAAAAACGTGCACGTGACGCTGCAGCCTGACGCGCTGAGCGACCAAGCGGACTGGCTCAAGTACCTCCCGGAAAACTACTACGAGAACCTCTGTGAGGGTAAGGACGAGGACTGGGTGGACGTGTACGTCCGCAACAAGTTCGGTAAGAGCTTGGCGGGTAAGCCTGTGTTCAGGAGCTTCAGCAAGCCCCTGCATGTGGCCTCGCAGGAGCTGGTGCCGATTTATAACAGCGCGAATCCTTTGATTATCGGAATGGACGTGGCCCTGCACCCGGCCGCGACACTGGGTCAGTTAGACCCGACGGGGCGGCTCTTGGTATACGAGAGTTTCGCCGCTGAGGGTATGGGTGCATTGCGCTTTGTGCGGGAGCGGTTAAAACCTGTGCTCGCCCGACGCTTCTACGGCATGAGTTATTTGGTGGTGGTTGACCCCGCCGCTAACACACGAGCTCAGACCGATGAACGAACTGTCTTGGAAGTGTTGGAAGCGGAAGGGTTCAATGTGGTGACGGCGCCGACCAACGCCCTGCAGCCGCGCATTTCTGCAGTTGACAGCTACTTGACACGCGTGGTGGACGGAAAGGCCGGTATTCTCATTGACCCATATCACTGCGAGGACCTGATCGCCGCTCTGCTGAGCAAGTACCGCTACCGCATGAGGCGCACCGGCGAGATCGAGGACAAGCCTGAAAAGCTTCACCCTTGGTCTGACTTAGCCGACTCTTTGGAATATTTATGCCTGCAGACCGACACATCGGGCCTGTTCAATCAGGAGCCCCCTGTCGCGCCTGAAATTCATCATGTGGGGTACATGTATGTCTGATAACGTCTACCATCCCGACCACTATGTGGTTAATTCTGTGAAAATCGAGCCGATCGAGCTGACGGGCAGACTGCCCTCCTTGGTCGGACAGGCGGTGAATTATGTGATGCGCAGCCGCTTTAAGGGCTCGCACGATGAGGACATTGCAAAAGCGATCAACTGCCTGCAGATTCAGCTGGACATGGACGACATGTTCACAAACATTGGCGACATCAAGATGCTCTACCACTTCAACGCGGACACTAACAAGGTGCGCGTGGCGACGGTATGGGCCTTCAGAAACTATTACATCGCGCCTTATCCCGAAGGAACGAACCCGTGCGACCGCGTGGAAGACATGTTCCTTCGCATCCTGATCGACAACAACTACAACATTACATTTAAGTCCATCGAAAAGGCCGTTGAGTACTTGGAAGACGTGCGGGATGGCGTGTACGAAGACGACGCGGACGATACCCCGGTAGGAGGAACAGAATGACTGACACCAGCGTGATTTCTCAAGTTCTGAATCAGTATCCGAGCATCCTTAGTCCGACTGCCAAAGGGCCGATTCAGACGACAACTGTCGGTTATGGCTCGTACGCGTCTGACAGCGCTGAACCGTTGGACTTGGAAACCATTGACAGCAGAAACTTCTACGACAGTGAAGAGGCTACGCGGTACACCAAAAGCCTGAAGCGCATGCAGTTTGAAAACGCGTTTTTGGGCTTCCGCTACTGCGTGCATTATATCGGTAGACGCCTGCAGAACATGGGGCCGATTGACTTTGACTATCTAGATGGCGACATCACCGACACGATCAATGCCATGCGCAAGATGGTGCTGCTGTACGACGAGCTGAAAAAGGCTGAAGGCGCAGATAAACGGAAGAAGAAATGAGCATTCTTTACGACATAACAGTTGCGGATGATGAGGACATTGTCTGCAGTGAGCTGATGTGTGTGCGCTGTGGTTTTCGCTGGATCGCCGTGAGGCGGCCCGGCTTGCCGCTGAAAAAGATTGAGTGCCCCCACTGTGAGAAGAAGGGGTTTGTGATTGAGACCGGAGAAGATTTGGAGAGTTTCTTAGACGACGAGGACGACAATGCCGACACTGGACGACAATCTTCCCTTAACTGAAGAAGAGGTTGCGGCCACCCCCTCCGCTTTTCCGGGCGGCGGACTGGTTGTGGACCAACGAGACATGTACAACGAGGAGGCGCCTCAGCAGGTGATGAAGCTGGGCGGCCTCATTGAAGTGGCGGGCACCGACACGCTCAAGCGTGAGGAGCTCGCACGAGAAGCCGCTGCCTTGCAGCAGAACACCCCTGTTATTCAGGGCGTGGCGGCCTACATCCGCAAGTGCTGGGATGACGCGAGAAGCGCCAAGGAGCAGACGGTTGAGCCCCGCATGCTTCAGAGCCTGAGACAGCGCCGAGGCGAGTACGACCCTGAAGTGCTGGCGAAACTGCAGGAACAGGCTTCCTCCATGGTCTACATGCAGATCACAAGCAACAAGTGCCGCGCCGCCGCGAGCTGGCTGCGTGACGCCTTGGGCGATCTGCCGTGGTCGTGCGAGCCGACGCCGGTGTCCGACATTGAGCCTGAACTTGAAAAACAAGTGACGGAACAGGAAGCACCGCCTGTGCTCATGCAGGCCATGCAGATGGGCTATCAGCCTACGCAGAAGGAAATCATGGACTTGATGGAAGCCATGAAGGACGACTCCTCTGCCCGTGTGCAGTCTATCGCGAGCAAGAAAGCCGAGCGCATGACGCGAAAGATGCAGGATCAGCTGATCGAAGGCGGGTTCCAAGAAGCGTTGGATGCGTTCATTGACGATTTGGCGACGTTCCCGGCGGCCATTTTGAAGGGGCCGGTTGTTCGCACCCGTCCGGCCTTGCGCTGGATAACCAACGAAGTGACGGGCAAGAAAGAAGTTATTGTTCAGGATCAGTACAAGCTGGAATGGGAACGCGTGTCGCCGTTTGACATCTACCCGGCTCCGGATGCTTCTGATATTGACGATGGCTACTTGATCGAACGCCATCGCTTAAGCCGAAGTGACCTCGCGGCGCTGCGTGACGTGGAGGGCTACTCCCCGATCGCGATCGACGGCGCGCTGGCTGAATACAGAGAAGGTCTTATCAACGAGATTTCTGTTGACAACGAGCGCGAGATGGCTGAGGGCAAGGCGACAACGATGAGCGAGAATCCATCCAAGCTCATCGAAGCGCTGCAGTACTGGGGCCCGGTCCAAGGCCGCATGCTGGTTGAATGGGGTCTCACGCCCGAAGAGATCGGCACGGACTTTGATCCGCTCAAGGACTACAACATTGAAGCATGGCTGGTGGGCAACTACGTGATTAAGCTTCAGCTCAATCCCGATCCGCTTGACCGCAAGCCGTACTACAAGACAAGCTGGGAAAACATCCCCGGTTCTTTCTGGGGCAACGCCATTCCTGACTTGTGCCGCGACGTGCAGCGCATTTGTAACGCCGCCGCCCGAGCGCTTGTCAACAACATCGGCATCGCTTCCGGTCCGCAGGTTGTGGTGGACATCAACCAGATTCCGAAGGGCACGGACATTTCCGACATGTATCCGTGGAAGATTTGGCTGTCTTCGGGCGGCCGAGCCATGACGCCGCAGGCGCCGGTGAGCTTCTTCCAGCCGACCTCCAACGCGGGCGAGCTGATGAACATCTACAACACATTCTCTGTGTTGGCCGATGAGCATACGGGTATCCCGCGCTACATGACCGGTTCCGGTGTCGCAGGCGGCGCAGGCCGTACCGCCAGCGGCATGAGCATGCTGATGAGCAACGCCGGCAAGAGCATCAAGAGCGTGGTCGCAAGCGTCGACCGAGTGCTCAAGCCCGCTATCGAACGCCTGTACTTCTACAACATGATGTACAGCGACGATGAGGACTTGAAGGGCGACGTCAACATTGTGGCACACGGCGCACTTAACTTAGCTCAGAAGGAAATGCAGCAGCAGCGCCTGAACGAGTTCCTGAACATCGCGCTCTCCAACCCGGTGGTGAACCAGTTGGTCGGCCCGCAGGGCATCGCTTACCTCCTCCGTCAGGTGGTGGATAAGCTGGGTCTGGAGTCGAGCAAGATCATACCGACGCCGGAGATCATGCGTGTGCAGCAGTACCTTGGACAGCTCGCCGCTCAGCAGATGATGGCGCAGCAAATGGCTATGCAGCAAGGTCAGCAAGGCCAAGGACAGTCCCAAGGGCAGACACCGCCTCAAGGGTTGGACCAACGCCAGCTGATGAACGGAGCGCCTCAAGTTAACACAACAGCCGGATAATTTTTTGTCTTAACCCTGAAACCTGTTTATTACTCTTTATTACAGGTTTCAGGTATAATTAGGGGGAGTTCGATGCAAAACATCAAGTTTCACGAGAGCCAAGACCGCTTGGAGAACGACTTCAGGCGCATTGGTGCTGGGGAATTTAGAGCTTTTGTAGAGTACTTGCAGGATCGACACTCAGACTGTTTGGCACGGCTTGCCCGAGAGCGAAACATGGATGAGGTGAAGAGGCTTCAAGGGCAATTTGAAGTCTTAGACGATCTTGTAGGGCGGTTACGCCCCGAAAACAATGCTTAACGGGTAAAGCCGAAGCGGAGGAGAACAATTTATGGAATTGCCAATTCAGGTCCAAAAACAAGCCGAAGAGGCTGAAGCCTTGGCCCAAAAGCTTGCGGGAGATCCCGAAAAGGAACCCCAAGCCAGTCAGCAAGAACCTGCTGACAAGCAAGGAGGGACGCAGACAGGTGTTGTTGAACAGCACCCGAAGTCCGACGACTTTGAACAGAAGTATCGCACGCTGCAAGGCATCTTCGCCTCGGAGCAGACGAAACACAAGCAAGAGCTGGACGCCCAAAGCGCTCAGATCGCGCAGTTGAAGTCTGAACTGGAGCAGATGAAGTCTGAAAAGCAAGCGGACCCTGTGAAGTTTGGTACGGATGAGGATCGCGCTACTTTTGGCGACGACTTTGTGAAGCTTGTGGAGCGTGGTGTTGAAGCCCGCACGCAAGAATACCGTAAGGAAATCGCATCCCTGAAGGCTCAGTTAGAGCAGATGGGCGGTCAGATCAAGACCATGGACAAGAGCGTGGAAGTTTCCCGCCATGCCGCTTTCTTAGCGGACTTGGACACGATGGTTCCCGGCTGGCGCACCCAAAACGCAGACCAAGGCTTCTTGGATTGGTTGAATCAGGTTGATCCGGTTTCCGGCTATGTGCGCAATGACATCTTGCAAGGTGCCAGCGCAGCGCATGACAGCATCCGAGTGGCTGAGATTTTCAAGGCCTACCAGAATGCGACGGGACAACAAGCAAAGCAACGTAAGCCCACTTTAGCGCAGCAGGTGTCGCCCTCCAAGGGACATTCCGCTGCAGCGCCGACCGGTAAGCGTGTGTACACGCAAGCTGAAATCGGCCAGTTCTATGACGCATGGCGTCGCGGAGCGTACACGGATGCCCAAGGCACGGCGATTGAACGAGAAATCGAGCAAGCTATCGCCGAAGGACGTGTTGTCTAATTGTTTTCCTCTCTGGCGTAGCAGGCTCTTAGGAGAATGCTAAATGGCTACTGTTACGCCAGCTGAAACTTTCCCGGTAAATGCACAGATTTATGGTCCGGTAACGGGTGTTAGTAAGCCCACTACCGCCTATTCTGGCACCTTCATCCCGACTCTTTGGTCGGGCAAGTTGATGAAGAAGTTCTATGAAACTTCTCTTTTCGGTGCGATTTCCAACACCGATTGGGAAGGCGAAATTAAGAACTTCGGTGACACGGTCGTCATCAACACCATCCCTGATGTGGTGGTGAAGGACTACAAGGCCGGTCAACAGCTCACCTACGACGTTCCCGAAGGTGACACGTTTACCTTGACGGTGGACAAGGGTAAGTACTTCGCCATCAACATCGAAGATGTGATGAAGAAGCAATCCATGATCCCGTTCCAGGATTTGGTTGCCTCTGAAGCCGCTTATCAAATGAAGCGTGCGATCGACCACGACGTTATCCAAACGACGTTCTTCGACGCCACTTCCGGTACTTTCAAGTCTGACCCGAAGGGCATGGGCGCTATCGCCGCCACCAACATTGGTGCTACGGCCGGTGCTGTGTCCGGAAGCTACAACTTGGGTACCGACACCGATCCGGTGACGATCACCCCGGAAACGATCTTGAGCAAGATCACCATGTTGGGTTCTGTGCTTGACGAAGCCAACGTGCCTGAAGAAGGCCGTTACTTGGTCATCAGCCCGTACGACCGCTACATGTTGATGAACTCTCCGTTGACCAACGCGAGCTTGACTGGCGACAGCCAATCCGTGTTGCGCAACGGCCGCATCGGTCGCATCGAACGCTTCGACATCTACGTGAGCCACTCTATCCCCTACGGCGCCGCCGGCAAGGGTTGGGGCGCTTACGACTCGGTGACGATTTCCTCTGCTAAGGCTCGCCACTTGATTTGGGCCGGCCATAAGCACGGTATCACGTTCGCCTCTCAGATCACGAAGATCGAACGCATGCGCAACCCGAACTCCTTCGGCGATTTGATGCGCGGTTTGAACGTCTACGGCAACACGGTTTCTCAAGGCCAAGCCTTGGCTGCCATGGTTGTCGCCGGCGGTAAGACTGGCGCTTAATGCTGAAAGCCCCTCTCCGGAGGGGCACTGGAGTCTTAAATGCTGGTAGCGGGTGATCTCATCAAAAAGTGCGCAATTACGCTCAAAGACGACGAGTATGTCCGTTGGACGGAGGACGAGCTCCTCATGTACTTGGACGAGGCTCAGCGCGAAATTGGGCGTAATCCCGGCGCGTACACGAAATCTGTTATTGCAGAGCTGGTTGAAGGCACGAAGCAGACATTACCTGCCGACGCTTTTCAGCTGGTGACGGTTGTACGCAACTTTGATGGTGAGGAGCCTCGCGAACCGGTTCGCATCACGACCAGAGAGTTGTTGGATGCGTTTGCTCCTGACTGGCACTTCTCTCCCAAGCGTAAGGTTGTTGAAAATTATCTCTACGAAGACCGTACTCCGTTGGCCTTCTATGTGTATCCGCCTAATGACGGCACGGGTGAAGTTGAAATTGAGTATTCTGCGGTACCCCCTAAGCTCACTAAAACCACCGACACACTGGTTTTAAGAGATGAGTTTGAGACACCCTTAATGATGTACGTACTGTACCGGGCTTATACCAAGGACAGTGACTACTCTGCCGGTTTGAACTTGGCTAACACCTTCTTCCAATCTTATGTGCAAGGGACGACGGGCGTTCTCCAAGGTAAGGGAGCAAACACACCCAACACCGCTCTGGTCAGCGGCGCGGTTAACTCCAACGGAGGCACTGAATGAACTTCGTGAACATAGATAAGTTTCTGCCCTATGTTCTTCCGTATGCCGAGAAGTGCCCTCAGTATGTCGCCCGAAGAGCTGTCAGAGACACCATCATTGATATCTGCAACAGAACCCACTCGACCAAGATGCGTGTCGAGCTGCGCTCTGTGAAGGGCCGTGACGCTTACGAGCTAGAGATGCCGTACGGCGTGACGGTTGAGATGATGGAAGACGTGATCTACGACGGGAAGGTGTTAAAAGCCGTCAACCGTCCGATGCTTCGCCAGATTTATCCGGAAGCAGACTTGCGTGGCCTGACAGGCGACCCGAAGTATTACTACCACATCAATTCCCCGCTGATTTTGATGATCGCCCCTGCCCCGCAGGCAGACGACAAGTCGATCATCTGCGAGATGGATGTCACGTTCACGCGCGACTGCAACGAGTTCCCTGAAGAGTTCTATGTCCGACATGTTGAGCTTGTTGGCGCAGGCGCTTTATCCAGAATTTTGGGCATGCCGAGTCAGACGTTTACCGATCTGGCCATGGCTTCTCAGTGGGCCAACATGTATGCCGAAGGCATCCGTGAGTTGATGGTGGACACCTACCGCGACTACACCAAAGAGGCCGGCAAAGTGAAAGTGCAGAACAGGAGCATTTTATGAGTGTTTTGGTCACGAACAACGCTGTCGGCTACCTGCTTGTGGGTGTGAACGACGCCGAAACAAGCATTCTGCTGAAGGATGGCCAAGGCAACCGCTTCCCCGCCCCTGTCTTAGACCAAGACTGGTTTTACATCACGGTCGAGAATGAAGAAGGCGAACGCGAGGTGATGAAGTGCACCAAGCGCAGCGGTGACACGCTGACGGTTCAGCGCGGCCAAGACAGCACCACGGCGATCAGTTTCAAGGCAGACAGTTTGGTTGAACTGCGCCCGTGCGCGGCTTTGTTTAACGACAAGGCAGACACGGATTATCTGAACGAGCAGCTGAACGCCATCAAAGCCGAGTTTGAAGAGTTTAAGACGGAGGTCAATCAGTCGATCACCAGCCTCTCCAGCTCGACGACAACGAACATTAACGAATTCAAACAGTTGGTCGAAGACACGTATTTGCCGCTTGCCGGCGGCACGCTGACGGGTAACGTCACGTCTACGGCCGGCTTAACAATTTCCGGCACCGTTCAAGCCGGTGGTTTCAAGATTACTCCGGCAACGGAAGGAGATTAACAATGGCAATGAAATTAGCGGATACCGCTTACATGACGGCGGCTACCGATATCACTGCTCAGACGCTTGAGCTGTTGAAGGATTTGAAAGTCTACAAGTACACGGATGACAGCGGCTCTGCCAACCGCATTCGCTACTGCATCGCCGGTCAAGACTTGGAAAAGAAGATCCCGGAAGCCTGCATGACCGACGGTATCGGCATGAAGTACACGGACGAAGTGTTGTTGATTCCGTTCCTTATTGGCGCGATCAACTCTTTGGCCGCTAAGGGCGGCAGCGGTTCTCAAGACACCGCTGAGTTGACATCTGCCATCGAAGCTTTGACAGCTCGTGTGGATGCTTTGGAATCGGCCTCTTCCGGTACGCAAAGCGTTGAACCGCAAGTTCAGGCTGCCGCTGCGACGACTACGACGAAGAGCCGCAAGACGACGTCCAAGTAACGAATGGAAGAAGCCCCGATGGTCGAATCGGAACTCACCCGCATTCGCACGCTCCTTGAAGTACTGACGAAAGACATGCAGGAAACCAAGGAACGTGTCGGAGAGATTGCTGAGCTGGATAAGCGTGTCGCAACGATACAAGCCAAGTATGACGCGCATCTGGAGCAGCTGACGACACTTAGCCGTCGCGTGGACGAGCTTCAGCACGACAAGGAAGAAGCCGAGTCGTTTATCGACAAGATCAAGGGTGCTTTTATTTTGATTGGGTTTCTGCAGGCCGCCATCATCGGCGGAACGACATGGATCGTGACGCAAGTCATCGATACACGCCAAGACATGGCGGTCTTGCAGTACTCCGTTGATAAGCAGATCAGGGACCAAGCTTGGAGAGCCGCCCCTATTGAAATACCGTCTGACCACTGATGAAACGTAAGGCGATAACGGCAATGGCGATTTCCGCGGCAGGGCTCGCGGCGATCACCGCTTACGAAGGGTTCAGAGGAGAAGCTTATCAGCCCGTGCCGGGCGACAAGTGGACCATCGGATACGGGACGACGGAAAACGTCCATCCCGGCGACACGATGACCATGGAAGAAGCGCTGGTTAGAGCACGGGAAGACATTACAAGGTATCAGGGGTACATCGCTTCGTGTGTGAAGGTTCCCCTGACGCAGTACGAGCTGGATGCGTACCTGAGCTTCGTCTACAACGTCGGCCCGACGAACTTTTGCCGGTCGACATTGGTGGCGGAGTTGAACAGAGGGCACTACCGGCACGCTTGCGAGGAATTGAATAAATGGGTTTGCGGACCCGATCCGACAGGGAAATACGCAAAGCAGTATCCGAATCACCACTGCGGACAAGGCAAAGCTCCTCTTCCGGGATTGGTAGCAAGGCGAGCCGCGGAGTACCAGCGGTGTGTTGGAGGTAGATGATGAATCGAGAGTTTAAGTTAGGTCTTTTACTTGGCGCCATCGCTGCTGTAGTTATCTGCATGTTGTTTCACTGGTGGCAGATGACGGCTGTTGAGCTCACTTACCAAGAGCAGATCAACAAAGAGAAAGACGAGGCTGCCGCTACGTCAAGAATTTTGGAGGAACAGGCTCATGCGAAAGATGTTGCGCACCAAAAAGCGATTAATGACCTTACTGGCCGCTACAACCTGCTTAGCTCTGAGCTTGAGCGGGTGCGCTACGCAAACGCCAAGTTGCAAGCAAGTCGTAATACCGAAGCTTCCGGCAAGTGTGCTAGAGCAATCCAAAAACGAGACGACTTACTACTCCGAATGGCAGAACTTGGTCTTAGAACTTCAGAAGCTACTGACAGAAAGCAAGAAGCATTAAAGAACTGCGTGGGGAATTATGGGAGTCTTATCGCTCGGTAACTTCACAGGCATCTACCCGCGTCAGAGCAAGAACTACTTGCTGGACAACGCGGCGCAGGTCGCCCGCAACGTGAAACTCTTCTCAGGCGAAATCCGTCCGTGGATGAAGCCCGTGAAAGAGTACACGACGATGCAGGATGGCGTGGTAAGCATCTTCAAGATGCAAGGGCCCGGCTCCCGCGCGCAGTGGTGTGAGTTCACGACCGACACAGATGTAGTCAGAGGCCCTGTGGCTGACGCGGAAGACTTCCGCATCTACTACTCTGAAAACGGTGTCTGCAAGAAGACGAACTGGGAGCTCTGCACGGAAGGCAGTACGAGCACACCCTGTCCGAGGAACTGGCTGCACATGGGTGTCCCCGCTCCGAAAGGCAAGCTGACGCTCACGGCCGAGCGCACCATGATCGACAATGAGGATGGTACGGAGCAGATTTACGACGCAGACAACACCGAAAACCGTGTGTACGTCTACACCTACGTGTCGACCTTCGGCGCAGTGAAAGAAGAGTCCGCTCCGAGCGATCCGGCTGACGTGGTGTGTGATATCGAAGGTAAGCCTGTTAAAGTCAGCGGCTTTGTCGATCCCCCGACCGACCACTACAACATCACGGCTATCCGCCTGTACCGTGTGGTTACGGGTTCTTCCACGGCGACCTACATGCTGGTGGACGAGTTCGAGCTGGTTAACCACCAGTTCCCCTCTTCCGGCACGAGCTTGATGGAAGTGACGTGGACGGACAGCACGTACGAAGACAACATCAACGTCGCCGACCTTGGCAAAGAGCTTGACACGCTGAACTTCACCGAGCCGCCTGAAGGCTTGCGCGGACTCGTGTCCATGCCTAACGGTTTCTTGGCCGGGTTCACCTATAACCAAGTGTGGTTCTCTGAGCCCTACTTGCCGTACGCGTGGCCTGCCGACTACATGCTAACGGTTGACAGCCAGATTGTTGGTCTTGGTGTTTACGGCTCGACCTTGGTGGTCTGCACCGAAGCGCAGCCCTACACGATTTCCGGCACGCACCCGTCGGCCATGGCTCAGGAAAAGCAGCCGATGAATCAGCCGTGCGTGTCCAAAGCCAGTATCGCTTACGACCAGTATGGTGTGCTTTACGCCTCACCCCACGGCATTGTGGCGTTGGCGGGCGGCCAGATGGACGTCTTCACCCGTCCGTTGATTACACGTGACGAGTGGCAGACCTACAGCCCGTCTCTGATGGTCTCTGCGATGTACAACAACATGTACATGGCGAGCTACCACACCGGCAACGTCCGAGGCATTTTGGTTATCTCCCGCGGCGACACGCCTGCGATGGTTGACTTGGACTTCTCTCCGACGACGATGCACATCGAGCACGGCACAGGCACGTTGTACTGCCTCAACTCCGTCGACCACTGTGTGTATCAGATGGACGCGAGCCCGATCAATCCGATGACGTACGAGTGGAAGAGTAAGCAGTTCCAGTACAACCAGCGGCAGACGTTCACCTGCGCGAAGGTTGTGGGTGACTTTGTTGACAACTCGGACATTGTCGCGTGGCGTGAGCAGCGCGAAGAAATCATGGCCAACAACAAGGTTGTCTGGCAGGAAAACGCAGGCACCGATAAAGGTCTTGAAGGCGCTGTGATGGCCAGAGGCATGCTCGGCATGTGTGTGAACGGTTCACTTTTGCAGTACGTGCCTGAAGAAGCTGACTTGAGAAACGCGACGATCACGTTCTTCGCGGATGACCAAGAGTTCTACTCCAAGGTGCTGAGAAACGAGATGAGCTTCCGCATACCGGCTGAAACCGGGTATCGCTGGGAAGTGCGTATCGCAGGGAACATCAACATTAAGAAGATCGTCATGGCGACTTCGATGGACGAAATGAAGGCGGCAACCTGATGGCAAAGAACGACGGACGCAAACCTTCAGTGATTTTGACGGGCATCCCGTATGAAACAGCGCGGGTGCTTAGGCCGGTGAAGACGACACTCGACATGATTACCGGCGCCGTCAACATCAACAATGAGCTGATAGGCCTCAAAAAAGGCGCCTCCACAGATGAAGTGGTGGAAAAGATTAACGAGATTATCAGGCGGCTGAACGCCTCCGGAGGAGACCATGTTCAATAGATACGACTGGGTAGTCGATGCGGGCTCGGACGCTGAGCGCATTTTCCGTGTGCTTGACGGCGATTATCAGCCGCTGAGCTTAACGGGTTACACTGCGCGCATGCAGGTTCGCCCGTATATGAGCTCCTCCACTGTTACGGATGATCTGACGACAGAGAACGGACGGATTGTCATTGAAGACGTCGGTCGGGTTCATGTGTACCTGACGCACGAAGCGACAGCTCAGTACAAGTTTGATGAGGGTGTGTACGACATTGAGATTGTGGCCGGCAATGGGGATGTGACACGTATTGTAGGCGGACGGATCATCGTCCGTAAGGAGGTTACTCGTGAGTAGAACCGTTGTGCAGACTTTTCCGGTCATTGACACGCGCGTGATCGAAGTCGAAGTTCCCGGCATTCAGGGTCCGAAAGGTCCGATGGGCGACCTGACGCCTGAAGCCGAGGCAGTCCGAACGGAGATCGATCAGGCAAAGACCGACGCGCAGACAGCCGCGACGCAGGCCGCAGGCTCCGCTGAAGCTGCTGAGACCAGCGCAGAGAACGCCGAGCAGGCGTACCAAGACACGCTTACTGCGAAAAGTGATGCTTTGTCCGCGATCCAAGAAGAAGCCGACAAACAGCTTGGCCTTATCGAAGACAAAGGCGAAGAGCAGACAGCCGCTGTGCAGTCTGAAGGCAATACCGCAGTAACCGGCGTGCAGATTGAGGCCGGCAAGCAGATTGATCGCATCCAGAAAGAAGGCACGAAGCAGGTCAACCTGACGATACAGTACGCGACGCAGGCCGGTGAGTCCGCCGCTGCGGCTAAGGTGTCCGAGGACAACGCCAAGGCTTCCGAGACCGCCGCCAAGACATCTGAAGACAACGCGAAAGAATCCGAAACGAATGCCAAGACTTCCGAAGAAACAGCGACGGCAGCCTCGGATGCGGCCGTCGAAGCGAAAGGTTCCGCTTTAGCCGCTCAGGCAGCAGCTGAGGCAGCACAAGAAGCCGCAGAAGATGCAAGAGACCGCTGCGCTGAGATCGAAATCAACATCGGCTCCCCTCTTGGCAAGCAAGAAGCCGCCGAGACCTACGCGACGAAAGTCGAGCTGACGAACGGTTTGGCTCAAAAGTCTGACACGACTCACACGCACACCCATACCGGCATCACGGATTGGGACACGGAGCTTGCAAAGAAGTCCGACGTGGGCCACGGTCACGAGATTGCTGACGTCGAAGGTCTGCAGACAGCCTTGGACTCGAAGCAAGGCACGGGCGACTACGCTACAAATACTGCTTTGGAAACGGGTCTTGCAGGTAAATCCGATGTCGGGCACGGACACGTTATCGCAGACGTCGAAAACCTTCAGACGACCTTGGATGGCAAGCAGGCTGTGGGCGACTACGCGACGAATACTGCGCTTACAGCGGGTTTGGCTCAGAAGTCCGATACGACGCACACGCACACCCACGACGGCATCACTGACTGGGATTCGCAGACAGCTAACTATTGGAGCACAGTTAGGAGCCTGACAGGGGCAATTCCCGACACGGGCTCAATGGGCTGGTCGACACTTTGGTCAGGCACAGTCGGTGACGATGCTGTGACAACCGGTTTGTCCGTAGAAATTAACGAAGGCGACCCGACGTTGACACTTCAGGCTAAGCGAGGTGTGGAATACGGCCAGATTGTATTAAGCAAGAGCGACATTAAGCTGCAAACCGGCCAAGGCAAGGAGTTGTCAGTTAACTCGCTGATGACGACGGTGGGCAACCTGTCGACGACCTACGCTCCCCTTTCGCACAGCCACGAGATCGCTGATCTGCCGAAGGCAAGCGAGACGGATGCGACGACAGGCACGGATGATACTAAAGTTATGACGCCGCTTGTGACGAAGGCCGCGATTTTAGCTTTAGCCCCCGCTCCTGACCTGACGCCTTATGCGACGGTCGAAGCGCTGAACACGCTGCAGTCTACTGTGACGTCGCTGCAGTCGACGGTTAACACGATCAATAGCAACTATATGCCGAAGTCCGGCGGTACGTTCACCGGCGCGGTGACTGTACAAGGCCAGATTAAAGGCACGAGCTTTAGAGTCGGTTAACCTTGTAAGCGTAATATTTTGTAGGTTTAATGATATAATTTCACAAACGCGGAGTTATCAATGGCAACCAATATAGTAACTTCTGATGGAAAGGATTTAGACAGCCGTTATCTCGGGATATCAGCTAAAGCTGCAAGCGCGACAGTGGCTGATTCGGCTAACAGCATCGCATATACGAAGGTATCTGGTCGCCCTTCTGGATTGTCATTTGGCGGAACGTATTCGTATAACAACACGACAGCGTATGGCACTGTGTCATTAACTTTTACAGCGCCTAACAACATTGTTGGCAATGTGTCAGCCTTTAATGAGAGTTCCCATGAATACGACGACCTTACTCTGACTTTTGTTGTTAATGGGAAAACTTTAGTGAACAAAAAGACCGGAGAAGGAAAAGTTTCCTCCGGCACGTTTACAAATGTGTTTTTGAAGAAAGGCCAGACAATGAAGGTTACCGGCACTAACGGCAGCTATGGTTCCGGGCGAGTAAACATAGTTTTTAGTGGTGCTATTTGGGCATTTTCTTAAGAGGTTATCAATGACATATTTTTATCGCAAACACGACGACGGCTCCGTGATGGATTGGTCCACGGAAAGCTACACCGAGGACTGCTTGGAGACGGAAAAAGATATCGTTCAAGCTTGGGACGGCGCTTACTACTTGGAAGACGAAGTGCCGGAGATGCCTCCCGAAGTAGCTGCAGCCAAGGCTTTGGAAGAAGCTAAGGAAGAGCGAGCTGACATCGTTAGCAAGATTAAGGTAACTGTCGACGGCATGGAGTTTGACGGTGACGAGATCGCCCAGACGCGTATGGGGCGTACGATTGCCGCTGCCGTGGCTTTGGGCGTGGACCTTGACACCTACACGCAAACGTGGGTGTTGGCCGACAATACCGTGGCCAATCCGACGATTAAGCAACTTGCTGAAGCCTTGAAGCTCGCCGGTGAAGCTCAGACCGATGCTTGGACGGTTCCGTACACGGCATGACCCATCCAGATTATTTCCAAGTCTTAGTCGCCGTTGACCAACTGGTTAACACTCTGCTTGGCGGGTACGCTGATGAAACCTTGTCGAGCAGAGCTTGGCGACACAAGAAAGACGGCTCTCGCTCATGGCCGGCATGGATCCTCGACCATCTTTTCTTTTGGCAGGATGGCCATTGTAAGGCGGCCTACGAGAGCGAAATTGAAAGACGACAACTCCCGCCCAGTATGCGGAAGGAGGCGACAAATGCTTAACTTGTTCACTCGGGGGGGGGGTAACAGCCTAGTCCCCGTCAAAGGGGGCTTATATGACTAGTGGTTTTGTAACCAACGACGGTAAAGATCTTGACAGTCGTTACCTTGGAATAAACGCGAAAGCTGTGTCGGCTAAAACGGCGGACACTGCTACGAAAGCTACAACGGCGACAACTGCCACTAATGTGACGAATAAAGGCGCAATTTCTAGAAATGGAAACGCCGTGCAAGTGCAGTTTGCTGGAGCACCGCATGTTCCGTACTCCGTCCCTACAGCTGGTTTGCTTGTGGCACAAAGTGCTTATGGATTAACAGCAGGGTCTACGGTAAGGGCGTACTCCATGTTTGTAAATAAAGGCGACAAGGTTTTTACCGGAAACGCTGGTCAAGGGGAAACGATTACAGCTTACATTCTTCCGTTAAAGATTTCTTAGGAGAATCGAATGAAAGACTTACTTAACAACGAAATGATTCGGGGGGGGGTAAGTCCTTAGCTTCCCGAAAGGGAGGCTTGAATGGCTAGTGGATACGTTACTGCAGATGGCAAGGACTTGGACTCCCGTTATTTAGGGATCAATTCCAAGGCAGCGAGTGCAAAAGTGGCAGACTCTGCGAACAGTATTTCTGGGAGTGCCGTGTACAACAAAATTGGTGTTACCGGAAGTGCCAGAGTGGCGGTTAACAAGGCATCAACCAGAACATCTGCCACAAGCATCTCATACACAACTTCTGCGGATGGTTATGTGACTCTTGTTTGTGCGATCACTGGATACGGGTCAAATATTAATGGCTGGAAGCTTACCCTGAAAGTTGGCAGTAGTACGAGAGCTACGCTAGAAGGAACTGCTTCCAGTGCTGTTGTATCTACTACCATAGCTGAGTTTATGAAGAAAGGCACCGCCATCCAGCTGTCATGCGATAGGAGCAACACGAAAGATTTATCTATATCGGGTAGTGTAAGTCCGATTTCTTTTTACGCAAAATAGGGAGGACTAAATATGTATAACAAATTCATCTTGGGGGGGGGTATTTAGCTTCCTCTGACATGTGCGGAGGTTATTATGGTTAGTGGCTACGTAACCTCCGACGGAAAGGATCTGGACAGCCGCTATCTTGGCATTAAGGCTAAGGCTGCTTCTGCTAAGATGGCTGACTCTGTAAGCGGTAGCAGTGTTAGTAAAGTTGTCGGGATTGCTGAGGCTAATTCTGTGAACATTAACGTGTCTAATAAGGCTGGTACCGCAACAGCGACATACACTATTACTAAAAGAGGGCTCACACAAATAACATGTACAGGCACTTCTGGTGGAGCGGGTACAGGATGCTCCGGTGGTGTGTATAGGAACAGTTCTTTGTTGTGCTCGTTTAACGATTCGACGAAATCGTATACAGTCGCTAGAGTTGACCCAGCTAACACTGTGTATAAAGTCCAATTTAGGAACCCTTCGTGGGCTAATAATACTGCGAAAATTAGCGGGTCATTGATTCCGTTGGGCTTGACTGCGATTTAATGGTATTAGCGATTTCCGGAGGACTAAACCTCTTCGATTATTTTTATCTGCATCTTGCGACTTATCTATTACTTTGTATTACATTTACATGGTAAAATAAAGTATCTGAACTTTGCGCAAGATGTTCGATGAAAAAGCTCATTATCGCTGACAGCGAGAGAGTGATCCCCTATGTCGATCGTCAAATCGGAGGACGTGAGCACCTGCCCATGGACTCTTTCTGCATTGGCATTGCCGCGGAAGACGGCCGTTTAGTCGGAGGGGTGGTGTATACGAGTTTCGACGGAGTGGGCGTGACGCTGCATTCCGCCGGGACGTCGCGCATGTGGCTTAACCGCATGTTTCTCAAAGCTGTCTTTTCTTACCCGTTCAAACAGCTGAAGTGCAGACGCCTGACGACGATCGTGCGGGCGGACAATCCGCACGCCAGTGTCGTGGCTGAGAAAGCCGGATTCAAATTGGAAGGGCGTTTGCGCGAAGGCGAACCCGATGGATGTGACTTATTGATTTACGGCATGCTCAAGAACGAATGCCGTTGGCTGGAGGTTTAAATGGGGAAGAAGAGCTCGAAAGTGCGAATCCCCGCCGAAATCGGTCAGGCGATGCAAAAGCAGGCCGACGTCGCGGAACAGCAGCAGAACTGGATGGAAAACGAAATGTTCCCGTGGCTGCAGGAGCAGGCGGACATCTCTAACGCGAACGCTCAGGCGGACCGCGAGTTCAATCAGGCGAATGCTGAATGGTGGCAGAACTACGCGCAGACGAACGCGGACAAGCTCAACGAAAAGGCCGATTGGTATTTTGATCGCTTTAAGAACGAGTTCGCTCCTGTCGAAGACAGTCTGATTAAAGACTTAGAGCGCTACAACGAGGGCGCGGAAGCAGAACGTCAGGCGGGATACGCTATTGGTGACATCGCAAGCGCGTTCGCTTCTCAGCGCAGATCAAACAACATGCGCGCTCAGGCCTACGGCATCAACCCGACGTCCGGCGCTTATCAAGCGCAGCAGCGTGCGATGGACTTGCAGCAGGCTTCACTTTCAGCCGCAGCGGCTAACCAAGCGCGCAACGCCGCTCAGCAGCTGGGCTGGAACAAGAAGATGCAGGTGGCAGGTCTTGGTGATAAGTACCTTGGTGCCGCACAAGGCATGTACCAAACGGGCAATCAAGCGGCGAGCACGGGTGGCAACCTCTCTCAAAATGCGGCAAACACGTCCGCTTCTCTTGGCAACCAAGGTTTCACCAACGCCGCGCAGATGGCCAACATCGGCTTGGGCTCCTACAACTCTCTGCAGAACGCTTGGGGCAACGTGGCAAATACTGGCCTTTCTGCTTGGCAGGCTCAGCAGCAGATTCAAGCAAACAACAACGCAAGCAGCGCAGGTCTCTGGGGCGGAGCCCTTGGTGCAATCGGTACCGTCGGTGCCGCGGCTTTCTAAGGAGCAAGCGATGGAAAAAAGTCAAGCGGCTACGAAAACCTTGGAAAGCTTTTACAAGCTCCATCAGAAGGTTGCGCTCCTCTTCTCCGGCGGCAAGGACAGCCTTGCCCTGCTCTACCTCGCCAAACCTTGGTGGGACCGCACGTATGTTGTGTGGGTCAACACGCAGTGCAACTTCCCTGAGATGCACCGCTTCATGGAGCACATTCAGCGCATGGTGCCGCACTTTATCGAAGTGAAGAGCAACACGCTGAAGTTCATCAACACGTACGGTTTCCCCTCTGACGTGGTGGTCTCTGAGCAGGCTGACGGAGCAGTTTTTGCCGGTGAAGGTACCCCTCAGATGTGCAGCAAGTTTGAGTGCTGTCAGCACAACCTGTGGAGACCCATTTGGGAATTCATGAAGTCCACAGACGCGACGGGTTTTTTGAAGGGTCAGAAGTACACCGACCACTTGCGAGCCCCGTGGGTGGACAAGTTCAACATCGGGGATAAGAAGCTTGAGCTCGCTTACCCCATTGCCGACTGGTCGGACGAAGACGTGCGCCGGTACCTCGCGTGCCAGTCCGTTGAGATTGACGAACGGCTTCGCCTGCCGCACTCCTCGCTTGACTGCTGGTGCTGCACGGCCTACTGGGATCAGATGAAAAGCCGTCTGAAGTACATGGAACGACACCATCCGGACAAGGCGGTGTACGTCAAGAGCGTTGTGGCTCGTATTAAAGACGCCGTGAAAGCTGAGTTAACGAAATTAGAAGAGGTGTGAGATGCCGGGCTATGCAAACTGGGGCAACGCTTTTTGGCAAGGCGCAAACTCCGGCGCCAACATGGCGACGAAGTGGGTGAACGCCTATGACTGGGGCGACCGCTACAAACACGGAAACGCATTTAAAGAAGGCAGCGCCGAGGCGATGGACACGTACAACAAGTCCATGGAACAAGCCAAGGCTATTCAGGATGAAGGGATGCGTCAACAGGCGATTCAGGACGCGACTGAGTTGCGAGACAATACTGTTCGCAAGCTCGCTTTAGAGCACTACGGCGACAAGGGTGTGGATGTCGGCAACCGCTTCGTTCAAGGCGGTGACGCTTCGGATCAAGCGCTGAGCAACAAGGCGTACCGCACATACACCCGCCGTCAGTTCAACCAAGACCCGCACGGCGCGTACGGTTCTGGAGCGGGCACTGGCAGCATCATTGGCGACCTGATGTTCGGCATGTCCAGAGGAAGTGACGACCCTGATATCAAAGGCCTGATGTCGACCTTCGGCATGACGAACCAAAACGGTGCCCTTTACATGAATGACGGTGACGCCGATCAGCCGCTGAATATGCAGCTGCTCGCTTCCCGCCTGAACTTTTTCCCGGCTTTAACCAGCAGCTATGACGCGTGGATGGCACAGTAAGGAGACAAGATGCCTACTGAAAATTTAAGAGATTTTTACATCAAAGCTGGGGTGCTGCCCCCTGCTGCGGTATGGGAAAGAACCGGTGGGGTCACTCCTGTCGGCGAAGCGGCTAGGGCGAAGCTCTACGCGATTGATCCTGATTTTGCTGCTAGTGAGAACATGCTTCCCAGAGGAGAAGTTCTCGCCCCTACGCAAACGCCTAACCCTGAAGCGCGTCAAGCAATTTGGGACAGGGCTTTTGAAGCTGATCCTGATGAAGCGGCCAATGCCTATTTAGCCATAGGTAAAGAGCCTTCTCGTAAAGAGGCTCCTACTAAGGAAGAGCCAGCAGATAAGCAGAAGACCTCAAAAGAATTGCCTAAAAAAGAAGCGATTCATACAAAGGCTCCAAGTGGAAAACCCAAAAAGGCTGAGACCGCTGGGGGCAAAACGTTCGACACATTGCTTCAGGACGCCATGGCTGGAGACAAAAATGCCATTGCTTTTGTCAACGATATCGGCCGCTTGAATGGCTTCGACAAGATTCAAGTGACGAAGGACGGCATCCAGTATCAGGAGGACGGCCAGTGGAAAATGGCTACAGCTGAAGAGATGCGTCCGATGTATGACCAAGCTGTGAAAGGCGTCGAGTACTTTAAGCGGTACGCAGCCAAGCAAAACAAAAGCCAGCCGCAACAGGCAAGACAAGCGATCCCAGCCGATCTTGATCCGACCGTTATTCGTTCTCTCAGAGCTAAGGCTATTCTCCAAGGCGATGTGGGTGACTTAGTGGCATATCAGCGACTGCCTGCTCAGCTTGAACAAGCTCGTGCAATAGCGGCTTATCGCCGCGCGGCAGCGGCTAGAGGCTATGGTGGTGGCGGATACGGAGAGTCTCCGAACATTGAATACCAGTACTTGGATGATGGCTCAACACTGATTGTGGATAAGAACACTAAGCAGCGGTTACGCTTGCTTGATCCACAAGGTCAACCCGCTCCGTTGTCTTATACAGGCCGAATCAATGAATACAGTGACGCTTTAGATGAAATGGTTGCAGACCTTAAAGAAGATGGAGCTCAATTAATTCCCAACGGGACGATGAATCCTGACGTGAAGTTGCCGAACGGGAGAACTGTGACGTTTAGTCAGTACCAATTAGCTAAAGAAAAATCGAAGGCTATCCCTCGTGGCAGAGGCAATCTTGGAACTGCATCAACTGGAGAATCTAAATAATGAGCTGGTATGACGACGTAGACTGGGACGAAGTTGCTAAGGAAGACGCTGCTCGTCAGAAGGAAGGTTACACCAGCGATGACAGAGCGGCTATCCGCCGTTGGAACCCCGAGAACGACTCCAACTTCGCCATGGACACGGCTCGCGATATTGCTCGCGGCACGATCGGATTGGTGGATGCCGGTGTCGGTTTGGCGGACTCGATCTATAACGCCGCTACGGGTGACTCGTTCCGACCGGAGCTCCGTGAGCTTGGCTGGACACCAGACAAGTGGGATCGTGAGATCGCGCTTCGCAACTCTTTTGCCCGTCAGGACGCAGACGCAGCGGTTCAAGGCTCTGAGGGCTTGGACGCTGTCGGTGCTTACCTTGCCAACCCCCGTGCGTTAGGCGGTGCTTTGGCGCAACAGGTTCCCCTGTACGCCGGTATGATCGGCGGTGCAGCTAAGGCAGTTAAACTCGCCCAAGGTGCTTCAAGACTCAGCCCGAGAGCTGCCGCCATCGCAGGTGCTGCAATCACGGAAGGTGCATTGTCCGGCGGGTCTGTCGGTGCCGCAGTCGGCGACCATTATGCTGAAACGGGGGAAGATCCCGGCCGAAAGATCGGTATGGCTGGTTTAGCCTCCGGTGCCATTACGGGTTTGATCGGCGCAGCTACCGGACCGATCGGCGGTGCGGTTGAAGCGGCTGTCGGTTCACGAATTGCCGGACGAGGCTTTGTCAATGCTTTAGGCAAGACGCCTATCCGCCGTGGTTTGCGTTCTGCCTTCGGTGAAGGCCTCGAAGAAACGCTCCAGTCCGGCCAAGAACAAGTGTGGCAGAACTACGGCACAGGTGCACCGTTAAGCGAAGACGTCGCCACGCAGATGGCTGTCGGCGGTTTGCTCGGCGGCATCATGGGTGGTGCCTTGCATCCGTTCACCGGTGAGAGCGCTCGCTCGCAGAAAAACCTCATGCCCGGTGCCAACGCCACGGGTGAGGAGCAGCGCACGGCACAGAATACGGTTGAGACGGAGCGCAAGCTGTTGGAACAACGCCGACAGTTAGAGTTCGCCAGAGGTATGGCCGGACGTCCGACAGAAGCTATTCCTACGACATTCGAAGATTATCAGGCGCGCACGCCGGTAGGCATTTCAAGCAACGCCTATTCTTCTCAAGGCGGAGCTGTGCCTGTAGCAAGACAGGTTAACAGTGTTCGACCGTACGACGATGTTCAAGTAGATATTCCTCAACCCGCTGCAGTAAACGTCTCAGCTGGCTTCCAAGGTGAACGTCCGGTCAATGTTCAAAATCCGAATGACTTGCATATGGTGGCGTACTCGAACTTGCCGGATTACGAAGTTCCGCTTGTTGACGACAGAGTTCAGGCAGCGCCTCAATCACTTAACAATGTTGTTCGCTCTTTGGGCTTCACGTATGACGGGGCAACGACAGAGTTTAATAAGCGCATAAAGGGAAGCGAGCGCGGTTCAAAAGAGACTATTAACGAAGCGTACAACTCGTTGAATCCTGCGCAAAAGACATTCGTAGCGGCATCTGTTGCTGCTCGTAAGTGCATAGGCGACCTTAACGAGCGTAATCTGAGTTCTGTGGTTTCCACAGCGATTAACGCTGCCAGAGAAAACGTCACTAACGAGCAAGACTTGCAGGCGTATGCCGACGAGTTGGCCAACCAAACGACGTCCGATGCCAAACAAGCCGGTTATTACACAGAAATTGGCAACGCAATCGGCAGTCGCCCGAAAGACACGCGTTTTGCGGGTATGCCTGTAGACGAAAGAATCAAAGCAGTAGCCAGCGGGCTTAATGTTCCGGTTCAAGCTGCTGCGGACCAGACCCTGACTCAGCAACCTCAACCTGAGCAAACTCCTCCTCAGCAAGAGGCCGTCCCCGCTTCTCCGGTCGCTATTCAACAAGCGGAGGCTATGCCGAGTCAGGCCAAAAAGCGCACTACGAAAGCTAAAAAGGCAAAGGCCATTCCTGACAGCGTCGAGGAAATGCAAGCTGCTGAGCCGAAAAAGCAAGTGCAAGTGCAGAAAGCCGAGTCTAAGAAGCAAGAACCGTCTAAACCTGACACTAAGATCGAAGTAAAGGCTGAGGCCAAGCCCGTTGAAAAAGCGGCAAAGCCGAAGTCTAAGAAGACGGTTGCACGTAAGCGCATGAATAAAGCCGCAGAAGACTTCATGGCAAAGCTCGCTGATATGAGTGATGAAGACTTCTTATTGGCTGCCCCGGCCAAATCAGCTGATACTGCTGAAACGGCTGCAGAAGCTGCAGCTGACACAGAAGTGCCGAAGCGTGACATGTTCGCGGCAGTCCCTGAAGAGCGTGCGTTTAGGACAAGCGAATATGCTTACAACAATCGTTATCGCAAGATCGAGTACGTTGGCGATCGTTTGCTTGGCACTGCCAAGAACATCAGCGAAGGTGACACGCTCAGCGGCAACGACGCTAAGAAGATGGTCGCAGACTATCTTAACGGCGACAGTAAGCGAGAACCCAATGCCATTATCAGGGATTTGTATAACGGGCTTACGCTCGACTCCTTAGATATGGTGCTTCGTCGTGTGCACAACTTTGCCGTAAAGCAAGGCGGCGGCAAGATGGCGCACATTCGTTGGTTCTATAACGCTCTGGATTCAGCAGTGGCACAAAAAGCGGAAGGTCGAGAAACTGTTGAGCTTCCTGTGCCTAGCATTAAAGAG
Source organism: uncultured Burkholderiaceae bacterium (assembly GCA_944390675.1). Classification (GTDB taxonomy): domain Bacteria; phylum Pseudomonadota; class Gammaproteobacteria; order Burkholderiales; family Burkholderiaceae_F; genus Aphodousia. Next base: position 100,660 of record CALXQR010000002.1, read on the forward strand.
CGCAACGCGTATGAAGCTAATAAGATCTTCAACAATATGGGCTTGGTCAGTCTATTCGAGGACGGCCCTGTTGAGCTTAACTATGAATATTTCATGCAGGATAAGTTCGACACGCCGGATCTGGATAAAGATCTTAAAAAGTATAAGCGGTTTAAGGGCGGTACAGCTGCCGCCTCACAGCTTCGTTTAGACCAAGAGAACAAACTGCAGCGCACCATTGAAGGTTTTGAGAACGGTGTTCTCCGTTTAATGGTGAATAACGACAATGATGCCGGCTGGGGTCGTGTGGCTCAAGGCCAAGCGGCACCAATGCTTGCTGTTCAGCGCATCACTCAAGGCGGCAGCGCAACTAAGACCGGCTGGCGCGTATTGAAGCATAAAAGTGGCCGTCCGCTTAAATCGGCAGAACAAGCTGAAGTGTTTGAACGTCTGTACTGGGCGACCATTCGCGAGATGGACAATCAGGACGTTTCTGAATCAACTCAGCTGGATATCATCCAAGAATCTATGCCTGTTGCGGGCTCTATGGAAGACATGCTTGGCCAGCCTGATTCGTCGATCGGCTATCGAGCTAATACTGCAGAGCTGATGTTCAACAGCACAAAGCTTCATCAGGCGCAAGAAAAGCTTTCCAATCATCTGAAAGATCCGAATAAGATCGATATAGATGATGTGGTGGACGATTTGAAGGAACTGCTCCCGCTGACTTTCAGAGCGAATCTCGTTGGCGAAGTGGCAGGTGATTCTTCCAAAGCGAAGACTAAGGAGTTCCGTATCGACGCCAACCACCCGTTCAACGCGTTTATCACTGGCGGAGTCGGCGCTAAAGAAGCGATTCTTCACGGCTTCACCGGTGCGGCCATGTACGTGCCGTTGAGCAGAAATTCGGACGTTTCACCTACCCGACTTGATCTTGAGCTGGCGAAGGCGTCAGGCTTACACAAGGATTCCCCGGTGCGCGGTGTCTCGCCTGTTTCTGAGCGTGTGTACCAAGAATGGGTTCGCACGGCAACGCAGTTCGGCGACATGGTTGGGCATATGCCGCTTTCAAACAGCGATCGTGAGATCGTTATTGACACACTTACAGACTGGATTAACAACAAGTTCTTGCCTCGTGTGGATACCGATCGTCCGAAGATTAACGCTGTTCGAGATAGGCAGGAATCAAAGTATTACACCACGCTTAGTGAATTGCGCTCTCCTCTTATCGAAACCTTTAAGAATTCGATGCGAGGCGCGATGCTTCGATACAACACGTTGAAGTATCGTTGGGCCGACCGCAAAGGTGCGGTGGATAACGCTTTCACTAAGAACGGTAAGGGGTTAATTTCGGGTGTTACGCCGGAAGCCAAAGATCTTCGTAATAACTTCATGCAGTACGTCAAAGAAAAGTTCGAAGACTACTTCAACCGTTCTGCTGAGCGCATGTGGACTGAGCCGCTTGAAGATCGTATCGATTTCTACAACAGTATTGCTACCGATCCGAGCCTTAAGGTCATGTGGATCGAAAGCGGTAAGGCAGGCAAAGACTTCCCCAATGGGCGGTTCATCTTCACCGAAGACACGGCTGATGGCGACCGTGTTGTGCAGGACTTCCTGCCTTCTGACTTGTGGCTTGCTGATTGGGCGAAGGCCAGCGGCATCTTCACGGCCGAAGAAATTAGGAACGCGCAGCTTCTCTATGCGGACGAGCGCGAGGCCGACAAGAAGAAAAAGAAGAGTAAGTCGAGACTGAGTCGTATTCCTAACCGCGAGGCATATGAAACTTTGTATGAAGCACTGCTTGGCGCGTCGAACAACTACGCTCAGCGTATTCAGTACGCGCCTACGTTTGGCATTGCTGACGACATCGCAGGCCAAGCGAAGCGTGCGGCTGAAGGTAAAGACTACAAAACCAAGCAAAAGCGCGTGCTTGAAAAAGTTACTAAGGACTTCCGCGACTTCTACAAAGCTGTTGGCAATAGTGTTGCTGTTAACGAAAACTGGGATTCGTTCATCAACATGATTAAAGACATGGCCGACACCTCGGCGCGTCTTGTGGTTTTGCGAGAAACCTACGATCCGAATACGAGCGGCGTCAACGCAACTGAAGCACAGCAGGAAGAGTTCGACATTATGGAACGCCGTCTGATGCGCCAGATGGACGAGTACACCAACAACATCAACAGCACCGGCTTGAACATGTTGGTTTCGTCGGACACGCTGAAAGGCGAGGCGAGAAACAAAGCTATTGAAGCAATGCGCAATGGCTGGATGGGTGTTGGCCGCGCGTACTACATGCTAAACCATAAGCAAGTGCAGCTGGAGTTCCTGAAGGAATTTGAACAATCGCGTGCTGCCGAACGCACTCAAGAAGCCAAACTGCAGATCGCCAGAAACTTCGCTGAATACCAAAGCGCTGACGAGTACATCAGTGAAGAGATGGGCGACCTCGACATGCAGAACATCGACGACATCATCAGCGACGGCTCTGCCGACCACAAGAAGGCTGTGGCTTTGGCACAGGTTGTTGCGGAAGACGTCATGCGTTGGGTGTCGTTCATGCAGGCTAAAGGCGAAGCGCAGATTGACCCCATCGCTCAGGATGAAGTTCGTCGCGAGCTCATCAACGCGTTCGAAACCGGCCGTCTGCCTGAAGACGTAGATATGTTCTCTGACGTGCTGGGCGCATACCTGAAGGCAATGCACACCGGCGAGTCGCTGGATATGGCAGCCCGCCTGAACGAGCAGGCCGCGAAGCTTTACGCCCAACGTGGGCACGAGGTTTTGCAGTCGGGCTATGACCCTGACACTTTGCCGGAAGTTCAAGCGGCAAAAGAAAAGTGGCAGGAAGCCAAAGCGGCTAAGGATGCAGAAACTCAGGCATGGCTGGATAACGGCGGCCACAGATCTGACCTCGACCTTAATGCCACGATGCGGTCGATCGACAAGGTTGAGCGTGCGTACCAGAAATACTTAGACGCGTACGAAAAGGGCTTGGCTGATGAAGTGATGCGCCGTCACGGTGTGACGAGCACTGTGTTTGGCCGTCAGCAACACCTCAGTGCAGCCAACGCGGCGAATATCCATGAAGGTGTCACGAATCAGCTTCGTAACCTTAAAACACTTTCGAAGAAATATAGTGGCAAAGAAATTGAGCTTGCAAACGAGGCTTGGTCGACTGCTGCGGATACTTGGGACGATGCCCGCATTAAAGCGTTTTCGGAAAAACTCCGTACGCAAACGGAGCGTAGAGGTTTCCGTGAATGGCTTCAGGACCCCAAAACACATCCGCAAAACAAGCGCCTTCTCAGTGAGATTGAGAAAACGCTTACCGGCATCATGGGTGCAGAAGAAGCAGGACGCACTGTTTCAGAAGTGGAAATCGGGTTCTTCGACGAGTCGGATATTGCAGGTGGTATGTTTACGTACATTGACGGCAAGCCTGTCATCTTCCTGCACAATATCCCCACGAAGGATTTTGCCTACTCCAAGATGAGCGGTGTGCATGAGTTCGTGCACTACAAGTTGGGTGCGCTTCGTAAGAGAGGCGGTGTGCATGCGCTGCCCGCTATGCGAATGGCGCTCGACGCGGATAACAGAGTGTATCCTGTCGGGTTTGCCGCCGCAGAGCTGAAAGACTTGTGTATGAAGCACGCTGACTTGGATAAGCAGCTGGCTGACTACCCGTTAAGTCTGGTAGGTAAAATTTCTCTGCCACGCATCAAGATGGAGCTTTTGGCAGAAACGGGTGCACTGTGGATGCAAGACCCGAAGTGGCGCGAAATCTTTAAGCAAGAAGCGCCCGTGCTTGCTAAAATTTTCACTGATTATTTAGGAGATGGTACGAATGGCGGACCAACAAAACGTATTGGACGACCTGTGGGAAGGTTGGGAGAACAAGACACTGGAACAGAAGCATCGAGCAGTCAAAGCAGCGGCGGCTCGGATGCCGAAGGTTCTGTTTTCCGATACGGACGGCGAGAACTTAATGGAAAAGTCACTGGAAGTAGCCAAAGCGCTGAACCTTCATCCGGAACCGGCGATCGTAACACCCAGCAAGAAGTGGCTTCAGGACCACGACCCGAACTATTATCGTCGACAGAGGGCGTTCGCCAAGGCTCGGGCAACGGGCAAGCGAGTGGACCCCGAGTTCGACCCTTGGTCGCGGCAGTCCAACGAGTAATTAACAAGTTCCCCGAGAGGATGCGCCCGATGCTGCGCTACGCCTCTCGGATCGCAGAAGGCTGGTACGACGACTACGTCGTTAACGGCTTCTTAGGCATGCTTTTTACCAACGACTTGGCTCGTTTGGTAGAAAGGGAAATGCCGTCTATTAAAGACTGGATTGCAGCAAAGCAAGCACAAGTCGCAGACGTCAATACTGATCTGTTCAAACTTCAGGACTTCGACCAACGCTACGAAGCGCTTCCACAAGCTGAAAAAGATCAGCTCAATAAGATGCTCTCTGACACAACCTATCACGAAATCTGGTTGGAGCGCATGCCTTGGATGTCTGACAAAGAATGGGCGAACAACACTAAATCCGACTACGCCAAAAAAATGCAAGCCGCGCTGTTGCCGCAGCTTCAGAAACTGTCTGTTCAAGCAAAGCGCCTCTATAACGAGATCCTTACTGCAGGCCACGATGCCAATGTGCAGACGCTTGACCTTATGCAGAAAGAAGCTAAGCGCATCTACGACGAGCTGGCACTGGAAGCTAGAGACGAAGCAGAGCTTAAAGAGCTTAAAGCTCAATATGAAAACGTCTTGAAGATTGCTCGGCTTCGCATGAATAAATACCACAAGCCGTACGTGCCGATGCTGCGCCATGGCTCTCACGTGGTTGTGGCGATGTCTGACAAGCTGAGAAAGCTGGAAGAAAAGCGCGCTGAACTTCGTGCCAAGCATGTGTTGGATGAGGACGAGTACAAAGAACTGCTGAAAGTTAACGAAGAGATTGATACGACAAAGCAGAGCGCTGATGACTACGTCGTGCTTTTTGTTGACGGGCAAGCGAGAGCCAATGTGCTGGCAGATGAGTTGATGGCCAAATTCAAGGGCCGTGTTGAGACGTTCCCGCGTGAAGAAATCAGACGCCATGAACAGCTTTCGTTCGGCGCTATTAATAAGTTGGAGGACGAGCTCATTAAGCGGCTTGGCGATAAGCCTGACGAAGAAGGCCGAAAGATGATTAACCGAATGGTTACGCTTTTGAGCGAGCTGCACACGCTCAGCCTCGCCGATGCCTCCGCTGCGCATAACCAACTCCGCCGACTGAAGGTGCATGGTTGGGACGCCGACATGGTGAAGAACTTCTTGGATAACGGCCGCAAGCAGGCTTACTTCATCAACAACATCAAGCACCAAGGGGCTATACAGCATGCGCTGCGCAACATGCGCGATGAAGCGACGAAGACGTCGGATGACGTGCCGAGGCACATGCGCATGCGCGTGCTCAATGAGGTTAATAAACGCGAAGACCTTAACTTCAGATATCGCCCGAATGAAGCTGTCGATCGTATCCAACGCTTGACGTCCAGCATGATGCTTCTGACCAGCCCCGCGTTCTATCTGCAGAACATGACTCAGAGCTTCATGATGTCAGCGCCGTACATGACTAAAGAGTTTGACGGAACAAAAATCCTCAACACTTTGTCCGGGATGACGAAAGAGGTCATTAAGGCTTATTTCGATAAGAACGCGCGCAAGGGCGTGACGGTGGACTTGTCCAATGCTGATTGGATGACGCCGGGCCTTGCAGCGGCTATTGATGTAGGTCGTCAGAGAGGCTTGATTGATATTGGCATCAGCCAAGATATGGGTGAACTGCACACGCACGGAACCTTCAAGACTGTGACGGACTTCTTGGCTAAAGGCGCCCGCGCTGTGGAATTTATCAACCGTGTCTCTACGTTCGCCACGGCTTATAACTTAATGCTGGAAAAGCATAAGGGCGCAGCTAACGTACAAGACCTCGCCACAGAATACGCCTGTGACGTCGTTCGTGAAACGCATGGTGACTACTCGGCCATTAATGAGCCGCGCTTCTTCCAACGAGGAGGTTTGGGCCTTGGCGGTGCGGAAAAGCTGATCTTCCAATTCCGTAAGTTCCAACTGATTCAGATCGGCTACATGGTTCGCTTAGCAAAGGATGCGTTTAAGGGCGCCGATCCGCAGACAAGAGCGGCTGCCAGAAGAGCACTTGCTTGGACAATGGGCACGCACTTTACGATGACAGGGCTTGCCGGTACACCGTTCGTCACGACACTGGCATTTATTCTCAACGGTATCTTCGGCGATGACGATGACAGCACGGAAGACACGCTTCGTGAGTTCATCGGTGACAAGGACGTGAGTAACCTGCTCATTAAGGGCTTGCCGGCCTACCTCGGTGTGGACGTGAGTGAACGTATCGGTGCGGCGAACATGTTCAGCCCGTTCCCCTACTTGAACGCCACGCCGCTCTCCGGCCGTGAAGGAGCCAACGAAACGCTCGTAGCAATGATGGGCCCGTTTGCGTCGCAGTTCGTCCGTATGTCCAGCGGCGCAGCCAGCATCATGGAAGGTGATTTGTATAAGGGCATTGAGCAGTTGCTTCCGAACGGCTTGACCAACGCCATGAGAGCGTTCCGTTATACGACGGAAGGCTACACGACGAAGAACGGCACAGTGACCATCCCGCCGGAAGAATACGGCGCCATGGAAACATTCTTCCAAGCGCTGGGTCTGCCGACGACGGTGACGACGGATCGCTATCGTCTGCAAGAAAAACTGATGAATACTCAGGAAAGAAGGCAGAGAGAAGAGAGCCGTCTCAACAAGGCTTATCGCGATGCTAAGACGGCAGCGGAACGTCGCGCTGTCATGCGCGAGTATGTGAAACTTCAGAAGAAGTATGAGGAAATGGGATTTAAACCTAAACCTATTACACAGCTCGCAAAGAACGATGAGAAGGTTAAGAAGGACTCTAGGAATGCAATCGGAGGCCTCGTTGTGAATAACTCCAACAGGGCCTTCGTGCAGTACTGGTCTACTTTGTAATCTTGGAGAAGCAGAAGTCGGCCCACTCTTGCATGAGTGGCCGGCGCTGCTCTAAGAGGTCGCTTCGCTGGTAAGCCTGAGCGACGGCGTTGTCTAACGTGTGGCACAAGCAGGCTTCACGCAGATATCTATCCTTGCCGTTCTCAGCGCACCACATAGAAAATGATGCGCGCATGCCGTGAAGTGTAGTATTAAAGCCTGCGCGTTTCATGTAATTCAATAACGGATGAGTTACGGCATATGGAGTACCGATTCGTCTGACAAAGATGTAGTCAGAAGTTCTTGGCATAGATTGAATGATGTCCATCGCTTGTGTAGACAGCGGTATGCGGAACGGCTCATTTTTGCAGTCCTTTCTGCGCTCCGGAGGAACATTAAGGACTGCGTTTTTGAAGTCAACTTCAGTCCATTTAGCTTTCAAGTACTCACTAGCACGTCCTACCGTCAATAAACCCATAAGGCAACATTTCGCCTCGAATTCGCCAAGAGCATGCATTGCCGCAGCAAATGACGGAATGTCCGATAACGCAAGCGCGCCATGGTGCTTGGGCGTATGCAGTTTACTTTGTGCTGGCAGCATTAACGCCAACTGATCTTTCCATGTGGCCGGATTATCACTTGTTCGTAATCCCGACTGAATTGCGATTCCAAATAAACTATGGAGCACACTTTGCAGGTTTTCCGCAGTTGCGGATTTAATCCCCCAAATGGGCTGCAACGTGTTGTACACATCATTTGTAGTGATTTTTGCGACTTCAAGCTCACCAAGTATCGGGAGAGCGTACTTTTTCAAGATTGAGGCGCACACTGAATAACGACTCTGGGACTTCCATTTTTTTACCGCGGCGAGTCTGTCTAAAGCAGGGATGTAGAAGTCTTTAAACAATTTTTGTTTCGGGGCAAACAGTTTTTCGCAGTCTTTGTACTTCAAATCCAATGCGAGTTTTCGTGCGTCTCTAAGGCCTAAGATATTTAATTTACCTAACGGCTTAGTTACGCGCTTGCCATCTTTGACCATTCGAAAGAGCCAGTAGCGCTCTCCGTTTAAGACTCGTAAATAGAGATTGTTTCCATCGCTATACCATCCATCCGGAAGCTTTGTCAGAGCGACAGAGTTTAAGCGGTTTATCCTTGTCATGATACGGTGTCCTCGTAGCCATTTTGTAGCCATTTCGTAGCAACGCAATTAATATTTTTTAGCCACAACCTTGCAAGTAGAAACAGCGCTCTATATACCAAAAAGCACTGTAACTACGCGTCGCTAGCCACGTAAGTATATCATAGACTATACATTACACCGTATTACAACATACAGCCGTCATTCAGACATGGGTAAATGATTTCTAAAAGACGAGCAAAGGTTAGCACAGAAAGGCAATCAAATTTGCGTTAGACTGCGAAGTTTTCAAAGAAACTCTTTTTCAAGGATCGGTCATGCAGTCAAAATCTGCCATCGTGAGTTTTTCAGGCGGCCAAGATTCCACCACCTGTCTTTTTTGGGCGTTAAGTCAATACGATCACGTGGAAACCGTGGGTTTTAATTACGGGCAAAAAAATAATATTGAACTTGTTTGCAGACAAAATATCCTTGGCAAAATCAAAACGCAATTTCCGCAATTTGCCGAAAAGCTCGGCTGCGATTTAGTCATTGACGCAAGCACCTTTGGACAAGTCTCCGCGAGCGCGCTCACCAGTTCGGGAGAAGAAATCAGCGCAACGGGAGCGCAAGGCCTGCCCTCTTCTTTTGTCCCTGCACGCAATCTGATGTTCATGACCTACGTGGGCGCACGAGCCTACCTCAGAGAGATTCACACGATCGTAACCGGCGTTGGGCAAGCAGACTTTTCGGGCTACCCGGACTGCCGACGAAACACAATGGATGCCATGCAGCAGGCGCTCTCGCTCGGCATGGATTGGCCCATTGAAATCGTCACGCCGCTGATGTTCAGAACGAAAGCTCAGACTTGGGAACTCGCCCACGAATTAGGGGGCGACGCGCTTGTTGATTTCATTGTTCACGAAACGCATACGTGCTACGAGGGTGATCGTGAGCACTTTCATCCCTGGGGATACGGCTGCGGGAAATGCCCGGCCTGTGTTTTGCGCGAAAAAGGTTTCGAGGAATATTGCCGCACTAAATAACGCGGAAAAAATTGCCCGCTCAAACAGGCGGGCAACTTTTAAATATCAAAATTTCGGACTCGAAATCCAGTGTCCGCGCATATAGCGGATCACGACACCCGCAAGAAGCGACATCCAGAATTTACCCAAAACTTGTCCGGTGATGAATTCAATGCTGCCGAAAGCAAGCGAGAGAAAGATTGCACTGTCGATAATGGAACCCGCTAAACCGGCCATGACAACAGAGAAAGCCGGAAAATGCTTTCTCATCGGTGTGTAAACCGCAAAATCGGCCAATTCCGAAAAACAAAAAGCGGCAGCGGAAGCGAGCACCAAAGAGGGCTCGGCAAAAAGCGCTGACAGGGCGGTGCCGACAGCAATTGCGCAAAGAGAAAAAGGCGCGCCAAGAAAAGCTTGCACCGCATTTCGCAAAACAAGCGCGGCGCCTGCAATCATAACAGCCGACGGAGCCAAAAGGCCCGGCCAAACGGGAATCAAGCAAGGGCCGTTAGGTTCACAAACCAAACCGACATTGACAACAACCCAATTGCTGAGCGGAATCGTAAGAATAAAAAGCGTTAATGCAACAAGGCCGCAGCAGCGATCCTTGTTGAGCCACTTATGCGACATAAGAGCCTCCGTATTACTCGGAACCGCAGACCCGGTAGCACAAACCGACGCGGCAACGTTTTTGTTTTAAGAAGCGGTATTTTAACTGAAACTTCGGAAGATATTCTCAACGACCGAAAAATCTAAATTTCAAATCTATTGCTGAAGGTGGTCGCATTCCTGAGTTATATGAGCATCTTCTGCCCAAATATTTAAGCTTCTTTTTTTGAAGTTGATCAACTATTTGTTTGCGGTATTCTTAATTTCGAATAACTATTTGGCTAAATTTAACCAAACTAATTGGCTAAATTTTGATTAACTAATTGGCTAGATTTTAATTAACTATTTGGCTAACTTTGATCTATAAATGTGAAATTAGACACATTTAATGTCATGTGTGGATGAGGAGGGTCGAACTCTCGATTATTTTCAGGCCTTCAATATGCGTTTTTTCTTGGACACCCAACTAGTTACCCTAGAAATCCTCCAGCATTTTGAATTCTCATACTATTTTTAGATTGCCATTTGCTTCAATGTTGCTAAAATAAGCCTTGAGTATGTATTACATTTGTATTACAGAGGCTGATATGACTACTGCAACAATTTCTTTTCGGATTCCCACGGAAGTTAAAAATTCTGTGAAGCCGATCCTTGAGGCCAATGGAATTAGCGTTTCTGAACTTTGCCAGAGTGTTTTGGAATATGTCGCTGAAACAGGAAAAATTCCTGTCAAAAAAGAGTTACTAAGTGAGGAAGACAGAGAATTGGTCAAACTTGCTCGGGAGCGTCTGTCAGAGGTTGGCTCAATTCCTGTCAAACTTGAGGACCTCTGATGGCTTATTTACTCGAATTTAAACCAACTGCCCTTAAAGAATGGAGCAAATTGGACAATTCTGTCAAATCAGTTTTTAAGAAAAAACTTAAAGAGGTTTTAGCCAATCCTAAAATTGAGTCGAGTCGATTGTCAGGTTTACCTAATTGCTACAAAATCAAGTTACGTTCCATTGGCTATCGATTGATTTATCAGGTCAACGATGATCGAATTGTTGTATTGGTGTTAGCAATAGGGAAAAGAGAGCGTTCCGAAGCTTATAAAAAGGCTGAAGACCGCTTATGATGTTGGCTGACAAAGTAATATCCCTAAGGTTTGAAAACGACAATGGCTCGGTAGCAGCCGAGCCAAAGTCAATTTAAACGAGGTGACGGAATGACTTACCTTTCATCCTCGTGCGTTTCCGTACCACTGCATTTCAACGGTTATAAAAAATCCACCTGATTTAAAACAAATCAGATGGAAATTTCTCTTTAAAAACAATAATTTAGGTGGTGGAGATGAGGAGGGTCGAACTCCCGACCTCTGCATTGCGAACGCAGCGCTCTGCCAACTGAGCTACATCCCCACTTGAGAAGCGAAATTTTGCCACGCTGGGCCTAAAAAAGCAACTTCTAAAATTTCTCCCACTCTTCGAGTTCACGGGGCAAACTTTGATTGGCTTGCTTAATTTCCCGGGTCTTTTCCAAAATTGCCTCTCTGAGCAAATCCAGCCCCACTGATTTCAGCGCAGAAATTCTGACCGCTTGAATTTGACCGCTCGCGTCGCGAAGAATTTCCGGTTCTAAATCCGTACGATCAATCTTATTGAGGACCAAAATAGTCGGAATTTCGTGCGCGTTGATTTCTTCCAATACTTTATTGACTTCAACAATTTGATCGTCTTTAGCGGGGCTTGAAGCATCCACGACGTGCAGAAGCAAATCCGCATGAACGGTTTCATCAAGCGTGGATTTAAACGCTTCAACGAGTTGGTGAGGCAAACCTCGGATGAAACCCACCGTGTCGCTTAACACCACACTCTCCCCTTCACCGACGTAACAGCGCCGGGCTGTCGTATCCAACGTGGCAAAAAGCTGATCGGCCGCATAGATTTCAGACTTCGTGAGCGCATTAAAAAGCGTTGACTTTCCGGCATTTGTATAGCCCACAATGGAAAGTGAAACGATGTCGCTGCGCGAGCGTCCTTTTCTCTGGGTGTTGCGCTGCTTGGAAAGTTTTTTGAGCTGTTCTTTTAACTGCTTGACTCGAACCCCGATCATGCGTCGGTCCAATTCAATCTGCTTTTCACCCGGGCCGCCTGTTTTCCCCAGACCGCCCCTTTGACGTTCCAAGTGAGTCCACCCGCGCACCAAACGAGTGGAAAGGTGCTCGAGTCGGGCCAATTCAACCTGAAGACGACCTTCACGGCTTTTGGCTCGGCGCTGGAAAATTTCCAAAATGAGCTGCGTGCGGTCTAAAACAGCCACACCCACCGTGCGCTCAATGTTGCGTTGCTGAGCGGCTGAAAGCGCCACATCAAACACCACCACGCCGATATCCAAGCGCTTGACCTCATCGGCAAGTTCAGCGATTTTCCCGCTTCCAAGGTAAGTAGCGGGATCGGGCTTGTCACGCTTGGCAAGCATCGCGCCAACGGGTTCCAGCGCGTCGCTTCGAGCCAATTCGGTAAGCTCTTCGAGCGCATCGGGAATCACCACTCTGGAAGTACTGATACTAACCAGATAGGCGCGGGGTGATTTTTCTTCGGCTGAATCAATTTGAAAAACAGTCATACGGTCCAGATACACAAAGAGCGTGCCGAGCTCAAAACACCCGACACACTCTTTTGTTGTTCAAAAGGTTCGATTACTCAGCGTCTTCAGCCAGAGGCATGTTCACGGGCTTGGTCGGCACCACCGTACTGATCGCGTGCTTGTAAACCATTTGGGTCACCGTATTGCGAAGCAGCACAACGTACTGGTCAAAAGATTCCACTTGGCCCTGCAGCTTAATGCCGTTGACCAAATAAATGGAAACCGGAATATGTTCCTTGCGCAAAATGTTGAGGAACGGATCTTGTAATAGTTGGCCTTTATTTGTCATTTTTATTCTCCGGGCGTTTAAAAATCACGCCTTCTTGTTTAGGTAGCCCGACAATCGAACACCTGCCGTTAGTTTAATCCTTTTTCTCCACATAGGGATTGCGGTTGAGTTTAAATTCAATCCGCAAAGGTGTGCCCGCTAAGTTAAATTGATCACGGAACCACCCTTCCAAATAGCGTTTGTAGCTATCGGGCACAGCCTGAAGGCTGTTGCCGTGAATCACCACAACGGGCGGATTTTGTCCGCCTTGGTGCGCATAACGCAATTTGGGACGAACACCTTTGACACGCGGGGGCGATTGACGCTGAACCGCTTCGATCAAAGCGCGTGTGAGTTTCGGCGTGGAAAGTTTGGCAAAAGCCGCAGCGTGCGCGTCAGAAACCGCTTTCATTAAATGGTTCAAACCATTGCGTTTTAAAGCGGAGATGTGAATCTGACGAGCCCAATTGAGGAAATGAAGCTTGTGATCCATTTCTTCATCCACGCGGCTTCGCGCGTAGCTATCCAACGCGTCCCACTTATTGATGGCAACAACCAAAGCGCGGCCGCTCTCAAGCACATAGCCCGCGATATGCGCGTCATGCTCTGCGATACCTTCTTTGGCATCAAGCACCAAAATCACAACATTTGCATCGGCAATCGCCTGAAGTGTTTTAACGACGGAGAACTTCTCAATCGCTTCAAACACCTTACCTTTGCGGCGAAGGCCCGCCGTATCAATAAGCGCATAGTCACGGCCGTCGTACTCGAAATCCACACGAATGGAGTCGCGCGTCGTGCCGGGCATGTCGTAGGCGATCAAACGTTCTTCGCCCAAAAGCGCGTTAATGAGTGTGCTCTTTCCGGCATTGGGGCGGCCAGCCACCGCCACTTTAATGCGCGGGGCCTTCCCCTCTTCGGTCTCGTCATCCACCAGGGCAATTTCTTCTTCCGGGCAGTGCGAGAGCGCAAGCTCAATCATGTTGTGCACGCCGTGGCCGTGCGCAGCAGAAATCATATTGGGCTCGCCCATCGCAAGCTCATAGAATTCGGCGGCATGCACGGAATCAAGCCCCTCGGCTTTATTCACAGCCAAGACAACCGGGCGATGCGAGCGGCGCAAGTGATTGGCGATGCGTTCATCGTGCGGCGTGAGACCCGTGCGGGCATCGACCACAAAAATCACCACATCGGCCTCTTCAATTGCCAATTCGGCTTGGCTCGCCATGGCTTTGACGATGCCGTGGCTCTTCACAGGTTCAAAACCGCCCGTATCCACAACAATGTAGGGACGCGGACCGACACGACCTTCGCCGTACTGGCGGTCACGCGTCAGACCAGGAAAATCGGCCACGAGCGCGTCACGCGAGCGAGTCAAACGGTTAAAAAGCGTGGACTTGCCAACATTAGGGCGTCCGACCAAAGCGATTACCGGCAGCATGTCTTATTGCACCTTGAGGAAGGCCACGTCGCCTTCTTCAGTTTGGAAAATAGCCCCCTGTTCGTAGCTTTGAGCGGGCGAGACAATCGCGCCGTCCAACTCTGTGCGGCCGATAATTTCACCGCTTTCAGGGTTCAAAATTTGGATATAACCTTCGCTGTCACCCACGGCGACCACTCCCGACATCGGAACAATCGCGCGAACGCCGCGCCACTTCAGCTTATCGTTCTTCCAGACAGGAATGCCGCGCGTGCGGTCAAAAGCGTAGATTTCGCTTGCTGTATTGCCGATGTAAACAAAACGATCATCGGCCGCGGGCGGCGTCATCGCCGTCACATCGTGCGTGAAGCGAAGCTGTCCGTTTCGCGCATCCATGCACACGAGACGGCCTTGGAAAGCGGAGGCGCAGAGCAAATCCTGGTTGACCATGGGCGTGCCGAGGATATCCACGAGTCGTTCAACTTCGGTAATACCGCGAGCTTCAGATACGAGCGCTTGCCAGACAGGACGGCCTTCGGGCGAGAGGCCCAACAGATAACCGTTACTCTGTCCGACCAAAATCATCGGCCCGAAAAAGAGCATTCCGGAGGCGTTTTTAATCGTAAGCGACGGAGCCTGACGCTGATAGCGCCAGCGCTGCTCGCCGGTAGAGGCATCAAACGCAGTCACGCGTGTATCAGCCGTGCGAACCACCACCAAGCCGTTACCCACTAGCGGCACCGCGTCCATTTCACTCGTCAGGAATGTGGACCACAGTTTTTTGCCTTCGGCATCAAGCACCACCAATTCACCTTTAGCCGTTCCGACTGCGGTGATAAAACCGTCGCTGCCAACACCGGCGGCAACAGGCGCATCGGTGTCATAGCTCCAGACCTCATCACCGGTCGCCGCATCGAGACGATACACGGTGTTGCTGCCCGCTACATAAACGGAATTGCCGACCACGGCCGGCACCAAGTAATTGGTGAGGCTCTCGCCCACACTCTTGGACCAAACCACTTCGGGCTCGGCAATGGAGTTGTAGTCTTCAAGCTCTGTCGGAGCCTGTGAACTCGGAGTGCTGCAGCCGGCAAGCACCGCAGCCGCGGCAAGCGCCAAAAGTGTCTTTTTCATCATAGTGAGGGCCTATTGGTTATCCTTTTGCGTTTGCTCTTCAGGCAACGCTTGAAGTTTTAATTGCACAAAACCCATGAGTGCGGGATCAATCGGGTGCTTAAGCGCTTCTTCCCAAACGCGGCGGGCATTGACCGTATCGCCTTTGGCGAAATAAGCATCACCCAAACGATCGTTAACCAAAGCGATTTGGCGATCCGTGGGTTGGGCCGCATTCAAAAGCGACACCGCTTCTTCGTATTTATTGTCATCGAGCAGGAAACCTGCCAAACGCACGCGGGCCACGGTTTGATATTCGGGGCGATCGGATTCCCCCACCACCCAGTGCAAAAGTTCCTGAGCCTTAGCCGCTTCACCCTTGGTTTCAAGGTAGCGTGCAGCACTCAAAGCGCCCATCGGGCCGTAAACGGTGGAGCCTGCGTCTTCAATCAACGCGTCAACGATTTTTTCAACCGAAGCGGGTTCCGACTGCTGCATAATCGCCGTCTGAAGCGACGAATAAGCAAGGCTCGCCTCTTGAGCCTGGTGTCTTTCCCACCACTTCATGCCGTTGTAGCCGGCAAAAGCAAGGCAGACCACCGTGATCACGGACAAAACCAAATTGCCCCACTTCTCCCACCAAGCCTTTAACTCGTCTAAGGACTCTTGCTCTTGTAAATCGTAAGCCATGCCTTATTCCTCGTCTTCCATGAAAAAGTCGTCATTTAAATTGACAAAATATTGGATCGCATCCTGTAAGTCAAGCGTTTCTTGCTTCATGAAGCGCTCTTCGGGATCGCCATGCATGCACTTGACGGTCACCTGTCCGTGCGCGGCTTCTTCCTCACCGCAAATGAGCGCGTACTTGGCGCCGCTTTGGTCAGCCTTCTTCATCTGGCTCTTTAAGCTTGCCTCGCCCGCGTGAACAATCACTTCGTAGTATGCGTCACGCAAAATTTCGCCAAGCATCATCGCGTAGCCTTGAGAGGCGCCGCCTTGATGCAAAACGTACACTTCCGTATCGGGTTCCGCGGACTCAAAACCGCACTCACGCATCACTTCAAGCACACGCTCCACACCCATTGCGAAACCCACACCGGGGGTGGCGCGGCCGCCCAACATTTCCACCAAAGGATCATAACGGCCGCCGCCGCAAACCGTGGCTTGTGCGCCAAGCTTATCGGTCACCCATTCGTAGACCGTGTGGTTGTAGTAATCCAAACCGCGAACTAAGCGAGGATTAATCGTGTAATCAACGCCGGCGACCGACAACAATTCTTCAAGGCGGCGCAGGAACGCGAGGCTGTCTTCCTTGAGGTAGTCCAAAAGCTTCGGTGCTGCTTCAACCATTTGCTGCATATCGGGATTTTTGGTATCCAAAATGCGAAGCGGATTGCTGTAGAGGCGGCGCTGCGCGTCTTCGTCCAGAATGTCGCGGTTGGCTTCGAAATACTTGATGAGCGCTTCGCGGTGCGCTTTGCGTTCATCCAAGTTGCCAAGCGAATTAAGTTCCAACTTCAACGGCAAAATGTCGAGGTCTTCAAAAAGACGGCGCGCCATCAAAATCTGTTCGACGTCCACATCCGGTCCTTTAAAGCCCAAGGCTTCCACACCCAATTGGTGGAATTGACGATAACGGCCGCGTTGAGGACGTTCATGGCGGAACATCGGACCGAAGTACCAAAGGCGCTGCGGAGCGTTGTATGTCAGGTTATGTTCAATCACGCTTCTGACCACACCGGCGGTATTTTCCGGACGAAGCGCAAGCTCTTCACCGTTTAAGGAATCGGTGAAGCAGTACATTTCCTTTTCAACAATATCGGTCACCTCACCGATACCGCGCTTAAAAAGAGAGGTCGCTTCAAGAATCGGCGTACGGATTTGCTTGTAGCCATAAGCACGAAGCACGTCATGGGCGCAATCTTCGAAATACTCCCAAATAGCAGCTTCAGACGGAAGAATGTCGTTCATTCCGCGGATTCCGGCAATTTTTTGTACTTTAGCCATAATCAACTCTCTTTCTAACAATTATTTGTTCTTTGCGTAGTGCGAGAGCACATACTCATTAATCAATTCCTCAAAGCGGCCCATGATCGATTCCGCATCTCCGGACTCGCCTTTGATGGTTGCAATTTTTTCACCATCGGCAAAAACAGGCGCCACCGGCGACTCACCATTACCCGGCAAACTGATGCCGATATTGGCGTGACGGCTTTCACCGGGGCCGTTGACGACACACCCCATCACCGCCACAGTCATGTTTTCAAAGCCCGAGGCCTTTTCGCGCCACACAGGCGTCATATCAACCAGATAGCGCTGAGTGCGCGCTGCCAATTCTTGGAAAAGGCTGCTTGAAGTACGGCCGCATCCTGGGCACGATACCACAAGGGGAGAAAATGCGCGAAGACCCATGGTCTGCAAAAGTTCCTGAGCGACGCGGACTTCTTCCGTTCGAGCTGCTCCCGGCATCGGCGTGATGCTCACTCGGATCGTGTCGCCAATGCCCTCGGCCAGCAAAACACCCATAGATGCGGCGCTTGCCACAACACCTTTGGTGCCGATACCGGCTTCCGTCAGTCCCAAATGAAGCGCATAGTCGCAGGACGCGGACAATTCCCGATAAACCGAAATCAAGCCTTCAACACCGGAAACTTTTGCTGAAAGCACAATGCGGTCGGCAGGCAGTCCAAGCGCCTCAGCCTGACGGGCGCTTTGCAGGGCAGAAGCCACCATCGCATGAAGCTGAACTTCAGACGGTGTCTCGGGCATGCCTTTGGCGCGGTTTGCTTCAAGCATTTGAGCGAGAATTTCCGGATCAAGCGAGCCGCCGTTCACACCGATTCTCACCGGCTTTTCATAGCGAAGCGCCACCTCAATCATGCGGGCGAAGTTTTCCATTCCCCGCTCGCCTTTACCGACGTTGCCGGGATTGATGCGATATTTGGAAAGCGCTTGGGCGCACTCGCCCACTTCAGTTAAAAGTTTGTGGCCGTTATAGTGAAAGTCACCCACCAGAGGCACATCGCACCCCGCGGCATCCAATTTTTCCCGAATGCGGACAACGGCGCGGGCGGCCTCGGGCGTATTGACCGTCAGACGGACGAGTTCGCTGCCCGCGCGGCTTAAAGCCAAAACCTGATTGACGCTTGCCTCAACATCGGCCGTAGCGGTGTTGGTCATAGACTGCACGCGCACAGGGCTCATTCCACCGATTGTCACATCGTTTTGGCCCCAGCACACATGAACCGTGCGTGTGGGTCGGCGCGTTTTATAGACCGCCATGAGAAGAGTCCTCCTTCACCAAAAACGTCACCTTGGCTTTTTGCTCGGCCAAGCGCTCGGCGCGTCGGGTCTTATCCTTAATGTTGCCCGCAAGCTGACCGCAAGCCGCATCAATATCGTCACCGCGCGTCTTTCTCACCGTCGTCACAATGCCTTGACCGATCAAGTAGTCCTGGAACGCCTTCACATCAGCGGGATCGGGCTTTCTCAGGTCGCTGTCCGGGAAAGGATTAAACGGAATGAGATTGAACTTGCAGGAAACACCCTTCACTAAACGAGCGAGCGCACGAGCGTGCTCCAATCTGTCATTGACCCCGCCCAGCAAAATGTATTCAAAGGTAATGTAGTCGCGAGGCGCGTGCGCGAGGTAGCGTTTGCAGGCAGCCATGAGGTCTGCGAGTGGATGCTTTCTGTTAATCGGCATGATCTGATCACGAAGCTCATCGGTGGGTGCGTGAAGCGAGACCGCAAGTGCTACGGGCACGGCCGCCGCAAGCTTATCCATCTGAAGCGTGAGCCCGCAGGTTGACACCGTGACACGGCGCCGGCTCAAGCCATAGGCGTTATCGTCGAGCATGAGTTTGAGCGCCGCAACCACATTGTCTAAATTCTGCAAAGGCTCGCCCATACCCATGAGCACCACGTTGCTGATCACCCGATCGGCGGGATCGGTGATGCCCATGTCTTCGCGAAGTGTTTTTTCAGCGTGCCAGAGCTGACCGATAATTTCTGAGGTTTTCAGATTGCGGTTAAAGCCTTGTTTACCGGTGGAACAGAAAAGGCAGCCCATGGCGCAGCCTGCCTGCGTGGACACGCAAAGCGTGCCGCGATCGTCTTCGGGAATGAAAACGGTTTCCACAGCGTTGCCGTTGCCGACATCAAAAAGCCATTTGCGCGTACCGTCTGCGCTCTTTTTATCCCACAGAGGCGAAGGCGCGCGGATTTCCGTGCGCTCGCAAAGCTTTGCGCGAAAGCTCTTTGCCAAATCGGTCATCTTGTCAAAGTCGCCCACACAGTGGCGGTGAATCCATCGAAGCAGCTGAATGGCGCGGAAGCGCTTCTCACCCATCTGCTCACAAAAGGCAACCAGTCCTTCGCGATCCAAATCCAAAAGGTTCACACGTTCTTCTGTTTGAGTCATGACTTTGAAAAAATGACCTTATAAAAGTTGAAACGAGTCACCCGGGGGCGACTCGTTAATAAAGGGACTGCGCGCAACTTGATAAGGAGGTGAAACCAAGTCGCGCAGCGTCCCTAAAGGCATTACTTACCGCAGCAGCAACCGCAGCACTTGCGTTCGCAAATAGCCAAGGTCGGGAAGAAGTAAGCGATTTCGACAGCAGCCGTTTCCGGAGCGTCAGAGCCGTGAACGGCGTTGGCGTCGATGCTTTGAGCAAAGTCGGCGCGGATCGTGCCGGGGGCGGCCTTCTTCGGGTCGGTAGCGCCCATCAATTCGCGGTTCTTAGCAATGGCGCCTTCACCTTCCAACACTTGGATCATCACGGGGCCGGAGGTCATGAAAGCCACCAAGTCCTTGAAGAAGGGACGTTCTTTGTGAACAGCGTAGAAACCTTCGGCTTCGGCTTGGGACAATTGACGCATTTGAGCGGCGACGATGCGAAGACCGGCGTTTTCAAAGCGCGTGTAGATTTGACCGATGACGTTCTTAGCGACGGCATCCGGCTTGATGATAGAAAGGGTGCGTTCAATAGCCATTGTAGTTCCCCAAATAAAGTTAAAAATCAAAAGAGCGGACGGCACCTGCCGCCTGCTTGGATTCACAGACGATTCCTTGGGATCGTTTCGAGCACGCATTTTAGCAGAAAGAGGCCCTTGGACGGTCGATTTTTAGAGGCAAAAATTCAACGCCGAGTATTGTTTTGCAACGAAATTTTTCTATTGGGCCGTAAGCGCCGCCAATTTGGGGAACGCGTTGAGAGAATTGCGATAAATGACGGCGCTGAGAGTGTCAGAAGACTCGGCACGAATGCGGGAAAGCTCTTCAAGATAAGCGGGAAGATCCGCCGGATGCGAAGGACCTTCTGACCGAAAAGCAGGGGCCATATCAGGCGCATCGGTTTCAAGAAGAAGGTGCTCGGCGGCAAGCACCTTGGCGCAAGCGCGCACGCGTTTGCTGCCCGGATAAGTGAGCGCACCGCCAAACCCCAAGTAAAAGCCCTTTGAAGCCGCGTCTTTTGCTTGCTCGACAGAACCTGAAAACGCATGAAGGGCGCCCTTGACCCCAGGGTACGCAGCCAGGCACTCCATAACTTTAAAAAGCGCTCGGCGGCTGTGCACCGACACGGGCAGATAGAGTTCTTGAGCAAGCGCCAGCTCTTCTTTAAACACACACTCTTGCTGTTGGCGATCGAGTCCCTCGACATAAAAGTCAAGCCCGATCTCACCGATTCCGACCAAGTGGGGATCATCACGGTGCGAAAGCGCGAAAGCTCTCAGACGTTTGAGATCCTCGAAACTTGATTCAGAAAGATAAAGCGGATGAAGTCCCACGCAGTAGCCCCAGTGAAGAGCGCGCGCGGCCTCTGCGGCACGTTCAAAATCGTCCGCAGCTGCGCAGGTGATCACCGCGCAGCGAACACCGGCGGCTTTTGATTTGGCCGCGACCGCTTCAAGCGTTTCACCCAGCGAAGCCAACCCCACGTGGTTGTGCGTGTCGATAAATTCAAGCATTACTTCAAGTCAGACTCGATCACACCGTCTTTAATCGTGACGGTCCGATCGCATCGCGCGGCTAATTCCAAATCGTGCGTGACAATGACGCAGGCTGTGCCGCGGCTTTTTGCCAAAGCAACAAAACTGTCGAAGACGCCGGCGGCTGTCTGGCGGTCGAGGTTGCCCGTAGGCTCGTCGGCAAGAATACAGGCGGGCTCGGTAACCATCGCTCGGGCGATGGCGCACCTCTGGCGCTCCCCGCCCGACATCTGCGAGGGCAAATGCTCAAGCCTGTCGGCCAGCCCCAAAGCAATCAGCGCTTCACTGGCTTTTTGTCGAGAAACGTCTTCGTCTTCGCGGCGGATGATCAAAGGCATCGCCACATTTTCAATCGCTGTGAATTCCGGCAGCAGGTGATGGAATTGATAGACAAAGCCAAGCTCTCGGTTGCGAAGGTGTCCTCTTTGCACTTCATTGAGCGTGTGAACGCTCATGCCCGCCACCGTCACTTCCCCTTCATCGATGGAATCAAGGCCGCCCAGGACATGCAAAAGTGTGCTTTTGCCTGAACCCGAAGCACCCACCACCGCGAGAAGTTCGCCCGCGCGAACCGAAAGGTCAACACCCTTTAAGACACAAACGGCCTGCTCGCCCTCACGGTAAGTCTTTTTCACACCGCGGGCGCAAATCACAAAATCTTTTGCATCATTCATAACGAAGCGCCTCCGCGGGTTTGGTTTGCGCTGCGCGCCAGCTCGGATAAATCGTCGCTAAAAGCGAGAGCACAAGCGAGAAAAGTGCGATGGGAATAATGTCGCTTGCTCTGGGATCCGAAGGCAGCGAACTGATGAAATACACTTCTTTCGGAAGGAATTGGATACCGAAGAGCGACTCGATCGCAGGCACAATCACATCGAGGTTACACGCAAGCAGCAGCCCAAGCGCTACGCCGCACGCAACGCCCACAACGCCCACAACGGCCCCCTGCACCATAAAGATCGCCATGATGGAGCCGGGCGAGGCGCCCAGCGTTCTTAAAATCGCGATATCGGACTGCTTTTCGGTAACGGTCATCACCATGCTCGAGACAAGACCGAAAGCGCCCACCAAAACGATCAAAAAGAGAATGATCGCCATCATGCGTTTTTCAACCTGAACGGCCGCAAACCACGTGCGATTCTGTTTGCTCCAATCAGTCACCGCAAAAGATTCGGGCAAAGTCTTCAAAATCTCAAAGGCAATCTCCGGCGCCCGATTCATATCATCAACTCGCACGCGAAGACCGGCCGGACCCGTTTGTCTGAAAAGCGCCTCGGCGTCTTCAATATGCATGAGCGCCATGGAGCTATCGTATTCATAGTGGCCCGAGGAGAAGACGCCAGTTAAGGTGAAGGCGCGCATGCGGGGCACAATGCCCGCGGGCGTTGCGCGCCCTTGGGGAATAATGACGTTGACTTTGTCGCCGATTCTCAAGTGCAAAAGACGCGCCAAATCAAGCCCCAACACAATGCCGTAGTCGCCGGGCTTCAGATCGGTCAGCTGGCCGTAAGCCATCTGTTTGTCAATATCGGAAACGTTGCCTTCAGCGACCGGATCAATACCGCGCAGAAGCACCCCGCGAACGCTTGAACCCGTGCTCAAAAGACCTTGTCCTGAGCTATAAGGCGCGACACCCTTCACATGGGCGTTCGATTCCACAATTTGAGCCGTGTCCTGCCAATTCTGCAGGGCTCCTGCGTAGCTCACCACCTCTATATGAGGAATCACCGAGAGCATGCGGTCACGAACTTCTTTTTGGAAACCGTTCATGACCGAGAGCACGACGATAAGCGCCATGACGCCCAACGCGATGGATGCAACGCTCATCACCGAAATAAAGGAAATAAAGCCGTTTTTACCGCGGCCCCGGCGGCCTTGCCGGGTGTAGCGCCAGCCTATTCTGAATTCAAAAGGCAACACTAAAAAACCTATGATGCAAAAAGATTGAGTTGGCGGAAATTTTAGCGGTTTCCATCAACAAAAAGCGAACCGGCAAGTCTTTGCCGATTCGCTCAAACCAACCTTCTACAGGACTAAAGGTTATTTCTTGCTGCCGCCCAGCATCGCAACGGCGCTCGTGCCCGAAATAAGACCGGACTTCGAGTAAATGCCGAGTTTGGCGCGCGTATCCACGATGTCGAGGTTGCGCATCGTGAGCTGACCGATACGGTCTTCGGCCGTAAACATCGAGTCGCCCTTTTCCATCGTGAGACGTTCGGGTTCATAGGTGAGGTTCGGGCTCACCGTATCAAGAATCGTGTAGTCGTTGCCGCGGCGCAATTCAAGCGTCACGGTACCGGTGATCGCACGGGCGACCCAGCGTTGAGCCGATTCACGAAGCATGATGGCTTGAGAGTCAAACCAGCGGCCTTGATAAAGCAGGCGGCCCAAGCGGCGGCCGTTGATGTGATACTGCTCAATCGTGTCTTCATTGTGGATACCTGTGAGCAAGCGTTCGTAAGCGATGAACAACAGCGCCATCCCCGGAGCTTCGTAAATGCCGCGGCTCTTGGCTTCAATGATGCGGTTTTCGATCTGATCGCTCATGCCCAAGCCATGGCGGCCGCCGATGGCGTTGGCTTCATACATAAGAGCGACGAGGTCGTCGAACGACTTGCCGTTCAAAGCAACCGGCACGCCTTCTTCATAGGTCACCGTCACCACTTCGGGCTTGATTTCAACAGCCGGATCCCAGAAAGCAACACCCATGATGGGTTTGACGATCTTCATGCTCGTCTGCAGGCTTTCCAAGTGCTTGGCTTCGTGGGTGGCGCCCAAAAGGTTGGAGTCGGTTGAGTAGGCTTTTTCGGCCGACATGCGGTAGTCGAACCCTTCGGCCTGCAGGAATGCGCTCATTTCAGCGCGGCCGCCCAATTCGTTAATGAAGTCGCGGTCAAGCCAGGGCTTGTAGATCTTCAAATCCGGATTGGCAAGGAGACCATAGCGGTAGAAACGTTCAATGTCATTGCCCTTGTAGGTCGAGCCGTCGCCCCAGATATTGACACCGTCTTCGCGCATGGCGTTCACAAGCATCGTGCCTGTGACAGCGCGACCCAAGGGTGTCGTGTTGAAGTACATTTGGCCTGCAGTCGAGACGTGGAAAGCACCGGACTGAATGGCAGCGATGCCTTCTGCAACTAATTGCGGACGGCATTCAACCAAACGGGCTTTTTCAGCGCCGTAGGTCATGGCGCGACGAGGAATCGCTTCATAATCATCTTCATCGGGCTGCCCGAGATTGGCGGTGTAGGCATAAGGCAGGGCGCCCTTTTTCTTCATCCAGCGCAAGGCCGCGGACGTATCCAAACCACCGGAGAACGCGATGCCGACTTTTTGACCAACCGGCACTTTTTGCAAAATCGTTTCAGACATAATTCCTCGTCTATCAATTTATAGTCATCAAACTCTTTGTTCACCGCTTTGAGTGAACTCCCGCCTAGGCAGTGTATTGAATTTGAAGCGCAGTGAATAGGCAAAAGTTTGAGCCATCTCAAACTCTTTCATGGTCGACAAATACGGCATTTTTGTCGAGAGTTAGCAGGCCTGCGGGCAAATGGCGCCCTTCAAATATTTTTCAAGCCAAAAGACACCCACAAGCGTTTTGACATCCGTAATTTCTCCATTCAATGCCATCTCCAACAATTCTTTAAACGACACACGGAAAACTTCCAGGCACTCCCCTTCATCGAGGTGCCGATCGCCTGCTTTTAAACCCGTGGCAAGGAAAAATTCCAAATGCTCATCCGAATAACCGATTGCGTTATGAATGCGGCCAAGGTAGTACCAGTGCTCGGCTTCATAGCCGGTTTCTTCCTTTAACTCTCGTCTGGCGCAAACCGCGGGCTCTTCTTTCGGATCGAGCTTTCCCGCAGGAAGTTCCCAGAAAGCGCGCTCGCAAGGCTGGCGCCATTGAAATTCAAGCAAAACGGATTGATCGTCAAAGAGCGCGACGATGACTGAGGCGCCCGGATGGCGGATGAATTCTCGGGTGCGGGTCAGGCCGCTTGCCGTTGTGATCGTATCGCGATCCACATGCAGAAAATTACCGTCAAAAACGCGTTCTGTTTTCGCGCGCGTCTCTTTGACCCGCTTGATCATCTCTTCGGTGATGCTCGGCATAATGCCGTCCCTCATGTTGCTGATTTTTTCGAAAAACCAGAAGATTTTACCGCCGACGAACGTCTTTTACGCACGAAGCCTATCGTTTTCGTTTAGACTTGTGGCTATGTTTTGCTGTACGTTTTATTTCGAAAACAAATGGTTAACCTTACAGACCGCATTGATATTCTGATCCGCATTCTCTTCGGATTAGCGATTGCGCTCGGCTGCTACTTCGTCGTCAGACCTTTTTTGACGGCAATCACCATCGCCGCGATTGTCACGGTGGTGAGTTGGCCATTGTTTCTGCGTTTTAAAAATTCTCTGGGCAACCGCCCCACGCCCGCGGCATTTTTCATGGTGATGCTGCTGGTGGTCTGCTTGATTATTCCGACAATGTTTTTGTCAGCCGCTGTTGCCCAACAGCTCCCGTCAGCGATCTCGGGCATCACCGAATACCTGCGCACCGTTGAAGAACCGCTCTGGTTAAAAGACGTTCCGGTGATCGGCGACTGGCTCTACACACAGCTCGCTGTTGTTTTCCAACCGCAGGCTTTCGCTGAACTGATGAAGCGCATGGTTGACCCGATCAGCCGCGAGGTGCTCGCCATCGCTGTCTCCTTAGGCAACGGCCTGGTTCAGATGGCGCTGGTGACTTTCATCGCCTTTTTCTTCTACCGCGACGGTGACGCGCTTTCAGGCCGAGTGAACGCTTTGCTGGAAAAAGTTTCCGGTGAATTGAGCCACGAACTTTCGCACATTCTTGTCAACACCACGCGAAGTGTCGTCTACGGCATCGTGGGCACCGCCGCCGGTCAAAGCCTTGCGGCCTGCATCGGCTTTATCATCGTGGGCGCTCCGAGCACGCTCTTGCTGTCCGTAGCAGTTTTCATCTTGTCGGTGGTGCCGATCGGACCGCCTTTGGTTTGGGGCCCGGTTGCCATTTGGCTTTATATGCAAGGTGAAATCGGTCTGGCGCTCTTCATGGTGGCCTGGGGCACGCTCGTTGTCGCAAGCGTCGATAATTTCTTAAAGCCCCTGTTGATTGCCCGCGGGACGACCCTTCCCCTCTCGCTTGTCTTTTTGGGCGTATTCGGCGGCGTGATTGCCTTTGGCTTCTTAGGTTTGATTCTCGGTCCGGTGCTCTTAGCTGTAGGCGTAGCCATGGTGAAGACGTGGCTGTCGCAAAAAGCAAGAAAGCGCATCGCAAAAGATGTTTCCATCACTTTTACCATGCCGAAATTCGGCAATAAAGAGCCTGAGCACAAAGCGCCGGAAGTGAAAAAGAATATTGATCCCAAAGCCGCGAGTGTCAAAAACGCTCCCCGGCGCGATCATCCGAGAAGTTTCCCGAACTTCAAAAAGAAAGTGACGAAGTAAAAAGATAGCGGCCCTCGAGCCGCTTCTTTTTTAACCCAAACGTTTGAACATCGCCCGCTCGTAGCGCTCAAGCGACATGGCTTGCTCGGCATGCTCCATCGCTTCTCGCGGATCAATTTGCGCGGGCACAATATCGTCACCCTTCAAATTCACGATTCCCCGATAACCGACACCTCGCGGCGTAAAACCATAATAGGTCGGGTAGTGACGGTCTTCGTGCTGGTGGCCGTGAAAAAGGTACTTCACCTGCAGTTTTTTGGCGAGCTGATCGATTGCCAAGAACCCTTTTCGATGGCAGCCCGGCGCCTCATGGGTGACCAGCACATCAGCGCGATGCTCCATGAGGTTATCGTATGTGGACGGGAAAATGGACGTGCGGTGGCGTCTGGGAAGTCCCCCTCGCCACATATTGCCGCGGCCAATTCGGCGAATGAAAGCGCCCGCTGACATATAGTTCGGTGCCTGAGGCGGCATCCAGATTTGGCCTCGGAAAACGCCGCCCAAGCCTGCGATGCGAATGCCGTTCACTAAAGCAACTCGGCCGTGGAGGTTGTGGCCTGCGAGCTCACTTCGCCAAAGCCGGTCGTAGAAAAGATCATTGTCGGTATCGTGGTTGCCGGGAATCCACCAAACATCCACGAAATCCAAAATGTCCGCAAGCACCTCATGCAGGGGTGCGGGCGGCTGCAGGTCACCCAAAATCACCATCGCCTTCGGACGATGTTCTTTGGCGGCCTGCAAAATATGATCGAAAGAGCCGTGCGGATCGCCGCAGAAGAAAATTTCCTCGGCCACTTGGTCAAGCGTAGCCTTGGGCGCGACCGAGCGGGTCTTGGTCTCTCTGGGTTTATGCCGATAGTGATAAGAACGGTGAAAACTCACGTTGCGCCCCGCTCTTACTTGGCGTAATTCTTAAGCGCCGCTTCAAGCGCCTCTTGCACCTGCTCTTTGAGGCTTTCAGGTTCAACAACCTTGGCGGCAGGCCCGTAGCGCAGAATATCTCCCACCAATTCCGGGCTGTTGCCCGAATAGGGAATGGTGAGCTCATAGAGATCGGGCTTGAGCCAGAATTCCATCTGATCGGGATGCCAAACCACTTGGCTTGCGATTTTGGCCGCAGCTCCCGCAAAGCGGATGCGCGCCCACTGCAATTCACCGGAACGGTACATGCCGTAGTAGCGATCAAGCTCCGCCTGCACAGTTTTCATCGGCACAGCCTTCACGCCCATCTGCATGATGTCGGCGTAACGGATATTTTCGATATTGAAGCTTCTTAACGCATTGCGTTCATGGCACCAAGCGTCCAAATACCAGCGGTTGCGGTAATAATTCAAACGCATGGGACTCACCACGCGGCGCGTTTCCTCTTTTTTGTTTTCAGAGTAATAGACAATGCGCACACGCTGACGGTGAACAAGTGCCTGACCGATCACCTCAAAGGTATCGCTCACAATCGGTTTTCTTTGATGCTCATGAATCTCGACGCGCTTTAAAAGTTCGTCTGCGTCGGCCTGCTCGACAAACATGCTCGAGCGGATGCGCGAGGCAAGCTGTCGGAGGTCTTTGGTAAGGTAGCCCTTGCGGTTTTTCTCAAGCTCGGCAAAGTCGTTTAACGTTTTGACCATGCAGTAGAGTTCATCGGGCGTAAACCACATTGAGCGGCGGTCATAGAAATCGTCTCGTTTGGCTTCTGCACGGTTTTTCGCAAAAAGATAGCCGCCGCGCGAGCGTGAAAACGTAATCGGCGCCTTGAGCTCTTCGCGCATGTAACGAATGTCGCGCTTCACTGTCGCGGGTGCTGCACCCGTCGCACGCTGCAATTCCTCAAACGTCACCACCCCTTTTTCACTGATGAGGCGATCCATCTTCATTAAACGAACTTTAAAATCCATGTCAGCCACCAAACGTAAAAACCAATTTGTAATGGTATCTATTTTTGAGCTATTCCTCAAGTCTACGAGCTCTAAAATGCCCTTGGAGAAGGCGTTAGAGAAAAATTCTCCACGCTTGGGGAGCTCAAACCGATATCAAACGAATTATTTCCGATTAATGTGCCAATCTCAAAGCCGCCGGTAATATCCGGCGTGGGCGCGATATCCAGTCCGCACTGGTCCCACTCGATGCAATCGTCGATCAGATCTTCGGAGACGATATCCCATTGAAGCGCGTCGTCATCGAAGTCATCCGAGAGGCTCGGCTCCTCGTTAAAGTCGCTTTGCAATTCACTTGTCAGATAATCGCCCAGACGTGTGAGCTCTGCCCAAAAGTCTTTGAGTCCGCCGCCATACAAAAACGCCGCGTCATCGGGCAGAGCCGATAAAAGTTTTCGCATATCGGCTAGCGCACGGTCAAACCTGGGATCAAGCCCTGCGAATTGAGAAAAACGTTCATAAAAAGCTGTCAGACGTTTAAAACGCTGCGCGCTCATCATTTGAGCATCGTCGCCCGGGTGAGCAGTGCGCGAATAAATCTCCTGTTGCATAAGCGACATGAGTCGGATGCCTTCAGCTCGCCAATCAACGGGCGAAAAAAGCATCATCTCCCAGCTGAAGCGGCATTGCGACAAAACGCGCCCCAGCACCTCGGCGACGGCTTCATCCAAATCATCGCTTTTGCTCAGCCTTGCCTGAAACCGAGGATCGGTCAAAAAGAGATTTTTAAGCGCTTCTTTAACTTCACGGGCAAAAATGCCGTCACGAATCCGCGCATATCGGCAGGAGGCCGCCTCAAGCGCCTCTTTAATGCGCATCGCGCGATCAGCCTCAAAAATCCAGCCGTTGATGTGTTCAAGCGCAAGAAGATTCATTGTGCGGATGAGTTCACTTGCGACCATATCAAGGAGCTTTTTCGAACCCACGCAGGACAAAAGATCGTCCGTTACAGATTTCCAACTGCGCCCGTCGGGACTGGCTACCGAAACATTAAGCGGAAAAATCAGTGTTTTTGAAAAAAGCGGTGTGCTGTGAAATGTTGCCTGAAGAAATGCCCCTGAACGAATCGTCATTTTCAAACCCTTTACTCTCATTGACAGCGGTTTGAAAAAGCCGTTCGCGCGGCTCGCGATGTAATCTCTGATGGCTGCCCTTTTACACCCGAAAAACCTGTGCCTTGCGGCGCCCTACCCGATCGTCTTCGTACAAACCCAAAATCTGTCACAAAACCCAAAATCAAAACTTTCGGCAGCAACGCAACTGTATCAAAAAGAAAAGGCGCCTTTCTATGACAAAAATCAAAGAAAGCGCCTTTCGCTTAATTTAAGGCCGTTTAAAGGCTCAATAAATGAGTCTTTTCTTAGACCGCCGCTTCGTCGATTTCTCCGGTGCGAATGCGGATCACCTGTTCAACGTCGAAAACAAAAATCTTTCCGTCGCCGACTTTGCCGGTGCGGGCAGCCTTCACAATAGCCTCAACGGCCTGATCAACGAGTTCTTCACTCATCACCGCTTCAATTTTCACCTTGGGTAAAAAATCAACCATGTATTCGGCGCCTCGGTAAAGTTCCGAGTGACCCTTTTGACGGCCGAAGCCCTTCACTTCCGTGACTGTGAGCCCCTGCACGCCCACGTCAGAGAGCGCCTCACGCACATCGTCGAGTTTAAAGGGTTTAATGATCGCTACGACTTGTTTCACAATAGCTCTTCCTATTCAAATTTCAATCAAAGCTGTTTGGGCAGCAACCCCGTAAAGAATGCCTCAGGCAAGCCTTTTAACGGACAAGGCGAAAGCTTCACCCCCAACGGCGCCTGAATGTGTTTAAAGCGCGCACGCATCACAAGTTTAGTGACGCGAACGGCCAAGTCCGAACCGTATTTCTTGCGAAGTTTTTTGCCATCGGCGTGGCCTTCGAGCATATCTTTGAGCACGCCGTCGAGCACTTCATAAGGCGGCAGAGAATCTTCGTCCTTTTGATTTTCCCGCAATTCAGCCGTAGGCGCCTTTTTCAAAATATTCGCTGGAATCATCTGTCTCAAGTAATCCACCGCGCGGCACATCTCGTAGAGGTCGGATTTATAGACGTCAGATAAGGGCGCCAAGCCCCCGACCAT
Organism: uncultured Burkholderiaceae bacterium; assembly: GCA_944390675.1. Lineage (GTDB taxonomy): Bacteria > Pseudomonadota > Gammaproteobacteria > Burkholderiales > Burkholderiaceae_F > Aphodousia. The sequence goes on from CALXQR010000002.1 coordinate 131,360, forward strand.
ATCCCCGTAGAGCGTGCAGTAGCCCACGGCAAGCTCACTTTTATTGCCGGTATTTAACACAAGGGAGCCGTCGGCGTTACTCACGCTCATCAAAAGCGTTCCGCGGGCGCGGGCCTGTATGTTTTCGCGCATCAAGCCTTGATCGGCCCAATAGGGCACCCATTTGCCTGCCGTTTCTGCAAGCACTTCCACAGAAGGCATAATGGGCATTTCGCGCAATTTAAGGCCTAAATTTTTCGCAAGATCCCGAGCATCTTTAAAGCTTTCTTCGCTTGTGAAGCGCGACGGCATGATGTAAGCGTTGACGTTTTGAGCACCGACTACGCTTGCGGCTAAACACGCCACCACGGCACTGTCAAGGCCGCCCGAAAGACCCAGAGAGATTTTTTCAAATCCGCACTGCTTCATGTAAAGGCGCAGCGCCTGCTGCATGGCGGCAAATCGCTCATGGTTGGCATCAAGCCATACGACCTTACCGTCTTCAGGCGTAAAGGCATGAGGATAGGCCATGTAATTGGCGCGCGTGCGGCCTGACTTCACTACTTTGCACTGTCCGAGCCATACGCGGCCATCGGTAAAGCACTGACCGTCGATGACCAAAAGATTGGATGAATCCGTGGGCTCAAACGTTTCGCCCACCGCGGCGCTTCTGAAATTGAGATCGTAATCGAGCGCGCAGTCACTGGCCTTCACCGCGACGCCCCCTTTGATCCACTCGAAATTAAGGCTTTTGACCGCCCCGCTGAAAAGTTCGATCACGCCCAGTCCCTCGGGCAGCACCACAGGCACAATCACCCGCACGGGCGTGCGGGCAATCGCGGCCGATAATTTTTTGAGCCAATGCGCGTTTCTCTGGCGATTTTCCTCTCGCGTTGTCCAATAATCTTCCACCATCCCTGTCATCGCCTGAAAGGGAAGCAAAATCACATCACCGGCAACTAAATCCCTGTCTCTGCACAAAGCCGTAATGGCCCGCGTATTGCGCTCGGGATCATCCGGGATAAAGGGATAAGCGTGAACGTAAATCGTCATAACGAAACCCAAGTAGTAAAAAGGCCGGGAAATCGCACATCGATTGCCCGACCCTATAGGCTAAAACAAATGTCTCCGATTAACGGAAAGCGGCCTCAAGCGCGGGCACCACTTGTTTTTTGCGGCTCATGACACCATCGAGCCAGAGATTGCCTTGAGCCAATTGCGCCGGGTCTTTGCCGAAAGCTTGAGCAATCTTTTGCGGATCGTCCGAAGCCATCAAAAGTTCAGAACCTTCCTTCATGATGTCCGTGAGAAGAAGCATTGCCGTGTGGCGGCCTTCTTCAGCCTTCACGCGGGCAAGCTCGGCTTCAATATCGGCCTTCATGTCAGCGACGAGATCCAAGCTCACGAGTTCGAGCTGACCGACGCCAACCTTGGTACCGTTCATGTTGAAGTCTTTGAAGTCACGGAAAATCAGATCGCGCGGAGCAACACCCTTGACGGCGCTCTTGGCGGTGAAAAGTTCCATGCCGAGCGCTTGGATGTCGGCGACGCCGGCGATTTCGGCCAACTGAGCGGCCGCTTCACGGTCAGCCTGCGTGCAGGTCGGCGACTTAAAGATCACCGTATCGGACAAAATGGCGCAGAGCATGGCACCGGCAACACCGGCCGGGACTTGATAGCCCAAATAATCATAAAGGCGCTTCAAAATCGTGCAGGTGCAGCCCACGGGCAAAATCACCGCTTCGATGGGCGAGGTGCTCGTCACATCACCCAACTTATGATGGTCAACAATGCCCTTCAAATTGCATTGATCGATGTCGGCAGGCGCTTGAGCCTTATCAGAGAAGTCAACGAGATAAAGATCGCGACCGGCGACACTTGTCACCACTTCGGGAGCTTCCAGGCCGAAGCGTTCCAAAATAAAAGCCGTTTCGGGAGCGGGTTTGCCTTGGGCAACCGCCTTCACATCCATACCGCGTTGCGTATACAAATCCGCACAGGCGATGGCGGAGATGATGCTGTCACTGTCAGGGTTCTTATGACCTAAAATCCAAGCCGACATTGTTTATTCCTTTGTTGAGTTAATAGGCGCGCAATACGCGCGCCGACATAATTGTTTAATTTTAATCCATTGACGCTCTTCGCACATCAGCTGATCGTCAAAAGCTTGAGGATAGCTTCCTGCACCCGATCATCCTTAGCAGAAACAAGCGCGACGTTGCGGAATCCCACCTCTTCGAGCTGTGCTTTGGGTCTGGGGTGAATCGTGAGCACAAAACCGCGCTGCAGCCACTCAAGCGCACCGGGCACGGTCTTGACCGCATGCATGAGCACCCCTACCGCGTCCGTGCTTGTCAGATAGACAATAGGCGCTGGGAAGATTTTCACCGCATTTTGCAGTTTTTCAAGCTCAAGCGTTGAAAGTTCAAGGGGCGCGCGCTGATACGCAGGCAGCACCTCGACATCAGTGCCATGCGCCAGAAGCTGCTCGCGCAGCCACTCGCGGCCGACCTGACCGCGAACAATCAACACTCGGGACGGGAAACCGCGGTTTTTCAATAGTTCAAAAAGACGCTCGGAACCCGACTCAAAAGTTTCACCTTCAGGGTACAAAACGTGTGTATCCGCGCCCCAGGCCGCGCGAATAACGCGCGCCGTGCCGGATCCGATCGTTGCAAGCGTGATATGCTCGGGCCACTCTTTGACGTAGACGGCACTCGCCGCAACAGCCGAGGGGCTTGCCAAAAGCACCATGTCAAAACTGCTCAAATCATTTAAGCGGTTTTTCACACGCTCGGGATCTTCAGGCGGCAAAATCGTAAAAGCGGGCCAGCGCCAGACATTCATGCCTTGACGCCCAAGCTTTTCGGCCAAGCGATCGTTAGGAGCGCCCGGTCTCATCAAAATAACGGGTTTTTGATATCGAATCATTTCGTTACTTCACTTTTGCCAATCAGCTTTTCAATATAGCGCCGCGCACCTTGTTTTAAAAGATCTTCAACCACTTGGGCGGCAAGTTTTTGAGAATCGTGCCATGATCCCAAGCGTTCAGCGCTAGCCAATTCACCCGTTGTGTGGTCGCCGATTAAGGCGCGAAGACGCATTGTTTCGCCGTCAATTGTGGCATAGGCAGCTAACGGCACCTGACAGGAACCGTCAAGCGCACGGCTCACGGCGCGTTCAGCCAGGCAGCACGCGCGAGTTTTTTCATCGTTAATAAAAGAGACCGCTTCAACCGTTTCTTTGTCATCGGCCAAGCACTCAATGCCAAGGGCCCCTTGACCGGGGCTCGGCAGCGAAATCTCATCGCTGATGATTTCACGAATGCGTTCTTCAAGTCCCAAGCGCTTCAAACCGGCGCTAGCCATAATGAGCGCGTCGTATTCACCGGCGTCCAATTTTTTAAGACGTGTGCCCACATTGCCGCGAACAGGCTTGACCGTCAGATGCGGGAAACGACTTCTGAGCATGAGTTCCCGACGAAGACTGGCTGTTCCCACCACGGCTCCCGCGGGCATGCTCTCAAGCGTTTCATACTTGGGGCTCACAAACGCATCGCGCGGATCCTCACGTTCACTCACCGCCGCCAAAACAAATCCTTCGGGCAACTCCATCGGCACATCTTTTAAAGAATGCACGGCAAGATGAGCGGCGCGTTCCTGCATCGCCACTTCAAGCTCTTTCACAAAAAGGCCTTTGCCGCCGATTTTGGAGAGCGTTTTATCCAAAATTTTGTCCCCGCGGGTCGTCATCCCGAGCAATTGAACCTCTTTTTGCGGATAACGTTCACGCAAAAGCTTTTGCACATGTTCGGCCTGCCAAAGCGCAAGCGGACTTTCACGCGTAGCAATAATGATCGAATCAGACATGTCTTTTCCCAACAAATAACGAATAGCGGATTTTTGCACTATTTTCTTAAGACGAACTGAGAAAACTCGAAGATTCTAACAAATAGGCATTCTTGACTTAGGCAGTCTCAAAAATGCCAACGGTCGACAATTTTGTTGAAAATCTCTGAAAATAGGTTTCGAATTGTACGATAAATTCATTTTAATTCATTGATTTAATTGGTATTTTTGATTAGAAAACCCAAATTTTCCCTTGTAAGAGGATTTTGAGACTAATCGAATTGCGTACAATGGCGCATTATTTCTTTCATTTAGAGAGTAATTCGAAATGACTAATGTAGCTTCTGAACATCTTGATCCCCTTGCGCAAAAGAAAAAAGCCTGGTCGGGCCGTTTTTCCGAACCGGTGGCTGATTTTGTGCTTCGCTACACGGCAAGCGTTGATTTCGACAAACGCATGGCGCTCGCTGACATCGCAGGTTCCATCGCCCACGCCACCATGATGAACAAGTGCGGCGTGCTGCATGATGAAGACTTGGCCGATATCAAACGCGGCATGAAGCAAATCATCGAAGAAATCCGTTCGGGCAAGTTTGAATGGAAGCTTGAACTGGAAGACGTGCACTTAAACGTTGAAGCACGCCTGACGCAGTTGGTGGGCGACGCTGGCAAACGCCTTCACACGGGCCGCTCCAGAAATGACCAAGTGGCCACCGACATGCGCCTTTACATGCGCGAAGAAATTGACACGATCACCGATCTTGTGGGCGAACTGCAGCAAGTGCTCGTCAATTTGGCCGCCAAAGAAACCGATACGATCATGCCGGGCTTCACGCACATGCAGGTTGCTCAGCCCGTCACGCTCGGCCATCACATTTTGGCCTATGTGGAAATGTTTGAACGCGACCGCACGCGCTTAATTGACCTGCGCCGCCGCGTCAACCAGTCGCCCTTGGGCGCCGCCGCTCTTGCCGGCACCACCTACCCGATTGACCGCAACTACAGCGCGGAACTTTTGGGATTTGAAGCCGTGATGCAAAATTCGCTCGACGCAGTCAGCGACCGTGACTTCTGCATTGAATTCACCGCCGCGGCTTCTTTAATCATGATGCATATTTCGCGTCTGTCTGAAGAATTGATTTACTGGATGAGCCAGCGCTTCAAATTCATGATGCTGCCCGACCGCTTCACCACGGGTTCCTCCATCATGCCGCAAAAGAAAAACCCGGACGTGGCCGAAACCGCCCGCGGCAAAGCCGGCCGCGTGGCAGGCGACTTGATCAGCCTCACGGTTTTGATGAAGGGGCTGCCCTTGGCTTACGCCAAAGACACGCAGGAAGACAAGGAACCGGTCTTTGACGCCATTGACACGGTCAAGGACACGCTTCGCGCTTTCATTGAAATGATGCCGGGCGTCACCCCCAATCGTGAAGAAATGAAGAAAGCCGCTCAAGCCGGCTACCCCACAGCCACCGACCTTGCCGACTACCTCACGAAAAAGGGACTGCCCTTCCGCGAAGCGCACGATGTTGTGGGCTCGGTTGTGAAGCTTGCAAGCGGCCGCGGCTGTGACTTGGCAGAGTTGACGCTTGAAGAATTGAAGGGCTTTAGCGACCTCATTGAAGAAGACGTTTACGAAAAGGCGCTTAAGCTTGAAGCAAGCGTTGCCGCGCGCGATCACGTCGGTGCCACCGCTCCGCATCAAGTGCAGCTTCAGGTTGAACGCTGGAATAGCATTTTCGCCAAACGCCACGAAGAGCCCAAGCAAAAACGCTTGGCCGATCTTCTGATCTAAGGAATTAGTTCCGATCAAAGCCTCCGACGGTTTGTGCCGCGGAGGCTTTTTCAATGCGTTAAGCAAAAGTACCTAAAAATCCTCCCAACTCTGATTAGTCCCTAAGTAGTGTTTCTTATAAAACAACAACTTCGTTGCCAAGATAGGGCCTTTAACCTATAACGAATTGTCAACAATTTGAGACAATGAGAAAAATTGTTCGTGAAAGGAGCCCTATATGTCTACAGTTCAGGGACCGACGCCGCGATGGTCGGCGCTCGCATCCAAACCCAGCAGTTCAGTGATTAGAGATTTGTTGAAGTTGCCCGCCGGTGTGATCTCCTTTGCCGGTGGCTTGCCCTCCCCCGCAGGTTTTCCCCTTGAAGATATTGCCAAAGCATGCCAAACCGTGATCGCCAATGAAGGCAAACACGCTTTGCAGTACTCGATGGTCGAAGGTGAAGTGGCGCTGCGCCGTGAAATCGCCCGCCGCGAAACCCAAAAAGGCATTCCGACCGATTACGAACAAGTTCAGATTGTCTCGGGCAGCCAACAGGCCCTTGACCTCCTTGCCCGTGTTTTCATCGACAAAGGCGACAAGGTTTTGGTTGAATCGCCCACCTACATGGGCGCCTTGCAGGCCTTTGATCTGTGCGAACCGACCTACGTGAGTCTGCCCTGCGACACCAAGGGTCTGAACCCCGCCGAATTCACCGAAGAAATCTGCCGCGGTGCGAAATTTGCCTACGTGATGCCCACGGCCAGCAACCCCACGGGTCTCACGATTTCCGAAGAACGCCGCAAACTTTTGTGCGAAAAGGCGCGTGAATACGACATGCTCTTGGTCGAAGACGACCCCTACGGCGAACTTTGGTATGACAAAGAGCCGCCCGCCTCGCTTCGCAAGTGGGCGCCTGAACGCGTGATCCGTTTGGGCACGCTCTCAAAGATTTTGGCCCCCGGCTTCCGCTTGGGCTACATCATCGCGCCCGCCGACGTGCTCGACAAGATGGCTCAAATCAAACAGTCCATGGACCTGCACACCTCGACCTTTACGCAATTGATCAGCGCTCAGGTCTTTAGCGAAGATTTGCTCGTGCGTCATCTGCCGAGCGTGCGCGAACGCTACAAGACGCACGCCAACGCCATGCTTGATGCGCTTGCCAAGTACATGCCCGAAGGCGTGACCTGGACCAAGCCCACGGCCGGCATGTTTATTTGGGTGACGCTGCCCGAGTATATGGACGCGACCGAAATGGTCAAAGATGTGCTCGCGAAGAAGGTCGCTTACGTGCCCGGCGAAGTTTTCTATGCCGCTGACAAAGTGGAAAAGAATCACTTCCGCCTGTCTTTTGTCACGGTTGATCCCGAATTGATTCGCCAAGGTGTTGAACGCTTGGCTGAAGTCATTCGATTGCGAATTCGAATTTGATCCTACCCGATTTATCAGGCTGCCTGAGGGGCCCGGTAAATCGGGCCAACTGAAGGCAGCCTTTTTTTAACCTTTGATTTTGAACGTTTTTTCTCTTTCTTAACTTAACTGATAGGAACTGTACACCATGAACGGTTTAATCTTAATGGCTTGTACGATCGTTGCACTTTTTGTCGGCTATCGTTTTTACGCACGATGGCTTGAGAAAAACTGGGGCGTCGATCCGAATGCCAAGACTCCGGCACAGCTCAAAAATGACGGCAATGACTACGTTCCCACCAACAAGTGGACGGTCTTTTCTCACCAATTTACCTCCATTACGGGCGCGGGCCCGGTGACCGGCCCGATCATCGCCGCGATGTTCGGTTGGCTCCCGGCCACCCTTTGGATGATTTTCGGCTGCATCTTCTTTGGCGCCGTGCAGGACTTCACCGCCCTTTACGCCTCCGTGAAAAACGGCGGCAAGTCGATGGGCATGATGATTGAGCAATACGTCGGTCGCACCGGCCGTCAGCTCTTTTTGTTCTTCTGCTGGCTTTTCACCCTCTTGGTGATCTCGGCTTTCTGCGACATCGTGGCCAACACCTTCAATGGTTTTACGGCTCAAGGCGCAGAAATTATGCCCAACGCCGCCGCTGCCTCGATTTCGATTCTCTACATGTTTGTCGCCGTGGCTTTCGGCTTGTATCTGAAATACAGAAAGCCCTCTAGCCGTGAACAGCTCATCGTGGGCATTGTGCTCATGGTTCTCATGCTCTGGATCGGCATTGCCAATCCGATTTACGCTGACGCGGTGACCTGGCGCTATGTGGTCTTCGCCTACCTCTTCTGCGCAGCCGTCATGCCGATGTGGCTTTTGAAGCAACCGCGCGACTACCTGAGCATGTTCTTGCTGATCGGCATGATTTTGGGCGGCGTGATCGGTGTGTTTGTGAAGAACCCCGAATTGAACATGCCCGCTTTTGTCGGCTTTGAAGTAAAGGGCTTGGACCTCTTCCCGATGCTTTTCGTGACGATTGCCTGCGGCGCGGTCTCGGGTTTCCACAGCCTTGTTTCCTCCGGCACGTCTTCTAAGTTGATTGCCAATGAAAAGGATATGCGCCTGGTGGGTTACGGCTCCATGTGCGTTGAAACGGTTTTGGGTGTGGTGGCTTTGATCGTGGTCTGCGCGGCAGCCACTGACGGCGTGCTGCCCGCCGGCACTCCGTTCCAGCTTTTCTCCAATTCGATTGCCTCTTTCCTCACTGAAATCTTCGGCCTGCCCACCGATGTGAGCGCCTGCATCATGACGATGTGCGTTTCGGCCTTGGCTTTGACGAGCGTTGACGCTGTGGCGCGTATCGGCCGCATGAGTCTGCAGGAACTCTTCACGCCGCCTGAAGGTCAGGAAAAGACCGCCGTTCAAAAGCTCTTTACGAACACGGTTTTTGCCACGACGCTTACGCTCGTGCTGAGCTACCTCTTGTGCTTAGCGGGCTACATGAGCATTTGGCCGCTCTTTGGTTCTGCCAACCAATTGCTCTCGGCTTTGGTGCTCACAAGCTTGGCGGTGTTCCTGAAGGCAACCGGCCGCAAGGGTTGGATGCTCTACGGTCCGATGGCCATCATGTTCTGCGTGACGATGACTGCTCTTGGCATGTCGATCTGGCGCATTATCGGCACGTTGTCTGCCGGCACGTTCGTTTTCATGGTCGACGGCCTGCAGCTCATTATCGCCATCGCTTTGATCGCCTTGGCTCTCATGGTTGTCAAGCACTGCTTGCCGAAGTTGGCTAAAGACTGAAGCGTTTAGTCTTTAAGACAAAAATAGGAGCGTTGTGATAGTCCGCATTTAGCGACTAGAGCAACGCTCTTTTTTAGTTGAACTAAAAGCTAAACCTAGCTTCTGACTCTTGATGGATTTTGACTTCAACCTGTGGCATCATGTCGGCATGAGATGATTTTTTTTAACGGTTTCATCTCACACCTCCAACGCTCCATGGCCTGAACTCCTTGGAGCGTTAGTTTTTTCCGGCTTTGTTATCAACCGTTGGAACCGATTCCCAACGATGATTGGCCGACACCGGTAAACGACCAATCCCTCGCCCAAAACGCCTCCTCGTTTCAAGCGGACACGGCATTTTAACGAACTTGCTCTTTCTGCCAGCGAAAAATCAGCTTAAGGTTTGCATAAAAACAAAACGGCTCAGAAAAATTCCAAGCCGTCGTGTTTCTAAGAGAAAAATTTGAAATCTATTTTTTTGAAGCGACCGCAATCACAATGGTGAGCACAATTGCCGGCACCAAGTAATAAAGGCCCGGCACTGCAATCCCAAAATACCACAAGTGCGAGATTTCGGGCGTCTGCCATATCGTCATCACTTCAAAGGCCGTGTGCGCGATGCCGACATAGACGATGCAGCGCAGCACCTGCTGCATCAAATGCAATGTTTTAGGCGTGATCTGCATTTCGCTTCCTACACACGTCTGGCGTTATAGACACCGGGCAAATCCTGGATCGCGCAAATGGTGCGTTTTAAGGCTTCTGCCTCGGTGATTTCCACATTAAAGCGCCAGTGCATATCGCCTCTGATAATCTGCGAATTCATGCCGACAATGGCGATTTTCTCTTTCATGAAAATTTCGCTCATATCCTTTAAGAGACCCGGGAGATTTTGTCCCACCACGAGCACTTCAACCGGGAAGACCGCGCCTTCGGCGTTGCCCCAGCTCACCTCAATTAACCGCTCCTGTCCCTTTTCATCCAAGTGTCGAATGTTGGGGCAGTCGGCTCGGTGAATCGTCACACCGCGCCCGCGGGTGACAAAGCCCACGATCTTATCGGGCGGAGCCGGATGGCAGCAACGCGCAAGCTGCGTCAAAAGCGAATCGACGCCAACCACGAGCACTTGGCTCTTAGCGTGCTCAGCCTTGGATTTGGAGGTAAAGATTCCCTCTTTTTTCTCTTCTTCCTGAGGCTTTAACGCTTTCTCAATGCTCTTAAAGCCGAACTCTTCCTTGGCCGCGCCGACAAAAAGATCATCAACGGTCTCGTAGCCCAGACGCTTGGCAAGCTCTTCAAGCTTAAAAGCCGTCATACCCAAACGAGCGAGATCTTTTTCAATAATGTCACGGCCCGTGTTGATCTGTTCCTGCAGAGCCTGCTGATGGAACCATTGACGCACTTTGCTTCTGGCGCGGTTTGTCACAACAAAACCCAATTCCGGGTTTAACCAGTCGCGGCTCGGGCCGCCCGTCTTCGCGGCAACGATTTCAACGGTTTCGCCGGTCTTGAGCTTATAGTTCAAAGGCACCATGTTGCCGTTGACGCGAGCGCCGCGGCAACGGTGACCGAGTTCGCTGTGAAGGTGGTAAGCGAAGTCAATGGGCGTAGCCCCCGTTTGCATTTCCACCACGCGACCCTGCGGCGTGAGCACATAAACGTGCTCGTCCTCAACACCCTCTTTGGGACCTTCGGGTTTGACGTCGCTGCTCCATGCCAAAAGCTGACGCAGCCAAGCCACTTTTTGGTCTTCAGCGCTTTGCGTGCTTTTTTCAGAGTTGCCCGCCTCTTTGTAGCGCCAGTGCGCGGCCATACCGAGTTCGTTGTACTCATGCATCTGCCGCGTGCGAATCTGAATTTCAATCGGACGATTGCGCGTATCAAGAATCACGGTGTGCAGCGACCGGTAGCCGTTCGGTTTGGGATTGGCGATATAGTCGTCATACTCCGAGCTCACACCGGAGAAATTTTCCTGCACGATGGAGAGCACCTCATAGCACTGCTCAACCGTTTGAACAATAATACGAAGCGCGCGCACGTCATAGAGCTGATCGAAACGCAGGTGCTTTCTCTCCATCTTTTTGTAGATGGAGTAGATGTGCTTCGGGCGGCCTGAAACTTCAGCCTCAATCCCCTTATCGCTTAGCATTTGCTTAATCTTATCGACCGCGTCTCGCATAAAGGCCAGACGTGCCTCGCGGCTTTCGTCGAGCTGACGGGCAATTTCGTTATAAATGTCGGGCTTGGTAAAGCGCAGCGACAGATCTTCAAGTTCCCACTTGATCTGCCAAATACCCAAACGGTTGGCAAGCGGCGCGTACAGCGCAAGCGTATCGGCACCATAGGCGCGCGCACCTTCCAGGTCATCTTTTTTCATCGCGTAGTAGCGAAGCGTCTGCAGACGGCTTGAAAGTCTCAAAATAACCACGCGAAGGTCACGGCACATTGCCAAAACCATCTTGCGCAAAAGCGCGTCCTGGGCTTTGAGCATGAGTTTATCGGCAACCTTTTCATCGTCTTCGGCAGGCATCAAGCGCGTTTTGCCGTTTAACTCAATCAAGCGATGAAGTTCATTGACAAGTTCTGCCACACCTGTGCCGAAATTATTCCTGAGCCACTCATCGGGATTGGGCAGACAATCATGAACCGCAAAAAGGTAACAAGCCGAAATCAGCTCTTCATCATCACGGATGCCGCGAACAATATTGGCCATGCCGTCGGCATGCGCCAATCGGGATTCACCGGTAAATAATTTCTGATCACCGTACAGAGGAATCACCATCTGACGGGCAAGCAGGCTGTCAGCAGTTTTTTCTTCAGACATAAGACACTCCAGGCCTATTCGTTTTTCAAACCCAAGCCTTTCCCTGAATCAGAAGAAGGGCTCAATGGGCCAGCAGTCAGTTGATACTATCGATTGTAGTGTTTAGCAGAAAAAAATGTGGGCGTGAATTTGTGACAGGATTTAACGCAGATTGAAAGGCGGATCAAAGACCCGCCAAATCAATCAGTTAACGACGCATCAGGCCGCCCAAAAGCGCTGCGACGCGAGGCTTTTTCTTTTGATCTTTAAGAGGAGTCTTTTGGGAGCTCTGAGAACTTTCTGTCTGAGCTTCCGGGTGACTCGGCACGTAGGGCTCGTCAAAAAACGGATCCGAACTCACGGGCGTCACAGGGGGCGGCGTGTAAACCTTTCTCGGGCCCCGAGACGGACGGCGGTGAGAAGACACATCGAGTCTGACGCGCTTAAAGCGCTCTTTAATCAAAGACTCAATGGCCGTGACATTTTTTTCGTCCGCGCCCGGGCACATCAAAGTGAGCGCCAAACCCTTCATGCCCGCGCGGCCCGTACGGCCGATGCGGTGCACATAGTCTTCGGCGTTAAAGGGCACGTCGTAGTTGATCACAACGGGAAGATCGGCGATATCCAAACCGCGGGCGGCCACGTCAGTTGCCACCAGCACGCGAACCTTTCCTTGCTTGAAAGCTTCCAGTGTTTTAATGCGCTCGTCCTGCGTTTTGTCGCCGTGAATGGCGTCCGCTTCAATACCGTATTGCGTCAGCGTTCGCGCTAAGCGCCGGCAAGCGATCTTGGAATTGACAAAAACGAGAATGTTTTTCGCTTCATCGCACATCTCATCGTCGAGCAAATCCAAAAGCGCATCGACTTTTTCCGAGTCGTGCACTTCAAAGAGTTTTTGCGTGATGGTCTTAGCGGTGGAATTCTCGCGCGCCACTTCAACCAACTTCGGATTATTTAAGAAATTGGCCGCAAGCTTTTTAATCTCGGGCGAGAAAGTCGCCGAGAACATCAGGCTTTGACGCTTGGCGGGCAAAAGCTTCAAGATCTTTGAGATATCGGGCAAAAAGCCCATGTCAAGCATACGGTCGGCTTCATCGAGCACGACGATTTGCACTTGACTTAAAACGGTGTTGCGCTGCTCAACATGGTCAAGCAGACGGCCCGGCGTTGCCACCAAAACTTCCACGCCGCGGCGAAGCGTGTCTTGCTGCGTGCGGATATCCACGCCGCCAAATACGCAGGCCGTTCTCAAACCCGTGTACTTTGCATAAGCTTCTAAATTCTCATGCACTTGATCGGCCAACTCTCGAGTCGGCGTTAAAACCAAGGCGCGCACAGGGTGTCTCGCGGGCGACATACTGGTATTCGCAGTCGGAATCAAACGCTCCAACAAGGGCAAACCGAAACTGGCAGTTTTACCTGTGCCGGTCTGAGCGGCGCCCATAACATCACTGCCCGCCAAAACCAACGGAATGGCTTGAACTTGAATGGGAGTGGGCGTTTCGTAGCCCATTTCGGTGATCGCGCGAATAATGCTTTCGTGCAAACCGAATGCGGCAAAAGAAGTCTGTTGAGTCATTAAGAATTCCGGAAACAAAAATCAGCGGACACTTTGTCCGCAAAAGAGCATATCGCTTTGAAATTTCGGAGATTTTATCATTTATCGCTCGCTTTTGTTTTGCGGCTAAAGAAAAACGCCGCAAACCTTTCGATCTGCAGCGCCTTTCAGATGAACGTTTAAATCAGAGCAGTATTACTTGCCCATGTTTTCAAACGTCTTGCGATGACGTTCATCCAATTCGATACCGCCTTCGAGGATGAGGTTTTCCCATTCGCGAGCCATCGGGCCGGTAATCGTCTTGGAGTTGTCATTGATCATTTGTTCGCACTTGGCGGCGTCACCGCTCAAGCAAGCGTTGCGCATAGCGCCTTTGGTCTTGTTGACCGTCTTAACCGTAGCCAAGTACATCGTCAAGTCGGCGTAGTCATACGGATCCAAGGGCTTGCCGGCTTGGTTGTCTTCCCAGTATTGCTTGACGTCAGCCTTACGGGAATCACGGATCACGGTGCCGTTCTTAGCGAAGAGCAACGTGTTGAAAATCTTCATTTCCTCATTGCTCAACTTCACGGGATGCGTCACGCTTTCCAAGTCGGTGGAAATGGCCATATGCATCATGATCTTTTCGCCCATCGATTCGGTGATGAGGCTGCTGCAACCGGCCAACACAGCGCAGGAAGCGGCTGCGGCCAACAAAGTCAATTTTTTTCATCGTTCGATTTCTCAATTAATAAAAAATCCCGTTGCAAGGTATCAACGCCTCGCAACGCACCGCCGTTTAACAGTTTTGTTATCGTTTGCAAAATGCATTTTCAAAAGGATATATCCCTGTTTAACAATATAAAAAATTATCATTGGTCAATAATTTTTTATGTTAAACTGAAAAGCGGTTTTTGACAGTGAAAGGAAAGACGATGCCTCAAACCCTTTATCAAAAAATCGTTAATGCCCATACTGTAAAGACAATTGACGCCAATACAGTTTTGCTCTACTGCGACATTCATTTCGCAAACGAATACACCTCCCCTCAAGCCTTCGCAGGCTTGGTCGAACGAAAAATCAACGTCTTGAGCCCTGACTCTCACCTGTGCGTGGTCGACCACATCATCCCGACGCACGATGAGTCTCCCCGGCGCATTTATGACGAAGCCTCTCTTATTCAGGCGCAAACGCTTGAGAACAATTGCAAACGGTTCGGCATTGCCGCTTTCTATGGCGCGGACAGCCCCTCGCAGGGCATTGAACACGTTGTCATGGAAGAGCAGGGGTTGGTTCGTCCCGGCATGGTCGTGATTTGCGGCGACAGCCACACCACCACGCACGGCGCGATCGGCGCGCTCGGTTTTGGCATCGGCACCTCAGAAATTGAACATATCCTCGCCACTCAAACACTTGTCTATCGACTGGCAGGAACCATGCGCATCACCATCAACGGCCGCTTGACGGGCGACGCAACGGCAAAGGATTTGGTTTTAGCCGTGCTTCGCAAGATTTCCGCACGTGGCGCTCTCGGCCTTGTTGTTGAATACGACGGTGAAGCGGTTCATGCGCTCACCATCGAAGAGCGCATGACGCTTTGCAATCTGACGGTTGAAGCGGGCGCCCGAGGCGCAATTGTCGCGCCTGATGAAAAAGCCCTTCAATGGGTCTTTGATCACGCCAAAAATCTCAGTAAAGAAGACAAAGAAGCGATGACCGCGTACACCGCGCAGATGCATTCTGACGCAGACGCTCATTTCGATAAAGAGGTTGTCATTAACGCTTCAATTGTCAAACCGATGGTCACCTGGGGAACGAGTCCCGATCAAGCGATCGCTTTTGACGAACGCATCCCCTCACCTGAATCGTTCGACGATCCCGTGGCACAGGAAGCCGCGCGGCGCGCTCTTAGCTATCAGGATTTAAAGGCGGGCGACTTTATTAAAAGGACCCCGATTCAGCACGTTTTTATCGGCTCCTGCACGAATTCTCGTCTTTGCGACTTAGAAGCCGCAGCGAAGGTTCTTCGCGGTCGTCACGTGGCTGCCGGCGTTCGCGCTCAGGTTGTGCCCGGTTCCATGCGGATTCGAAAAGAAGCCGAAGAGATGGGCTTGGACAAAATCTTTAAAGACGCAGGCTTTGAATGGCGAAAGAGCGGCTGCTCGCTTTGCCTTGCCATGAACGATGACATTTTGGCTGAAGGTGTGCGTTGCGCCTCCACCACCAACCGCAATTTTGAAGGCCGTCAAGGCCGCGGCAGCCACACCCATTTGGTGAGCCCCGAGACCGCTGCGGCCAGCGCCGTGATGGGCTACCTTTGCGACAAATCGGAATTAAAGGACTAAAGCGATGGAAAAATTAATCACACTGACGGCTGTCGCCGCTCCGATCGACATCGACAACATGGATACCGATCAATTGATGCCTAAACAATTTTTGCGCGGCATTGATAAATCCGGTCTTGCCAAGGGCATGCTCTATAACCACCGTCATCTCGCTGACGGTTCTGTTAATCCGAACTTTGTTTTAAATAAGCCCGGATTTGAAGAAACCAAGATCATTGTCGCAGGTCCCAACTTCGGCTGCGGCTCAAGCCGAGAACACGCCGTGTGGGGCTTGATGCAATACGGCATCCGCGCGGTTGTGGCCGCAGGTTTCGGCGAAATCTTCTACTCCAACTGCTTCAATAACGGGCTGCTTGCCGCCAAGGTTTCGCCTCAAACTTCGCGTGAACTCTTTGAGTACCTTTCGGACACAGAACCCAAAACGCTCATGATCAGCGTCAAAGACCGCGAAATTCGGTCGGCTGACGGCACCCAACGCTGGTCCTTTGAATTGGCTGACCGCCATCAAACGATGCTCCTTGAAGGCTTAGATATGCTCGAAGCAACGATGAAGGATATTGACGCCATCGAGCGCTTTAAAAATGATCACGAAAAAGCTTTCGGTTGGATGAGCGGTCTTGCGGGCAAATACGCTAAAGACCTCTAACTCATAAAAGCATTACCTCCGACACCGGTCTGGGATGACCGGTGTTTTTTTGTGCCATAGAACCTTTCGGTTAAAATGGCGAATTCAAAATTCTTCTCTTTTCTAATTGCCCATGACTGAGCCCTTATTAGTTGTTGCACCGATGGAAAGCCTCACCGGAATGCCCTTTCGACGGGTGCACGCGCACTTTTTCGGCTCAGTCGACCGCTACTATCTGCCCTTTGTCACGCCGACCACTCTGCCTCGCTTTACCGATCGGCAAATGCGGGAGCTTGCCCCCGAAGTCAACGCCGGCATTCACGCCGTGCCCCAGCTTCTGACGCGCCGCCCCGCAGACTTTATTTGGGCCGCTAAAGCCCTTGCCGACCTGGGTTACGACGAAGTAAATCTCAATCTTGGCTGCCCGGCTGGAACAGTGGTAGCCAAAGGCAAAGGCTCGGGCTTTTTACGGGAACCGGCTCAGCTGCAGCGCTTTTTGGATGCTATTTTTTCCGCCGACCTCCCCATTGCGATTTCGGTTAAAACCCGAATCGGCTGGGCAGATGAAAAAGAGTTTGATCTTTTAGCCGATGTCTATAACCACTACCCGATGATGAAGTCGCTCACGATTCATCCGCGATTAAGAACGGACTTCTATAAAGGCGACGTGAGAGAAAAAGTTTTTGAAGAGTATTTTGCAAGCTTCAAAATGCCCTTGGGTTATAACGGCGACATTATCACCGTAGCCGACATCCGACGAGTTTCCGAGCGCTACCGACCGCTTGCGCACATCATGGTCGGGCGCGCGCTCATGGCCGATCCCGCGCTTTTCAGAAAAGCTAAAGGCGGGAAAGCGGCAACGCTTAAAGAAATTCAAAACTACTACGACGCGCTTTTAGAGAGCTATCGCGTCGCCTTCGGTAATCTGAAAAATTCGCTCATGCGCATGAAGGAATACTGGTTTTTCCAACATAACCTTTTTGATGGCGCAGAAAAAGCCGTGAAAGCCATCTATAAAGCGAAAACGCTTGAGGACTACACCGATGCGATTAACCGCATCTACGAGACGTGCCCGCTTCGAAGCGAAGCGCTCTACGGTTGGAAAAAACCGCTCGCAGACGATTGAATTCGCACAAAAAGCCTTCTTGCTTTAAAATCCCTCTCTCTTTCGACTTGATCGAAAAGGGCCTGTAGCTCAGTCGGTTAGAGCAGCGGACTCATAATCCGTTGGTCGTGGGTTCGAGCCCCACCGGGCCTACCAATTTTGCTATTAACAATTCCCCTTGGTTCTGAAACAATTTTTTCACTCGCTTTGCATATAATCAGAGCGTTCTATTAATCATCTCACCGGGTTATTTCAATGCCTTCTATCTGCAAATTAGGCCTGTGCGCCGCCATGGGCATGGCGCTGAGCGGTGTTTGCTCCGCTGACTCCCTTTTCGGTTCTTCCCCCACCGAAGACTTGTCTCACATTAGCACGCTGAGCGCATTCCAAACGGGCGTCTATCACTTCTATGAAAAGAATTCGAGCAGCTTTAAGCTCGGCAAAAAAACGGGTAACGCTTATCGCCTCTCCACGAGCTTTTCCAAAGGTGCCCCGCAGTATTTCTCTTACGGCACAACGAGTGACTGGACCGTGAGAAACGGCACCCTGCAGCGCCCCAATATCGCCAATATGGCTAAAGCCGCTTCCGCCAATAAGGTTGATGTCTATCGTCAAGGGCAATCAAGCGGTCTTTCTGTTGAATTGAAGGCAAAGGATGTTTCCGGCAAGTCCCTTGCTTCTTACCTGAAGATGCAAAACGGGAGTTCGACGAGCCTGTCAGAAGCCGTCTCCGGATGGAAGAAGTTCCCTGAAGGCTCTGTCGCTTATGAAACAACCATCACGAGTCTTCGCACCGAAGTGATCGTTCCGGAACTCAATGTGTTTACCGGTCAAAAAACGGTGGAAGGTTTTGTGAAGACTTTCTCGGGCAAGGTGCCCAACTGCCTGCGCTATGAAAAGCGCTCAGGTTATCAGCCCTATGCCATTCGCTTTACCAACCGCAAGGGCAACTCGGGCAACATCGAAATTTTCAAAGCCAAACGCGGCAAGCTTTTCTGTGAAGTCGAAGGCGGCAAGTACGCTAACGGCACCTACAAGATCCAAACGATCAACGGCACGAAGGTTGTGACGCTCTCCTTCCCGAAGAGCATCGACCGTCGTGACATCGGCATTCACTCAAGCGAGAGCGGCGCGCTTGACCTCGCGTTTGTCGAAGTGAAGAAGCCTCGCGCGCAAGTGCTGCCGGGCCGCGTGCTCTACGCCAACCGCACGTTCACCGACAACCAATATCGCTTCAACAAGATTGCTGCCGACAGCATCAAAGAAGCTTTGAAGTAATCAACACCGAAGAGCCGATCCGAATGGGTCGGCTTCTTTTTTTCTCGAAAGGACGCGATATGTTTGAGAGTTACATCAAAGAGATGGTTGAAACGCGCCGCGCGCTGCATCGCCGGCCGGAGCTCGGCTGGACGGAATTTGAAACAACGTGGTACGTCTGCAGTCACTTAGAAAAATGGGGTATTCCTTTCCTCTTAGGCACTCAAGTCATCAATCCTAAATTTGTGATGGGCCGCGACGAAAAAGCTGTGAAAGACGCCATCGATCGCGCCAAAAAGCACGGCGTGCCCGCGGACTTCATTGAAAAAACCGAAGGCTACACGGGCGCGGCCGCCATCATTGAAACCGGCCGCCCGGGGCCTGTCACCGCGCTTCGCTGCGACATGGATGCGCTGCCCGTCAGAGAGTCCGACTCGCCTGATCATTTGCCAGCGAAACTGGGCTTTGCAAGCGATCGGCCCGGTCTCATGCACGCCTGCGGTCACGACGGCCACACGGCGGTAGGTCTTGAAGTCGCCCGCTGGATTCATGAACACAAAGAGGAATTTTGCGGCACGATCAAGATTCTTTTTCAACCCGCTGAAGAAGGCGTGCGAGGCGGTCTTCCCATGTCCGAGTCGGGCATCGTTGACGATGTGGATTGGCTCTTAGGCAGCCACGTGGGTGGCGTTCTTCATAGCGGCGAAGTCTGCGTACAAGACGACGGCTTTATGGCTTCCACCAAATTTGATATTGAATTCACCGGTCAGGAAGCGCACGCGGGCAGCGACCCCCAAAAAGGTCACAGCGCACTGGTGGCCGCAGCCTGTGCGACCATGATGCTTCAAGGTATCCCCCGTCACCGCGAAGGTGAAACACGCGTTTCCGTGGGTAAACTCGTTGCGGGCGAAGGCAGAAATATTGTCGCCGCACACGCTTTGATGCAGATGGAAGTTCGCGGCGGCACGCAGGCGGTCAATGACTTCATGGTTGACAACGTCAACCGCATCATTGAGGCGGTTGAAACAGCCTATCAGGTCAAAGCAAAAATCACCCGCGTGGGCGAAACTTCAACCCTTGTGGTCTGCCCGCCGCTCTTAGATAAGGTAGAAGAGGCGATGCGCGCCGTGCCGGGAATTAAGATTTTGCCGCGCTACCATGGCGCCGACGGCTCTGAAGACTGTTCCTGGCTTATCCGCAAAGTCGCCTCGCACGGCGGTCAAGCGGGCTTCTTCCTCTATGGGTGCGAACAGAAAGGCCACCATCGGCCGGACTTTGAAATCCAGGACGAAACCAATTTGCCAGTAGCCTTTAAGATTTTCCTGAGTTTCGTCAAACTCATCAACCAAAGACACTAAAGAGACAAACGGGGCCGAAGTCGGTCCCGTGTCTTTTAGAAATTAGCGTTAATTTTTCTTTTCAAAGTGCTGATAGTCTTTGCGCGTTTTCCAGTCTCCGCCCCACTCGAACCCGCGTTTTTTAAACTCACGCACGCACAGGTCATCGGCATTAATCTTGTAGACAAAATCTTTTGATCGGTCAGCGTAGGCGCGCCCGGCCGCGGGGCTCACTGTCTTTCCGACAACAAAGGGGTTGTAGAGCGGATTAATATCCACTGCGCGCCCCGTGCTGTGATTGGAGAGTTTGCGCGTACCCGCGACAAAACGGAAATTAAACGCGGAAGAATTATTCGCTGTCATGGAGCGCTCATCATCGGCGCCGTACCTGTCAATGAGAACCATGCGTTCAATCGGATAACGAGCCTCATAGAGAACTTTGAGAACATCCAACACATCCCGGCTGATCGCTTTATTGGTGACAAGCTCGCCTAGGATAATTTTCCCTTTGGCATCGTAGTGCAGCACCTGAAGGTAGCGAAGATCGTCTCGCTTGATCGTTGCATTGGCAGGGAAAGACTTTCCCTGCATCAAGCGAAATACGGCATCAGGAATGGGTTTAGCGACAAAGCAGCTCTTTTCGCAAAATGCGCTCACACTTTCTGCGCTCACCGTTTTGCCTGCCTGCCAATTTCGGATCGCCGCCTCATCGGCCAAGAGCGCATCGACGCTTTGAGCATGCGAAAAACCTACGGTACAAAGTGAGACAATCAGGAAAAATGCGCTGAATTTAGATTTCATGATCGAGAGCGGTAAACGTTGAAATTGCATTGCCATTTTAAGGTCTTTTCAGAGCGATCATAGGTTCAAAAAATGCCCGCAACTTCTCCGTATAATTTACAGTTGGATTATTTTGGAAAAGTTATACGACCGGAGGTTTAAGTGGGACAAGCTTTGGGTTTATTGGCAATTTTGATATTAGTGGGGCTCACTGCGGTTTTCGCAATGGGTGAAATTTCCTTTGCGGGCTCCAGAAAGGTGCGGCTCGCGCAAATGGCTAAAGCGGGCGATCAGCGCGCGCAGCTCGTTTTGCGCATGAAAGAGCGCTCCGGCAACTATTTCTCCGGCATGCAGATCTGCATCAACGCGGTGGCGCTTTTGGGCGGTTTAGCCAGTGACTCGGCTTTCTCCGGCTTTTTTGAACCGATTCTGGAATATTTCTTCAGCCCCGCCACGGCAAGCAGTCTCGCTTTTGTGTGCTCCTTTGTGTTGGTGACGATGCTCTTTGTGCTTTTCGGTGACTTAATCCCGAAGCGCCTGGCAATGTATCAGCCTGAAAAAGTCATTGTTGCTGAAATCCGATTCTTAGTTTTCATCATCACCGTTTTGAAGCCATTCGTGTGGTTGCTCACATGGCTTTCCAACGTTTTGATGAAGTTTTTCAATTTGCCCACCGCTCGTGAAGATCGCTTAACGAGTGAAGATATTGTCGCCACTATCAATGAAGGCTCGCGCGCGGGTCTCATCGCTCCCACTGAAAAAGACGCGATTAAAAACTTCATGAATTTGGAAGATCGCTACGTTCCGAGCGCCATGACCGAACGCGACTGCATCGTCTATTTCGATTTGGATGAAAGCACGCAAAGCGTCGCGCAGAAAATCACGAAGAGCCCGCACGACCGCTTCCTGGTTTGCGACGGCGACATCGATCACGTGATCGGTTACGTAGATTCCAAAGAAATGCTCAAACTCACCGTGGACGGCAAACCCCTTTCGCTTAAAGACAGCGAATTGATCCACCCGGTGCATAACGTCCCCGACTCTCTGACGCTTTCTGAATTGCTCGAACAATTTAAAGATCAGCGCATGGACTTTGCCATCGTCGTAAACGAATACGGCTTGACGATGGGGCTAGTGACGCTCAAGGATATTTTGAGTGTGGTGATCGGTGAATTCTCCGTCTTGAGTGAAGACGAGCAGATTGTTCAAAGAAGTGACGGCACGTGGCTTGTCGATGGCGCCACGCCCGTGGACGATGTTGAACGAATGTTTAACATTGACCGGATGCCCGAAGAAGAAAACTATGAAACGGTTTCGGGCTTTATGATGTACATGCTCAGAAAGATTCCGAAACTCACCGACAAAGTGGAATTCGAAGGCTACCGCTTTGAAGTGATCGGTGTGGAAAACAGACGTGTTGACCAGGTGCTTGTCACCAAGATTGACGCTTCAGACGATCAGGAAAACACTGAGGAGTCAAAAGCCTGAATTTGATGACCGATACAGGGGAAGAATTAAAACTTCCCCTTTTTTGCAGCTAAAATTGAGCCTATTGAAAAGAGCCGAGATAAAAGGAATAAAAATGCTTTACGAAATGGCGCGAGCCTGCTTATTCAAAATGAATCCGGAAACCGCTCACAGCCTCATCATGGGCAACATTGATTGGGCCGTGGCGCTTGGCGTAACTAAACTCGTCACAGGTCCCGAAGTCAATGATCCGGTTGAGGTGATGGGTTTGAAATTCCCCAATGCCGTGGGTCTTGGCGCCGGCATGGATAAGCAAGCCGCGCACGTCACGAGCATCGGCGCGTTGGGTTTCGGTCACATTGAAGTGGGTACGCTCACACCTGCCGCTCAGCCAGGCAACCCTAAGCCTCGTTTGTGGCGCGTCATTCCCGCCGAAGGCATTGTGAACTACATGGGCTTTAATAACGTCGGCATTGATCAAGGCGTGGAAAACCTCAAGCAATCCGGCGTCAAATACAGACAAAAAGGCGGCATCGTCGGCATCAACATCGGCAAACAAAACAGCACCGCATTGGAAGACGCGCTCGCCGACTATCAAGTCTGCATGCAAAAGGCTTACGCCGATGCTGATTACCTCGCAATTGATATCTCGTGCCCCAATACGCCCAACCTCACGAAGCTTCAGGACGACGACAAACTCTCCGCGCTTGTCAAAGGCATTGCCGAAGAGCGCAAAGCGTTAAGTGACAAGTACGGCCGCTACGTGCCGATTACCGTGAAGATCGGCCCGGATCTCACCGATGACTCCGTGCGCAGTTCGGCTGACGTTTTCGTGAAGTACGGCATGGACGCGGTGACAGCTACCAACACGACGCGTTCCAGAGAAGGCATTGAACAATATCCGCAAAGCAAAAACCCGGGCGGTCTCTCCGGCCTTCCTCTTTTCGAAAAATCCACGCACGTGCTCCGTGTTTTGAGCGAACACTTAAAGGGCGAACTGCCCATCATCGCCTCGGGCGGTGTGATGAGTCCGGAACTTGCGGTCGAGAAAATGAAAGCGGGCGCCTCGCTCGTGCAGATCTACTCGGGCTTTATCTATAGCGGTCCGGCGCTTATTTCCGAAGCCGCGCAAGCGATCAAAGCCTGGCGTCAAACGAGATAATTTAGTTAGGAGGCTGCGATGACCGGTAATGCCACTACTCAAAAAATGCGCTCACACACCTCATGTCGTGCGTTTTTGGATAAACCGGTCCCCGCTGCCCTGATCGATGAAATTCTCGATTGCGCGCAGATGTCATCGAGCTCGTGCTTTTTGCAGGTGACATCCATCATTCGCGTGACCGATCAAACTAAAAAAGAGGCCATCGCTCAAGGCTGCAAACAACCTTGGGTGGCGCTCGCGCCTGAATTCTGGGTCTTTTGCGCTGACTTTCACCGTGACGGCCTTCTTTGCGAAAAGCCAGCCTTAGGTTGGACCGATCACTTCCTTGTGGGGTGCCTCGATACGGGCATCATGGTGCAGTCAGCGATGACAGCGCTTGAATCTTTAGGACTGGGCGGATGCTTTGTGGGCGGCATTCGCGATTGCGGTGAATTGGTAACGGAACTTCTCGCACTGCCTGACAACACCGCCGCTCTCTTAGGCTTAGCTTTTGGTTATCCCAAAGTCATCAATGAAATTAAGCCGCGGCTGCCGCGCGAAGCGGTCTTCATGGAAAATGAATACCGCGATCCCGCACCCGGCGTCATTGATCGCTATGACGAAACGATGCGCGAGTACTACAGCACGCGCACACATTCCAAGAAAGCCTGCGGGTGGTCGGAGCAGTTGGAAGAAATCATCAACCGCGAAAAACGCGCCTATTTGCTCGAACACTTAAAGCGCCGCGGCTGGCTTGAGAAATAGAAGTTGATCCAAAACGAAAAGGAGTGTAACGCTCGATTCAAACATGAGCTTTTACACTCCTTTTTTGACACCACGAACTACCAACCGTAGAAACGATTCCAGCGATCTTTCACTTCCAAGCTGTTATTGACCACGTAGTAGTACGGATGCTGTGCTCCGGTCGGGCAGGCGTGGTTGGGGAGAATTCTCAACCGAGTACCGATCGGGAAGTCTTTCGGGTCGAATCCCTCGGGGTTGCGCGCGGAAATGATTCCATGCTCTTGATTGGCACCGCTCACCCACAGACCCTCGATAATCTTGCCGTTGATGTCACAGACAAGGCCGTAACCTTGGTCAACTTTTTGGTTTGCGGTTCCCCGGTCACGGGACAGCGCCATCCAGCCGCCGTCGGTAATCACCCAACCTTTTTCCAATTGATGACCGATAACCGTCACAAGCAACGAGAGCGCAATATCTTCGGGCTTACAGATGCCGACACCTGCCTGAAAGAGGTCGAAAAAGACATAGACGCCTGCACGAAGTTCGGTCACCCCGGTGAGATCCTCGTCGGTGAGCGCCGTGGGGGTGGAGCCAACGGAGACGATGGAAATGTCATAGCCCGCGCTTCTTAACATTTGAGCGGCCTGACAGATGCCGTCACGCTCAGCGCGCGAGCGAATGAGAAGCGCCTCGTGCGTGTCCACATCGTAGGAGCCGCCCGCGTGGGTTAAAACACCGACCAATTTTGCCGGGGCTTCAATGGCAGCGGCGACCTCAACGATTTCGGGATTTTGCGGTTTTAATCCTGAGCGGTGGCCGTCGCAGTCAATTTCGATCATCACTTTGAGCGTGAGCTTTTCTTCCTGACAGAAGCGGCTCACGGCTCGGGCAGAATCCACATTGTCAAGAATGATCTTAAGATCGACACCCTGACGAACGAGTGCTGCGACACGATGAAGTTTTTGCGGCGCGATGCCCACTGCGTAAATCATGTCTTTAATGCCGTGCGCGGCAAACTCCTCGGCTTCCTTTAAAGTCGATACCGTGGCGGGGCCTTCGGGCGTCCAGATCTGACGTTTGGCGACTTCCCAACATTTGCTTGTTTTCAGATGCGGTCTGAGCGTCACGCCGAGCGACTTCGCTTTGTCGCGCATGCGGGCGATGTTGGTGTCCATCTTGGCTTCGTCCAAAATCAAAGCCGGCGTATCAATCGTGTGTAAATTCACTTTTTCTTCCCCAAAAAAAGTCTCTCAACGATTCCTCTGCAAGAACTTTGCAGCGTCGCACTTATTTTAATAAATTTTTATCACAAAAAGATAATAATTTATTTTTGCTTCCAGAGGATAACCAAATGACCGTTTTATAGATCATCCTCTTGCGTCGGTCGTACAACATAAAGCTTATCGTTTTCGCGCACCTTCTCGGGCACTTTAAACGTGATATCCATTCCCTTTTGGATATCGCTTACTTCGGCTTCATCAACAAGGATTTTCTCAGGCGTCACATAGACCGCGCCCGTTGTAGGACCGGTGATGAGAAGCTTTTCTCCGAGCTTGAAGTTTTGAGCCTGAACCAAAAATTCGGCCACTCCCAACTTCGAGTAATACTTCAGGCATTTACCCGTGTAGAACTTTTTCTCTGTGGCGCGCGACCCGTAGTCTTCGGTCAATTCACCCACAGGCTGCCCCAAGTAGAAGCCGTCCCAAAAACCACGGTTAAAGACCGTGGACAAACGAGCGTCCCAGCTCGTGGAAAGCTCCTTATTCCAGCGTCCCTCGGCAATTGCCTTGAGCGCCTCGTCGTAGCACTCGACCACCGTGCGCACGTATTCCGGTCCCCGGGCACGCCCCTCGATTTTGAAAACCCGCACACCCGCTTTCACCATTCGGTCCAAAAAGCCGATCGTTTTCAGATCTTTCGGACTCATGATGTATTCGTTGTCGATTTCAAACTCGATGTCGCGCTCTTTATCTTTAGCGATATAGGAGCGCCGACAGGTCTGAATGCAGCTGCCGCGATTGGCGCTGTAGCCGCGCGTCATGAGACTTAAGTAACACTTGCCGCTCACCGCCATGCAAAGCGCGCCGTGGCAAAACATTTCAATGCGAACGAGATTGCCGGAGGGACCGCAAATCTTTTCCGCTTCAATCGCCTTGGCGATCGCTTCGACCTGCTTGAGCGTGAGTTCCCGAGCGAGCACCACGACGTCAGCAAACTGCGCAAAAAAGCGAAGCGACTCGACGTTCGAAATATTAAGCTGCGTGGACAAGTGCACTTCAAGGCCGATTTCTCTGCAGTAACTCATCACAGCCACATCGGTGGCGATGATGGCATCAATCCCTGCGGCCTTGGCGGTGTCGAGAATTTCTCGCATCTCACCGCGCTCTTCATCGTAAATGATGGTGTTGACGGTGAGGTAACTCTTAACGCCATGCTCTTTGCAAATGCCCGCGGTTTCTTTTAAGTCTTCAAGCGTAAAGGTCTTTGCGGAGTGCGCGCGCATGTTGAGGCTTCCCACCCCGAAATAGACGGCATCAGCTTTCGCTTTGATTGCTGCGTAAAGGGATTCGCGTGAACCCACGGGCGCCATGATTTCAAAGTCGCTTCTTTTCAGCATCACGCTCTCCTAAAAGCCGCTCGGCGGTTCGTTGGCGAAATCAAGCACCATGTCGTACCAGGCCGCGCCCCCGTGCACAGAGGCCGAGAGGCCGTGCGAGACAAAGCCGAACTGCTCATAGAAAGGAATGAGTTTTTCCTTGCAGGTGAGAATCACACCGCGCCTATTTTCCGCGCGCGCTTTTTCAATCATTTCCATCATCAAAAGCGAAGCGTAGCCGCGATGTCTTTTCTGAGGCAGCACCGCCAAACCGAAAACGCTTTGCCAGGCGCCTTTGGGATTGTGAAGGTTCGCGTCTTCGTAGAGATCGTCCGTGATCGTCTGCTGATCAGTCACCATCCCATCAATCAGCCCGCACACCTTCCCCTCTTCTTCGAGGATAAGAAAGTAGTCTGCGAAAGCAGCCAGACGCTTTTTAAAATTTTCCAGACCGCAGGCTTCAGCCTCGGGAAAAGAAGCCGACTCAACAGCCGAGAGACTTTCGGCATCAGCCATGGTAGCTGTTCGAATACGAATCAAAATTCACTCCCAAAAAATGAGCGCCCGGGCTCAGATAACGGGCATCGGGCGCACAACGACTTTCGTCAAAACAAAAACGCTGACTTATTTCTTCCACTTACCGTGGACAAGAACCACGCGGTAACCGTCCGCATCTTCGTAGGCCACGCACGGCCACTTGGCGTTGACGTACTGCACAGGCGGCGTCACCTGAGGAACTCCGGCTTGGAACATTGCGGCTAAGCGAGCGCTCCAGTGCTCATCTTCTTCAATGCAAAAAACTCGATAGTGTTCGGGAGAAGATGCGCGAGGTGCCGTTTCTGCGCCTCTGATCTGAGAGAATTCAAACTGATAGGGCCAATCCTTGTGGCCTAACAAAACCGTGTCCATCCCGTCCACATTTTCACTGCGATCGAGCACTTCAAAGCCCAAGCCGTCACGATAAAAAGGCAAGAGCAAATCAATATCTTTAGTCAGGCGAGACAGACGCAATTTCGGGTAACCCGTCATCTTCAACACTCCTCATCTACAGCGAGTTTTCAATCAACTTTTTAATTATAGACGGCTAAGCGCCTAAATATGGGGAATTGGATACTCATTTGAAACAAAAGCGGCGCGCCCGTTTTCAGACACGCCGTCCTATCAACGAAGCTTCAAGCGATTAGGCTTGAACTTCATCGTTTCGCGTTACAAAGCGCGGAGCCACAAATCCCCAGAAGGTCCAACCGAGGAACGTAGCAATGGATCCCCAGAAGACTTCAAAGTAGCCCGTGGAAATCAAAGCGTAGAAGCTGTAGATGCCGCCGATTAAGCCCACAAAGGTGTAAAGCTTGGCTTGTTTGGGAGCAACCTTGGCTTCACGCATGATGATGCCGACCGCGGCCATCGAGAGGATGTACGGCATGATGTTCGTCACCACAGCCAAGTCGACTAAGCGGTTAAATTGCTTGAACAATTCGGGGCTGATCGTCATTAAGCAAAAGCCCGTTTGAATCGCCGTGATGATGATCATGCCCGTGACAGGTGCCTGATACTTATTGACCTTGGCAAAAGGCTTCGGGAACAAGCCGTCAACAGCCGATTGTTGGAAAACCTTGGCAATCGTAAACTGCCAGCCAAGCGTTGAGCCCGCGCAGGACAAAACCAAAAGACCCATCACAACTTTGCCCACTTCAGGCGTGAACATCTGAGCGAACACCAAACCGAAGGGGGCGTTCGATTGCACCAATTCAGCGTTGGGCACAATACCCGCGATGATATTCGTTGAGACGATGTAGATGATTGCCACACCGATCGTAGCGGCCATCACGGCAATCGGGACATTCTTTTCGGGGTTGTCGATCGCGTCACTGTTGGCGCAGGCGCTTTCAAGACCGAGGAATGCCCACAAAGTCATGGAAATGGAGGCGCCCACCGCTGTAAAGAAGGGCTGATCGTGCGGGTTCCAGCTTGCCACGTAGAGATCGGGATCAAACCAGAACCAACCGATGACAGAGAGCACCAACACCGGGATAATCACGCACCAGACCGCCACGGCGCTTAATTTCCCCGTGATGCTCGCGCCCAAGAAGTTGGACGCCGTGCAGACCCAAAGGACAACGATCGTGGCAATGCAGACCTGAATCGGCGAGAGATCCACTTCCAGGAAACTCGCCCCGTAGCCCACACAGGTGATGGCAATGGCGATATTGGCAAACAAAAGCGAGACACCGTAGGTGTAGTTAGCCATAAAGTTGCCGGATTTACCGAAGGCGTACTCGGAGTAGCCGCCCATGCCGGGGCGTTTACTGAACATGCCGCATTTGGCAAAGGCGTAGGCCAAGCAAAGCGACCCCACCGCGGTCACAAGCCAGGACAAAATGGAAATCGTGCCCACTTCCGCCAGCTTTGTGGGAAGCATCACGATGCCGGAGCCCATCATGTTGATGGCCGTCAGAAGCGTCAATTCAAAGACGCTCATTTTTGCTCGAGAGCTAGACATAGAGAAAACTCCTTGCGGGCCGAAGGTAAAAACCTTCGGTCCCAAATTCCTTTAATAACTTCCTTTCGAAGCCTTCTAATCAGGCGGCTTCCTTGATCACATAGCCATAGGCGCGCTTGCGGCCGTCATCATCCTGTTGGATGTAGACGCCCTGCAGCTCGGGCGAAAAGCCCGGCATGCGGTTGATGCCTTCTTCAAGCGCCAAGAAGTACTGAAGCACCGCGTCGCCCCAGACTTCACCCGGCACGCAGCAAAGCACGCCCGGCGGATAAGGCAGCGCGCCTTCAGCGGCGATGCGGCCGGCGGCTTTTTCAAGCGGCACAAGTTCCACATGACCGCGAATGAATTCAAAGTGCGCCTCTTGCGGCTGCATGGCCATCTTCGGGAAGTGCGCTTTGCGGAACATTTCCTTTTGCAGCTGCTTCACATTGCGGCTGCGGTAGAAGTCATGCATTTCCTGGCAAAGCTGGCGGATGGTGTAGCCGCGGTAGCGCTCTTCGTTAGCCGAGTAAACGCTCGGAAGCACTTCAGAGAGCGGCGCATCGGATTCGAGCAAATCTTCAAAACGCTTGATTTGCGTCACCAGGTGCGTCATCTTCGCCATGTCTTCGGCGGGAGTCATTAAGAAAAGAATGGAGTTCAAGTCACACTTTTCAGGAATGATGTTGTTTTCGCGCAGGTAGTTGGCGAGAATGGTCGCCGGCACGCCGAAATCTTCATATTCACCGGTTTGCGTGTTGATCCCCGGAGTCGTTAAAAGGAATTTGCAAGGATCGACAAAATATTGGTGTTCGCCGTAACCCTCAAAAGCGTGCCACTTCTCACCGGGCTTGAAGTCAAAGAACTTCAAGTCCTGGGCCATCTCATCGGTGTCAAAACTTTCCCACGGACGGCCGTCCACAACGGCGGGCACAAAGGGACGGATGTGACGGCAGGTCTTCAGAAGCAGCTTTCTTGCTTCAATACCGACCTTTACGCAATCAAGCCACAACGCCTTGCCCAATTCCCCTTCATGCATCTTGGCGTTAACGTCCAAAGCAGCAAAAAGCGGATAGAAGGGGCTCGTGGACGCATGCATCATGAAAGCGTTATTTAAGCGCTTGTGCGGCACATAGCGATCCTGACCCTTGATGTGGCTGTCTTTTTTGTGAATTTGAGAAGTCTGGGAGAAACCGGCCTGCTGCTTATGAACCGATTGGGTCACAAAAATGCCGGGATCGTCCGGTCCCAATTCCAAAAGCAAGGGCGAGCAGTCTTTCATCATCGGGATGAACTGTTCATAGCCCACCCAGGCGGAGTCAAAGAGGATGTAGTCACAGAGGTGACCGATGGAGTCAACCACCTGACGGGCGTTGTAGATCGTGCCATCGTAGGTGCCCAACTGAATGACTGCCAAACGGAAGGGGCGCTTTTGATCGGCTTTTTCAGGCGCCACTTCACGAACGAGCCCTCTCAGATAGTCTTCATTGAAGCAGTGCGCGTCAATGCCGCCGATAAAACCGTAGGGGTTGCGGGCGGTTTCCAAGTAAACAGGCGTGGCGCCGGCCTGCAGGAGCGCGCCGTGGTGGTTGGACTTGTGGTTATTGCGGTCAAAGAGCACCAAATCACCCGGAGCCAAAACGGCGTTCAATACCACTTTGTTGGAAGCCGAAGTACCGTTTAAGACGAAATAGGTCTTGTCGGCGTTGTAGATTTTCGCGGCGGCTTTTTGCGCGGCGCAGGGCGCGCCTTCGTGAATGAGCAGGTCACCCATGGAGACGTCGGCGTTGCAGAGGTCAGCGCGGAAAACATTTTCACCGAAGAAATCATAAAAAGCTCGGCCTGCGGGATGACGGCGGAAGAACGCGCCCCCCTGATGGCCCGGGCAGTCAAATTGGAGATTGCCCGCTTGGACATACTGTTCAAGACTTCCAAAGAAAGGCGGTAGGAGCTTCTCTTCATACTTTTGCGCGGCGTTATCGACCTGGCGGCCATAGAAAGCCTTATTGGTGGGATTGGTGTCAATCACAGCGTGAAGCCGCCCCACAGGCAGCTCCATCGTACCGTCGGCCACGGCGAAAACGGGAATGCCCAAATGAAGGGCTTCGACTTCCTCGAGTTTGCCCGCCTGAAGATCGGCGGTGCTTAACACAACGGCGGAAACTTCTGTCCAGTCAGCCCCTTGCACGGGCACTTGTTCACGAACGGATTCAAACACACCATCCAAGTTTGCACTCACGGCAACTTTTAATTGTTTCATCACAATTTCCTCAAAAAATTCACACTATTGAGCAATGCTCAAACCGATCGCAGAGGAGATTTTCAATGTGCCGACTTTTTGATTTATCACTTATGTGTTATTCAAAGAACACTGAAATCAGCAAGACGGCGGCAAAACAAATTTTTAAATTTTTGAATTTTGACGAAAGAAAAATTCGTCAGAGCAATCCGGCAAATGAGCCGGATTAAATGATGGTGCAGGAAGAATCGGCGGAGGAGGCAGAGAAACGGCAATAGCTGAAGCAAGATCTGCAGCTGAAACACATGATGTGCCGGACTCGACGAATCACGGCGTTTTGTACCCAATGATTCACATGCATTTTGGTTCTCCTAAGAGAATCTCCTCTTACGTTGCGTTCGTTAAAAAACGAGCACCCGATTATTGTCCCATGGCTTTGATTTTTTTGCAAATTGCTGCGCAGGATGCTCTAGAAAAAATGTAGGAAAAACAGGCGCTTTCTATTAGAATAAGCAGATTCAAATTAAAAACCACAAGGACACAAGAAATTGAAGGTCACGGTTAAAAATCAGTCGATTGAAAAAATCAACACAGACGCGCTCATCATCGGTCTTTTTGAAAAAGGCGAAGCAAGAGCAAAGGCCTGCGAAAACCAAGCGGTTGCCGCGGCCGCTCAGGATCTCGTCACCATCGAAGGCTTTAAAGCTTCGCTGGGCGAAGTCGCCCGCATTCTGCGCCCGATGGGCCTGAGCGCAAAAGAGCTGATTTTAGTGGGTCTCGGCAAAGCGGAAAACTTTGACGAAGATGCCTTGTGTGAGGCTGCGCGCGCAGTCTTTAAAGCCTGCAAGGCGACAAGCCTTTCTGTGCTCTTGTCTGACTGGCAGCTCGAAGGCAAAACGGACGAATGGTCTGTGATGCAGCTTGCGATTGCCGCGGGCACGGCCTTTGAGCCGCTCACCGATGAAAACCGCACGATTCTTGAAAAACGACACTTAAATATCGTTGTGCGTCATAAGGGATTGGCGCTTAACGAAGCCGCGCAGATCGGCGAAGAAATCGCAAGCGCCATGAATCGCGCAAAGACGCTTGCCAATCTTCCTGCCAACATCTGCACGCCGAAGTATCTGACCGACGAAGCTAAGAAACTTGCCAAGATTAAGGGCGTAGCCGTCAAAATTTATGACGAAAAAGCGATTGCCAAACTCGGCATGAACGCGTTTGCCGCGGTCGCTCAAGGTTCGCGTGAAGCGCCCCGTTTTATTGAACTTCGCTACACGGGCGCAACCAAAAACGACGCCCCTGTGTGCCTTGTCGGCAAAGCGATCACGCTGGATGCGGGCGGCTTATGCTTAAAACCCTCCGCTCACATCACGGAGATGAAGTTTGATATGTCGGGCGGCGCGGCCGTTCTCGCAGTCTTTGAGGAAGCCGCGCGCAAAGCCTGGCCTTTGAATCTTGTCGCGCTTATCCCCGCCTGCGAAAACTTACCTGACGGCGCCGCATACAAACCGTCTGACGTCATCAAGACGCTTTCGGGCAAAACCGTGGAAATCACCAATACTGACGCGGAAGGCCGATTAATTCTGGCCGACGCGTTAAGTTACGCCGAGCGCTTTTCGCCTCGCGCGGTCATTGACGTGGCAACGCTTACGGGCGCAGTCGAAGTCGCTTTGGGCAGTGACATCACCGGCCTTTTCGCAAACGACCCGGTCCTTTGCGACATGGTGGAAACGGCGGCCGACGTGGCGCACGACCCCGTGTGGCTTTTGCCTCACGCAGGACGCCGCTTTGAAAAACTTTTAAAGAGCAATGTAGCCGATTGCGTCAACAGCGGCCCCCGCGGCATCGCGGGCAGCTGTGTTGCTGCCGCGTTCCTTGCCCAATTTGTGGGTGAAGAAACAGCCTGGGCGCATCTGGATGTGGCCGCCACCGCTTACCGCGGCGGCAAAGACGCTCACGCCACGGGTCGCCCCGTGCCGCTTTTGATGATGCTTTTGCATCAAATGGCTTCCATGCCCGAGTAACGCATCATGGCCAGCCGCATTGACTTTCACTTCAACGTCCCCAACCGCGTGCTCTACGCGTGCCGCGTAGTGCGCAAGGCGCTCGCAAACAACATGACCGTTGCGGTATGGACGCGTGATGAACGAAAGCTCGACTTTTTCAGCCGTCAGCTCTGGAGCTTTGACCCCACGGGGTTTTATCCGCATGTGGCCGCTGACGATGAACTTGCCGCCCAAACACCCGTGGTCTATCACGCCGATGAAAGGCTTTTGCCCGCACGCGACGTGCTTTTGCTTTTAGATGACACTGTGCCCGATGATTGGAAAACACTTTTTGAACGCATGGGCCGCGTCATCGATGTGGTGGGAATCGCCGAAAATGAAAGGCAGCCTGCGCGGGAACGCTTTAAGATATACCGAGCCGCGGGCTTTTCGCCCATCGCGCACGATCAAGGAAATCTGAAAAAATGACTTCTGAATTGCTTCGCAAAGAACCGACAATCGCTCATAACGATGACATCCCGGTGCTCAACGACCGAGTAAACGTCTCGTGGGATAAGTTAAACCGCGTGCTCGAGCCCGTCGGCATGCTCAAGGGCAGCCGTGAAGAAGACGCACCGATGAGCGACAAAGAGCTTGAACTCGTGCTTGCGGGCGATCGGATCGCCGCGCACGTCACCTCGCAAATGGATGAGATTTTGAGCATGGCGCTCAACAACAGCATGCACCGTCTGCGCGCCGATCTCACCAATCAATTGCGCGCTGCTGTGAAAGAAGCGGTGCGTGACGAAATCGAAAAAATCGTAAAATCGGACAAACAAAACGGTTTGTCCTAACCGAATTCCAATTTTTGACACTTTGCTGTGAAAGAACAAAAAATGAGTACTGAAGAACTTGCCAAGAGCTTTGAACCGGCGCAGATTGAAAAGCGCTGGTATGAAACCTGGGAAAAGCGCGGCTATTTTGCCGGCAAGCAGGATCCTTCCAAACCCTCTTTCAGCGTCCAATTGCCCCCGCCCAACATCACGGGCATCTTGCACATGGGCCACGCCTTTAACCAAACGGTGATGGATACGCTCGTGCGCTACCACCGCATGAAGGGCTACAACACGACCTGGGTGCCGGGCACGGACCACGCGGGCATCGCCACGCAAATCGTTGTGGAACGCCAGCTTGAAAAAGAAGGTTTGAATCGCCGCGACATGAAGCGTGAAGACTTTGTGGCGCGCGTTTGGGAATGGCAAAAATTCTCAGGCGGCACGATTTTGCAGCAAATCCGCCGCATGGGCGACTCCGTTGATTGGGATCGCCTCTACTTCACCATGGACGAGAAGCTCTCGCGCGTGGTGGTCGACACCTTCGTGAAGCTTTATAACGACGGCCTCATTTACCGCGGCACCCGTCTTGTGAACTGGGACCCGAAACTGCAAAGCGCGGTGAGTGACCTCGAAGTCGAAAGCGTTGAAGAAAACGGCCACCTCTGGGAAATCCGCTATCCGGCAGCCGACGGCGGTGAAGGCGTAGTGGTCGCAACGACTCGTCCAGAGACGCTTTTCGGTGACCAAGCCGTTGCCGTGCATCCGGAAGACGAACGCTACAAAGATTTGATCGGTAAAGAAGTCGTGCTACCGCTTTGCAACCGCACGATTCCTGTGATCGCTGACGAATACGTTGACCGCGAGTTCGGCTCAGGCTGCGTGAAGATCACGCCTGCGCATGACTTCAATGACTTTGCGGTGGGTCAACGCCACAACCTCAAACCCATCTCGGTGCTCACCAAGACCGCCAAGATGAATGACAACGTGCCCGAAAAATATCGCGGCATGGATCGCTACGAAGCCCGCAAGGCTGCTATCAAAGATCTCGAAGCTCAAGGCCTTTTGGTCGGCATCAAGGATCACAAGCACATGGTGCCGCGCGTCTCGCGCACGGGCGAAGTGGTCGAACCGATGCTGTCTGAACAGTGGTACATGGCAATGAGCAAACCCGCTCCCGCCACGGCGCACTTCCCTGGCAAGTCGATCGGCGAAATCGGTCTCGAAGCCGTTGAGTCAGGAGAAGTGAATATTCAGCCCAAGGAATGGCGCGGTGTTTATCGTCAATGGCTTGAAAACATTCAGGACTGGTGCTTGTCCCGTCAGCTTTGGTGGGGTCACCAGATTCCCGCTTGGTATGACGAAAAAGGCAACGTTTACGTTGCTCACAATGAGGCGGAAGCTCAAGCTCAGGCAGGTGAAGGCGTGAAACTCACGCGCGACGAAGACGTGCTCGATACGTGGTTCTCGTCAGCCATGGTCCCCTTCTCCACACTCGGTTGGCCTGACGAAGAAAAGATGGCCAAAGAAGGCTACGACCTCTTCCTGCCGAGCTCCATTTTGGTAACGGGCTACGACATCATCTTCTTCTGGGTGGCGCGCATGGTCATGATGACGCGCTACTTCACCGGCCGCGTGCCCTTTAATGGCGTGTACCTGCATGGTCTCGTGCGTGACGCCGAAGGCAAGAAGATGTCTAAGAGCGAAGGCAACACGCTTGACCCCTTGGACATCATGGACGGCATTGATCTGGAAAGCCTGATCAAAAAGAATACGCGCGGTCTGCGTCAGCCGGAAAAGGCTCCGCAGGTTGAAAAGAAACTGCGCAAAAATTACCCCAACGGCATCGCCCCGCACGGCGCCGACGCCCTGCGCTTTACAATGGCCGCCTACGCCACGCTCGGCCGCAACATCAACTTTGATCTGCGCCGCGCCGAAGGCTACCGCAACTTCTGCAACAAGCTCTGGAACGCCACGCGCTTTGTGCTCATGAACGTTCAGGGCAAGGACTGCGGCCTGGATGCTTCGCTGCCTCAAGAATTGTCCTTTGTGGACGAGTGGATTTTGCGTGAATTGGACCGCACGATCGCTGAGGTGGAAAAAGCGTTTGCCGAATGGCGCTTGGATAACGCCGCCAACGCCATCTACTCCTTCGTTTGGGATCAGTACTGTGACTGGTACCTGGAGCTCTCCAAGGTGCAGCTTGCTAACGGCAATGATGCTCAGCAGCGCGCCACCCGCCACACCTTGATCACGGTGCTCGAAGCGGTGCTGCGTCTGGCTCACCCGATCATCCCCTTCATCACCGAAGAGCTTTGGCAAAAAGTGAGCGTAGTGGCGGGCACCCGCGCCGAGGATGAAGAAACCTCCATCATGATCCGCGAGTATCCGAAGGCCGAATTCGCCGGCCGCGATACGGGCGCCGATCACAAGATGGCGCTTACCAAGCAGATGATTGACGCGGTGCGCAACCTTCGCGGCGAAATGCAGCTTTCGCCCTCGCAGCGCATTCCGCTTGCCGTTCAAGGCGATGAAAACGTTTTGAAGACGGTGGCGCCTTACATCATGCACTTGGCCCGTGTGAGCGAAGTGACGATCTGCGAAGACATCAATAAGGCTAACGAAGGCTCGATCGCGCCGGTCGCAATCGTTGAAGACTATAAGCTCATGCTTGTGGTGAAGATTGACGTTGCCGCCGAACGCGAACGCTTGGGCAAAGAAGCCGCGCGCCTGGAAGGCGAAATCGCCAAGGCCAACGCCAAGCTTTCGAATGAAAAATTCACCGCCCGCGCGCCTGAGGCCGTGGTCAATCAGGAACGCGAACGTCTGGCTAACTTCACGAAGCTTTTAGAAAAGGTGCGTGAACAGCTCGACAAGCTTCCGAAAGCTTAATCACTAGCTTTTGACTGAAATAAGGCCCGAAAGTTCTATCGCTTTCGGGTCTTTTTTTGCTTGCACAAAAGTCAAAAAACGGCGTACAGTCAGAATTGAATTTTCGGGATGACCCCGACAGGGAGAAAGATATGCAATTATCTAAAATTGCCGCCGGCGTGCTGATGGCCGCCGCAATGACCGCTTCCAGCATCACCTTGGCCGCCGACCGTCCGCGCGACATGGGCATTGAAATCGGCGTGCTGCATCCGGGCACGAACAACGCCATTACTGACGTCAAAGGTGTTTTGGTGGGCCAAGTCACTTTGGTTGACGACAAGAAAGGCATGCACACGGGTGTGACCGCCATTGTGCCTCATACCGACAACATCTTTAAGAACAAAGTGCCTGCCGGCGTTTTCCTTGCGAACGCTTTCGGCAAGATGACGGGCTACCCGCAAGTGCAGGAATTAGGCAACATTGAAACGCCGATCGTGCTCACCAACACGCTTAACGTTGCGGCAGGCATTGACGGCATCATCGACTACACCTTCTCCTTTAAAGAAAACGGTGACGTGCGCTCCGTGAACGCCATTGTGGGTGAAACCAACGACGGCTCCATCAACGATATCCGCGCGCGCTTTGTTAAACCCGCGGATGTGTTAAAGGCGATTCAATCGGCTAAGTCCGGCCCGGTTGAAGAAGGCTGCGTGGGTGCGGGCACCGGCACCATCGCGTTTGGCTTTAAGGGCGGCATCGGCACGGCCTCTCGTGTACTCCCCGCCTCTATGGGCGGCTACACAGTGGGGGTCTTGGTGCAAACCAACTTCGGCGGTCTGCTCAACATTGACGGCGTGGAAGTGGGCGAAGCCTTAGGCGGCTATCCGTATCAAAAAGAAATTGAAAGCGCCGACGGCTCCATCATGATGATCGTGGCAACCGACGCGCCTTTGAGCTCCCGCAACCTTGAACGTGTGGCTAAGCGCGCTTGGCTCGGCATGGGCAAAGCGGGCGGCGTGGCCTCCAACGGTTCGGGCGACTTCGTGATCGCGTTCTCGACGAACGAATCGATGCGCGTGCCCTATGACAGCAAAGCCAACGAGACCTTAAAGCGCGATGTGGTGCAAAACGACAACATGACGCCGCTCTTTATGGCTACGATTGAAGCCACGGAAGAAGCCATCGTGAATTCGCTTTTTGCCGCTAAAGACACCAAGACCTACAAAGGCACAACCGTTAAGGCTTTGCCGGTTGACAAGGTCATGGAAATGATGAAAGAACACAATAAGATCGTTTCTAAGAAATAATTCTTAATGAGTCTCATCATTAGCGCTTGAAATAGCGCAAATTATCCGCCGAAGGTCAAAAACTTTCGGCGGATTCTTTTTACAATGCAAAAAAAGAAAATTTTCAAAAAGGAAACCCAATCATGGCTTCAAGCGCTTTCCCCAAACGTCCCCGCGAATTGGGACTCTCTTTTGGTGTTTTGCCGACCGGTAAAAATAACGCAATTACCGATGTCAAAGGTGTCAAAGTCGGTCAGGTGACGCTCATTGATGACACGTGCGGCATGCGCACAGGCGTCACAGCCATTGTCCCCCACACAGACAATATTTTCCAACACAAAGTGCCCGCAGGCGTTTTCCTTGGTAACGCCTTCGGCAAAATGGTGGGTTACCCGCAAATTAAAGAACTCGGCAACATTGAAACGCCGATTGTTTTAACCAACACTTTAAATTTGGCCTCCGCCATTGACGGCATCATCGATTACGTCTTCAGCTTTGAAGACAATAAATCGGCAGAATCGGTCAACTGCGTGGTGGGTGAAACCAATGACGGCGCGATCAACGCCATTCGCGAGCGCTTTGTCAAACCCAAAGATGTCTTGAAAGCCATCGTGGAAGCAAAAGACGGTCCTGTTGAGGAAGGGTGCGTGGGCGCAGGAACAGGCACCAAAGCCTTTAACTTCAAAGCCGGCATCGGCACGGCCTCTCGCGTGCTCCCCGCCTCCTTGGGCGGCTACACGGTGGGCGTTTTGGTGCAAAGTAATTTCGGGGGCCTTTTGACCATCAATGGTGTGGAAGTCGGAAAAGCCTTGGGCGTCTACCCCTACAGCAAAGAAATTGAAAGCGCCGACGGCTCCATCATGATGGTGGTGGCAACCGACGCGCCCCTTGAAGCGAGAAACTTGGAGCGCCTTGCCAAACGCGCCTTCATGGGCATGGCTAAAACGGGCGGCGTGGCCTCAAACGGCTCGGGCGACTTTGTGATTGCTTTCAGCACCGCTGAGTCTATGCGCGTGGAGCACAATGCAGCCGCGTTCACCAAACAATCGATGGACGTTGTGAGAAATAATGATATGACGCCGCTTTTTATGGCCGCTATTGAAGCCACGGAAGAAGCGATCATCAATTCGCTTTTTGCTGCGCACGACACGCCCACGCATGACGGGCGCGTCATCAAAGCGCTCCCGATGGATAAGGTGTTGGAGCTTTTGCGCGAGTACAAGAAAATCGCTTAAGGGCTTTATCTCTTTATGCGGATCGGCACTAAAAGCCGATCCGTTTTTCAATTCTCGTCTTTAATCTGCGAGGCGCTCAGCGCTTCAGCGCCGACGTTTTGTTTTTGAGGACGTTTTTTCCAAACGATCCAGTAGAGAGGAATCGTGAGCGCAACCACAGCGGCGTTGATTGCGAAAATCCCCGCGTAGCCCACGGGCTCAACCAAAAAGCCTGAGAGGTATGGGGCGATACCGACACCGAAATCAAAAAAGATGAAGATGGTGCTCGTAGCCTGGGCAAAACGCTCACGCGGCACAAGAGAGATGCCCGAAACTTGAGAGAGTGACTGGAAATTTCCGAAACCCAAACCCATGATGGCGCCCGCGGCCAAAACCGCCCAGCTGCCGGCGTGAGAAGCCAACAAAAGAAGGCCCACAATCATCAAAATGAGCGTGCCGAAAATAAGCACAACGGGACCGTGCGCGTCGTAGAACTTGCCGGTGATGGGACGCGTGAGAAGACTTGCGCCCGCGTAAAGCAAGAAAAAACTGGAAGCGGCGGCCACCACGTCATACGTTTTCGCATAATCGGCTAAAAGCGCCTGCACATTGCCCCATGTGAGGCAGACAATGCCCACGAAAATGCTAAAGGGCACCAGGCGCCTGTCGATAAAGTCATCGAGCGACAACCCCTTTTTCTCACGCACGCGGTCAACCGGAGGCTTCACGTCAATTACAAACCACATCAAAAGAAGACTTGCGGCAGAAAGCGACACCGCGATCGAAAAAATCCCTTCGTAACCGAGTGACCCCAAAAGCGCAATACCAATGAAAGGCCCAAAACACAAAGCTAGCGCCGTGCTCATTGAAAAGTACGAGATGCCGCGGCCGTGAAATTGCCGCGGAACAATGGTTGCCACATAGGTGCCCGTTGCGGTGCCGATCACACCCATCGCAACGCCTGAAATAAAACGGACCGAGAAAATCTGCCACATCTCATGGGCAAAGAAATAGGCAACATTCATCAAAAAGAAAAAAAGAACGCCCGTGCCCAGCACCCGGCGGTAGCCTGCGTCACGAATGATGCTCCCTGTGAAAAAGCGCCCCACAAGACACCCGATCACGACAATGCCGGTGGCTAAACCGGCCGTGGCCGCTGACGATTGAAATTCCTCGACAAGGTAGCGCGTGCAGACCACAAAAATCGCGTAGTAGCCTATCATGCCAAGCATGTTGATAAGCGAAATAGCGATAAATGTTCTGGAAAAAATTGCGCGCAGCGCACTCACCGGTTCTTCCGAAGCCATCTTCTCAAATCTCTATCTATACCAATGTTGAAACTGCTTATATTACTCTGATTATTAAGTACGGCATTTTGCCTACTACTCGAAAAATTTTTAGCAAATTTTCTTAGTAATTTTTCTTAGTCGAGAGAAAATATAGCCAAAAGTTGTATTTATTTCAGCCTTATTTCCTATATAAAATCAAAGCACTATGAGAGCAAACATGTCTTATACCCCCATGGCTCGATCCTGCCGCTGGTGGTGGCTCACTCGTTAGAGCGGGCCGGGACGGTTTGTGACATATTCCCCCAAAAAGTTGCCCGCGAAAAACGCGGGCTTTTTTTTATTCGTTTTTCGCGGCAATTGTTTAGAAAGGAAAAACAATGTCCGTCGCGATGATGAAAAGAATCAACTTGCTGAACACTCGATGGCAATATCATTTCGACCCCGTCTTAGTTTTGTTCGAAATTTTTAGGATTGCATCATGTGTTTCACTCTTATTAAGAAAACCTATCGTTTTATAGCCGCCTCGCTCACCGCAGCGTTATGCGTAACATTACTGGCTGAGCAAGCATCAGCCGCTGACGGCAAAACTTTTCGCTGGAGCAGCGCGGGCGACTTTCTGACCTTTGACGTGCATGCGCAAAATGGAGGAAGAAAAACCCGAAATTGAGTAGGTATTTTGAGTATAACTACTCAACTTCAGGTAGGTTTTTCATAATGGTTACGATGCTATAGCTCTGCTTTCCGAGGCTTGAAGACAATCCGAGCCTCGGCCTTTTCAAGGAATCCTTTTAACAAGGCCTTGTGTTTCGTTTCGCAAGGCTTTGTTTTATTATCTAGGGATATAACAGAAACGAGAGTAAAAAATGCCAGAAAACCTCGTCATGGCGGGTGACTACAAGAACTGCAAGATTCAATACAACGAAATCGTATTGCCCTTTTTTGAGGCTTGCCGCATTGAAAAAGAAATTGAAGCGCAAGGCTATCGCTCTATCCGCAGCGACAGATATATTCCGCTGAACAAAAATTTTGTCGAAGCGTATGAGTTAATTGACGACGTCGATGATAAGAAAAGAGATGTCTTAAACGCTATGTGGCGAGGCGGCATCGGTCAAATGATTTTTGGAACGGCGGGCGGCGTGGGCGGCGCGCTGTTAGCTAAAACGCGCGACGAAGGCTACAAGATCGTCGCTGTTCAATTCAGAAACGGCAAACAAAGTTTGATTCGATTAGACCAAAAAGCGTGGGAGCAGTTCCTAGCAGATTGTTTTTGCTCACCCGACTATGTTCCTGAAGCCATTCAACGCCCGAAGTTAACGCGCGCGTTTCAAGTGGGACGCTGCATTCTGTCTCTGGCACTATTGGCTGCGATCGTGTGGGGACTAGTCAAATGCACGACAGGGGCTTAAAAAGAGATAAAAATGGATCAAGCGATCGGTCTGCTCCGAGGTAAAGTCCGGTTATTGCCCCACCAGGCAGAGTGGAAGAAAAGCGCCGAAGAGGTCATCGCTAAACTCAAAAATTTGCTGGCCGATACGGCTGTTGACATCCAACACGTCGGAAGCACCGCGATCGCTTCTATTCACGCCAAGCCGATCATCGATATTGCCGTAGCCGTCAATGATTTAAAAGAAGATTTGCTTGAGCAAAAAGGAATTTTCTGTCGAGGCAAAGATGTAAGCGGCCAGATGCTTTTTGTGATGGGCAATTTGCAAACAGGCATCAGAACCCACCACATCCATGTTGTGGAGTATGCAAGCACCAATTGGAAAAACTACATCAATTTCAGAGATTACCTGAACGCTTTTGCCGAGAAAGCGCAGGAGTACGACCGCTGCAAACAAGAGCTTGCCCGACAATTTTCTGACGATCGTCGAAGCTACACCTTAGGAAAAGAAAAAGTCGTGCAAGAGCTTCTCAAAGAGGCACAAGCTTTTTTCTGTTAACTTTTGCCACACTAATCGCAAAATCAAATTAATTTTTCCAGTAGGGCAATTGCCATACTCTTTCCGATTTTTTGAACTTTTAGGCTCTATTTCGATTTGATCCAAGAGGCAATCAACAGAGAAAAAAGACAATATTTTCAGGACGTTGGAGAGAGTAGATAAAATTAAGGCCTTCACATTGGAAGGCCAGAATTCGGTGATGGCGGAGAAGGGGGGATTCGAACCCCCGAAGCCCGTTTTGCGAGCTTGCACCCTTAGCAGGGGTGTGCCTTCAGCCTCTCGGCCACTTCTCCGCACAACCTGAGCGATGCTCAGTGAGAATGGGGATTTTATAAGATTTGAAATTGTTTTTCAAATCTTCTTTTTACCGCACTTTCTACCCGCTCGGGATTCTTTGGGCGAAATAATCTGTCCGCAAACGCCGCGCAAAAGATCCACCTCGGGTTGGGTCATCTGCGTGCGTGAAAAAAGTCGTCTGACTCGCGGCATAAAGAGTTTAGGTTCTTTCGGATCCAACGCGCCGCAGTGAATCATCGCCTGTTCAAAATGCTCTAAAAAGCCCTCCACGGCCGCGGGCCCGGCCAATTTTTCGTGCGCAAAGCGCTCCTGCCAGTCGTACAAACCGTCGTGAAGCTTTGCGGGATCAAGCATTGCCATGTGCATTTCATAGGCCATGATCTGCACGGCTTGCGACAAATTAAGGCTTGTGCACTCGGGGTCTGCAGGGATGGCGGCGCCTCCCTGGCAAAGCGCCATCTGCTCATTGGAAAGTCCCGTGCGCTCACAGCCAAACACAAAAGCCACTCTCCCCTGCCCTTGAGCAATAAAAGAGGTTGCCTTGCCTGCCACGCTTCTCACCGGTTCAATAGCAGGTCCAAACTCGCGATCGTAACCGCTCATCGCCCAAGCAAAAGAGACATCTTCGAGCGCTTCTAAAAGACTCGTGTAATTGCGGCTTGCCGCCAAAACATCTGCGCTGCTTGTCGCGTAAGCAATGGCTTCCTCATGCTCGCGGTAGTCCGCTTCCCGAGGATTCACAATTCGGAGGTCTCTGAAACCCATGGTTTTGATGGCGCGTGCGGCCGATCCGATATTGCCTGGA
This sequence comes from uncultured Burkholderiaceae bacterium, assembly GCA_944390675.1. Taxonomy (GTDB): domain Bacteria; phylum Pseudomonadota; class Gammaproteobacteria; order Burkholderiales; family Burkholderiaceae_F; genus Aphodousia. The sequence continues at coordinate 175,133 of CALXQR010000002.1, forward strand.
TGAGAAGGTTCAACCAGAATAAAACAGACTTGGGCGGCCAGGGCAGAAGTAGACATTTTTCAAGGAGCGCAATCGTCGCAAAATCATTAAAATAGCTAGATTCTACACGTAGTTATCTCATTAACCGAATTTAATTTTGAAGGATATTCACGATGGGTTCTCCGATGCTCAACACGGCTCTGAAAGCCGCCCGCGCAGCCTGCACCATTCTCAACCGCGCGGCTGATAACCTTTCAACGTTGGAAGTGCATAAAAAAGGACACTCTGACTTTGTGAGCGAGGCCGACGTCGCCTGCGAACGCGCGATCGTTGAAGTTTTGCGCGAAGCCTATCCCCGTCACCAAATCCTGGGCGAGGAAAACGGCGTCATCGGTCCGCAAAAAAGTGAATTCCAATGGATCATCGATCCGATTGACGGCACCACGAATTTCCTTCACGGCTTCCCGCAGTACGCCGTTTCCATCGCGTTAAAGCGCGGCGATGAAATCATTGAAGCTGTTGTTGCCGACCCTGTTAAAAATGAAATCTTTACCGCTACGCGCGGCGTGGGCGCCTTCTTAAACGGCCGCCGCATCCGCGTGAGCAAACGCACCGCTTTGGCTGAATCCTTGATCGGCGCGGGCTTCCCCTTCCGTAAGAATGACAACGTGGAAGCCTTCATGAAGGTCTTTGGCGAACTCGCTAAGACCACGAGCGGCATCCGCCGCGCAGGCGCCGCGTCGCTTGACTTGGCCTATGTCGCCGCCGGCCGTTTGGACGCCTTCTGGGAACCGAATCTCAAAGCCTGGGATATCGCCGCAGGCGCTCTTCTCGTTTTGGAAGCGGGCGGCCTTGTCACCGACTTTAAGGGTGAATCGGACTACCTCACCACGGGTCAAATCGTGGCGGGCACCCCCAAGGTCTTCGGTCAGCTCTTGCCGGTTGTCAACAAAAATTACGGCTACATCCGCTAATCGGACAGAGACGGTTAAAAACAGATAAGCGCCATGGCTAACGCAAAAACGATTAAAAACGACAACGATCCTTGGGCCGGTCATACGCCGGCTATTCGTCGTTTTCTTGAAATCAAGGCTCAGCATCCGGACACACTGCTGCTGTACCGGATGGGAGACTTCTATGAAACGTTTTTTGACGATGCCGTGCGCGCCAATAAGCTTTTGGGCATTACGCTCACCTCCCGCGGCACAGACACCGACGGCAACCCCATTCCGATGGCGGGCGTCCCCGAAAAGACGCTTGAGCAGTACCTTGCGCGTTTAGTCAAGCAAGGTGTGTCGGTTGCCATTTGCGAACAGATCGGTGATCCGAGCAAAGGGCCCTTGGAGCGTGAACTCGCCCGTATTGTGACGCCGGGAACGCTCACTGAAAACGAACTTTTGCCGCAAAAGCAGGATGCTGCACTTTTAGCGGTGTCGCCCGCAGGCCGCCACGGCTCACGCCTGGGGCTTGCGTGGCTTGTGCTCAGTAACGGCCAATTTCATGTTGCCAACACGAGCCTTGAAGAGCTGCCGACAGAGGTCACGCGCATTGCGCCCACCGAAATTCTCGTGCCGGAAGACTTTAAGGAAACGCTCGAAGAGATGCGGCTTCCCGCCGCGATCACGGCGCTTCCCAAGTGGCACTTCACGGTCGATCACGGCACGGCCAAATTAAAGCATCAGTTTCATGTGCAGGAACTCACCGCTTGGGGACTCGATGATGTACCCGATGCGGTAAGCGCCGCAGGCGCCCTCTTAACCTACGCGGAAAACACGCAATGCGAAGCGATTCCGCATCTGCTGCCGCCTGTTTTGGAAGTGCAGAGTCAATTTGTGGGCATGGATTCGGCAAGCCGCCGCAATCTGGAACTCACGCAGACGCTTCGCGGCGACGACGGCCCCACGCTTTTTTCGCTTCTTGATCAATGCAAGACAAGCATGGGCTCGCGCCTTTTGCGTCAATGGATTCACAATCCTCTGCGCGACACCTCTGTTGTGTCCGCCCGCCATCAAGCGGTTGAAAGTTTCCTTGTCGCAGAACACTTAAGAGAAAGTGTTCGTGAAAAACTCAAAACGGTTCCGGATTTTGAACGTCTTGCCACGCGCATTGCGATGCGCACGATCCGTCCCAAAGAACTTGCGGCGCTTCGTGACGCGTTGCCGCACTTAGCGCAAGTCGCTCAAGAACTTCTCACGGCGGACGATCCCTTGATTGAAGAAAAAGCTTCGGACCTTGTCATTGATCCGGCGCTCTATGAAAAATTAAACGCGGCGCTTTTACCCGATCCCGCGGTGCTTTTGCGCGACGGCGATGTGATCGCGAGCAGCTATAACGAAGAGCTTGCCACACTGCGCGAGCTTCGCGACAACGTGGGTGAATTCTTAACCGAAATGGAAGCGCGTGAACGCGCGGCCACCGGTATTCCTACGCTTCGCGTGCAGTACAACAAAGTGCAGGGTTTTTTCATTGAAATTTCCCGCGGTCAGGCCGATCGGGTGCCCGTGCACTACCATAGAAAGCAAACGCTCAAAAACACCGAGCGCTACATCACACCGGAACTTAAAGAATACGAAGACAAGGCGCTCTCGGCGCAGGAGCGCTCGCAAGCCCTTCAAAAGTCGCTTTACGGAGAACTTTTGGTTTTCGCCGACGCCTTTGTGCCCGCGCTTCAAAAAGCCGCGGCAGCCGCCGCTGCGATTGATGTGCTCGCTTCTTTTGCGCATCACGCAGCCCGCGCCAATTGGGTGCGTCCGGTCTTGGAAAAAGCACCGGGCATTGAAATCCTCGGCGCCCGCCATCCGGTGGTGGAAGATGCGATCGAAGGCTATACGCCAAATGACTGCCGACTCATTCCCGGCAGAAGACTTTTGGTGATCACAGGCCCCAACATGGGCGGTAAATCCACCTACATGCGCTCAATCGCCCTTATTGTGCTTTTGACCTATATCGGCAGTTTTGTTCCGGCCACAAGCGCAAAGATCGGTCCCGTTGACCGCATCCTTACCCGCATTGGCGCTAGCGACGACTTAGCGCGAGGGCGCTCGACCTTTATGGTGGAGATGACAGAAGCCGCCTCCATTTTGCATCAGGCCACAGAACAGAGCCTTGTGCTCATGGATGAAATCGGCCGCGGCACCTCAACCTTTGACGGTTTAAGCCTTGCGGCGGCAATCGCGCATGAACTGGCGCTTGTGAAAAAGAGCTTCACGCTTTTTGCCACGCACTATTTTGAGCTCACAAAACTTGAACAAACGGCGCCTGAAGTCGCCAATGTGCATGTGGCCGCCGTTGAAAATAAAAACCGAATTGTCTTTTTGCACGAAGTGCAGGATGGGCCCGCGAACCAAAGCTACGGAATTGCCGTGGCGCAATTGGCGGGTGTTCCCAATTCTGTGATTCGCCGCGCGCGCAAAATGCTCAATGAACTGCAGGAGCGCTCGCAGGTCAACGAACAGCTTGATCTTTTCGCGGACAACAAAGTGGAAATGCCCGATGAAAAAGCGCCTGAGCCCGCGAAGACCCAAGCGCTCTGTGAAGAGATTGAAGCGATCGACGTCGATCAGCTCACGCCCCGCCAGGCCCTTGACATGCTCTATGAGCTAAAGGATAAAGCGGGCGCCGTGCTCAAAGACTAGTGAAGCGTTTTTTCGTCCGCAGGTTCTTCCTCTTCTTCGATAAAGTTGCTCACAAGGGGCTTGTCCGATACCTGCAAAAAGGACGGCACGACCACATCATCGTTGCCAGTGGCTTCCATGCCCTTTGTGACTGGCTCGACGTTTTTAACCGTGATTTCAAATTTAAGACCGATGCCCGCTAACGGATGGTTGCCATCGAGCACCACAACGCCGTCGGCAATATCGGTGACGCGGTACGGACGATCAAGCGTCTCGCCGCGAATTTCCGTGTAGCTTAAACCCACCTCAACGCCTTCTTCAAAGTCTGTTTCCGGTCGGATAATGAGCGCCGTTTCATCATAGTCACCGAAAGCCTCTTCGGGCTCAAGCTGCACCGTGACCGTATCACCCGGCTTTTTGCCTTCAAGCGCTTTTTCGATCACAGGGAAAATATCGCTGTGACCGTGCAGATAAACGAGTTCATCGGCCGACTCCAAAAGGCCGCCTTGAAGGTTGTACATTTTTGCCGAAATCGTCACCAGTGTGTCTTTTGCTACTTGCATCACAAGTCCTTATTTCAAAATCGATTGTTTAGCCTTCTCGTACTCGGCCTCAGACAAAAGGCCCTTTTCAAAAAGCGTGGCCAAGTCTTTTAATTCTTTAACGCGCATCTCGTCGTTGCCAGGGTAATAGACGTTATTTTCGCCCAAGGGGTTGACACCGTAGCGGTTTGTGCCGCGCTGAGAACCAATTAAGCCGATCACAAGATAGGCGATAAATTCAACGCCGGGGATAAAAAGCAGAATCGCCCACAAGCCGCTTGCGTCAAAGTCATGCAGACGGCGCACGGCTGCAGATACTGTGCTGAAAAGCGAAACTACGGAGAGCACCGCGTAGACTTTGCCCGCTTCGAAAATCTCAGGGCTTGCGTCCGCATCCTGAATGTCAAGCGACTGACCGGGCAGCATCGCGAAGCTGTAAAGCAGGTACGGCACACCGATGCGCACCACCATCCAAAAGGCAATCACCGCCCAAAAGCGGCCTCGGTTGATGCGACCTGAAAATGAGAAAAAAAGTTTAAGTATTTCCATTCTTTATGACAAAGGGAGCACGGCCGCGGCCTGCTCCCCTTTTTCTATCGATGTGAATAACCGATTTACTTCGTCTGTTCGCTCAAAAGCGTCAGGATGCGCGGTGCCACACCCGTGGGATCAGCCTTGCCGTCGGGGCCAAGCACATGCACGCGGCATTCCGTGTCGGACAAGCGCTGCAAGTAAATCACGTACTGCGGCGCTTCCACAGGCTTATCACGTCCGAACGCGTTAGCCCAGAAGCCCTGTTCTTCACGCTTTTGTTCTTCATATTGTTCGTCGAGATAACGAACCAGGAAGAAGCCTCTGGAGCGGTCGCGGTCTTCAACAGTAAAGCCCATGCGATCGATTGCCAAAGCCACACGGCGCCAGGCGCGTTCAAAGTCTTCACGGATGAAGATGCTCGTGGCAACGCCTTCGGCGTCCTGTTCAAGCTGGCTCACAGAATTTTCGGCCTGATAGGTCGTCAATTCCTTCACTTCTTCTTCGTGTTCAGCAGCAGACTTCTTCACCGCATCGGGATTGAATTCGCTGTTGATGCGCTGAGCCATGCGGGTGAGCATTTCGGCTTCAAGTTCCGGATCGGAAGGACCGGGCTGCCAAACGGTGGTTTCGTTGTCGCCGCCCAGTTGCTTGACAACTTCAACCATCGCGCGGTGCGTGATGAAGATGTCAGAGCCGCCGTCAGACGAGCGTTCGATACGGGCGCGATACTGATCGCGTTCGCCCGTGGAGTAAACCAAGTCAACCAAACGGCCCAACGTGCCGCGGATGATGTCCTGCGGAAGTTTGGCGCGGTTTTCCGCCCAGTTGGTTTCCATCACACCGGTGGTGGCATCCTGGCGAGAGAGCGACAGCCCCACCGTGGTCCAGAAGTCCTGCATCACGGGCCAGACCATTTCAGGGGTAAGGCTCGTGTGAATCCAGCGGTTATTGCCTTCGCGGACAATCTTGGCGACTTCGCCCTGCGGCAAAATCATCTGCGCGTTCTGAGCGGCGTTAGTCGCTTGAGCGGCATCGGCCTGAGACTGCTGGCTTGCCCAAACCGTCTGCGGTCTGGAAGGCACAAGGTAGCGGTCCGATCCCGGCACAGAGCTTAAATCCGGCGGAATTTCAAGCGGCGCGCGAGAGTCGCTCGTTTCATATTGGATGCGGTCTTTACCGAAATCAATGGTCGAGCAGGCGGCAAGAGCCATGGGAAGAGCCATCACCAAACCCGTACGGACTACTTTTTTAATCATTTCGTTCACTCATTTGCGCGCCTGAAATCATCTGTGCGCGCCCTTTGCTTAAAAATAACCCGATTATTGTACCGATTTCAGCCGCCCGATGGGCGGCCGAAGGCCTTCAAATTTGAAACAAATCTCAAATCAGCACCCAAGTGATCAGGCGCCTGGCAGTCCAAACGAACGGATGCATGAAATAAGTCAAAAAGCCTGAGACAATCAACACCACCAAAATGATCATTCCGTAGCGCTCAAGCTCGGCAAATTTCACCGCGGCCTGATAAGGCAGAATCATCGTGACGATGCGCCCGCCATCCAAAGGCGGCAGCGGCAAAAGGTTAAAGGCCATAAGGTAAAAATTCACCATGACGCCCGCGAGCGTTAGATCCAAAAGCGACTGGGTGAGAAAACCGGTCACAAGGAAAATTTTTAAAAGCAGGAGCCACAGAAGGGCCTGCAGGAGGTTGCTCGCGGGACCCGCCAACGCCACCATGAGCATACCCTGACGGAACGGATGAAGGTTTCTCGTATTAATGGGCACGGGTTTTGCCCAGCCCAAAAGCACGCCGCCCAAACCTGTCATAAAAGAGCCCATCAAAAGAATCAACGGCACAATGATCGTGCCCACCAAATCAATGTGCGGGATGGGGTTAAGCGTCACTCTGCCCAGCATCCAGGCGGTGTTGTCGCCGTAGCGGCGCGCCACCCAGCCGTGGGCGGACTCGTGCATGGTGATCGCAAACAAAAGCGGTATCGCGTAAACCGCGATCTCATAAAGATGGTGCATCATCAGCGGTCTTTCAATAGATCCAAAACGGTGGGCAAATAATCCGGCAGGGGCTCCTGCATCCCGGGCTCGGGTCTGCCGGGTTTAAAGCCATGGTAGTCGCTCCCGGTGCTTGCCAAAAAGCCCATGTTAAGCGCCACACGCGTGTAGCGTTCATTTTCAGCTTCAAAGTGGCTGCCCGTTGTCACTTCGATCGCGTCGCCTCCGAGCGCCTTGAATTCTTCGAGCAAATCAATCGTCGTCAAGGGCGCAGGGAAACTATAGCGCCCCGGGTGCGCCATCACCGCCACGCCTTCCGTGTCGCGGATAAAGCGCATCGCCTCAGGAAGCGTCATCCATTCGGTTTTCACATACGCGGGGCCGTCGTCTTTGAGATACTTTTCAAAAGCCTCATCTTCACTGCCCACGGTGCCGCGCTCAAGAAGCGCCAAGGCAAAGTGGCGCCGCGAAAGATTAAGCTTATTGCCCGCCAAAGCCAAGGCTTGCTCGTAGGTGTTATAGATACCCATCGCGTCAAATTTGGCGGCGATGGTTCTTGCGCGCTGATCGCGCTGACGGCTCAGCGACTCCGACAACTCCCGATAGGGCTCAAACTTTTTGGGGCCGAGACTCACGACGTGAATCGTGCGGTTGCCCCAACTTACGGACAGTTCCACCCCATCGATAAAACGCATCCCCAGCCGCTCGGCTTCTTTTCTTGCCTCAGCTAAGCCCGCCACCGTATCGTGATCGGTGAGCGCCATCACTTCAACGCCATTGGCGTGCGCCTTGCGCACCACTTCCGTTGGCGACCATACCCCGTCACTCGCTGTCGAGTGCACATGCAAATCCATTCTCATATCAGCAGACAACCCATTACAATTTACCCGTTAACTTTAAACGATTTAACGAGTGATAGATGGCGATTTTTTCAATTGCTGACAAGATTCCTGATGTGGACGGCTCGGCCTATGTTGACGAGACGGCAACGGTGACCGCAAATGTCACGCTTGCCAAAGACACAAGCGTTTGGCCCGGCGCAAGTCTCCGAGGCGACGAAGACGCGATTTTCGTGGGTGAAGGCAGCAATATTCAAGACTGCGCGGTGCTGCATACCGATATCGGCAAGCCCTGCTGCGTGGGGCGCGGCGTCACCGTCGGGCACAGCGCCATTTTGCACAGCTGCACCGTGGGCGACAATAGCTTAATCGGTATGGGCGCTGTGATCCTCAATGGCTCGGTGATCGGTGCAGAAAGCCTCGTCGGAGCCGGAACACTCATCACAGAAAACAAAACTTTTCCCGACGGCGTCTTGATAATCGGCCGACCCGGCCGCATATTAAGAGAGTTAACGGACGAAGAAAAGGCGGCGATTCGCGCCAACGCCCGTCGGTATATTGAACAAAAAGAACTTTACATGCACCATAAAAAGCGCCTTGACAACGCTTAAGGATAATCATGACCCAAAACGACACACTTTTACGCTTTATCTTCAAACACACCCCGGTAAAGGGCGCTGCGGTGCGGCTCACGACCGCCTGGAAAGCCATGCGCCAATACCAAAATTGGCCCGAAAGCGTCACGCGTCTTATGGGTGAGATGACCGCAGGGAGCCTCCTTTTAGCGAGTTCGCTTAAGTTCGAAGGGTCGCTCATTTTGCAGGTTCAAGGCGACGGCCCCGTGCGTTTGGCAATCGTTGAGGTCAGAAACGGCCTCTTGGTTCGCGCAACGGTCAAGATGCACGAAGGCGAAGAAGTAACAGACAAAATGGGCATGAAGGAACTTTTAAACGCGCATGGCCGCGGACGCTGCGCCATCATGCTCGATCCCAAAGACCGCCGCGAAGGCGAGCCGCTTTATCAAGGCGTGGTGCCGCTCACGGGTGCGTCAATGGCCGAGTCGCTCATGGGTTACATGGAGCAATCTGAGCAGATTCATACGAAACTGTGGCTCGCGGCCGATGAAAACGCCGCGGCGGGCCTGATGCTGCAGCAAATGCCAGACTTTGGCGGCAAGGACGAAGCGCTCGATCAAGGTGAAGAAAACGTCAACCGTATCGAAACGCTTGCTGCCACGATCACCGATGACGAACTTATTTCCTTGAGCCCGGAAGAAGTCACACATCGGCTATTCTGGGAAGAAGCGCCTGAATTTTTTGAACCCGCCCAGCCCAAATTCGCCTGCACGTGCTCTCGCGAAAAAGTGGAAGCGATGATTAAGAATCTGGGCGAGGTGGAAGCGCTCGATATCGTTCGCGAAGAAGGCGAAATCAAAGTGACGTGCGACTTTTGCGGCCGCACGGAGCGCTTTACGGCCGAAGACGTGGTGAAGCTTTTTGATGACGGCACGGCCACGAAGGATAACTGAAACGCAATATGAAAACCGTTTTTAAGACAGACCCCAACCATAACGTGATGGGCTTTAAGTACGAGGGGCTCCAGGGGGGCTTTTACCTCTTAGGCAACCCCATTCTCGCCACCCTTAACGGTCCCTACCCGGTTCGCGGATTGTCGGCCGATGATGCAATCGAAAAGGTGCGCGCCATCACCGATGACTTCATTGAATCCACGGGCCGCAAAGAAGGCCTCATCGCCTGGGTATTTAAACTCATTGAAGAAGGCGACTGCGTCATCTACTCGGTCAATATCAATGCGGCGACTCGTGAACACACGGTCTCTAAACAACGCTTAAAAGATGTGCTCGATTCCTTTTTGCCGCAGCAGGTTAAAGGCGGCGTTGAGGTCGAGGGCTTTTACATTAAAGCCGATGGCGACAAAGTCTGGGCGTTTGAACCGATTGAACACTTTTTGGTCTGCCTCATTCCGGATGAACGAGGCACCGCGCTCAACGTGCGCGTCTATCAGGCCGATCCCGCTTTGGCCGACATCATTGAATACGACCAAAACGCGGTGCTTGAGCATTTCATGAATGACGTGATGCCGAAAGTGGCCGAGCGCTTCCCGCAGCTCTCGCCCATGAATCATGCCAAACAAGCCGATCCGGAGCGACTTTTCGAAGACCTGATGTCGCTACTGGAAAATCCCGATGAGCATTTGCCCAAACGTGAAGTAACGCTTGAACTCACCGGTCAGCCTGCTGTCACAATGAGTCTTTCACACCTCTTTGGCTTCAGAGCCGTTAAAGAGGGTGAAAAGAAAACCGAACACCTCACGGTCTACTACGATGGGCACCACTATTGGCTCTATAGCGTGACGCCCGGCGCGACCGAGGGCGAGACGCCGCTCATGACACTTGAGCAGATTACGCCTGAGCAAATCGTTGATCTGGCGCGCCGCATGGTTTGGGGACAAACCAAAGCTGACGAAGTGCTTCAGACGCAAAAGTGGATTAACTAAACACTGCAAAAATGACAAAGCCGGCTGGCCGATAAAAACGGTTCGCCGGCTTTTTTGTGCCGATTCAAAATTAGGCGTTCATTCGCGTGAGCGCAATGGAAGCAAGCACCGCGGCGCCCGTGGCAATCGCCTTATCGTTGAAGTTAAACCGTTCGTTGTGAACAGGCGCTTCGTGCTCGGCGTCTTTCATGCCGAGACGGAAGAGGCACCCGGGGCGCTCCAGGAGCATAAAGGAGAAATCCTCCCCGCCCGTTGTTCTTTGGCATTCAAAGACGTGATCGGCGCCGATCGTCTCTTTGGCGACAGCCATCGCCGCTTCAACTTCCGCGGGCGTGTTGTACATCGCGGGATAGAGGCGAATGAATTTGGCGTTTGCCGTAATGCCGTAGGTCTGCGCGATGCCCGAAGCGATTTCTTTAATGCGGCGCTCAATCGTGTCACGCACTTCGGGTTCATAGCAGCGCGTTGTGCCGCGCAAAAGCGCTTTTTGCGGAATGACGCTTGTGCCGTTGGGGTCGCCCGCCTGCGCGCAGCCGATCGAAACCACCGAGGCCAACTGGGGATTGACGGTACGAGAGACAATCGTCTGCAGTGCCATAATCGCCTCACCCATCGCGATCACCGGGTCACGCGCAAATTGCGGGCGCGAGCCGTGGCCGCCCTTGCCTTCAAATTCGATTTCAAAAATATCGGCGTTCGCGGTCGCATAGCCCGAGATAAAACCGACCGTGCCCACATCAAGCGAAGGCTCAGCGTGCAGCGCATAGAATTCATCAATGCCGAAACGCTCCACCAAACCGTCTTCCACCATATGACGAGCACCCGCAAAACCTTCTTCACCGGGCTGGAAAATCGCAACCAAAGTGCCCGCGAAATCGCGGTGCGCCATGAAGTATTTCACCACGGCCAAAAGCGTTGCGACGTGACCGTCATGACCGCAGGCGTGCATGTGCTTGGGACGACAACTTGCGTAAGGGGCGCCCGTGTTTTCGTTTAGGGGCAGCGCGTCGCTGTCGGCTCTCAAACCAATCGTGCGGCCAGGCCGGGTGCCTTTGATCGTGCAGACGACGCCGGCGACATCTTTGCCGCCCACGCGCGTGACAATATCTTCACAGCCAAAACGCTTTAACGCTTCAACAATCGTTTTTTCGGTTTGTGTCAGATCCAAACCGATTTCGGGGTAATTGTGAATCACATGACGAATCTCAGCGGCCTCTTGAGCGCAAGCCTGCATCGCTTCAGGCTTCACAATAATGTGCTCGGACATGGCAAATCCCCTTACAAAAAAAATCAGTGATTTTTCAGTTATAACGAATTTGCGGCAAAGACGGCGAAAAAAAGCACTCAATGCTAGTGCTTTTGCCTTATTTTTTGGTTTGACGCTTGGGATCGGTCGGGACAGGCGCGGGACGATAGAGAGGATCGTTCAGAATATCGGCGGGGATGGCGCTATCAGGCAGCACGCGCTGAGGTCTTTGAATACGGAAAAGCACTTCGCCGGGACGAACCATATTGAGGTCGTAGCGCGCGCGCTCTTCAATGGCATCGGCCCCTCGCACAAGCGAGCGCACTTCAGCGGCCAAGCGTTGGTTTTCTTCAAAAATTTGCGCGTTTTGCTCTTTAATCTCCGCCAATTCATCGGAGAGCGACAAAACGCGCAGGTAACCCCCTTGGCCGCCGATTAAAGGCCAAAGCATCAGAAGCAATAACGCAATCAAGACCTTGATGATCTTATCGGGCGTAATCATTCGCTTTGGCCTTCACAGGGTTCTTCAATTAGAAGCGCCATTCCTTGATGCAGTAGAACGCGTCACGGCCCGGATAAACCGCTTGGTCATCCAATTCTTCTTCAATGCGAAGCAATTGGTTGTACTTGGCCATACGGTCGCTGCGGCTCATGGAACCGGTCTTGATCTGGCCGGCGTTCACACCCACTGCAAGATCAGCGATGAAGCTATCTTCGGTTTCACCGGAGCGGTGCGAGACCACCACGGAGTAGCCAGCGCGCTTAGCCATTTCAATGGCAGCGAGCGTTTCAGACAAGGTGCCGATTTGGTTCACCTTAATCAAGATGGAGTTGGCGACACCCTTTTGGATGCCTTCGGCCAAAATCTTGGGATTGGTCACAAAGAGGTCATCGCCCACGAGCTGCACGCGGCGGCCCAAACGGTCGGTAAGCTTCTTCCAGCCTTCCCAGTCCACTTCAGCCATGCCGTCTTCAATGGAGATGATCGGGTACTTGGCCACCCAGCTTTCGAGCACATCAATCCATTCTTCTGCCGTGTAGGTCTTGCCTTGACCCTTTTGAACGTACTTGCCGTCTTCGTAGAATTCGCTTGCAGCGCAGTCAAGGCCGATCGCGATGTCTTTGCCCGGTTCGTAGCCCGCGGCCTTGATGGCTTCGAGGATCAATTCAATCGCTTCTTCGTGGCTGTCGATATTGGGAGCGAAACCGCCTTCATCACCTACGGCGGTGCTCATGCCGCGACCGTTGATGATCTTCTTTAAGGCATGGAAGGTTTCAGCGCCATAGCGCAAAGCTTCATGGAAACTCGGCGCGCCCAACGGAATGATCATGAATTCCTGCAAGTCGAGGTTATTGTTGGCGTGAGCGCCGCCGTTGATCACGTTCATCATGGGAACAGGCATTTGCACCGCGCCCATGCCGCCGAGATAGCGGTAAAGGGGCAGGCCGGAATAGTTGGCCGCTGCGCGGGCGCAAGCCATGGACACACCCAAAATGGCGTTGGCGCCGAAGTTGCTCTTATTTTCCGTGCCGTCGTCTTCGATCATTTGCGTGTCGATCGACGATTGCTGCGTCACGTCAAAACCGATCAAAGCGGGCTGAATCTTGGCGTGAATGTTTTCCACGGCCTTCATGACACCCTTGCCGCAGTAGCGTGCGTCCTTGTCGCGCAATTCGAGCGCTTCGCGGATACCGGTGGAGGCACCGGACGGCACGGCCGCGCGGCCCATCACGCCGCAGTCAAGATAGACGTCGCATTCCACCGTGGGGTTGCCGCGGCTGTCCAAAATTTCACGAGCGACGATGGCATTGATCGTAGACATATCGGAAGTTCCTCAAAAGTATGTTTTGAAGCCGCAAAGGCTGCGGCCCCTTCATCAAAAATAACGGATTCGGTCTTTGGCCTATCCTTCGTGCGCTATTGTACCGTAGCGGCACAGAGGCCGCGACGAACTCTGCGCTTAAAAAGTATCCTCAAGCATGGGCATCGCTTTGACCGTACGGTCAATCGCGACCAAGCTCGTTAAAAGTTCACGCATGCGCGAGAGCGGCACCGAGTTCGGACCGTCGCTTTTCGCATGCTCCGGATCCGGATGCGTTTCCATAAAGAGTCCGGAGACACCCACAGCGACCGCAGCGCGCGAGAGCACCGGTACGAAGGCGCGGTTACCCCCCGAACTTGTGCCATTGCCGCCCGGCAGCTGCACCGAGTGCGTCGCGTCAAAAACCACCGGAGCGCCCGTCTCACGCATGATGGCAAGGCTACGCATGTCGCTTACCAAATTACCGTAACCAAAAGAGGCGCCGCGCTCGCAGCACATGAAGTTGTCTTCATTTACGCCCGCTTCACGCGCCGCTGCACGCGCCTTGGCGATGACGTTGATCATGTCGTGAGGCGCTAAGAACTGGCCCTTTTTAATATTGACGGGTTTACCCGTGCGGGCACATGCACAAATGAAATCCGTTTGACGGCATAAGAAGGCGGGCGTCTGCAGAACATCGACGTACTTCGCGACAAGCTCCACATCGGCTTCGGTGTGCACGTCGGTCACCACCGGCACGCCCACCGTTTCTCTGACACGGGCCAAAATTTCCAGCCCCTTTTCAATGCCGGGGCCGCGAAAGCTCGCGCCTGAGGTGCGGTTCGCTTTGTCATAGCTTGCTTTAAAAATGTAAGGGATGCCCAAATCCGCACAAATGGCTTTCATCTCACGGGCAATATCCATCACCATTTCCTCGCTTTCGATCACGCAGGGACCCGCCATGAGGAAAAATGGTTTATCCAAACCGACTTCAAAACCGCAAAGTTTCATTACCGAGACCTTCAAAAAAGAAAAAGTTTGTTATAGAAAACACACCGCCCCTACCCCAAAGCGGCGCTTCGGAGTCTGGACATCTAGAAAAAGGTATGTATTCTTTTGCAAAAATGTATTTTTGACTATCGTCATTTTCGCTGTTTTGATTATACTGAGCGGTTGTTTATTTTTCGGATTTCGTAAAGGAGCTTTTCAAATGAAGGCGATCGGCTTTGACAATCAAAAATATCTTCAGACCCAGTCCGAACAGATTCGTCATCGAATCGCCCAATTCGGCGGCAAGCTCTATCTGGAATTCGGGGGCAAACTCTTTGATGACTTCCATGCCTCGCGCGTCCTGCCGGGCTTTCAGCCTGACAGCAAAATCCGCATGCTGCAGCAGCTCACCGACGACGTAGAAATCGTCATCACCATCAACGCCTCCGATATCGAATCCAACAAAGTCCGCGCCGACCTCGGCATCACTTATGACGATGACGTGCTGCGCTTAATCGACACGTTCCGTGAAATGGGCCTTTATGTGGGCAGCGTCGTTGTGACGCAATTTACGGGTCAAAAGGCCGCGCAGGACTTCTTAAAGCGCTTGGAAACCCTGGGCATCCCCGCCTACCGTCATTTCCCCATCGCGGGCTACCCCTCGGATGTGGATTTCATCGTGAGCGAAGAAGGCTTGGGACAAAACGAATACATTGAAACGACGCGCTCGCTCATTGTGGTGACGGCGCCGGGCCCGGGCAGCGGCAAGATGGCCACGTGCTTGAGCCAGCTCTATCACGACTACAAGCGCGGCATCAAAGCCGGTTATGCCAAGTTTGAAACCTTTCCCGTTTGGAATCTGCCCTTAAAGCATCCGGTGAACCTCGCGTACGAAGCGGCCACGGCTGACTTAAACGACGTCAACATGATTGACCCCTTCCACTTGGAAGCCTACAGCAAGACCGCGATCAACTATAACCGCGACGTGGAAATCTTCCCCGTTTTGAACGCGATCTTTGAACGCATTCAAGGTGTCTCGCCCTATAAGTCTCCGACCGACATGGGCGTGAATATGGCGGGCAACTGCATCATTGATGATGCGGTGTGCTGCCACGCTTCCCGCATGGAAATCCTGCGCCGCTACTACGCCGCAGGCGTCAAACACATGCGAGGCGCCGCAAACGATCAGGAAATCAATCGTCTCAAGCTCCTGCTCAACCAATCCGACACCACGCCGGATATCTTCCCCGCAGTGAGCGTTGCTTTGGATAAGGCGGAGAAAACCGGCGCGCCTGCGGCCGCGATGATGCTGCCTGACGGACGCATCGTCACGGGCAAGACGTCCAGCACCTTGGGCTGCGCCTCCGCGATGCTTTTGAATGCTCTTAAGCTTTTAGCCGGCATTGATCACGACACGGACTTGATCTCTGCTCGTGTGTTGGAGCCGATCTGCCAATTAAAGACGCAGTACCTGCTTCATAAAAACCCGAGACTGCATATCGATGAAGTGCTCTTGGCGCTTACGATCTCCGCGCTTCGCAACGATGTTGCGCAAAAAGCCAAAGAGCAGCTCTCGAAGCTTCGCGGCTCTGAAGTGCACTTCACCGTGATCATCAGCGAAGAAGACGAACGGGTGCTGCGGCGCTTAGGCATTAACGTGAGCTGCGAGCCGCGCTACGAAACCTCTCGGCTTTTCCATAAATAATCGCGGCTGACTTTAGAAAAATTAACGCCGATGTTTGGATTTCTCCGACATCGGCGTTTTTGTTAAGTGGCATTAAAGTTAAGCCCTAAATTGCGGCGGTGTTTTTGTTTCGCACAGCATGTCTTTTTCCGCCGTATCCCATTCGGGCTGCACGCTCACGTGATCGATATTAAAGCGCGACTTCATGTGCTGACGAATCGCTCCTAAAATCACGGGCCACGAGCGGTGCGAATCAATGTAAACGTGCGCGGAAATCGCAGAATGCCCCGGGCTCATCACCCAGACGTGCAGGTCATGCACACTGATTACGCCCGGAATGGATGCAATCACATCACCCACTTCATCAAAGCGCACGCCTTCGGGCACAGCATCAAGCATCACAGGCACCGTTTCTTTGAGCACGCCCCAAGCCGCGTGAGCAACCAATAAGCAAATCACCAGCGACAAAATGGGGTCGACTTCAACGGGGCCGCCGAAATAAATCACAGCGCCCGAGACAATCGCCGCGACAGAGCCCAAAAGGTCACCCATCACGTGCACGAGCGCGGCGCGCGTGTTGACGTTTTTCTTGTCACGCGACAAAGAAAGCGCCACACCGATATTGACAAACATACCGATCGTAGCGATGAGCATGACGCTACCGCCTGAGACTTCATGGGGATTGGTGAGGCGGTCAATGGCTTCCACACAGATCCAGGCCAAGACCACAAACATCACTAGGGCGTTTACAAAAGCGGCGAGCACTTCAATTCTCGCGTGGCCAAAGGAGTGGTGGCTGTCAGCGCCTTCCCGGGCAAGCCAATTGGCGACAAGCGCAAACAAAAGGCTTGCGGCATCGGTTGCCATGTGGCCTGCGTCACCGATCAACGCAAGGGAGTTACTCATCAAGCCGCCGATGAGTTCAACCGCGGAAAAGCCCAGCGTCAATAGAACCGCCACGCCCAGCACACTTGTTTTCACCTGCTGGGCGGCGTGGTTATAGAGGCTGTCGCCTGCGCCGTGGCTTGAGAGCCTGCGGTCTTTTTCTTCAATCAGTTTTTTCTCGTCTTGAGTCATGATTTTCTGTCTCTGACTTCTTTGTTCTTATTCGTTATCGGGCCCAGTCTACTGCGTTTGAAAAAGCAAATTCTAATTAAGAATCACTTGCAAAATGACAGTATGACTGTTCCGTATAATGCCTAGCATTATTAACGAGAACATTGTCTTGTTTTTTCGTCGAAAACAAGACCCGACGTGTGATGTATTGCGCTTATTTTTTAGTACCGGGACTGCGATTGCCTGAAGGCGTCTTTGAGCAAATTGCTCAGAAGACGGATTTTTCAGGTCTCTCAAAACTCACCGAGGGTGCCGAAGACATCCTTGAGCAAACGCTGGTTGACTCCCCTGTTTTGCGAGGAGCCACGCATCTCGTGTGGCTCTGGCAGGTGATCGGCAAAAGCCGTGGTATGCCCGAGACCGCCGCATTTGAATGGGAAGCCGACGGGGGCCCTGCGATGGGTGCCGAAACGTGGCGCCTGCACAGTGTTCACGATGAAATCAAAGACGGCGAAACGATTCTAAGATCCCCCGCTCAAGAACTTTCCGAGACCGAGCGCGACGCGCTGCACGATAAGGTGCTGGCGATTGCCCGCGAATTCGGTTTTCAGCTTCAGCAATGGGCCGACCGCTGGTACCTCACCCGCAATAAAGACTGGCAAGTGGCCGTTCGCCCGTGGTGCGCGCAAAAGTACCGCCTCTTTAGTGAGACTTCCATTGAAGGTACTGAGGCTGATCAATTTAAAGCCATGGATCAAAAACTGCGCGCGCTTTTAAAAGAAAGCGGCGTGAATGCGCAAAGAAAAGCCGAGGGTCTTGAAACCATTGACGCCTTTTGGCCTGATGGAGGCTCAAGGCGTCACCTTCTTAAGCCGTCGACCCTTCGCGCGGTGATGGGTAACGATGCCTTCATCTGGGGCTGGGCGCAAAACGCGGGACTTTTGAATTTCAGAACCACTGCGCTTAAAAACGACTGGCCCGAGGCGCCCGAAGGCGATCTGCTTGCTGTGGCTGACGGCTTGTGGGAGAGCTACCGCAAAAAAGACTGGGAAGCCTGGAGCAAAGAATTACCGCAAGTGATGCGGACTGTCGCTCACTTGGCAGAACTTGCCCGCGCGCGGCGCGCGAACCGTTTGGTGCTTGTCGCAAGCGGCGAAACAGATACGCACACAGTTGTTGTCAACGAAGCAGGCGGCGCTAAAGGTCTTTTTGCTCGATTCAAGAAGAAAAAGCCTCTTAATCTTCAAGCCTATTTGAATGAGGCCGCATCATGACCCGATTTATCACGCGAGACTACAGCCCCGCGATTGTCGGGCACTTAATGGATGAGGGCTTCTCAGAGCCTCTGGCACGCGTCCTTGCTGCCCGCGGCATTGAATCGGCTGACGATTTAAAACCCGATTGGCGCGCGATGCTCCCTCCTCTGTCCCTCATGGGTACAACGGCTGCGGCTCGCATTTTGGCCGATGCCATCGAAGCGGGCAAACGCATCATGGTGATCGCCGACTACGACTGCGATGGGGCAACGGCTTGCGCGGTGGCCCTTTTGGGCCTGCGCGAAATGGGCGCAACGGTCGACTACCTGGTGCCCGATCGTTTTGTTTACGGCTATGGCTTGACGCCCGAAATTGTGGAATTAGCGGCAAGCAAAAAAGCCGACCTGATTCTCACCGTTGATAACGGGATGGCAAGCATTGACGGCGTGGAAAAAGCGAAAGCTTTGGGGATCGAGGTGATCATCACCGATCACCACCTGCCCGCTGAAAAGCTGCCTGCTGCCGCCTGCATCGTCAATCCCAATACACCGGGGTGCGACTTCCCCAGTAAGAATTTAGCCGGTGTGGGCGTCATGTTTTATGTGCTCATGGCGCTTCGCGCGGAATTTCGTGCGCGCGGGCGCTTTGATGCGGCCAATCAGCCAAGGCTTGACGCTTTAGTGGACCTCGTGGCGCTGGGCACGGTCGCTGACGTCGTCAAACTTGACCGCAATAACCGAATTCTCGTGCAGCAAGGTTTGGCCAAAGTCAGACGCGGCCACACACACCCGGGACTCAAAGCCCTTTTTGAAATCGCCGGGCGCCCGAGCGCGCAGGCTCGCGTACGCGACTTTGGTTTTGTAATCGCCCCGAGAATCAACGCCGCGGGACGCTTGGATTTGATGACCGCGGGCATCGAGTGCTTGATCAGCCGCACCGATGACGAAGCGCAGCATTACGCCAAAATTTTGGATGACTACAACCGTCAGAGGCGTGAGCTGGAACTAGACATGCAGTGGGACGCGGCGATGCTCTTAAATAAAATCGATGTCACCAAGCGCCACACGCTTGCCCTTTTTGAGCCCACGTGGCACCAAGGCATCGTGGGGTTGGTGGCAAGCCGCGTCAAAGAAAGCAAACACCGGCCCACGATTGCTTTTGCCAATGCCGCTGACGGCGAAATGAAGGGCTCGGGGCGCTCCATTGAAGGCGTGCATCTGCGCGACATGCTCGATTTAGTGACAAAGAAAGCGCCGGGCATCATTAAAAAATTCGGCGGCCACGCGATGGCCGCGGGCCTAACCATTGACGCGCACCATTTTGAAGATTTCAGCCGCGCCTTTGAAAGCGTTGTGACGGAAAATTGTGACGAAGAGGTGTTTGAACGTCATGTGTACGTCGATGGCGACTTAGCTGCGCGCGACATTACGCCCGCGCTCGTTGAAGCCATCAACGGTCAGATTTGGGGCCAAGGCTTTTTGCCGCCGCTTTTTGCCAATGAATTCAAAGTGCTGCACCAGACGGTGCTCAAGGGCGGACACCTGAAACTGATGCTCGAGATGCAGGGCGCGCGCTTTAGCGGTATTTTCTTCAGACGCTCGGCTCAGGTGCCCGATGTTGCGCGGCTCGCCTACCGGCCCGAGATTAACGAATGGATGGGACAGAAAAGCATTCAGCTTGTCATTGAGCAAGTTGAGGATTAAGAGGCGCCATGACCTTGTTTTTTCTACCGTTTCGTCTAAAATAACAACCTTTATTTTGGGTGGTGTTGATATGACTCGCAAGCCTTTTGTCGTCGCCAACTGGAAAATGAACGGATCGCTTAAAGCCAACGATGAGTGGCTTTCTGCGGCTATGCCGCAAATGAGCGGCACACGTTTGCAGTGCGATGTGGCGGTGTGTGCGCCTAGCGTCTACCTGCCGCAATTGGTTAAAGGCTTTGAGCACAGCGCAACGCTTGTGGGTGCTCAAAACTGCGCCCAATATGAGCAAGGCGCTTACACCGGTGAAGTCTCCGCTGCGATGCTCGCTGATATCGGCTGTGATCTTGTGATTTTAGGTCACTCTGAACGCCGCACCCTTTTCGGTGAAACCGATGAAACGGTTGCCGAAAAAGTAAAGCTTGCCTACGACAATGGCGTGATGCCCATTGTCTGCGTGGGTGAAACGCTTGAAGAACGCGAAGCCGGCAAAACCATTGAAGTGGTAAGCCGCCAGCTTCAGGCCGTTTTGGATAAGACGGGTCCCGCGCCCTTGGTGGCCGGCGCCTTGGCCTACGAACCTGTATGGGCGATCGGCACGGGCAAAAGCGCAAGTGCTGAAGATGCTCAGGCTGTGCACGCGGCGCTGCGTGCAGTGCTTGCAAAAGCCGATCAGGAAGCCGCCGCTCGCACCCGTATTCTTTACGGCGGCAGCGTCAAGGCGAAAAATGCGCCCGAACTTTTTGCGCAGCCCGATATCGACGGCGCGCTGGTGGGCGGCGCCTCGCTTAAGGCGGAAGATTTCTTGGCTATCTGCCACTGCGCCGATGGCCTGTAATTGAATAGAATTTAAATATTTTTGAGTTAAAGGAAAACAATAAAGATGTCCTCCATGTTGGTCTCCATCGCTATCGTGGTGCAAATTATTTCCGCGATCGCCGTGATCATTTTGGTTTTGTTGCAACACGGCAAGGGTGCCGACCTGGGCGCTGCTTTCGGCAGCGGTGCCAGCGGTTCCATTTTCGGCGCCTCGGGCTCTGCCAATTTCCTGTCTCGCTCCACGGCTGTCGCCGCCACGCTCTTTTTCTTGGCGACGATCGCTTTGACGTTGGGTTCCGGCGCTTTCAAGCAAACCGCAGCACCCACCACCGGCGTCCTGGGTTCCGTCGAACAATCGCAATCTGTTGACGCAGATCAAGCAAATACGACGCAACCGGCTGCTCCGGCCTCGCAATCTCAACAGATTCCGCGCTAAAATAGCGAACTCTGATTCGGGGATTTTCTCCGAATACAAAAGTTTCGCGGCCGTGGCGAAATTGGTAGACGCACCATCTTGAGGGGGTGGCGGAGCAATCCATATGAGTTCGACTCTCATCGGCCGCACCAAATACCAAACCCGAACTGATCAAACAGTTCGGGTTTTTCGTATCTGCTCACACACAAATATTCTTTAGCTAAAACTCCCTACTCCATTCTTGCCTTTCAGCCTTTTAAGTCTTTAGTCTTAGGGAAGTTCTTCGTAGGAAATCAAAACGTATGCCACAGTATCTGCTTGCGATGACCATCTTCGGCACGATCGGTCTGTTTGTGAAATATATCGACTTGCCCTCTACCGTAATCGCTCTGTCTCGAGGAGCGCTGGGCACACTCTTTTTGCTGATTGTTTTAAAGCTCTTAAAGCGCAAACTCGATATTGAAACCATCAAGGTTAACTTCAAACACTTGGTGATTGCGGGCATCGCTTTGGGATTAAATTGGATTTTCCTTTTTGAAGCCTACCGCTTAACCAGCATTGCGACGGCAACGCTTGCCTATTACATGGCGCCCATCATCCTCATTGTCCTCTCCCCGCTTGTGCTGCACGAACGTGTGAGCTTGGGAAAGTGGCTTTGCGTCATTTGCGCGCTTTTTGGCATGTCACTGATTTCTGGCGTATGGGAAGGCTCTGAGAACGTCGCCTTGGGCGGCATCTCCATGGGACTCATTGCCGCGTGTTTTTACGCGGGTGTCGTCATCAACAATAAGTTCTTAAACGGCCTCAATCCTTACGATTCTTCCATTGTGCAGTTGGCCGTGGCCGCTATTGTGCTTTTCCCTTATGTGCTTCTGACGGTCGACTTCTCCGCCTTAACGCTTGACGCGCAAACAATTGATCTCACGCTTGCTGTGGGGATTATTCATACGGGTGTGGCCTACTGGCTCTACTTCTCGGCGCTTCCCAAACTTGAAGCGGCGCGCATCGCCATTTTCTCCTACATTGATCCGGCCGTCGCCATTTTACTTTCTGTTTTTGTGCTGATGGAACCCATGACGCTCGCGGGTATGGTGGGCGCCGTGCTCATTTTAGGCGCGGCATTGGCTTCGGAATTTGTGGGTAAGGCCAAGTGATTCGCTTTTTGAAATTTCGTACAATGAGCGCATTGCAATTTATTCAATAGTCAGACAAATGATCCGAAAAATTCTTGTTGGGATTGCCCTTTCTGTGGTGTTTTCCGCGCAAGCCGCCGATTTAACCGGACGCGTTGTACAGGTCGCAGACGGCGACACGATTTCCGTGATTGATAATCGCAATCGCGAATACCGCATCCGCTTTTTAGGCATTGACGCGCCCGAGCGCGGCCAGGCCTACGGGAACTATTGCCGAAAGAATCTTGCGAGTAAAATCGCGGGCAAAACCGTTGACATCAATTACGAAAAATTGGATCAATACGGACGCATTACGGGCACCGTGAGCTACCAAGGCCGCAATATCAACCTGGAACAAATTCAAGACGGTTGCGCTTGGTTCTACCGCTATTTTGCTCGAGACCTCACGCCGGATTTACGCATTCAATATAACGCCGCTGAAGTTGCCGCACGCAAAGAGCGCGTCGGTTTATGGCGTGATGCCCACCCGATGAATCCGTACGATTTCAGACGTTCTAAGCGTTAAAAATACAAAACTTAAAATTCCGAATTGGGAGTTGACTAACTCATCGTCATCTCCCTTTTTTATTGGGGTTTCTCCCTAACAGAAAGAAATTAATTGCTGACGCATTGTTCTGAATCAATCTTCACTTGAAGCTTTAATTTTTAATCTGAAAGTTTCCCAAAAAGCCCTCAATATAACGATTGGCGCTCATTTACACCTCGTTCATCCCGTCTCTGAGATAACGAGTTTTTCAGTTTAATGGGCATCAAAAATAATTAATGGTTTCTGTTTTTTATTCCGTTCTGTTTTTAGGAGAAAACACCCATGCATTGCACGTTCAAACAAGCTGCCGCGGCTGTCGCCGCCGCCTTCATCGCCGTCGGTTCGGCTCAGGCCTGCAGCACGCTCGTCATCGGCAAAAAAGTTTCCGCCACGGGCAAAATCATTGTTGCCCACAACGAAGACAACGGCGGCCGCCTTTTCAACATGCACGCCGCCTGCCAAGCACAAAAAAGGCGAAATGATTCGCTTTGAAAAGTTTGCTGCTGAAATTCCTCAGGTTGAAGAAACGTTGGGCTTTTACTGGACGCAAACTTTTGTGCTTGATGGCGCCTCTTTTGCTGATGGTTTCTTTAACGACGCGGGCGTCGTTGTAGCCACGAACTGGTGCGGTGAAATCTTTGACGCAGACAGAATGGAAGTCAAAGACGGCGGCATCGGTTACGGTATCCGCCGCTTGGTTGCTGAACGTGCGCACTCCGCTCGTGAAGTTGTTGAAATCGCCACTGCTCTTTTGAAGGAATACGGCTACTTCCACGACGGCCGCACCTACACCTTCGCTGACGCCAACGAAGCTTGGCAATTGGCCATCCACCAAGGCAACTCTTGGGCCGCCCGTAAGATCGGCGACGATGAAGTGGTCTACATCCCGAACGTCTTCATGATGGATAAGGTGGACCTCAACGATCACGAAAACTGGAAGATTGAACCGACGCAAGTTGAACGCGCGATCAAAGACGGCCGTCATAAGGCTGACGACAAGATTTTCAATTGGCGCAAAGTTGTCGCTAAGGAAAGCGTGCGTCATGAACGCTGGAACGCCAACCGCAACGTCATCACTTGGAAGTATCTGACGGGCGTCGAATACAACGACCCGGAAAAATTCCCGTATAGCGCCAAGATTGATCGCAAATTAAGCGTCAAGGACGCCATGAACTTCCTGCGTCTGCACGAAGACTACATCGGTGAAGATCAAGAGTTCTATCACTCCTTGTCTGAAGGCGTCTGCCGCACGACCTCTCACGATTCGATCGTCTATAACTTGAACGCCGATCCGACGTTAACGGAAGCCTGGCGCACCTACGGCCGTCCCTGCCAGTCTGTCTTTGTGCCGCTCTACCCGCTCGCCGCCCCCGCCAAGGGCACGGCTTTCTTGAGCCCAGAAGAAGCTACGGCTGAACACTTCAAGGGTACGCCCGCCATGTTTGACTACCGCGCTGAATTTACACCGCACAGCGTCTTTAGCGCCGGCACGAACGCTGTTGACTACCTGCGCGGCGATGAAATCGCGAAGCGCACGTCTTTGATCAATAAGATTGAAGACAAGTACTTGGCTGAACGTGCCGCAATCACGAAGAAGGCCGCTGGGTTCAAGGGTGAGGCTCGTACGAAGTTCCTCCACGACTACAACGAATCGACCTATCAGGCCGTGCTTGAATCAATGCGCGCAGAAAACGCCCGCTTAATGCCCTACAAGGTGCAAATCCTCTCGCCTGTAGTTAAGGCCGACAGTGACGACGTTGTCGCCTTCGCGCTTTTGGGCAACAAGGATCACTCTGTCCATTCTGCCAACATCGAAGCCACACGCGCCGGCATGAGCGGCAACCAATTGAACTCCACCCGTCAATTCAAGAACTTCGCTCCGGCTAAGAGTATTGAATACAAGGATGTCAACAAAGACGGTATCCAAGACGTGGTCTTCACCTTCTCGATGAAGGATGTCGCCAAGGGTGCTGTTCCCGGCGCCAAGATGGATCTCTGGCTCTACACGCAAGTCAATGGTCACCGTGTGGTGGGCTTTGATGTGGTGCCCGTGGAAACTAAGGAAGTGAAAGCGGCCGTTTCTCGTGACGGCAAGCATTTGCTTTAAGGCGTTGACGCTTCGGTCGCATTAAAAGCGACCGAAGTGGCACCTACCGCTGAACATACGACAACGCCCCAGAGCTACTTCCTGCCTGGGGGGATTTAACAAAACTAAAACCAACTCGTTTTAGGTTTTAATTTTCGAACGACTTATTCGCTTAAAAATAAATTGATCAGCTTTTGATAGGAATATCAAGCTCATTGGATAAATTTTTAAAATAATCAATATTGAATTTATCCAGCTTAATGGTGATCACTTCCTTACTTAGCTTTCCGTATGGATGTTTTTATCCCCCCTCCGGAAAAGTCATATTCGTCTCGCAGAATTTCTTATCAACCTAGCTTTTGTTTTTAGTCCCTTTTCTTATACAGAGACAATTAGAATTTGTTTATTATTTTTTCGGTACCAGCGACATACTCGCCATAAAGGTTCCTTTAACTCTACGGAATTTGCAGAAAAAATTTGCAGAAAAAATTGAGACCGCCTACTCCGTATTGAATCGCAGAAGGCCGTATAAATCAAGGAAATGAACAAACTGTTTATACTTTGTGGAAAAGTTTGTGGGAACTTTTAAACAACTAACTATCAGACGGTAGTTCAGTGGAAAATCGCAAAATAGAAGACAATACAATCTAGGTAGTCCTAGATCAGATAACACAAGTTTTACATACGTATTTTTACAACACGCTTACCCAAATTTTAGAAAAGCGTTGAGATTTAGCGCAGAATATTCCAACTCTGCGCTAAATCAGTTAAATGGCCCTACTTAGTACCGTAAAATTCCTCATTCATTACATATGTCGTAACAGGTGTTAAGTACAACTGATATTTGATTACTAATTCAACAAGGTCGTTACGATCAATCAAAGTAATCGGTGATCCCTCTCTTGAGGCATCCTGAGCTTTTTTAGTGAAGGTACTATTTGTTATAAATACTCCAAAATCGGCGTGATTTTTAGTCATTGCCCCTAAAAATTCATTAATCGCACCAGGTCCGACATTACTAGAGTTATATCTCTTGCACTGAATAACAACTCTGGTAGTTCTGAAATCGTAAGGATCCTTATGATATCCGTAGCCGTCTATTCCTCCATCATTGCTAATTTGGATACCCTTATCAGTAAATTCGACACCCATTTCAGTTAACAGAGCTCTAGAAAAGGCCTCAAATTTTTGAGGAGACATATTATCAATAGCCTCTAGAAGTCGTATTTTAAATTCGTTTAATATTTCATCTGCTGTGGTAGCTTCGTCAATTCCAGAATTTTCTTCTTTTTCATGTTTGGATCGTTTTTCTTTATTCTTTTCACTAATTTTTTTCCAAAACTCCTTTGCAGGAGAAATAATTTCATTGAGAACATTCAAATTTTGTGTGTCAACACTCAGACCTTTATCGGTTAAAAAAATAGTTGGATCTGTACTGTTATAAGTCAAATAATTGAGGAAAGATAAATCCTTGATCGCAAAATTGAATTTAAAGTCGAACTCTTTATATGATTTGCCTGTAGATTTAGATTTTTTTACTTCTTTTGAAAAAATAGCTATTTCCTCATCAAGCTCGCAAATCCGATTTTTGATTTCTGCCCTAGTTAATTTCCCGCCTGCTTTTTGTAAAACGCTAAGGATTGGTTTGATAAGATATGCCACCTTCTTATCGGAGGATCTGCTCCTTAAAGTTTCTCTCATAACAAACAACTCCAATAACAATTAACAGATAAGGTAATTGTATAAAAAATCCTAGTGGTATGCCGAATCACAATCTATATTTCTATGATTTTATTACCATACCCATCAACATAATGCTGAACCACTAACTTCACAGTCCCCTTCAGACTATTTGACAAGCGCAAATAGTCTGGAACAGACCAATACCTCAAATCCAACGCTTCATGAGCGATCCAAGGAATAGACAGATTTTGATCACTTAGCCATTGGCAAAAGTGAGCTGTGTCCGTGAGCCAATTTCTAATATGAGTACTTGAGTCAAACTGATTCCAATCGCTGAGTTTGGGATCTTTTAAACAAAAATATCGCCAGTATTCCCTCGTTCCAACAACAAAATCTTCTGAACTGAAACATTGATTCAGATATCGTTGAGGCTGTGACAAAAAAGTGTGCGTCCTATAAAAGAGACTTCCATAATAGGTTTCGTCCTTCAAAATCGCCCCCATTCCGTTTCTTCCTAACTCAACACCCGCCTGAATACACCAATCGGTTTCGCTTATATAGATCGGCGATTGAAGCAATTTTTCAACGATTCTTTTTGCCTTAATGTGATTTTGCTCATTCAATAACACGAGTTTTTGAGTGACTTCCCAAAAGCGTTTTTGATTTTCTGCCGTATCGGGACACGAGGCATTCAAAAGATCTTTTCGCTCTATTAGTAACTCTTTGATGTGCTCTCGTTCCCCCTCATCTATATCCCTCTTAACAAAAGAACTCGTACCAAAGATTTGCTTTTCAATTTGGCAAATTCTGTCATAACAGGAATATCTTCTCACTTCAATCATCTTACGATCCCCTTTTTCAAGTTCTGGTCAACTTTTAACTCAACGTCGGCCTCGGTACTGAAACGCAAACGTAAGAGATCCGGAACGGACCAAAAGCGATAACGAAGCAACTGATGTAGAGCTGGCGAAAGAGATTTTTGATAGTGGCAAATCCAATCACAGCCACGCACAGTTTCTACAAACCACTTATGAAAAATGTCAGGGTCATAATCCGGCTCATTCCAATGCGCTAGTTGCGGATCTTCAGACAACGTTTCTTCCTCAATCTCTTCTTTAGCAAAGCGCTCATTTTCTGTGTTAAAGGGCTTAAGCGCGATATATTTTTGAACTGAGGCTAGAATCGGGCGCATCTCACTAAAGTTTGATCCATAGGACTTTTCATCTGAAAGTTCGATGCCGCCCATATCGCCATCAACGATTAGATAAGCCTTAATCTTCCAATCGCCACATTCGCTACAAATTCCGATATCCGATATAAAGCGCACCAAGTTGAGCGC
The DNA here is from genome assembly GCA_944390675.1 of uncultured Burkholderiaceae bacterium. GTDB lineage: Bacteria > Pseudomonadota > Gammaproteobacteria > Burkholderiales > Burkholderiaceae_F > Aphodousia. The sequence goes on from CALXQR010000002.1 coordinate 202,960, forward strand.
TCTCTTACGATTTAACAACGTCAGATTCTCAAGCTCTCGATTAATTTCTTTTAAAGCTGATAAGTTTTCTTCTGTATATGGGCAAGATTTATTGAGCAGGCGTTTACGATCGGCAAATAACTCATGCAGTTCAATCTTTTCATTTTGGGTTAATCCCCTGTTATATTTCCCAACTAACGCAAAGATTTTCTGCTCAATTTTTTGAATATCTTCGAAGCAATCGTACTTTTGCATACCTTGGACCCCATGTTGACGATAGGTATTTCAACATAGAGTACTTCAATTTATGATACAAATCTCTATAAAACTGACGTCATAGATTGAAGAGGTAAAAAATGAAGTTAAGGAATAAAAGAAATCAATTACACCGATGCTATTTTTATTCTTTGTTCAATTGCTGAACCATAATGAATGTAATATTAACGTCAGACACAAGATTGCTAGATTAATCAGGCGATAGATTCACCTGCATTAAACAGGAGTTCCAAATGAGCTTGTACGAAAATTTAAAACGAACTCGGACTGAAGAGGACGTAAAAGACTGTTACATTAAAGCACTCAGGTTAAAAAGCTATAGCAAAAATCTCATTGACATTCAAACAGAGCAAATTTGGTTTGAAGCAAAAGAAAAGAAAACATCTCCAATAAAAATGTTTGCTCAATTGCTTTGCTATGTTAGAGATGCTTACATGAAAGGAGAGCGATTGCCCCCATTCTTATGTGTGATTGATCGTGAACAAGCTGCTTTAATGGAAACTAAAAATGCTATCGCGGCTGTTAAAGACGGAAGCTTGGACTGGCCCAAGAAAAAGGATCTAAGTGCTTCATCTGTTTCTCCAAAATTTATTGATGAAATAAGAAATTACATAGGCACACATTATGTTTTGTACGACATGGAAACTCACGAAAAAGAGTTTTTAGAGAGTGCAAAAGAAGCTGTAAAACAAAATAGAATTGTTAGAGTCCAAATTACTCCAAACAATATTCGACAAGTTTTTGATAAATGGTGTGATGCCATTGGCGTAGAAATTGAAGGGGTTTCAAAGGATGACTACGCCTTACTGTTCTTTGCCGACATTATGAATGACGGGCGTAAGTCTGTTCAAGCAGATTTGCCAGCAAGGCTATTTTATGACGGAGATGACCCTGTTTTTTCGTTGAGAGGAAGAACGTATTATCTTTGTTCTACAGCTGGTTACAAAACTTTTTGGTCAATTTATCACCGTCCACCGGCTGCTGAACACCGTAATGAACTTCTGGAACGTCGGGATGCCTTACTACCGATTGATGCTCGTGATTTCAAAGGGGCGTTTTACACACCACTGCAAGTTGTCGACAAAGCATACGAATACTTGGAAAAAATTCTTGGCAAAACTTGGCAAAAGAATTACATTGTTTGGGATATGTGCTGCGGTGTTGGTAACTTAGAAGTTAAACACTCTGCGTATCGCAATATATTCATGAGTACTTTAGATACCGCAGATATTGACATAATCAAATCTACTAAAACATGTATAGGTGCAACTGTTTTTCAGTATGACTATTTAAACGATGACATCAAAGATGATGGAACTATCGATTACAGTCTTACTAAGAAAATGCCGCAAGCCTTGATAGATGCAATAAATGATAAGAAGAAAAAAATTCTAGTTTTGATTAATCCTCCGTATGCTGAAGCCACAAATTTTGACAATATTGCTGATGGATATCGTGGAGAGCAGGCTCAAAATAAGAGTGGAGTAGCCTCATTGTCGAAAGTAAGACAAACAATGATGGATGACTATGGGAAGGCTGGTAATGAAATTTCAAGTCAGTTTCTTGTTCGACTAAAAAAAGAAATACCAAATGCAACAGTCGCGATGTTCTGTACAACCAAGTACGTGAGTGCTGGCAATTTTGAAAATTTTCGAAAACTATGGAACAGTGAGTACCTTGGCGGTTTTCTTTGTCCATCTTGGTTGTTTGAGGGGCTGTCCGGTAGGTTCCCAATTAGTTTCTTGGTCTGGAAAACAGGAGGAGACAAACCATTCCCTGGCGATATTCTAGTTGACGCGCTTGATGAGGATTTGGAATATCTTTCGCAAAAGAGGTTCTATGCGACTAAGAAAAAAGAATTGCTTAACGTGTGGTTTGAAAGAATAAAAACTGATAAAAAATTACCGGTAGTACCTCTCAAGAATGCAGTCAGCGTTTCTACATCAAAAGCATATCTTCAAACATGGGCCAATGGTGCTATTGGCTACCTACACTGCAATTCCAACGATATGCAACATGCGGAACAAATGACTTCTCTTTATTCTTCAGTGTTTGGATCGGCTCATGGTTTGTATGTTACTAAGGAAAATTTTGAAAAAGTGGCTATGACATTTGTCGCACGCCGAGTTGAGCGTCCTACATGGTTAAACGATCGAGATCAGTTTTATCAGCCTAAAACAGAATTACCAGAAGAATTTATCAATGACTGTGTAGTTTGGATGGTTTTCAATAGGTGTAACAAAACCGCAAGTTCAGACAATCTTGAATGGGGTGGCAAGTCATGGAAACTTACAAATCATTTCATTCCATTTACCGAGCAAGAAGTTGGCGCTCCAGAAAAATTTGAAAGCTACTTCCTTTCTGATTGGCTCCAATCTAAAGCACTATCAGAAGAGGCACAACAAGTCTTGAAAAAAGGAAAAGAGCTGTGGTCACTCTATTTTTCAGATATGTGTGAGAAAAAGCTCAGGGATGAATACCACGTTACCAATAGTAGTGTCGGATGGTTCCAAATCCGAAGGATTCTGGAAGAACGTTACGGAGAGGATATTTTTGAGGAATTTAACATCGTTTATTCTGAACTAACTACAAAACTTCATTCCCAGGTTTATGAATTTGGCTTTTTACGATAAATTAACAGGCTAACGCTTTGAATTAATTGAAATTTGGCGGAATATCCCGCCAAATTTCAATCTCATGATAATGTAAAAATCAGTCTGTGAGTTTTGATGTAATTACATTAATCTAATTTTTCAATTTCGCTTTTAGTCTCCGAAAGTTCTCCTAATTCATTACTTTCCGAGGTCACACCCTCTTCTAAACTACTCACCTTCGTCCATCGATTAGGAACCTTAGCGACACCCAAAAATTCTTTATATCTGGCCTTCATCGGATCAATATCGCGTTCTTGGATTTTCTCAACACTATCCAACTGTCGATTCAAACGGATATTTTTAAATCCAGTGGATGTAATACCCATCTTGAAAGTCTTACCTGCTCGAATAATCAAGCCATTAGGATGAACCTGGGCGCTGCAGATAATCTTTCTTCTGCCGCTGTCTCGAACCGCATTGAAATACACTCTGTCGTCAATATATTCAGCTTCAAGCGAATCTGCGAAAACCTTATTGAAACGAGTAGCAAAATATGCAAGATTTTTGAGTGTACTTTCTTCAATTTCCTGCTCGGCCCAATATTGGACAAATTCCTCAATATCGGAAAATTCTTTGTTTTCATCTTCCTCTTCTCCGATATCCGCGAATGTAAGCCTAGAAGAACGAATAATTTGGTCCAAATAATCCTTTGTTGTCCTTAAAGACTGCACCGTTGTGTATAAACTAGGATCCTTTTTGAATCTGGCTAGTTTATCTTCCATAACTAAATGCATTATGGAAAGAAGCAGGGCTTTAATTTGCTTATCACGTTTGCGAATCCAAGGATCAGAAAGTAAATTCTCAAATACGAAATCAGCGCCGTGCAACTCTTCAAGTTCCTGAGCGACTCCCGCCATATCAGGAGCAGATGCAGTATCGCCACTATCCTCAATCCACTCGTAAAGGTTAGGTTTCTTCAATAATTCGTCATATAACCGCGGATAAGCAGACTGAATACAAACAACGGCATACAAGAGCTTTAAAAATAGTTCTGGATTGCGCTGTTCCAGTAAATTCATGCCTCCTCGATGGATTTCTCTGACCAAAGACAATGTGTTTAACATTCTCTTGATAGATCGAGGATTCTTGCCGCAGGAATTCACTGTCAAATTCACCAACGTACTCAAAAATTCCGGATATTTATCATCCAAAAGGTCTTTTCTTGTATAAGAACTCTTGCAGTACCCAATACCCTGCAATAACTCTTTTAAGAGTCCATCAATTTGGTATGTTTCAATAGGCACTCTGAAACTGAGTTGAATAATTTTGTCAAAGAAAGAACGGAACTCACGCTCATTCTTATCCGTTCGTTGGCCGAAACGGCTCACCAGACCTTCTACGACAACTTCGTAGTCAATGGCTAAAACAAAAATACACTTAGGAACTTCGAAAAGATTTTTCAGTAATGAGAGAACTTGAACGGCAACCGGCGGATCCAATCGGTCTAAGTCATCGATAAAGAAAATAACGCCTTTAACCGGATTTTTCTTACTTCTTCTTTTTTCGTTAAATTCCTGCAGATATTCCTTAATGGACTCGGATAACTTCTCTCTAAAATAATCAGGACCATTCTCCTGGGTTCTGATCATTTCATCCAATCCGCTCAAACTGGCAGGATCAACACCTGCAACACCCACGCCAACTTTAGCAGCGGTAAGTGCAATTCCCCCAATTGAACTCAATAATTTTCGTCCCGCTTCTTTAACAATGGAGGAAGCCCCCATCAATCGGTTCATGTGAGCACTTAATTCTCTGGCAACACCCTTGATAATTGAAATCTGCGCGTCACTATCGTTTTTTAATACTGAATACTGCCAAGTGTTAATCCACACTCCCAAATACTGTTGATCGTTTACATTTTCTGGGGCCACATCGCCAATATCTCGAGAGCCTAGTTGATAGTAGTTAACACACACCCGCCCTGCAATTGCATTCATTAGAGATGTTTTGCCACATCCCCACTCCCCTTGCACCGCAATGGTCATCGGGGTTTCTGAGTTGGAGATAAAGGTACTCAATGCCTCGATGTAATTTTGAATTTTTAATTTATCAGAATTGTTATCAGAGGCAAGTAAAGGAATATCAGTAATATTGGAAGCCATAATGCACCACAGTAAATAAGTTAGTCGACGTTAGAAAATTTTCTTTACTAAAAAATGCCACACTGCAATGATATTTTCGTCCTTTTCTCTCTCCATACCGTTGATGACAAAATCCTCGACTTTGCCAATCCTTGATCCAGTGCCTGCCGCATTAGCAGAACCCTTAAAAACATACCCGTTTTTCACGCTCCCAATGGGTCTACCGGTGCCAACCGCAGCTGAGGAACTCTCAAAAATCACACCATTTTTCGTATTACCGACAACGCGACCTGTCCCTTTGGCCGCAGCCGATCCAGAACGAATAATATCGTCCTTTAAATTTCCTAAAACATCGCCAGTACCTAATGCATTAGCGTTTGATTCACGAATAATTCCGTTTTTGTAGTTACTGTAGCGTTTCATTTCAAATCTCCTTCTTACTTTTTGCAATAACACAAATTATCGGACATCCGGGAAAACAAAATCCGAGAGATAACGTGCCCAAAATTCAGTAATACATGCAACATCTTTGCCTTCAAAGGTCGGAAATCTTGAACAAAAGACCGCCAGCCAAAGAAGTTTTAGAGAAGGATTGGACATTTGCAAAACAATTTTAGATTTTCCACTCACCTCATCTTTACTTAATGAACTGTTTGTGGAAGCGTCAATTAAAGCTAAATTTCCGAATCCATGTCTCATTTTTAATTCACCGTCTTTATCGCCTTTTAGTTCTGCTTTATCTCGTGCCAACCAATGCTCAACTGCACCTCTGGTAACAATTCTTATACTGTCCATCCCAACTCTAGCTTTAAAAGTTTCCCAATCAAAATTTAATAAACTTTCTTTCACTTTTGTCACTTCAGGCTTCAGTAGGGTTTCAGCATACTTGCTGGTGGTTGCCTCTAACTGTCTGCACCCGTCTAGTTTGGCATCACTCCACAACAAATATTCCAGAAAATACAAATCCCATTGAGATAAACCCTTACCATAGTTCCAATTTTTTATAACATCGGCAGCTATCTCTCTTTGCTCAATGGCTATTTGAGTATTCTCATCAAATCCTTTTGCAAAGGCAAAGACTTTATCCGTCCCATTTGCCGCGCCTTCCTTGGCAACCTCATAACCCCAACACACTAGCAACTTATAAACTTTGCTCTTCAAATTTCCAAAATTTACTTTGGGGAAACTAAGTAGTTTTTCCAAACTATCCGGTAAATCATTGAAATGCGGAGCAACGCTTTTTAGCGCTTCGTAAGATAAAAGCAATAACCAATATTGCCCTATGTGTTGGTAGCTATTGGCTGCGTGAAAAGATAAAACCAATTGGTTAAAGGCATCAGGATCAGAATCAATTTTCCCATCTTTTATCGAACGATAAGGACCCCAATTCGCAACTGTTTGAAGAACGACATTCACAATTGACATCAAACGCCAAAGATTCGTTTCAGACGCTTGATCCTTTGACTGTAAGATCCAATTAAACCGGCTCTGCAAATCCTTATCACTTAATGCGAAGGATTTGATTTCCGTTTCAGGGTTGCCTTGAATTAACCAATGTTTTAAAAGCTCATTAGCAATAGTCAACACATTCGTGACATCAATAGGAGGTGTCGTTTCCACTGGCTCATTTTGCTGGTCTTTTAAATTTTCTTTTTCTTCAACGTTCGTTAGAAAATGCGTGTTGACTATTTCCTCGATAGTCACCCCATGCTGAACAGGCTTTAAGTCAAGCGAACTGTTTTGCTCATTATCGTGAAATTTCCAATCTTCAACACTAAAACCTAAAAGACTCTTTCGAGATAATTGTTGATCGAGGTGGGTCCATAAAAAATTAAAAAGTGATCTCTCCTTTTTCTTTTTCCCATCAATCAAAGTCAATAAGCGTGATTTTAGGATGTCTAGACTTGACAGCCTTTGTCCTCTCATATTGATAATTTCAAACATCTTTGGTGATTCATTCACAACTTCTGCCGACAAAGGAATAACAACTCGTTGGATTAACACTTTTTCTGCAACGAGTTTTCTTAACCCCTCATAAAAAGCTTTTTCTTTCAATTCATCTTCTTGAAAACCGTTCTCTTCGATAAACTTCGATAGCGACGATATAATCAGATTCCGCTGAATATCGCACTTAGGCAACTCCGTCTCTAACTCATTGAATTTCCCATTCAAATAGCGATAAGCACTCACCAAACGCTCATGTTTAAACGAAGCTGTTTTTTGTCCTAATACATCTAACAACAGATCAATTGTGGTCAATCGTTGTTGGCCGTCCAAAATTTCATAAAGATTTCCGCTTGATTCGCAGACAATTGTCCCTAATGAATATGTTTCCCCATCATTTGAATGTTTAGTGAAAAAATCCAGTAAATCATTCATTAGAGTAGTTACCTGAGTTTCTCCCCACCTGTAAGGACGTTGAAAAGGAGGAATAACATACCTTTCCTCATTTGCTTTTAAATTCTTGAGGGGCATCCGCTCAGCATCAAATTTTTCACTATGACTTAAGCTGTATTCACTCATTCTCTAAACCTTTTTGATCAAGTTGTAGGCATTACAATATCTTTCTAATGGTGTAGACTGCCATATTTTTTGTGATATCGTTTCGGGCGTTGTCATTCGAATAAGTTCTCGTTTACAAGCTGCTGGACTGCTCGTTCGGTGCGGCAACAATATCAAGCTTTTCCCTCTTTGTGTGTAGTTAAGCAAACTCAACAATCGGACTCGTCTTACTCGATTAAAGGCGCCAGGATCTTGCTCACTTTTGTTTTTCAAACAATTCAGAAAACGAGCAAAGGTCTGTGCATAAGATCTAAACTCCAGATCTTCTTCCAATGCTTTAGAGATAGCAGATGAATCTTTTTCAATTAAACCAGACTTTAAAAATCTATCTACCCAGGCTATCAACGCTAACACTAAAATAAACTCGGCATCGTTGAATTTAAGTTTTATATGTTTATCTACAAATTTCTTTATGGAAGTCGCAATTTTGCGATATTGATTCAACATACGGAAAAAATTCAATCCAGGGTTAATGGGATCCAAAAGATCAAAGACAACAATCTCCGACTTATCTAATTTCGATAATTTTTCATCCACCAAGCGGTCATGTCTGTGTGTTCCCATTATCCCTCTGAGTTTATCCACATTCTTAACATCATCTCTATCCCAAGGCTCAATTCCACTTGATAAAAGTAACGCCGGTATCACATACTGAGTAACTAACCAATGTTGTTTTTGCTTTTCTTCAATTGCGGAATACTCCTTTTCATTTTGATCGGGTAAATCTTCTTGTAGATTGAACTCTGCCCAAATTTCTTGTATTTCTTTCAATTTTTCGCTCTTATCTTCAAACCTCATGTGATAAGCTTTAAGAATATCCAACATACTCATCGGCAAACCGCGATTATTCTCTCCTTGGAAAAATTGTTCGGCTTCTTGAATTGATGGTCCTAAATATGTAACAGCAAAACAACCGTATTTAAATATGTAGCAAAGTCTTGCCAAATCCCTCTTTAGAGTTAACTCATAAATTGAAGTCCGTTCAAAATGTTCGTTATTCTCGTTTGGGGAAAGACTTTCAGCTTCTAGTAATTCGTAATGTCTTTGAAACTGAGAATATATTTCTTTTATGTGAATAATGGTCCCAGGTTGCTCATATATAAAAATTTTCTTCCATTTTTCTTCACCACCCAATAACCTGTCTAAATCCGCACCTAATCTCCGAATCTCTTCATTTTTATTATCTTTAGATCGCTCGAATAAAATTTGAGCCATAATCACAAAACTCGTTAACCGTTGCTGACCATCTAAAAGTTGTAAATTCAAAGTATCTTCTTGTTTTCTCAGACAAATCGAACCAAAATAGTACTCATCTTTCCTATACATTGTTCCATCAATAAATCGAAGATCGTCCACGTCATCGAGAATTTTCTGTATATCATCCATACTCCAGCAATAAGGTCTCTGGAAATCGGGGATAACAATATGCTTATACTCGCAATCCTTGGAATTGAAAGAAAGATTCAGTACACCTGCGACCGAACTCTTGCTTGGTATGCTCATTTAGACTTTCTCCTTTTTCCCAAAAATGAGAGTGCTGCCACAAAACAATCTTAGGTCTAGTATAAACTTACAATTGCATTTTATGAGGCAATTGCTATGGCTCGCACAACATCCGGCTTTTCCCAAGCTTTGATTTACCTTGAAATTATCAAGCGCTTGCCGCGCCACTGGGTGACTTCAACAGAAATCATGCAAAGCTTGAAATCTGCAGGCATTGAAATTGAAACGCTTACTTTGCAGCGCTACCTCAAAGAGCTTGCCGAATCAGATGAAATTCCAGTTGAACGCGACACTCGTTCCCGTCCCTATGGTTATCGATTAGCCTCTTTCAGCAATTCCTTTTCCTTTTTATCCCCTTCGCCGCAAGAGTCTCTGTTACTGAAGCTGATTCAAGAGTATTTAAAATACCAATTACCGGGGAAGTTAGCTAAAACCTTGGATCCTTTCTTCAGCGCCGCGATGGACAAATTGGAAACCCCCGTGGGCCGAGTCACAAAAGAGCGTCACTGGTTAGACAAAATCGCCGTCGTCACGGACACTCTTCCGCGTATTCCACCTCAGGTGCTGCCTCGCATATTTGATGATGTCACCAACGCCCTTTTTGAAGAAAAGAAAATTTTTGTGAAGTATCACAATGCCGAAGGTGAGAAAAAAGAAGCCATGTTAAGTCCTCTTGGACTTGTTCAGCAGGATGGGCGTTTGTATCTAGTGTGTCAATTTGATGGATACGATAACTACCGCCATCTTGCCCTTCACCGCATTGACTCTGTTAAGCAGTTAAAAGACAATGCGCAGGGTGTGGATAACTTCAGGGTTAAGAATTACATCAAGAGCCGTCACTTCAATTACACGGGCGACAAGACTCGACAGATTCATCTGGTCTTAGACTTTAAGAACCCTAAAACCAAAACTTATTTGGAAGAATCTCCCTTTAATCGTTCACAGAAAATATCCGAACCTGAAAAAGGTCTCTACCGACTGGAAGTCGACCTTGTTGACAGTATTTTGGTCGACGGCTGGATCAAAACATGGGAAGACGAAGCCCAGATTGTTCGAGTCGAAAAACTGAAACCTCAAGACGCTTAAATTCGATACTCTTCTTGGCCGCTTGATTTCCCCATTAAAGACAAGCGGCCAATTTTTCAGCAAATTCTTCAGAAACAACCAGCTTCAAACTCATCGAAGCACGCGTCATTCCCAAGTAGAGAACTGAACGCGCAGCATCATCGATGTCCTCAAAATCAACTTCTGTCAGGATGACGCACGGCGCCTGCAACCCCTTAAAGCGCCTCACCGTATCGTTAAATAGGGCCCCTTCACTAAAAAGCTGACGCCTGTTTTTGAATTCTTCCAAAGGCTGCTTGAGAGAATATTTTTCCGTCCCTAAGGTTGGTGAACGCAAAATTTCAGAAGAGTTTCTGCCCTTCATCGACAAGATGGCAATTTGATCATCCGTGAAGCCTTCGCTTCTTGCTTCATCCACTGCCCGCCTGGTTTCCTTTAATAGTTGAGCCGGACCGCTATAGGTAAAAAACGTCGGCACTTCACCCTGATAAGGGCTCGATGACACCAAGAATTCTTTGCACAACCCAAATTCATTAATGACTTGAGCGATTTTCTGAGGTACTCGAGCCGTTTCATTTGATGTCACTTTGACGGATTCTGTAAATTCAACCGTTTGATTCTCTCTGAAATTAAGATCGGACAAAACGTAAAGCGTTCCGTCAGCGGACAACGCACCGCTTAGCGCCACCACCCAATCTGCCCTTAAGTCCTGAGCATCATCGAGCACAATACAGTCGATGGAATAGGTTCCTTGAGCCAATTTTTGGACAAATGCTTCTGAAACTTCATCAAAATATTGAGCTAATTGTGAGGGTTCAATGCTTGCGGGATCTTGAGCTCGAGTTTCTTCGATCGCCAATTCGTGCCACGTGCCAATGAATGCTGTGTGTTGATTGATGGGATGATCCTGCAGGCGCTGCGCGATATTGCGAGTCGTGTTGATATACCAAGCGCTTCTTTTTTCCTGATGCGCCTTTTGTAAAAGCGACAGAGCAAGCTGCGTCTTTCCCGCTCCCGCGGGCGCATTGACTTCAACCACCGCCAAAGGCGACTGAATGCGAGGCACCCAGGTCGCCAACCCTGCGGATAGTTCCCTGCAGCGAATATCCAAAGTTTCTGAAATGGAACTCAAGCTTTGCTTAACGACACAATTATTTTGCAAGAATTCAACGATAGCTTCTTTTGTTACTGTCTGACTATGAGGCAATCGGTCACAGTCCGAAATAACAGCGCAAAGCTCAGCCATTCGGTCCGCATCAATGATTCGATCGACATCAATACCGATGCCGACGCCTTCAAGTTTTCCGGTCGGCAAAACCAAAAATGACCGTATGGTTAAGTTTTTCCCTAAGCCAGCCAAACGGCTTCTGGCAATACCGCTTTGACGCCCCAATTGCCAGGCGATGTCTTTTTGCTTACCGCCGTAGCTTCGAACCACATGACCGGATTCATCGGCTGCAAGATCGCCCGCTTTTACTTCTAAGATGACAATCACACCGGTCGGTGTAACCACAACGGTATCAAGTTCAGAGGACCTGCCATCACCCGCGATATCGACATTGAAAAGAACAGAGTAGCCGGAGGGTAAATCCTCTAACTTTTTCCTGACGAGCAATTCCGCAGCCTTGCCTTGTTTAATTCTTTGTTCATTCATAGCAAAAACCTTCTCTCATCCACTCTCTTAGATCGTTACACCGTTTTAAAACCGAAAAATAACGTTTTTCAAGCGACTTTTTAGAAAAATACTACATTTTTCCAGCGAGTTTTTTGGAAAATACTACATTTTCCAAGGGAGTTTTTAGAAATATTGAACGTTTTCGCGTTTACCAAAAGAAAAATGCCCTTCTGCTTAACTCTTTTAATTCTTCATAAAATGAAGCAACAGCAGCTACTCTGACAGTGAAAGAAAAGAGCATTTGTTGGAGAAAAAAATGACAAAACTGCTTAAGCACAGAACGGGTGACTTTGTTGTTGATCTCTTTGCTGAGGAAGACCTCTCCAGAGCACCGATTCGTCCAACTTTTTAAATATCGTAAATTGAAATATCGGGCTTTACTCTCTTTATTAAAGGAGAAAGCCCATGAATGCGAAAAATCAAATCAATCTCGAAAATAACTTTAATTATCAAGACTTCTACAAATCCGGCTTCGTATGGCACAGGGACGAAGCGGTCGCTTTCATCCAAAATCGCCATACAGTTCAATTGCTTTTACCAAAAAAGTATTTGCTCCGTTATCCCCACTATTCAGCCTCTTTCAACGGATTTGTTGAGATACCCTCGGGTATCGTCTGGTTTGCGCCTCAATTAGTCGCAGAAATTGTTCGCGTTTGGTGCCACCGATTTTTCAATGCGCCTTTGGAACAGGATAAAGTTGATCAGGTCCGCACGAAGCTTGAGCTCTTTTTCGGCTTTCATACGGGTTACCCGGATTTACACCAAAAAATCCATAATCCCGCAGCCAAGATCAAAACATGTATCCCGGCCGAGCAACCCTTAGGCGACTCGTTTCAGGAGATTTCGCGCTCAAGTAAATGTCTTTACTCAAGCATCTACGAATTAACACCGTTATGGTCCAACCATGTCTGCCGCTCAGATAAGGAGTACGGCATGCGCACCGCGCTTCTTCGCGTCCCCTATCAGGACAAATTACTCTCCGTTCTGACAAGTAAAGCGTTAGTTTTAAACGAGGGACTCGCCAACTGCCGCACGCCCTCCACACTTTTAGGATTTTGTGTCAAAAAACTGAATCTTTTAGGGGACTTTTTGGATTATTGGTTTATTCCTTCTTACAAAATCGGCTATGACTCTCTTTCAAGTCAATCCATAACCTATTTTGTCAATTACGAAATGGGGCAAAAACTCTCCACGTTGGAAGAGGGACAAGTAAGAGCAACGGAAGTTGACAGAAAACTCGACGATATCGCCTGGAGCAAAGACACGTCACTCACTTCCGAAGAACTCGAAACAATTGCCTTCGTCATGGCTCAGATGGATTCAAAGAAATACTCCTTTCATTATCACAAGCACATCCTGTATGAACTTTTGGTCAACGAGTTCACTCTTGACGAAGGAATCCAAGAGATTGAAAAACTCTCAGACGGGAAACACTGCCGAGCAAAGGTTGATCAAGAACTCTTTAAAGAAGCCTGTCTCAATCACGCCGTAGAGATTCAAGGTGCTGATGCCGTCCTCTCTTTGAGCCGGTATTTGCAGTAAAGCCCATGGATTGAGTCGCACTCAAGAATACAACTTAATCCATCATAACTTGATGCATCAGCTTTTATTCTTACATCATCAAAAAGGCTCTGTCGCCCGATTTCAGCCTCCAATTTCGGGCGACGTATGAGGTCTTAAAAACATTTGAGATGAATAAGTATGAGCACTTCACCCTCGTATCTCACCCATACACTCCCCGAATCCAGTCTGACTCAGGAGGGTTACATTCGATTCAAAGGTTTTCCGGTAGCTTATGTCAAAAGCAACCTCTCGGTGCTACTGCTTTTGCCTTTTGAAGAATTAAAGCGTCGTCCCTATTACTCGGCCACCTTTAACGGCTTTATTGAACTGCATTATTCCGTAAGCAGACTCTGCCCTCGCTTTACTCTCGCCTTGATTGAAGAATGGGGTAGCCGCTATTTCGGCGCTCCCGGCGATGTCGCACGCAATCTATACATCAAAGAAGCCATCAAACGTCTTTGCGGTTGGCACATGGGACAGGCAGATTTAGCCTTTTCGCTTGGGGAACCATTTTCAAAAGAAAACGATTATCCGCTATCCAACAAGCTCTCAAAATTTGAATCGGAAACTTTGTATAGTTTTCGCCGTTCTGACTTCCCGCTTTATATCGTCAATGGCCTCTGGTCCAGTCGCATTAAGTCTTCTGACAATGCTAACGATCTTCCATTTCGGGAAGCTCGGCGCCTCGTGCCTATTGATTCGGGCTTCGCGCCTGTGATCACAAGTAACGAACTCTTAGTAAAAGTCAAAATTGACGACCAACACCGTCAAAATCTTCTTGGTCTATGCATTCGCGAGGTCAACCGCAGGGGCGAAATCAAAAACGCCTGGTTTCTTCCCAAACGCATTTGGAAGTGGTTTTTGTATGAACCGGAACAAAAGCACTTTTTAACCGGCAAAGAAATCGAGAAGCTGTTGCCAGCAAGCGCCACCTGGGATCTCCACGCCAAAACCGTCAGAGAAGAGCTTGATGCGCTCGCATGGTCTCAGGACGGCTCGCTCTCTTGCGCGGAGCTTGAAAGCGTTTGCATTCTTCTAACAGAGATGGAGCACATGACGAGGCTCCCTTCTGTTCGCACCTTTCCTCTTGAAGAGTTGCTCGTTCTCGACAAACCTCTCTCGGAAGTCATCGCTGCTACCGAAGAGCGTATTCAAAACAAACACTCTGTCTTCAGTGTAGATCCTGCCGCATTTGCCCTTGCTTGTGCACTAAAGGCCAGAGAGTTTCAAGGGGAATCCTCGGACGGCAGTATCCAATATTGTCCGCTTCCGGACATCAACGAACTCAAAACTTTTTATAAAACGGAATAAAAAATGAAATTTTCAGAATTAAAACAAAGTATCCTCGCTCAATTTGAAGTACCCGGCGGCAACCGCATCGTTCCCTTTATCGAAGGGAAACCTGGCGGCGGGAAATCCGCTTGCGCCCGAGAAATCGTCGCGGTTTTAAAGGAAAAATACAATATTGCTGACGAGCAAATTGTGGAGTTTAACCCCTCGCTTCGCGACCCGGTTGACGTCTTAGGGATTCCTTTTAAACACAAGTCCGGCACTCACAACGTGTGGCTGCCGCCTGAAGAGTTCTACAACCTGCGCCAAGGCGTCGGCCCCTGCGCGCTCATCATTGAAGAGCTGACGGACGCTCCGATGGCAATGCAAAACCCAATGTGCCGCATTATTTTGGACCGCTGGGCAGGTTCCGTGAAGCTCAGCGATCAACTTTTCATCATCGCCACCGGCAACCGCGTTGAAGATAAGTCAGGCGCCAATCGCATGAGCACAAAACTTGGCAACCGACTGCGCTGTCTGCCTTTTGATGAGGATTTAAACGACTGGGTCACGTGGGCCAAGAAACAAAACATTTGTGATGTACTCATCAAATTTTTGCAGTTTCAGCCCAAATTACTTTCGGACTTCGACCCGACCCGCAAAACCAATCCTACCCCTCGAGCCTGGGAGGCAGTCAGTCTTGTGCCGTCCATTAAAGGAAAAAACGCTGAGAAACTTTTTCGCGCGCTAGTAGCCGGCGACGTTGGTGAAGGCGCTGCCACAGCCTACTGTGCATTCCGCAAAATGTACCTTAATTTGCCAGATATCCATGAACTTTTAGCCCGTCCTGAAAGTTATCCCATTTCAGAAGAGTTAAGCGTCCGATGGGCAACGGTGATGAAACTTGTGGATTTACTGTCCGCTGACGACTGCACACAAAAAACGACAGATGCCGCACTGACATATATAACAAGGGTACCGGCAGATATGCAAGCGATGGCTCTGCGCGAACTCTACAAAAGCGCGTCTAAGACACGTCTAATCAGCAGTCCTGTTTTTAAAAAATTAGCTTCCAAACTCAGCAAGGTGATCGGATGATTGAAAACGTTGACAAACTCCTGCAGGCAAAGACTCTACTGTCTTTACGAGAACCTTTTTTCTCGACGATTCTTTTTCGCTTTCCACTGCAGGCAACCGATATTGTTCCTTTCGCAGCTGTTACACCCAGAGGGACGATTCTTTACAATCCTAAGGCCATAGAAAAGTTGAGCGTAGATCAAATTGTCTTTTTGCTCTGTCACGAAGTGATGCATGTTGCACTTTCGCACAGTTTGAGAAGAGGCAAACGTGATCACTTGATCTTTAATATTGCTTGCGATGCGGTTATCAACGAGACACTTATCGAACTGGGTATTGGCCAATTTATCAAAGGTGGTGTGCGTTATAAAGGCGCACAATCGCGCACTGCCGAAGACATATATGATGAAATTTGCCGAAAAAGTCCAACTGCTAAAGTTTTTCTCGACATTGTGTTTGCTGGTGATCGAAGCTTGTCTAACGGCATTTCAGGGAAATCTCAAAAAAACAATATTGAAGGAATCAATGAGTCTGGATTAAAGGGGATTGGACGCGACCCTCTGAAAGAAGCTCGAGAAATTTATGGTGAAGAGATCGAAGACTCTGAATTAAAAGATATTGAAAACGATATTAAACTTGCGCTTGCTGAGGCCATTGCTAAACAAAAAATGTTGAACTCCAAAAGAGGCAATGGCATAGGAAGATTCTTAGCCATTCTTGAAGACTATTTGCTTGCAGAAAAACTCCCCTGGCGCGAGCTCTTAGCGCGTTTTATGACAAAGTTTGTCACTCAAAATCAAACGTGGAGAAGACCCAACAAACGATTTTCCGATGTCTACCTACCGTCGGTTGGCAAAGAAACCCACATGGGCACAATGATTGTCGGCATTGACACTTCGGGCTCCATCAGCCAAAAAATGCTTTCTTGTTTCGGCAGACATCTTTTTGACATTATCGAAGAATGTAAACCGGAAGAGGTCATTGTTATCTGGTGCGACTACAAAATTCAAAAAATCGAAACCCATCAATACGAAGATGTTCCTTTCAAACTAGAGGCACCGGGCCAAGGAGGAACAAATATGCGTGAGATAACGAACTGGGTTAATAAAAATGCCCCTGATTCGGATGCCTGCGTCATCTTAACGGATGGACTAACACCTTATCCGTCCAAAGGCGAAGAAAAGGTGCCGACTCTATGGGTAATCACTGATAAAACTGCAGACAAGCCTGATTACATCAATAGCATTCTTTTTGAAATGGATGACTAAAGAGGAGTAAACCAGAGCTATTAATCCATGAGGGTGATACAACAAAATATCACCTCACGGTTACCCACAAATGTTGGGTTCGTGTATAGAACGAATTGGAATATGCCCTTATTACTACTATCATGGTGTTTGGCAAGCCAATCTTTGAGGAGATAACAATGGCTAAAAAAGAATATACCTTGTTTACGGATCGCACTAAAAAAGGCGACGAAGTTCAAATTCCTGCAAAAGGTTATGTCCGCATTGAAGCTGCTGGCGCAGGCATTGCCAATTGCCACGGTATGAAATTTAACGAAAGAAAGACTTCTGGCGTTGGGTTCTCGATCACTTCTTCTACTCCACTATCGGTCAAAGGCGGAGAGTGGCTGGTGTTTCGTGACGCCAAAAATATGGACAGGGTATATCTGGAAGAAAGACCTTAAAAGATTTGCGCTTTGTGGGAAAACTCCCGCAAGGCCATAATTTCAAAATCCTATGCAATGGGGCCGAATTCTCGGCCCCATTCAGTTTTTTAGATATTCGAAACAGGAATATTTTCGATGAGTTTGCCGACTTCTTTTAAAACCATCGGAACAATCGCCGAGGCTTTGCCCAAACGAATATAGTTGTAAGGACCGTATTCCTCGTCCATCATCGAGCAATTAAATTGCATCTCATGAGGCGCTTCCTTATTTAAAAGCATCCGGATGGGTGCGCCGGCAGAAGCCGCCATCGTGACAAAATCCGCTGCGGGATAGACCGTTCCCGAAGTGCCAATGGCAATGAAAATATCAACTTCTTTTAAGTACGGCATGATCCAATCCAAACCGTGCGGTGTTTCGCCAAAAAGCACGACGTCAGGCCTTACCGCTGAAAACCCCGCTCCGCACTTAGGACAAATATTGCCCATTTTGTAGAAGCCTTTTCTGGGGAAAGTCGTGCCGCACTTTTGACACAAGCTGCGGTTGAGACTGCCATGAAGATGAAACACCGACGTATCCCCCGCTTCTTCACACAATGAATCAATATTTTGAGCCACGTGGACAATATCGGCGCGAAGTCGATATTTCTTAACAAACTGTGCGAGCGCGCGATGCGCTTCGTTGGGTTCGCACGCATCAAAATCACAGATTCTTTGATTAGCCGCATCAAACACCCGCTCAGGCAGCGCCCGCATATAACCTTTAGACAAACTCGCGCTGTCATTTTTGGGATCACTGCCCTCTCCCCGATAGGTTGGGATACCGCTTTCAACCGAAAGGCCCGCACCGGAGAGAATGAAAATACTCGGGCGTTCTCCACGCCACTTTTTAATCATGGTCGATAACATCTAATTCACCTTTTAACAATAAATTTCGAGTTACCATGCGCACAAATTCCGCCCATGGATCCTTTAAATTCCTTCGACTTAAGAGCTGATGCATGGCGCTCCTCGCATACATATGGCTTCTGAAATCAAAGCTCAGTTCATAGCGATACCACTCATAATCTTTCATGTCACTTGCTTCAAATGGCACAGCTTTAATTTCCACTGCGGGGCAATGCGCAGCAATGAGCTGCATCATGCGCAGCAGCGCAGCCTTTTTCCAAGTAAAACTTTTGACTCTGAAATGCTTGGGATAATTCGGATAATCCCATTTTTCTTTTGTGCCGATGAAAAAACCTGCCAACCAAAGAATTCGATAAATTTCTGCTGCTTGCGCACTCTTCGGAATCGTTAATTCATAAAAATCCCGATCGCTGTCCCGCCACGGTCTTTCAAAACCGGAGCTCGTATAAAGTTCGTTGAGCAACTCTTCAAGTTGCCCGGCAAAACGAGACGTTTTCACGCGCTTATAAAACTCATGCCAGCCGCAAAGATAGGCATTAATTTCACGATAGTTCCAGTGAAATAAATCATTACCCGTGCGACGTTGATAATCAAAAAGCATTTGGAAGTAAACCACTGCTACTGCACAAGCAATATCTTTGACTGAAGCCGACAACTGCCCTTGATCTTCAACTCCGTTTAAAAGATTCAATGCACCTTTAGCGTTGTCATTGACAAATGAATCCACGACTTTAGATTCACCCATGCGGCTTGCTGCGACCATGGCGCTCAAAATTTCGCTTTCCGGCGCAACCGCTCGGTACAAATAGGCACTCACCGCCTGAGCAAACATAAAATCGTCCGCGCGGACCTTTTCTTTGATCTCCTTTAAAAGCGAAAAATAGCTCTCACTTAAAACCGCTCGATAAGCTTTCCCCTGAATAAAGTCATCGGGATTGAAGACGGTTTTAAAAGTTTTATTGATCTCTTTCATGGATGTTCTCACAACTTTTCTGACGTTATGAGTATGACGTTTAATACTTCACTTTATGCAATATCCAATCGCATCCAAAACTGAAGGATCGGATTTTAGAATACAGTCAACGAATAAAAATGGAGCCTATCTATGCTGGGAGCAATTGTGGGTGATATCGTTGGCTCACCCTATGAGTACAACAACATTAAGCGTAAAGATTTTGAACTTTTTACGGACAGATGCTTCATAACGGATGACTCTGTTTTAACGCTAGCCGTCTGTCATGCGCTTTGCCAACAAACCTCTGACCTGCAGAAAACCGCACAGCAATCCATAATGGATTTTGCCTGGCGCTATGCGGGCAAAGACTACGGCGACAGTTTCCGTCGTTGGATGCAACTGCCCAATCCGACCCCGTACAACAGTTTCGGTAATGGCGCAGCCATGCGAGTGAGCCCTTGCTCTCTTGCGGCAAAAAGCATCGATGAGGCTAAGGTCATGAGTTATGCGGTGACCTCTGTCACGCACAACCACCTCGAAGGCCTTAAAGGCGCGGAAGCCACCGCTGTCGCAGGCTTTTTAGCAAAAACCGGACAGAGCAAACAGGCTATTGAAAAGTACATCAATGACCACTACTACCCAATGGATTTTTCTTTAGAGGAAATCCGTCCAGAGTATCAATACGAAGTCAGCTGCCAAGGAACCGTCCCCGTGGCGCTCAAAGCCTTCTTTGAATCAGACTCTTTTGAAGACGCTCTGCGCAACGCTGTGAGTATCGGAGGCGACAGTGACACGATCGCCGCGATCACGGGCGGCGTTGCCGGTTTTTACTATGGGATTGAAGAATGGATTACCCAAAAAAGTCTGAATTATTTAGACGACTACCTGCGTCAAATCTTGAGAGCCTTTGAAAAGCAATTTGCTTGAGACGCAGGACTGTCGTCCATTCATTATTAAATTGTCTTGACGCCCTCATTTAAAAATGAGGGCTCATTTTCTACCTACTCGTCTTCAATCGTTTCGACCCAATCGCGCTCTGTGAGCTCAATCTCAAAGAGCTCTCCGATAAAGTTCAAATCTTTGGGTTGATATGGTTTCATTAAAACCAACTGAAGCATCTCTTCAATTTGCCAAACATCTTTTTTACCGTTAAGCAGCGCATCAACTACACAAAAAGGCAAACCGGTTGATTTCTTCAGCTTCCAGCGTTTTTCAGACAGTGACATCTCTTGGACATCAATGCGGCAATCGGCGTCTAATTTATCAGCTTCCTCACCCGGGCAAATCATCCAAATAAGAACGCCGCATTTCCCAAGCATATAAGGGCATTCCACACCGAAACTTTCGTTTAACAAATCAAGAACAATTATTCTGTACTGTTCAACCAAATTACCCAATGAGTCCCCGGTATCCGATCCGTCACCCCGAAAAACCGATTCCTGACCGGCGGTAATTTTTTCAGCCACGGCCTTGGCCGCTCTGGCATTGCTGCTGCAAATCACAATATTGAGCGGCCGAACGTAGTTCCCGTGATCGGCTTTGAAATATTTATCAATTAATTGAGTGGCCAGGGCTACATCTTTTTCATTGGCCTGAGGCACACACACCTGTCTTTTGTCGTTTGCGACAAAACGAGGCAGCAGGCCGGAATTTCTGTTTAACATGGCAATCTCCTTTTGTTGTCAAGGAGATTTTGACCGCCCAGCCATCAATTTATGAAATAAAGAATCCTTAACCGAAGACAGGTGTCACGAAGAAGTGAACCATCGCTGCCAAATAGGGTTCATCCAAATATTCCGCCCCTTTAATACTGCCCAGCGCTTTACTGGATGTTGCGACATTTCCGCTGTAGATCGTACCGTTTTTAAAGGTTAGAGCTACTTTTGATGAGGATTTGGCCGTTCCCATATAGGCTTTTGCATCATCCACGAAACCTAACTGTTTTGAGGAAGAAATCGCTGTCCCTTTATAAATCTTTCCATTTTTAATCGTGCACAGAACATGAGACGATGAATTCGCTGTTCCCTCGTAGATCTTATTGTCATCAATGTGGCAGAGCATCCGACTTGAAGAAATCGCGCCATCATACAAAGCGCCATTTTTAAAAATTAAATTCCTTAACTGTGTCATGACTTTCTCCTGTTATCACATCTTTAAATTATTTGAAAAATGATCTTATTTTTCAAGGAATCTCTTTCGCAATCGGTCTTTCGAATGCATCATTAAATGAAGCAAGAAACTCTAAACTTCCTCTCGAGAAAAAGAGGAAGAATATGTTTAAGTGCAATCTGAATGCCAATAAAAACACGTCAGACGAAAAGACCTTTCGTCTTTATCAATTCTTTTTCCTTTCGATTCTTTTGTATCGCGATCTGTGGAAAAACGTAACCTCCGGCTTCAACGATAAAGTTGACTATAACTTTGAAAGCGTGAAATGGCACGCCGTGTTGGGCTTGCCTGAACTTGAGCTCTTAACACCCGATGAAATTAAGAAAACGAAAAAAGTCGCCGAAAATCAATCCAAGATTTATTCGCTCTTGATGAAAAAGTACCGCGAATTTGAAGCCGAGCCGCCCGTTGTTCCTGACAACCTAAAGGCCAATGTAGAACTTTTGGCCAAAACTTTCGGCTTAAATGAAGCGGAAAAAAGTATTCTGATTTTCCTGTGCATCGTTAAGCTGAATCAATTTAACTGTCTCGACTTATTTAACATCTTTAAGAATAAGAAAAGCGAACTCATCACTTATCGCGAATTCATCTGCAATTTTTTAGCTACCGTAACCGACTGCGGCTACGAAGCTCTTTATAAAGCGCTTTCCAGAAACGGCGCTCTTTTGCAAAATCACCTTATTAGTGTCAGTGAAGAGCCGCGAGATTTTGAGTACTACCTCGACTTTGAAGGAGACTTAGCAGCAAAACTCGTCTACCCCAATCAAAGACTTCAAGACCTCTTGGAAAGGTCGCTGGTTAAGGGAAAAGAAAGTTCACTCGATCTCGAAGACTTTTCGTATTTGTCTCCCGACCTGCCCCTTTTGGTGGAATACTTGCGCAGCGCCCGTCAATCCCAAAAGCAAGGTGTCAACGTTCTTCTTTACGGCCCTCCGGGAACCGGCAAAAGTGAATTAAGCCGAACCATCGCCCGACATATCGGAGCCGATCTTTATGAAGTGCCTGTGATGGACGCCGATGGTGAAGCCGTCCGGGACCGAATGAGCAGTTTGATGTTTAATTTGTCTCAACTTAAAAACAACCCTGAGGCTGTACTTGTTTTTGACGAGGCGCAGGACTTATTTAAAAACTATGGCTCTCCTGCCTTCTTTGCCATGAATGCCGCTCCGTCTAATGCCGGCAAAGGCAATAAAGGATTAACGAATAAACTTTTAGAGAGCAACCAAACGCCTGTCATCTGGATTACAAACTCGATCCATGCGATGGATCCCGCTTATATCCGTCGTTTTGATTTTTGCTTAAATGTCCCGGTGCCTCCGGAGGCGCAGCGCAGAAAGATTATCGAAAACAAAGCGGGCGCCTTCCTTTTGTCTGAAGGCATTCACTGCATTGCCAAAAGAAGCGATATTGCGCCCGCGGTAATTGACCGCACCGCAAAAGTTCTTTCCACGATCGTTGCTCCCAAGGAAGAGCTGCAAAAACACTTTTTCACGCATTTAAATGCCACTTTGGACACCATGGGTATCCGTCCTGTTCTTTTGCAGAAAAAACTCGATCCTGCAGACCTTTACGATCCGCAATTGAGCACCGCGGACTACGACTTAAACGAAATTGCCAAAGGGGTTGCCCAAGCGCAAAACGCGCGAATCTGTCTCTATGGCGTTCCCGGCACCGGAAAGACCGCCTGGGCGCACTATTTGGGGCGCATGCTTGGTAAACAAGTCATTGTGAAGCGCTCAAGCGACCTTTTAAATTGTTATGTCGGCATGACCGAACGAAATATCGCATTGGCGTTTGAAGAAGCCAGAAACGAAGATGCCATCCTCGTAATTGACGAAGCGGACAGTTTTCTTCAAAAACGCGGCAACGCCGATCACAGCTGGGAAATCACTCAAGTCAATGAAATGCTCACTCAAATTGAAAACTTTGAAGGGATTTTTGTGGCGACTACCAATGCGCTCAATGCCATGGATGACGCCTGCCTTCGCCGTTTCGATTTAAAGGTGAAATTTGACTATCTGAATGCCGAAAAAGCCAAAACCTTATTCAAGCGGTACTGTGAAAAGATTTGTCCGGATAGCACTATTAATGAAAGTGTCTTGGAAGCGGTTGGCAATCTCCGTTCTCTGACGCCCGGTGACTTTGCAACGCTCACTCATCAATCCCGCTTTAACCCGATTAAAACACCGGAAGCGTTACTGAAGGGATTGGAAAAAGAATGTAATACCAAAGAAGGGCACGGCCGTAAACGTCCGATCGGATTTAACTAAAACGTTTTCCTTCACCTTGTTAAGCTTAACGTCGTTAAGCTTAACGAGGTGAAGCATTCTGACTCTTCCATACATACCCAAAATAACTATTACATCAACTATTTGATTTAAATAGGGTTATTTGCACTTTATATAAAATATACTATCCATCATCAATTTTATATAATATGCATAGTAGATTTTATTGAGTACGTGTTAGGAAGAATGATGCCTTATTTAAATCGCACCTTAGAACCGATCATTAACAAAGCTTCTGATCGCTTTAAGATCGTGATGATTTCCGGTCTTCGGCAAGTGGGCAAAAGCACTTTGTTAAAGCACCTTTCGGATACATCCAGACAGTATGTGAGCCTGGACAACACTGCGCAGCGCTTGATGGCTAAATCAAGCCCCTCGTCTTTTTTCGAACACAATCAGGCTCCAGCGGTTATCGATGAAATACAGCTCGCCTCTGAACTCTTTCTTCCATTAAAAGAAAAAGTGGACGCAGACGACAGCCGAGGTCAATATTGGTTGAGCGGTTCTCAGCGCCTGCACTTGATGAGTAAGGTATCCGAATCTTTACCCGGCAGACTAGTCACTTTTGATCTCTGGCCCATGTCTATCTATGAACGCTTTGGCAAAGGACTCGAACAAAAACCTTTCATTCCCGGCCAGCGCGGAAATTTGTCGCATCTGTCCATTGATGAAACATGGCAAATGATTTATCAGGGAGCTTGGCCGGATGTGCTTTCGTGTGATGCGGATGAAAGACAATGGTTCTTTGATTCTTTAATAGACCTCTATCTTGCCAAGGATGTTGCGGCGCTTACCAGTGTAGAGAAGACATTGGAATATAGGAAATTTTTAAAAGCACTCGCAGCAAGAACGGGGCAAGAGCTGCGTGTTCAGGTTCTGGCGCAAATGTGCGACGTTGGCGCTCAAACCATTAAACGTTGGTTATCGATCGCGGAAGCTTCGGGAATGATTTACTTATTGCCGCCTTTTAGCGGGAATATAAATAAACAAATCGTTAAAAGCCCGAAAGTCTATCTAGCCGATACAGGGCTAGCCGCTGCCCTTTTGAACATCTCTTCACCCGAAGAAATGCGCGACCACTTGCTTTGCGGACAATTCTTCGAAACCTTTGTTGTTACCGAGTTGATCAAAAGCTATTGCCACAACGGTAAAAAACCTGACTTTTTCTTCTATCGTGACAATAATGGAATGGAAATTGATTTACTCATTCACGCCGATGGCTGCTATTACCCTGTCGAAATCAAAATGAAGTCGGCTCCGGATCTGCATGATGCAAAATGGATCAAGAGCTTCCAGAAATTAAACGTTCCGACAGGCCCCGCAAGCATTATCTCTTCATGCGACTCGGCCTATAACCTTGCTTCGTATATTACGGTACAAAATATTTGGGATATTTAACCGCATAGAAACCGCTTACTTCTTAACCAGAAGTCTTCGGTGGTTTTATTTCTCTAGGATGAATTAATTCTTAGAGATTACAAAATGATTGAACATCATCGAAAACATTGTGTACTGCACATCTTGCCCGGTGAGTCCGAACAAAGGCTTCTCGATGGAAGACCTGTTTATGAAATTCCTTGTGCAAAAGCAGATGCTTTCGGAAATTTAATCACCCAAGCACATGTTAACGACTGTGTCGGCCCCCTTGTCTTTATTAATCAAGACGATTGGATTTCTGTTTTAGTGCAATTTGATGAGTTGTGGTTAGACCCGGCTTGTGATCATGTCGACATTGACATCATTGCCATGCAGGCCGTGAGATTTGGCATGCCTGTTCACTTTTATGATCTCAAATCGAATAGTTTTATTGAAAGACCCCTGTTTAAGCAAGATGTCAAATCTATCATCGACAATCTTAACGAGAAAGATCAACTCAGAAAAAAGACTTTTAATAGCTTCCCCTCTTTTAATTTTTGCCCTGACTACAGCGCCTCATCTCCTCTTTGGTGTTATGGCATGATCCCCTACGAAGAGCTCTATTTGCCTTATCCACTAATGAGAAGAATGTCGCATTGGATTGAAGAATATGACGCCAACGATCACGGCTATGATCCTTTCACAAAGGAAAGAGAAAACAAAGAATGGCAAATGTGGCATAAATGGTTTATTCAAGAAGGGCGAAACATTTACCAAACACTCAAAGCTTTGTTGGGTAACAGAGTACATACCTCTTTGAGTGAGCTGAAGTAATTATCATCAGATAATTATCGGGTACCAATAAATTTTTTCTAAAAAATTGTCGTACAATGTGACCTTGATTGGTCTTTGGTGCCCACCTATAACATCTCCATCGTCTAATGGTCAGGACCCAACCCTCTCAAGGTTGCAATACGAGTTCGAATCTCGTTGGAGATACCAAAGGCACAGACTAAGACGAAGCGGGAAAGCGCAATGGCTTTCCCTTTTTTACACCCCAAATCAACCCTTGACACAGAGCACTTGCTTGAGCTCGTGCAATGTCTTCGTCAAATCCGACTGATTAGCCATCACTTCGTCAATAGACTTGTACGCACCGGGAATTTCATCGAGCACACCTTCATCCTTTCGACACACAACGCCTTTCGTTTGCTCCTGAAGATCATTCACCGAGAAATGTTTTTTGGCTTGAGTGCGGCTCATCTTACGGCCTGCACCGTGTGAAGAACTGCAGAAAGACTCTTCGCTGCCCAGCCCCTCCACAATATAGCTTCGCGATCCCATGCTCCCGGGGATAATGCCCTTTTCGCCCAGACCTGCACGAATCGCGCCTTTGCGCGTTACCCAAATCGTTTCCCCAAAGTGCGTTTCTCTTGCGACATAGTTATCTTCAACGTCGTAAAACCACCTTCATGAGGTGGATATAAGACAGCAATCCAGAGGATTGCTAAAAATCAAATCCATGGTATTCGGCAGTTGAATATTGAGATCTAAATATGATACGATCCGGTTATGTCTGTTGTATCGTATCAATTCAGGATCTATCCAAACGCCTCTCAGCGTCAATCTCTGATTGACCACTTCGGTTGCGCCCGTTGGGTTTACAACCGCTATCTCTCTGAAGCTAATGATTGTTACCAAGCAACCGGCAAAGCCATGCGACGCAACGATTTCATTGTTCGTTTGGTTCACCTGAAGAAAGACTATCCTTGGCTCAAAGAAGTTAACTCGCAATCACTTCAGATGGCCGCCCGAAACGCCGACCGCGCTTTTGTGAATTTCTTTGAAAAACGAGCTAAGCGTCCCCGATTTAAAAGCAAACACACCTGCAGACAATCCTTTCAATGCCCACAACACTGCAAAGTTCTCTTTCCAGAGATAGGAACAAAAGGGCATATCGTCTTACCGAAAATCGGACCTGTCAAAGCAATTTTGCATCGACGGTTTAACGGTACAGTTAAAACTGTTACCGTTGTTCGTGAACCTTCCGGCAAGTATTACGCAAGTGTTTTGGTAGACGATGGTCAAACCGCTTTAGCGCCGGACACTATTGATTTTGAACATACAGCAGGAATTGATGCGGGAATTAAGACAGCTTTTACTGTAGTGAGTCAGGATGGTGCAGAAAAGATAGACAGTCCGTCATTTTTGAAAAAGAACTCTGATCAGCTCAAGAAGCAGCAGAAGCGTTTGTCCCGATGCAAACGCACTGTAACCTTCAAAGAAAACGAAAAAGGAGAAAAAGTCAAAGAAGTCACCGTCTCGAAACGTTACGAGAAGGTCAGACAAGAATTAGCCCGCACGCATGAAAGAATCCGTCATAGAAGGAAGGATTGGATCGATCAGGTGACGCGTCGGTTAGTTAACGATAGCCAAGTAACAACCTACGTGATTGAAGATTTGAACCTAAAAGGAATGGTGAAAAATCACCATTTAGCCCGAGCCATCTCTGATGTGGGTATTGCAAATTTCTACCGGGCCTTACGTTACAAATTAGATGCGGCAGGGAAAAACCTGGTTGTAGCGGGACGATGGTTCCCGTCAAGTAAGCTATGTCCGGAGTGCGGGGCAAAGAAAGAGAATTTGACTCTGGGAGAACGACAGTGGAGCTGTGCGCACTGTGGTCATGAGCATGACCGAGATGAAGCGGCGGCGAAAAACTTGCGTCATTGGGTCAAACTAACGGAGATTGAAAAACACCGATACGGCCGGAACGGTCGTGCGCTGGAAAGGGAAGCGATTCCCTTTTGAAGAGTTCCCCCGAGGACAGTCCCGTCGGTGCGGGTTCCTCGGCGAGAGGCTTGAGCCTGACGGCTCAAGTGGGTCGCGCGAAGCTTCGTACTTCAGGACGTAGTAGTTCACCTCCATCGTCTAACGGTTAGGACATAACTCTCTCACAGTTAGAATACGAGTTCGAATCTCGTTGGAGATACCAAAGGCACAGACTAAGACGAAGCGGGAAAGCGTAATGGCTTTCCCTATTTTGTACCCAAAATCAACCTTTGACGCAGAGCACTTGCTTGAGCTCATGCAATGTCTTCGTCAGATCCGACTGATTAGCCATCACCTGGTCAATGGACTTGTAGGCGCCTGGAATTTCATCAAGCACGCCTTCGTCTTTCCGGCACACAACGCCTTTCGTTTGCTCCTGAAGATCACGAACCGTGAAATGATTTTTGGCTTGAGTGCGGCTCATCTTGCGGCCTGCGCCGTGTGAAGAACTGCAGAAAGACTCTTCGCTTCCCAGCCCCTCCACAATGTAGCTTCGCGATCCCATGCTCCCGGGGATAATCCCCTTTTCACCAAGACCTGCGCGAATCGCGCCTTTGCGGGTTACCCAAATCGTTTCGCCAAAATGCGTTTCTCTAGCGACATAGTTATGGTGGCAGTTAACAATTTCGCCCACGATTTCCGTGTCACTTCTGAGAGTTCGCAGCGCCGCAAGCACATCGTCCAACATCACGCGACGATTGGCCATCGCATAATCCTGCGCCCAATGCGCGGCTTTCATGTACAGCTCAAAATCTGCCGTCCCCTCTTTTAAGGAAGCTAAAAAGATATCCGGCAGCTCCTCTCCATTTTCTTTTGCAAGCGTCTTTGCGTGGGTAATGAAAAACGACGCCATGATGTTGCCCGTGCCGCGCGAGCCCGAGTGCAGCATGATCCACAAACGGTCCTCTTCGTCAGCCGTCAATTCGATGAAATGATTGCCGCCCCCTAAAGTCCCCAGCTGTGCATGCCACTCGGACTTAATCATACGATCAAGCATCGTAGGTTCCTGTGCCAAAATTTCTTTTAAAGGTTCTTCAAAAGGCTCGCACGCTTCCCATCGAATCGCTTCTTTTTTCCTCTGAGCAAAACCCACGGGTACTCTCGAGAGGATTTCATCCATCAGGCGATGAAGATCACGCTCATCAAACATACTTTTAGTGAGATTGGTGCGCGCAGCAAGCATCCCGCAGCCGATATCCACGCCGACCGCGGCAGGAATCACGGCGCCCTTAGTCGCAATGACACTACCGATCGTCGCGCCCATCCCGGCGTGCACGTCAGGCATCGCCGCCACGTGATGGAAAACGAAGGGAAGTCTTGCCACATTTTTGAGCTGCGAAATGGAGGCTTCGTCAATATCGTTTGTCCACACTTTGACAGGAACCAACAGGTCCGTCTCAAAAGTTTGTTTGACAGGCATGGTTATCTCCTTTTTCTTATTAGCTTTCAGTATGACATGATCTCACTGCCCGCTTCAATTCAAGACGCACTCAGTACGTCGTTAATTGATGTTTTGCGCGTTATGCTTTATGAACAATCAACAAAAGAGAAAGAAATGCGCAAGAAAAAGATCATTATCAAAGTCAAAGAAGCCAAACGCCGAAACCCCATCGCCCGCGTTTTGTGCACCGATTCCCGTTTTAAAACGAAGCGCTTTAAAAACAAAAAGAAAACAATCGAGAAATTCGATTGGAAAAAAGAAGAGTTTTAAAGACAGCGAAGCCCGGAAAGTTCACACCCGGGCTTCGTTTTTTGGACAATTAGAGCTTAATGACGCGGGCGACGTCTGCGGCAAACGCCTTGCGACCCTGAGCGCTCAGGATTCCGTAAAGGCGCATGGCCGTGAGGTTAGCCAAAACGTAATTTCTAAAGGCATTGAATTTCGCGGCTTCGGTGATGCCGTATTGTTCTTGCGCAAGTTCTTTAAGAGCTTGCACGGACCATTGGCAGGCAGACGAAGAAATCACCCAATCATGGTCAGCTAAGTGCACCACGTAGCCTTCCATGCGGCGCGGAAGCGGCAGAGTCTTTCCGTCCTTCGCAATCAAGCCGTGCAAAACGGGATCAACGCCTGCGATGATCGATGCGGCCTTCAGCCACCCCACCACAAGCGCCTCGCCTTGCTTGGAAGACGGATGATCGTGCGCGCAGGCCTGAGCCACCACAAAGGTGGAAGGCAGGCCGCGCTTAATGGATTCAGCGATGCTCAGCACATGGTGTTCACCGGTGCCGGCCAATTGTTGCTCAACGCGGCAGGAATGATCCTTTTCCCATTGGAAAACCCAAGGCTTATGCAAGTCATGGAGAATTTCACCGCCCACGGCATCGTCCCAATCCAAATCAAGATTATTGATATGGCGATAGTTTTCGTAGAGCGCCTCAGCAGAGACAACGTTTAAAGCAGTGTGCGTTGCCAAGCCGCCCGGATAGGCGTGATGAGAGCCGTAGCCCGAACCCGGCGCGCTCCAGAAAGGCTGAGGTGAACGGGTTTTATCTTCAATGCGCGGGAAAACGCTCTTGGCGTTGACGTTTAAAAGACCGGCCTTTTTAAGCGAAGCCATAATGGCCGCTTCGTCGCCTCGAGCGATCGTAGGCGCAGGATTTTGAACAATATTCAAAACGGTTGAGCGAAGCGACGGATTGCGAATTTTCTTTACCGACTTCACAATCGTGTCGTAAGCCGACTGCACCACTTCGCTATTTTTAGCCATGTCCACTTCCGACATGGAGAACACTTCACTCACAGAGCGGCACTTTTTCGGAGCGGCTGCGGCGGCAGCCATCGGCGTCATCGCAGCGGCGGCCACGGACACACCGACCAGAGCGCTGCCATGCAAAAAATTTCGACGAGACAAGGTACTCATTTCTTCCTCTGCTCTTAAAAACAATAAGGTTGCCCAAACGGCAGCCTTATTGTGCGATTACAAAATGAACATTCGGTCTCAGATCCGTGAATTCCCCATGACGTTTTTTAGCGCAATTGTGAACGTCCCACTTTAACCGCAGGCAAAACCGCAAAAATCGCGCCAAGCACAAGCGTCACGAGCCCCACCTGAAGTTCCTGCAAACCAATCACCGGCGTCATGGCAATGCCCGTGTCCTGACTGATAAAGACCGCCGCGATCTGAGCCAAGCCCCAGCCGCCCGCTAGTCCCATCACCACGCCGCTCAACACAACCGACATGATCAAAAGCCAAACCACCTGCATCACGTAACCGCGCGGCGCGCCCATTGTTCTGAGCTGCAGAAATTGAGGCTTGCGAAGTTCACCCAAAATAAAGCCCGTGATCAATACCGCCAAAAGCGAAATCAAAACGGAACTTGCCGCAAACCATTCAAAGGCGGTCATCGCGGAGTCAAGCGTCGCGTACAGTTCTACGAGCACCTCACCCGTGAAAATCGCCATTAAGTTAACCGCCTGCCCTTTCGCGTCATCGACTGAAACAGACGACAAGCCTTGGCGAATCTTATAGGCATCCGAAATGGAAACAGGTTTAACAGCAATTGCTGAGAATCCTGCAAGGTGAGAAAAGTCATCGGCACCAAGCCAAGATTCAATGGCCTTTGGCTCCTCATACTTCCCTTTTTCATGCATGGCCCAAATGGATTCAATCGGCACCAAAACTGACCGATCCCAGGGCGTGCCCGTTTGCGGCAAGATGCCCACAACTTTAAAACCGTTATCGTGCTTGTGGCCCACGCCTGAAATTCTGCCGTGATGCGGATAAACGGTTTCGCCTAACTGAAGACCGGAATGAATCCCCACGACCGCTTCATCTCGGGCGGTAAATTCTCTGCCTTCATGAAGCGCTCGCTCGCCACCCAATGTCACAAACGCGCGCGTGGTGCCCACTAACGGTGAGTCTCCCACTCGGTCTCCGAAAGCCAAGGGCGCAAACCACTTCACGCCATCGTATGTTCTCAAAACATTTAAGGCCGAGGCCGGCGTGAGCGAAATCATTTCATCGCGCAGGTAGACCGTTGAGAGCAAGAGCGAAGTGCGGCTGCCCTTGGCGCCCACCAAAATATCAAACTGTTCGGCCGCCTTCGCGCTCGATGATTTAATCATCCTTTCGGTCTGACCGATAGCGGTGGCAATGGATAAAGCAAGCGCCAAAATGCAGGCAAGCGAAAACAAAATTCTGAAAGACTGCCGGCACTCGTTTTTTAAAAACAAAAGCGCTCTCATAGTCTTGCTCCCCGAATGGTTCCGTTTTCAATAGTGAGCACCCGGTGAAAGCGTTTGAGCATCTGTGAATCATGCGTCACCACTAAAAGCGTCGCTTTCAGATGGAAAGCCGCCTCAATCAAAGCGTCCATCACGCGCATAGCGTTACTGAAATCAAGACTTGCCGTGGGCTCATCGGCAAGAATCACCTTAGGCGAACTGATCAACACTCGGACAAGCGCCGTGCGCTGCATTTCGCCTCTTGATAAATAAGCCGCAAGCGTTTGCGCGGGCACCCCATAGCCTTGGAGCATTTTTTCAGCGCGCACACGGTCTCGTGGAGTAATTTTTCCTCGGAAGGTTAACGGCAAAAGCACATTTTCAAGCGCGCTCAAACCGCCAAAAAGCCGAAAATCCTGAAATAGAAAGCCGCAGTTTTTCCCACGCCAGTCATCGCGGGCGGATTCACTTTGCGCATTCAAACACAGATCACCCCAAGCAACCCTTCCCTGCTGCGGCGTCACAATCCCGCTGATGATTTTCAAAAAGGTGGATTTCCCGCTGCCGGAAGCGCCTCGGAGACCCAACACTTCTCCGGCTTGAATAGAAAGATCATCAATGGACAAAATCGTGCGGGTGCTCACACCGTCTTTTACCTGATAGGCAACATGGTCGAGCTTGAGATCAAAGTCCGCGCTCATTTCACCACCTCAAACGTGGCATCAACAAGGCGCACCAAACTCACAAAACCGGTCTCTTTGTCGGTAAAGGACCCAAGCTCCAGCCTGCCCGTGACCACAATCGGACGGTTAGGCTGAACAAATTCCTGTTTCTTACTTAAATAGACCACGATGATATTGTCCGGCCAGTCCTGATCGCTGTTGCAAAAGGGGCAAAGACTCACCGGTTCTCGGGTCATTACCAAAAAGTCCGCCTCGGGCTTCAAAGGCGGCGCCATAAAGCCTTCAACGGACACCGTTTTATCGGCAAACGACTTAAGCTTTTGACTAAACTGCAGCCCCAAAATGGGGTTGCCCTCGTACATTTCTTCAAAACCCAACTTCAAATCTGAATCCGCCTTGACTGCCGCGACAGGAGCCATCGCGGAAAAAAACAGAGCCGCCAAGAAATTTCTTCGTTTCATCCCACTCTCCTTTAACGGGCAAAGGCGCGGGCGTTTATCAACAAAACACCGCGCGCCTTTTACCGATTAAGCCGGTTGTTAATTAGCGGCCCAAAGCAAGCGCTTCAGCCATCACGCGGAAGATTTCCGTAGAATTCATGAAGCCGCGGATTTGATCGGCGTTGGGACCGCGAGCGGTCACAACCAAATCATCGACCGTGTGCACGCCTTGGCTTTCAGAGCGCGGGAGGTTGCCCTCAACGAAGTGAGCGCTCGGCACGTCCTTATATTGGGCGTTAGCCACATACTGACCCTTTTCGTTTTGCACAGCGGGGTTAAACGTGGCATCCGGGAAAGAGCGGTACGTTTCGTAGTAGTCGGGGTGCGCGCCAAAGAAGACAGCCAAGCGCTTGCTCGGAGCAAAATCATCCGGGAAGCCGTCCTTGTCCTTATCTTCATAGTTGGGGTAACCGGCGTTCGCGTAGACACCCACCTTTTCGCGCCAATCGTTGCCGGGCTTGTTGTCATCAACAGTGCCTGCCACCGAGATGGAGTGCGTGTGGTCGCCCGTGACAATCAAAAGCGTATCGGGATGTTCATCGCAGTACTTTTGAGCAGCTTCAACCACCTTATCGAAAGCGATCGTGTCGCCCACGGAACGCGCCCAATCGAGCGGATGCGAGTATTTATCCACAAGACCCGCTTCGAGCATCAGGAAAAAGCCCTCTTCATTCTTTTCAAGCACCTTGATGGCGGCGGCAAACGAGTCCGTCAAATCCGGCTGATCGGGGAATTTCTTCACCGTGTTGCCCTTCCACTGGTGGCGGTCCACCCAGCCATCGAGGTTACCGGTATGGAAAAGACCAAGGAGACGATCGCTGCCGGCGGCTTTTTCAACCATCGAGGTGCGGTCGGTGACGAGCGTATAACCCGCTTGCGTGAATTTTTCGATGTAGTTGATATCGTCTTTGCGCTTGGAACCGGCCGTGGACTTCGGCAGGAAGTAGGCAGAGCCGCCGCCCAGGATCACTTCGGGCTTTACGTTATAGAACATGCCGACGATATCGGCCTTATCCGAGCGCTTTCTCGTGTGAGAAACAACCGATGCGGGGGTGGCGTCTTCAATTTCTGCGTCACTGACAACACCCACGGCCATCTTCGTCTTGCGGCGGATCAACTCTGCGATCGTTTCTTGTTTCGGATCGTCTTGGCTGGCCTTCGTGCGGTCAGCGTAGACACCCAAGGCGTTCACGCTTGACTTGTGGCCGGTCATGTAAGCCGAAGCCGTATTGGCGCTGTCGGCTGCGATCGTATCCACGGAGCTCGTACCCAACAGGGCCATGTGCGGCATGTTGTCCATTGCAAGCGGCGCGTTATACATGCCGTTTGTGACACCCTTGGAGAGGATGCGGGCGGCGGTGCGGTGACCCACAGACAAGCCGTCGGCCAAAAGCAAAATCACATTTTTTGCTTTGGGCTTGTCGCCAGTCGTGTACACATCCCAATTAACGGTCTTTGTACCATTGGGAGCCTTCACCGTCACGGTGTACTGACCGGGATTTTTAATTTCCACCCCGCGCATGATCAATGCGGAAGCTTCAACCCCCTCTTCCTTTTCCATCCAGATTTCTTTGCCGGAGAGCGTTTGGTTGAAGTTCTTGCCGTTGATCTCCACCGTGACCTTATCGCGGGCGGTCACGTTATCGAGTTCGACCTTAAAATCAAAACGCGCGTTTGTCATAAAACGCGCGTGATCGACTGGATAAATTTCAATGGCTTGGGCGCTCATCGCGCACATACCGGCTAAAGCACAGGCCACACCGGCGGCGATCTTCGTTGATTTCATAATCAATTTTCCTTTTGAAAAAAACTTCAAGAGTCTGTTGAAGAATTGCCGTCAGTGTAAAAACCGCATATGAGTAATCCGTGACAAAATACTGTCAGTTTCATGACGGTTTCAGCATAAAAAGTCGCGATTTAAGAAATTTGTCATAAGTTATATCTTTATTGATATTTGTTTAGATAAAAAAATTTCCTAATTCAAGTCAATTAGCCCTTTTTTGTTGGGGAAAACCGCAGGGCGAAAACGAAACCAGTCCTCTAAAATGCCGGCGGTGGTAGAAATTCCATTCCCTTTAGGAGCATAACAATGACTTTACTGAACTGGGTCGCGGTTATCGTTGTCATTTTGACGATCGCCGCCCTCGTTAAGCGATATGAAACCCGTTTGGTTCTCTTCACTTCCGGCCTTATTTTGTGCTGCGTGTCGCTTGAACCAATGACGGCGTTTAACGCCTTTGCCAAGTCCATGACCAACGGCGGTTTGATCATGGCAATCTGCGCCTCGTTAGGTTTTGCATA
Organism: uncultured Burkholderiaceae bacterium; assembly: GCA_944390675.1. Taxonomy (GTDB): domain Bacteria; phylum Pseudomonadota; class Gammaproteobacteria; order Burkholderiales; family Burkholderiaceae_F; genus Aphodousia. The sequence continues at coordinate 238,493 of CALXQR010000002.1, forward strand.
TGTTTCCGGTTACACGAAGTGCGACCAACACTTGGTGCATTTGCTCTCTAAGCCGATCCGCGGCTTGGGCATTTTCCTCGTGCCGATCTGCACAGCTGTCACCATGGTGATTAACGTGGCCATCCCGTCTGCTTCGGGCTGCGCTGCTGCCGTGGGCTCCACGCTCATTCCGGTGATGCTTCGCGCTGGTGTCCGTCCCGCCATGGCCGCTGCCGCTGTCATGATGGGTACCGCCGGCGGCGTGCTCTCTCCAGGCTCCGCTCACAACGCCTACATCGCCAAGATCTCCAACATGGAAATCATGGACTTGATCGCCCTTCACACCCCCTACAGTATGGTGCTCTGGGGCGTGGGCATCGTCGGTATCTTCGTGATGTGCATCCTCTTTAAGGATAAGGGTGAACCCACGGACAACATCCAAGTGAAGGTTGACCACAAGCAAGAAGAAATCACGCGCCCGAACGTTATTTTCGCTTTGGTGCCGCTTCTTCCGATCGTCATCTTGGTTTTGGGCAACACCGTTGTTCCGCAAATCAAGATGGGCGTGGCCCAGGCTATGGTGCTCGGTGCCATCATCTGCTTGCTCATCACGCGCTCTAACCCGCAGGAATTCTCCAAGACGTTCTTTAACGGCTTGGGTAACGGCTACGGCAACATCTTGGGCATCATCATCGCTGCTGGTGTTTTCGCTGCCGGTCTGCGCGCCGCCGGTTTGATCGATACCTTCATCACCCTTTTGCGCGAATCCAACGACATCGCTCGCTGGGGCGGTTCCTTGGGCCCGTGGTTCTTGGGCACGATCACCGGTTCCGGTGACGCCGCCACGTTCGCTTTCAACGAAGCTGTGACGCCGCACGCCGCCGCTTTCGGCATGGACATCCCGCACTTGGGTTCCTTGGCTTTCTTGTCGGGTACCTTGGGCCGTACGTCTTCTCCGATCGCCGGCGCCATGATGGTTGTGGCTGGTATCGCAATGGCCAACCCCGTCGAAGTCGCCAAGCGCACGATCATTCCGTGCTTCGTCGGTGTGATCATCCTCGCTATGGTTATTGTTTAGTCAACGTTTAACCCAACGACAAAAAGGCAGCTTCGGCTGCCTTTTTTCATACCGATAAAAAAACCGTCTGAACGTTTTTGCTCAGACGGCTTTCGGTTAAATCACTGTGATAGCGATTAAATCAAAATCTGACCTCTGTAGTGAAGCCACTTTTCTTCAATGCGATGGCCCATGCGGGTGAGCTGCGTCTCGGCGATACCGAGACCTGCCGCGTACATGAGCTTTTCCTGCTCGGCCATGCGAAGCGCTTCAAAGGGATCAAAGGCTTTAAATTCAGCCACTTCTCCGTCACGGTTTTGAAGCTTCACCCCTTCCTTTAAAACACCTTCGTAATTGCGAACGATTTCGCGCAGGTAGCCTTCAGGAACGGGAAGCGTTTGCACAAAGCGGGCACCCTCTTTAATTTCGACCTCAACCGACGTGAGGCCCGCTTCTTCAAAAAGCTCGCGGTAAAGCGCCTGTTCGGTCTTTTCACTCGCTTTCACAAGACCCGCTGCCAAACTATCCCAAAGTCCGCCTCCGACGGGCTTGTCGGCACGGCGAAGGGCGAGCACCACACGGCCTTGGGCGTCATAGGCCGTCAAGCGAATGGAATCGGTCATCAACCCAAGCTTGCGGCACAAAAGGCGCGGCGCTTGGCAGAAGGGCTTATCGTAAATGCCCGTGCGGACATCAACGAGCTCGCCCGCATCAGCGGGCATCTCACCCATGGAGGCCAAAAGCGCGGCGGCTTTTTGCATGGCCGAGGTGCGAGTGATTTCGTTAGCTTCGGCTTCAGATGACAAGCGAAGGCATTCGCTTAAGCGAAAGTCGCTTGTGGCGCCGGCAAGCTTCATTGCCAGCGTTTTCTTCACCACGCCAAGCAACTCCTTACCCCAGAGAAACTGCACAAAATCAGCCGCCACAGGCTGCGTCATGCGGGCCTTTAATACTTCATAGGTTTCTCGAACCGATTTTTCAGTGTGTTCGCTCATCGCTTGCCTCCTGTCTGACAAATTAGGCTTGCGTTTCCGGACGCATATGCGGGAAGAGCAGCACGTCGCGGATGCTTGCGGCGTCCGTCAACAACATCACAAAGCGGTCGATACCGATGCCGCAGCCGCCTGTGGGCGGAAGGCCGAATTCGAGCGCGCGGATGTAGTCGGCATCGTAGTACATGGCTTCATCGTCACCGTGCGCCTTGGCGTCAGCCTGGGCCTTAAAGCGGCGGGCTTGGTCTTCCGGATCGTTCAATTCGGAGAAGCCGTTGGCGGTTTCGCGGCCGGCGATATAAAGCTCAAAGCGTTCGGTCAATTCGGGATTGGCGTCCGAGGCACGGGCCAAGGGCGAAATTTCCACCGGGTAATCGATGATGAAGGTTGGATTGATGAGCTTAGACTCAGCCACTGCTTCGAAAAGCGCCATTTCCAGCGCGCCGCGGCCCACGTAATCGGGCTGCGGTTCACCCAGGCGCTTCAATTCAGCGCGCAGGAACGCTTCGTCTTCAAACTTATCATCGGTGTATTGCGGGGCGTACTTTTGAATAGCCTGACGCGGGGTGAGCTTATCAAAGGGTTTGCCCAAGTCAATTTCGTGGCCTTGATAGTGAATCAAGGTCGAGCCCGTCACTTCTTGCGCAACATGGCGCAGGAGCGCTTCGGTGAAGTCCATCTGATCGCGGTACGTCCAGTACGTCGCGTAGAACTCCATCATCGTGAATTCCGGATTGTGGCGGATCGAAACACCTTCGTTGCGGAAGTTGCGGTTCAATTCAAAAACGCGTTCAAAGCCGCCCACGACCAAGCGCTTCAGATAAAGTTCCGGCGCGATGCGCAGGTACATATCCATATCCAACGCATTGTGGTGCGTAATAAAGGGCTTGGCGTTGGCGCCGCCCGGAATCGGGTGCAGCATCGGCGTTTCCACTTCCATGAAGCGGTTGGCGAGCATGTAGTTGCGGATGCAGGCGATGATTTGGCTGCGCTTGATGAAGCGTTCGCGGCTTTGCTCATTCATGATGAGGTCAAGGTAGCGCTGACGGTAGCAGATTTCCTGGTCAGCCAAGCCTCTGAATTTTTCAGCCAAGGGGCGAATCGCCTTGCTCATCAAGCGAATCTTCGTGACGCGCACGGAAAGTTCACCGCGCTTCGTTTTAAAGACCGTGCCTTCGGCGGCCACGATGTCGCCGATATCCATTTGCTTGAATTCTTCGTAGGCTTCTTCACCCACTTCGGAGGGTGAGAGGAAGTACTGCATCGTGCCCGAGACGTCACGCAGCGTTGCAAAGGATGCCTTACCCATGACGCGCTTGAGCATCATGCGGCCGGAGACCGACACGTGATGCTGTTCGGCTTCCAATTCTTCAGCGGTTTTTTCACCGTCAGCTTTGCGGATATCCCCGAAGAGATCCTTTCTCACAAAGTCGTTGGGGTATGCGTGGCCCGTTTCACGCCACTTGGCGAGCTTGGCGCGGCGCTCCGCGATGATATGGTTTTCATCTTCGACCGCAGCGGCGGCTTCCTGAACCTTCTTTTCTGCCATTTTCACAGTTCCTTTCTAACGCGCCTATCAGACGCCTTGCTTGAGGCTAGCCTCAATAAATTGATCGAGATCACCGTCCAGCACTGCCTGGGTGTTGCCGGTTTCCACATTCGTTCTTAAATCTTTCACGCGCGATTGATCGAGCACATAGGAGCGAATCTGATGCCCCCATGCGATATCGCTTTTCGCATCTTCGGTTTGCTGCTGCACTTCACGGCGCTTGCGCATTTCCGCTTCATAGAGTTTGGCCTTCAATTGATTCATGGCTTGCTCTTTATTGCGGTGCTGGCTGCGGTCGTTTTGGCACACGGTGACAATACCGGTCGGAATGTGCGTGATGCGAACGGCCGATTCCGTTTTTTGGATGTGCTGGCCGCCTGCGCCAGAAGCGCGGAAAACGTCAACGCGCAAATCGGCCGGATTGATTTCGACTTCAAAGCTGTCGTCAATTTCCGGGTAAACGTAGACGCTTGCAAAAGACGTGTGACGGCGCGCGTTCGAGTCAAAGGGGCTCTTTCTCACCAAACGGTGCACGCCCGTTTCCGTGCGAAGCATCCCGTAGGCGTAGTCACCCTGAATATAAATCGTGCAGCCTTTGATGCCTGCAACTTCGCCTTCGGTTTCTTCCTGAAGGTCAACGGTAAAGCCTTTGCGTTCACCGTAGTGCAGGTACATGCGCTCGAGCATGCTCGCCCAGTCCTGAGCCTCGGTGCCGCCTGCGCCCGCTTGGATTTCGAGGTAGCAGTTAGCCGAGTCCATCGGCTGATTGAACATGCGCTTGAATTCGAGTTTTTCAACGGATTTTTCGAGTTCGGCGACTTCTTCGCCCACGGCTTCCACGCTCGGGTAATCCTCTTCGGCCATCGAAAGCTCAAAGAGCTCGGCCGCGTCGTTCACACCGTTTGTGAGGGTCTTGAAAAGCCCCACCGTGTCATCGAGTCGCTTTTTCTCTTTACTGACTTTTTGCGCGTTTTCAGGATCATCCCACAGAGCGGGATTTTCCATTTCGCGATTGACTTCTTCTAACCGGCGTTCCTGTCGGTCGATGTCAAAGATACCCCCTCAGCTCAACCAATCGAGCTGTGAGGTCTGAAATTTTGGCCTCAATTTGGTTTATACGCTCAGCGTCCATTTCTTTATCTTTAGTTATTAAACGTTGAAAAAGTGTTGAATTTATTGATTATAAACGAATGGTTGTCTCTTTGAAGACAGAATTCTTGGCCTTCAATCCGTGCACCCAACGCACCGCGCCCAAGCGCCACGCGGCACTCAACCGATGTGCGCGCTCGTAGAGTTCTTCCATTGTTACTTCAAGCGCTTTGCCCGCAAAAGCCAACACCACGCGATTGCCCTCATCAATTTCGGGCATCACAAGCGTGCGGTGCTCAAAGGCTTCGTCAATCGCGCGAAAGCTTTTCTCAAAACGGCTGCCAAAAAGGTTAAAGCTTGCGACCGATCCCTTTTTATCCATCGCTCGCCGGCAGAGTTTGTAAAACTCCACATCGTCATAAACGGGTCCTTTAGCATCCTCATCGTAGATATCAACCTGAAGCCACTGAGGGGGATTAAAGTCACTTCGCGCGCCGATAAATTCTTTGGCATCAGCCAAATGAATGGAAAGCCTATCGTCTGGCATCGGACACTTAAACCACTGATGCGCGCTCATCACAACATTTTCTGAAATCTCCGCCACATCGATTTTGGCGCTCGTGTGTTTCCAGCAGAATTTGGTAAGCGACGCCGCACCCAATCCGAGCTGCACGATTTGCTCGGGCTTAGGATAAAAAAGGGCGCAGGCCATCATCTGGCGAGGATACTCAAGCACGAGGTCATAGGGGCGCCCCACGCGCATCGCGCCTTGAATCCAAGGCGAGCCGAAATGCAGGTACCGAAAACCGTCTTCTTCAGAAAAGAAAAGATTGGGACACGGGTCACTGTCGCGGCGATGGTTTTTCATCGGGAAAGGCTCCAGTCGAAACTTACAAAAAAAATCTTGCTCCATTTTAGCGCCGAACGCTTAAATAGCAGGCAATCCATAGCAGATCACAAAAAAATAATTTTTGATTTTTCTCATCTATTTGATATGGGTCCCATGGATACAATCGACGACTCTTTCTCACTCTCACACACACGAAAGGAAAAGAAGTGGCTGATGTTCGAAACCACCTCCTCTCTTTTAGCGTGCTCGCATTGCTCAACGCCCACTCACCGGGCGCGATCGCGCAATCCGTTATTCCACTTTGCACTCAAAAAATCACGCTTGATGATCTGACAGGCGAAGAGGGATTTTTTGTTTTCAAGGAGTTCGAAGAAAATGACAAACTTGAAAGCGCCCAAACCGCTCACTTGGAAATTGCTCCGCAAACCGTGCCCCAAGAGGCCGAATGGTTTGAGGTGGCGTTCTTGAGACAAATGGGCGGAACAATTAAAACTTCGGATAATTTTTCAGTCGCCATGAGGGCTCATGACGCAGACGCCGTCTACGGACTGGAGAGCGCCGCCTTCACGCGCTTTGAAAATAAACCTAAAAAATTTCAATTAGCGCTAAACACTCAAAATGACACGCGTCCCATGAGTTCGGCCACCGGCTGGCTCCTCACGGCGCCCCGTGCAACAACGGAGGATCTGCCCGATGAAATTAATATTCAGGTGCGGGCCACAGGTCTTTTTCAAGAAAGCGCGGAAGTTACAGCACTGACTGTTTACGACTCGCAGATTGATTACAAAGGACGTCTGACGCTTGCTGCCGAAAGCGACCATGCCGCAGGCGTCTACGCTTTGAGTCTCTCTGGATCGCGCTTTCACTTTGAAAGCTCGGGGCATTCCGCCATTACGGGGAATATTCACTTGGGCGCGGACGATGAGCTCTCTATCCTTTTAGGAAATGCCACCGACCGCTTTACAGGCCGCATTGTGAGTGACGCGTACGACTATTCCAATGCAAAAATTGCCATTCGAAACGGCGCAGTCTGGAAAACTCAAGGACAAAATTGGGTCAACGAATTTCATTGGGGCAAAGACGGCATTTTGGATATCACTGACGCCCACGACATGGTGAGCATCAAATCGGTCGGAACCGGTATCGGAACAGTCAAAAACAGCGCAGGCGAAGCCATTGAAAACGTCACGCTCATTGAAGACGGCGCGAGGCTTCGCGTCAAAATTTCCGATGCGGATATCGGAAGCGACCGCTACAAACTCTCGCTTGGCAACGTCAAACCGCTTAATCCGGAAGGCAGCCGCGTTTTTGTTGAAGTGATGGATGTGCGCACGAATAAAGACACCTCGGAACTAAACATCGGTTTGATTCGTGTCGACAATGTCGATGACAGCCTCAATAAGTTTTTCGCAGAATCGGTTCCCACCTACTACGAAACGGCACTGGGCTCCTACAAAACGTACGCCGCGATCGGCACAGACGGCGCAGATGGTTTTGTGATCAGCGCGATGGCAACCGACAGACTTGGGCCATCGACTCTAGCGAAAAACTATCTGGATTTTTCCTCCGCGCTCACGATTGCTCATGAGCAAAATGCGATGCGCGCGTTTGATACGGTCACAGAACGCCTCAGCCAATCCACCGACCGAGGTCTTTGGGTTAGTGCGCAAATGGGTGAAACAGAACTCAACCTCAACAACAAAAGCCGCTCTCAGGACTTAAAAACCGAGTCCCTGACGCTGGGCTTTGACCGCGCGGTCGATCTTGGCTTTAAAGACGCGGCCGCGGGCCTTTGGGCAAGTGTCAGCCGCTCGGACTCTGATCCCGGCAATGCAAGCGCGGATTTTGATGAAACATCCGTGGGTTTTTACTTTCACGGCATCACCCGTGATAACTACCGTTTGATCCTTCAAGCGCATTACGGCTTAGGCGACAACACACTGGCGAGTCCCGGCTATTTCGGTGAAAATCACTCGCTTTTAACCAGAAGCTTTTCGATGGATTCGCAAAGTTACGGCGCAGGGCTTTATTTCGGATTCACCTATCCGGATTTGCCGCCTGAGTGGTTTTTCGAGCCCTATGTCTCGGGCTACACCTATTGGGTAAAAACAGACCCCTCCAATGAAAAAGAAGGCGTGAGATTTGAAAATGAAAAGGTGCATCAATCCGTGGTTAAACTGGGTGTGAGCACGGGCTACAAAGCTGATCAACTTGCCTTTTATGCCCAAGGCGCTTGGGCGCATCGCTTTGGGCAATCGTTTGATGTGACCGGTTTTGAAGAGAACCTCACGGAGACCTTTGAGACCGAAGACTTGCAGGAATCCTGGGGTGAATTTAAAGTGTCGGTAAAGTGGCAGGCGCGGGACGATTTAACGCTTTCGGCTCAAGCCGCCGCTTATGCCTCAGAAATCGTCAAACCGAAATACTCATTAGGCCTGGGGGCAAGTTACCTCCTGCCTTAATTCGACCTTCTCCAATACAACTCAGGGGCCCGAAGGCCCCTGGTTGTTATTGGTTTAGAAAAGCGTTTGATCAGACGTTTCCTCTGTCACAGGTTGCTCTTCTTCAGCCTCTGCCGCTTTCTTGGGCAGGGGCTTCAAATCAAGCGCGTGCCAGCGAATATCAAGCGCCTTACCCTTTCTCGCGCGGTGACCCATGTGATACTCAAGCACAGCTTTCTTCACCGCATAGTCGCGGTCTTTGCCGCCTCGGCCGGTACCCGTGACCAGAACACCCTCGGCGTCAATGGGTTTAGCGACAAGCAACTCTTCATTGAGATTGAGTTCCATCAGCGACACACCCTTGCCGCCGCCGGGAAGCGTTCTCACTTCGTTGATGTCATAGATAAGAAGTCGACCTTGCTGCGACAAGCAGGCCAAAAGTGTCTGATCAGCGCCCACCACTTGCGGAGGCAAAATCTTGACACCCTTTTCATCAAACTTGACGAAGTTCTTGCCCGCCTTCACGCGCACGAACATGTCCTTGAAGCTGCAGACAAAGCCCATGCCTTCGCTCGTGGCAATCACCACGCGGTCATCGGGTTTGGCAACGCAGTAGCCGGCAATCGAGGCACCCTTTTCCAAATCAATAAAGCTATTGATTGGGAGCCCGTCGCCTCGAGCGCCCGGCAGGTCGGAGACAGCGATGGTGTAAACGCGGCCCGTGCTCGCAATCACCGCCATCTGGTCAGTTGTGCGGCACTCAAAGGCCACGCCAAAACTATCTCCCATCTTATAGGTCATCACCGTGGCGTCGTGCCCGTGGCCGGTTCTGGAGCGCACATAACCCTTTTGACTGATGATGACGGTCACCGGTTCATCAACCACCGTTTGCGTCATCTCGGCGCGGCTTGCTTCTTCAACAAGCGTGCGGCGCGCGTCGCCAAATTCAGCCGCGTCCTGCGCGATTTCTTTGGCGACCAAATTATTCATGAGCTTTTCAGAACCCAAGAGCCGCTCAAGCGAATTCTTCGTCTTATTGAGTTCAGCAAGTTCGGCTTCAATCTTGATCCCCACCAAACGCGCCAATTGACGCAGGCGAATTTCAAGAATGTCTTCAACCTGAACTTCAGACAGAGGGAAGCGCGCCATCAACGCTTCTTTCGGATCATCGGAATCACGGATGATGGCGATCACCTCATCGAGATTGAGGTAGACCAAATGCCGGCCTTCCATGATGTGGATGCGCTCAAGCGTCTTATTGAGTCTGAACTGCGTGCGGCGGCGCACCGTCTGCAAGCGGAAAGCAAGCCACTCTTTGAAAATCTCCAGGAGATTTTTCTGGCGCGGTTTACCGTCCGAGCCCACCATCACGAGGTTCATCGAGACGTTGCACTCAAGGCTCGTTTGCGCCAAAAGGGCGTTTACAAACTCATCGCGATCCACATTTTTAGTCTTCGGTTCAAAAACCAAACGCGTGGGCGTTTCCTTATCGCTTTCGTCGCGCACCGTATCCAAAAGCGCGAGCATCGCCGCCTTGGCTTGCTGCTGCTCGGCCGAAAGCGTCTTTTTGCCCGGGCGGATCTTCGGATTGGTGATCTCACCCACTTCATTTAAAACGCGTTGCGCGGACGTATTGGGCGGGAGTTCGGTCACAATCAAGCGCCAGTGGCCGCGCTGCATTTCTTCATAGGTGTAGCGGGCGCGCACTTTAAGCGTTCCGCGACCCGTGCTATAGGCCTCGCGAATGTCGTCTTTTTTGCTGATCAACTGCCCGCCCGTCGGGAAGTCAGGCGCGGGCATCACAGACAAAATGTCATCAATCGTCGACTCAGGCTTTTCCAAAAGCATCAGGCACGCCGCGGCCACTTCCTTGATGTTGTGCGGCGGAATTTCGGTCGCCATGCCAACCGCGATGCCGCTTGAGCCGTTTAAAAGCACAAAAGGCAGGCGCGAAGGCAGCATTTGCGGTTCTTGAAAAGCGCCGTCGTAATTGGGCATGAAGTCCACCGTGCCTTCGTCGAGTTCAGACAAAAGCAAGCGGGAAATCTTTGTCAGGCGGGCTTCGGTGTAACGCATGGCGGCCGCGCCGTCACCGTCACGGCTGCCGAAGTTGCCCTGCCCCAACACGAGCGGATAGCGCATGTTGAAGTCCTGCGCCATGCGAACCATTGCATCATAGGCGGCGGTGTCACCATGGGGGTGGAATTTACCGAGCACGTCACCCACCACACGGGCGCTTTTCACCGTTTTGGCTTCCGCGCGATCAAGCCCCATTTCATGCATCGCGTAAAGAATGCGGCGCTGCACGGGCTTTTGCCCGTCACCGATCGCAGGCAGCGCGCGGCCCTTCACGACTGACATCGCGTATTCCAAATAGGCGTGGCTTGCAAAGTGCGCAAGCGTCAAACGCTCCCCGTCGTCACCCGAGAGCACCGGACGCGCTTCCAGGGGCAAAGGCGCGGGCGCCGCATCTTCTGCAGATTCATCTTCAACGACCTCGGCCGTTTCTTCACTCTGAATCTGCGCAGGCATTTCTTCTGCCTCGGGTTGAGTTTCCTGATCATCAGGCGTCACTTGAAGTTCTTCTTCAACGGACGCATCTTCTGTCAACTCAACGGCTGCCGTTTTTTCCTGTTCTTTGCTTTGAGGTTCTGCTTTTTCTTCCAGCGTGATTTCTTCGTCGAGCTCATCGCCGAAAAGATCGGCCGAGAACAAATCTTCAGTATGTTTAGTAGTCACGTCCGATCTCCTTAGATATCCACTTCAACCTGATCGCCGTTGTTTTCCATCCAGGCGCGGCGCATCGCGGCTTCCGAGCGCCCCATCAGCATGTCAAACATCTCGCGGCTTTCAGAAAGCGTCATGTCGCCAAAGGTCACCGGCATCAAACGGCGCGTTTCAGGATTAAGCGTCGTTTCCCAAAGCTGCTGCTCACTCATCTCGCCCAAACCTTTAAAGCGCGAGACCGTGACTTTTTCCATGTTGACCTTTTCTTTTTCAAGCTTCTTGCGCTCAACGGCTAATTCACGCTCATCGAGGCAATAGATCGTGCGCGCGGGCTTGCGGCCGACCTTAGGCACATCCATGCGGAATAAGGGCGGTCGGGCCACAAAAATATGACCTTTTCGGATCAAAGCCGGGAAATGACGGAAGAAAAGCGTCAACAGGAGCACCTGAATGTGCGAGCCGTCCACGTCCGCGTCGGCCATGATGCAGATCTTGCCATAGCGCAATTCCGAGAGATCGGGCTCATCATCGGGACCATGGGGATCCACACCGATAGCCACCGAAATATCATGAATTTCGTTATTGGCGAAAATACGGTCGCGATCCACTTCCCAGGTATTGAGCACCTTACCGCGCAAGGGCAAAATCGCCTGAAAGTCTTTATTGCGACCCTTTTTAGCGGAGCCCCCGGCCGAATCGCCTTCCACTAAGAAAAGTTCATTTTTGCTGATGTCTTCACTTTCGCAGTCGGTGAGTTTGCCGGGCAAAACCGCAACGCTCGAACCCTTGCGTTTGACAACTTTCTTAGCAGAATTCTGACGAGCCTGCGCTTGTTTAATCACAAGCTCAGCCAACTTCTTACCTTCTTCCACGTGACCGTTGAGCCAGAACTCAAACTGCGTGCGTACGAAGTTGCTCACCAAACGCAGCGCGTCACGGTTATTCAAACGCTCTTTGGTTTGACCTTGGAACTGCGGATCAAGCACTTTGGCGCTCAGGATGGCGCTCGCGCGAGCAAAGACGTCTTCGGTTAAAAGCTTGACGCTCTTTTGCATGAGACCGTGCGCTTCAATAAAAGCCTTCATCGCCAAGAAGAGCCCTTCGCGAAGACCGGACTCGTGCGTGCCGCCCGCAGGCGTCGGAATCAAGTTCACGTAGCTTTCGCGCACGGGCGTCCCCTCTTCCTGCCAGGCCACCACCCAGCTCGCACCTTCGCCGATGGCAAAACCCATTGATTCGTCAGTTGCGTAACCGCTTGATTCAAAAGGCGGAATCATGGGCTCAGCGGTCATCTCCGAGAGCAAATATTCACGAAGGCCGCCTTCGAACTTCCAGCTTTGCGTCGTCTGGTTCTTTTCGTTATTGAAAACCACTTCGCAGCCGGGCATGAGCACCGCTTTGGAGCGCAAAAGGCGCGTGAGCTGCTCAACGGGAATATTGGCGTTGTCGAAATATTTCGGATCAGGCCACACGTGAACGCGTGTGCCCGTCGCAGACTTCGGTCGCAGACTCTTTTGGCTTGTGAGCGGTTCAATGACGTCTCCGTCGGCAAACGTGATGTGATGTTCTTTGCCTTCACGCCAAACGGTGACTTCCAAGCGCTTGGAAAGCGCGTTGGTAACCGAAACGCCAACGCCATGCAGACCGCCCGCAAAGGAATAGGCGCCGCCTGAATTTTTCTCGAATTTGCCGCCCGCGTGCAGTTGGGTGAAGACGAGCTGCACAGCCGGCACCCCTTCTTCTTTATGAATACCCACCGGAATGCCTCGGCCGTCATCGAGCACCGTCACCGACCCGTCGGTGTGAAGCGTCACTTCGATGCGAGAGGCGCCGCCCGCCAACACTTCGTCGCTTGAGTTATCAATGACTTCCTGGACAATATGAAGCGGATTATCCGTCAGGGTGTACATACCCGGACGCTGTTTGACCGGCTCAAGACCTTTAAGAACTTTAATACTGGATTCGCCGTATTCGGAGCGTTTGCTAGTAGCCATTAAAAATCAATCCGTAACCAAATAAAGAAGACGACCGCTCGCTATATAACGAACGGTGTCATGCGAAATCTAATTTTTACTTTGTGAGCAATGGTGGCCCCGCCGGGACTCGAACCCAGAATTACAGCTTAGGAGGCTATCGTGATATCCTGTTTCACCACGGGGTCACACATCTTTAAAGGCGCTAATTTTAATAAATTTTTGTCTCAAACGCACCCAATATCCCAGGTCATCCATTGCCTCTAAATTCCTAAATACAGCAAGAAAATTTCTTTTTATCTCTTGCGTTCCCTTTTTCAATTGTGTATAGTTCCCTTCCTCGATTCCCCGATAGCTCAGTCGGTAGAGCGACGGACTGTTAATCCGCAGGTCGTTGGTTCGAACCCAACTCGGGGAGCCACACAATTCATGTGAGAGAGTTCCATGAACTTTTTCATTCCCCGATAGCTCAGTCGGTAGAGCGACGGACTGTTAATCCGCAGGTCGTTGGTTCGAACCCAACTCGGGGAGCCATTTTAAAAGCCCGCGTTCATTGAATCGCGGGCTTTGTTTTTATATTCGCTCTTTAAAAGTTTTAGAAGCGGAAATCACGTTCACCTTCTTCAATCTTCTTGAGACGAATAACGCTGGCCTTGCGGATTTTCTCGTGAACGATCTTAGGAATTTCCGCATCAATCACCTTCTTAGCGGCTTCGCGCGTAGCAGGTCTTGCGTAATCTTCCGCGTATTCCTTAAGCGTCATGATGGCGTTGGCCTGACAGTAGGTCGCAATTTCACCGGTCTTGGCTAGCGACATGAATCGGTCGCCCGTGCGGCCTGCGCGATAGCATGCCGTGCACCAACTCGGCAGATAACCGCCGTCGAGCAGCCACTTCACGACTTCGTCCAACGTTCTGCGGTCGCTGGTTTCAAACTGCGCGGAATTTTCTTCCTTTTCTTCTTCGAGAACGTAGCCGCCCACGCTTGTGCGCGAGCCGCCGCTAATTTGCGAGACGCCCATTTCAAGGCACTTGCCGCGAACGCGAGCGGATTCTCTCGTGGAAATAATCATGCCGGTATAAGGCACCGCCAAGCGGATGAGCGCCACAATCTTTAAGAAAAGTTCATCAGGCACGGCGTTGGTAAAGGTAGCCGGATCCACGTCATCGGCAGGACAAATTCTCGGCACGCTGATCGTGTGCGGTCCCACACCCCAAACCGCTTCCAAGTGTTCGGCGTGCATCAAAAGACCCACGAAGTCATAGCGATAAAGCGTTAAACCAAAAAGAACGCCAAGACCCACGTCGTCAATGCCGCCTTCCATTGCGCGGTCCATCGCTTCGGTGTGATAGGCGTAATCGCTCTTCGGTCCTTTCGGATGAAGCAGTTCGTACTGTTCCTTATGATAGGTTTCCTGGAAAAGCTGATAAGTGCCGATGCCCGCTTCGTGCAGTTTGCGGTAATTTTCAACAGTGGTCGCCGCGATATTGATGTTGACGCGGCGAATGGCGCCGTTTTTATGCTTAATGGAATAAATCGTGTTGATCGATTCCAAAATGTATTCGATGGGGTTATGGCGAGGATGCTCCCCGGCTTCCAAAAGAAGGCGTTTATGACCCATGTCCTGAAGCGCGATCACTTCGTTTCGAATTTGCTCTTGGGTGAGCTTTTTGCGGACGATGTGTTTGTTTTTCGCGTGATAAGGACAATAGGTGCAGGTGTTCACACAGTAGTTGGAGAGATAGAGCGGCGCAAAAAGCACAATGCGGTTGCCGTAGATGTGTTCTTTGACTTTTTTGGCCGTGGCAAAGATTTCATCATTGAGGTCTTTTTCTTCACACATCAAAAGCACTGCGGCTTCGCGGTGCGTGAGACCTTTAAAGGCTTCGGCTTTTTTGAGCGCTTCCTGGATATAAGCCCGGTCATGTTTATGGGCTTCGGCAAAAGCTAGTGTCGCTTCGATTTCTTTGTGCGAAATGAATTCTGTGGCGACTTTGGATTTGGGATCGTACATGAGCAAAACTCCGTTGAGACTAAAAGATCCTTTTGAGTCTATGCTCATCAAAGACGAATAAGCCTCTTTTTGTATGGATAAAAGTATAAAAATATCAATTAATAACGATAATTTTTAACTTTTGCACTCTCTTTGGAGGTATTGATAACTCCAAAGAGATAGCAAAAAAAGAAGAGGCACGATACGCTCGCGCCTCCTCTATTTTTACCTCCCAAAGTGCGCAGGTGATTTTTGAGCCAGGCACTTCGGGAAATTAAATTTGCCGCATCAGAATGCAGACCTCGATTTAACCAAAAAAGATCTGATTGAAGACCAAGGTGGCAATCATACCGAGGACCATTGGGATCCAAGTTCTGCGAACGATGGCCATCGGAGAGACGCCTGCCGCACCGGCAACCGCGATGATAACGCCCGCTACCGGACTCATCGCGCGGATCATGCCGCTTGCAAACTGCATCGGCGTGACCAATGCTTCAACGGAGCCTCCGAAACCGGCGGCCACATCGGGAGCGAGCGAAGCAAACGACGAGTAGGCGCCGACACCTGACCCCGTCAGGAATGTGACGAGCGAAACAATCGCAGTGAGCAGCACCGTCATGATGCCCATACCGGCTCCGACACCATTGGCCGAATTAATGATGACGTCAATGAGACCGGACGTTTTCAGACCTGTTGCAAAGAATTCAGCGCAAATGATCAACGCCACAATTCCGGTAAACATCTTGCCCATGCTCTGGAACATCGCCATTGCGTCTTTGAAGATTTTCTTAATGTCTCTCAGACGAATGATTTCAACGATGACCACAAACACCCACACCATAAAGAGCGAGGCGATGGTATCCAATTTAATGGAGGAAACGACAAGCTTTGAGAAAACGATCAGTAAAGCAATCGGCAAGACAGGGAAAATGGCATACCATTTCGGCACCGCAGGCGCTTCAACCTTTTTTACATCAACGACTTCAGCAACCTGATCGTCACCCTTCTTATCGTAGTAGCGCTGCACGAAATAGTGAGCGACTGCTGCGACAATCAAAGTGGGAACCGCAAGCGGAAGCTGATACTGAACGAGGTAGATGATCGGATCAAGGTTTGCCACCTTGGCAGCCAAACTGGCAGTTCCTGCCGTAGGCGCAAATGTCATACCGGCAGAGGTGCCGATCACGGCCGCCGCAGCAGCACCGGAGACACCAACGGCTTTAAGAATCGGAAAGAGAGCCACCAAAAGCAACATGGCAAGACCCGCGGCTGACGGAATAACCATGACCAGCATTTGACCGATGATGTAACCGAAAGCAAGCACAAGATAGGGAGCTTTAAGAGCTGCCAGCGGTTTGACAGCCACGTCAACCAGAGCCTTGGCGGCGCCGATCCGATCCATGTAGGCCGCAAAGCCCCCGGCAGTCATAATGAGAAATCCGATGCCAGCGCTTTGTTTAGTCGCAATCGACTTCAAAGTGGCAAAAATATCAAAAAGCCAAAAGCCGGAAGGTTTGACGCCTTTGGGTAAAAAATCGAAACCGGCCAAAGCCACGCAGATCAATATAGCAAGACCGGCAAAAAGCAAAACCATATGGGTTTGGAAACGTTTAATGAGCGCCCAACCCGCTATGACCGTCACAATAACGGCGATAAGAGGCAATACAGCTGTCATGATAAAAACTCCTCTGGATAACCGGTTCAGAGATAGGCGGCAAAGACGGATTGCAGACCGCTGATTGCCTCATTGACTTGCTTGCGCAAGCCATCCGTTTTATTTCTTTCTGATTGAAGTTTGGCTCGGAAGTCATTCAACATAAATTCAACTTCAGAGGGAGCCGCACTTCCCTTTGTTTTGCGATTGGCGATAATTTTTCGCGGATCGAGCGCATCCAAAAATTCCGCCTCGCTCATCGGAAGTTCTTGCGGACCTTCCGGGAACTCTTCAAGAATTTCTTCCTTATAGAGACGCTGCATTTGCTCATAGGGGAAGTCCTTCGGCAAAACATTGTTGGCGCGAGCCCAGGAAACCATCCGGCTGGCGACATGGTGTCCAATGCGGAAAGGCAAACCATGGTCGAGCATGAGTCGGTCGGCGATTTCCTGAGAGGCTGTCCAATCAGAATTAAGTTCTTCGAGCGCGCGCTCAGGATTGATGCGAAGAGCATTGAGAACTTTCAGGAAACGCTGCAGCATGGAGACGGTGTTTTGAGTCATGCGCGTGTTTTTAGCAACGCTTTTCCCATCAACCATACCCGGCACAAGGTTGTGCACACGCGTGTAGACAGCGGCCATTTCGGCGACAACATCACTTGCATCACCGCGGCAATTGTTCATAAGACCGGGGTTGCGCTTTTGGGGCATGGCCGAAGAGACATAAGTGTTTTCTCCGCCTTCCTGCAAAATGATCCAGGGACGGCTTTGCGCGTACTGCACCATGATGTCGTTAATCATGGAGCCGACGTGTACACCGATCGAAGCCGCGATGGCGCTGATTTCAAGCGCGAAGTCCACAGGCGTTTCGCACGTGCAGTCAAAAGCATTTAAGCGCGGACGGTCAAAACCTAAAAGACGAGCCATGGTGTCACGATTGAGCGGCCAGCCCGTGCCGTTTAAAACCGTCGCCCCCATCGGGCACTCGTTATAACGCGCCAAGCATTGATTAAGCCTTTCACGATCACGCAGCATCGGAGCGATAAAGCCGAGCAAATAATGGGCGTAACTATTGGGCTGCGCAGCCACGCCGTTGGTGTAGTTGGGAACAAGCGTGTCACGGTGTTCTTCGGCCAAGGAAAGAAGTTTTTCAATCACCGTATCCAACCCATCCGCAATCGCCATGCCTTGTTCGCGAAGAATCGCCACGCGAGCGGTTGAGAGAATATCTTGGCTGGAACGGCCTGCGTGAAGAATCGTTACTTCGGGGCCGGTGGCCGCAATGACCATGGGCTCGTAAGTAATGTATTTCTTGACGCGTTTGCTGGCATCAACTTCAGCTTCTTTTTCGACCGTATCAATACCGCGAGCGGCCAATTTGGCTGTTGCCTCATCAAGCAGATGTTCCTCAAAGTTGGAAACAACGCTCGCTTTATTGATCTGGGAAATCCAAAAAAATTCGTCGCGAATCATTTTTGCTCACTCCAAATAAAAAGCACGCTTACAAAGTATGGGTAGAATTAGTGAATAAAACAAAGCTAATTGCGCAAACATATTTTGCGTTTTGCACAAAATAAGGAAATGGCCGTCTATCTTTATCAGCCTGAAAACATGAGGTTTTTGCCGTGTCTAAACTCGATGATTTAACCGCGTGGCGCTATTTGATTGCTTTTTCGAAGACGGGCACACTGCAGGCAGCAGCGAACATGCTCAATGTTGATGTGTCAAACATTTCCCGTGCAATCACCGCGTTGGAAAAGTCGCTGGGCTGCGATTTGATTCGTCACAACTCTCGCCCTATGGAATTGTCTGAGACCGGCAAGATGGTTGTGCGGCGCATGGCGCAAATTTTGAGAGCCCATGATTCGCTTATACAGAAAATCATTGATGACAACAGTGCCTTAACAGGCAATATTCGCCTATCCTCGGCGCCGGGTTTTGCCGCCAGACGTTTGACACCTTTGCTGCAGCGCTTCCAAGAACTTCACCCCAATATCACGATAGAAATTCTCAGCGGTTTCAAACCCGCGGATGTTCAAAAAGGACTGTGTGATATCGCAACCATCACGGGCGAACCAACACTGCCGGGATTGTGCTACATGAGCCGCGGACGCAACGTTTATCTGCCTGTTGCAAGCCCCCATTACATCCAAAAACATGGCATGCCTTTCGATCCGATCAATCTCAGGCAACACACAGGCCTCGTCTACAACGGCCCTGTTCGTGAAGAAACAAAATTTCTTTATCGCGGGGATAAACAAGCACCTGTCACCTACGCCTCCTGCATTCGATCAACCGATATTTTGGCGATTCGAAATGCTTTGCTCGAAGGCATGGGGGTCGCAGTGGATATGCCTCTGGTGCAGATCTATGAAGACCTGCTCGCCGGACGGCTTGTGCCTATTTTGCCGGGTTGGTTCCGTCCGCCTGTTGAGTGTTTCATTGTGGCTAATCATGAAGCCTGGCACATGAAACGGGTGAGAATTTTTCTGGAATGGTACGCCAAAGAAATGCAGGCGCTTTTTTCCTCTTATGAGGATCAGGTCTCCGCTGTCGTGGGGCTACCTCAAGACATTCCGACTGTCGATCGCAATAAGTTATATCTGTCCTAAGACACAACGGATCGATGCCTCTCCGACCAAAGTGCTCTGCCTATTTGGAAGGCAGGCACTTTGAGCGGTCAGATCAAAAGACGTTTTCAGTCGATTTCTTTTAAGAATTTGCTTGTGAGCGCTAAGCCCTTTTGAAGCACATCTTTATTATTGGCGTAGCCGATTCGCACGTAGCCCTCGGTGTGAAGAGCAGAACCTGGCGTAAACATCACGCCTTTTTCCTTCACCAAGCGCTCGCAGAATTCGTGCGAAGTGAGCTTCGTATCAATCTTCACAAAGGCGGTCGTGCCGGCTTTGGGCTTGACGTAAGAAGCGCGCGGTTCGCTTTGCACCCATTTATCCAAAATCTCGAGGTTTTCACGAATAATCGCGCGGTTTCGCTCAAGGATTTTGTCTTTAGCGGTAAGCGCCAGTTCCGTGAAATATTCATCGAGCATGCCGACACTGATCGTGTTGTAGTCGCGATGATGAAGCACCGCTTCGATGATTTCGCGAGGCGCCGCAATCCAGCCGAAACGCAGACCCGCCATGCTGAAGACTTTGGACATGCTCGCCGTGCTGATGCCTTTTTCGTACAAATCTGCTACAGAAGGACTGTAGACATCTTCCTGTGTGAGCCCGCGATAGACTTCGTCGCAAAGCACCCAGGCGCCCACCGAGCGCGCGATCTCGCAGATGTCTTTGAGCATCTGCTCGCTCATCAGGGCGCCCGTGGGATTGTTGGGGTTGTTGATGCAGATGAGTTTCGTGTCAGGCTTAACCATCGCACGCAATTCATCAAGATCAGGCAGAAAACCGTTTTCAGGTTTAAGCCGCAGGGTTTCGATGCGCGCGCCGAAACTTTCCGGAATGGAATAGTGCTGCTGGTAAGTCGGAATCACAGAAATCACATGATCACCCGGCTCAACAAGCGTTTCGTGCACAAGCATATTGGCACCGATGCAGCCGTGCGTGGTGACGATGTTGGCAGGCGTTTGCTTTTGATAAAGTCCTGCAATCAAGCTCCTCACTTTTTCGCTGCCTTCAATCCAACCGTAGGTGAGTTTCTTACCCAACAAATCC
Source organism: uncultured Burkholderiaceae bacterium (assembly GCA_944390675.1). Lineage (GTDB taxonomy): Bacteria > Pseudomonadota > Gammaproteobacteria > Burkholderiales > Burkholderiaceae_F > Aphodousia. The sequence continues at coordinate 258,470 of CALXQR010000002.1, forward strand.
CGCGTCATTTGCTCAGGCGTCACACCTGCCATCTTCAAGAGCTCTTCAACCGTCACCGATTCCACACAGGTTTCTGCAACGTTATAGGCACATTTTGTTTCCCATTCGTTCATCCACTGCTCTACGCCAAAGGATTCAATCTTCACTTTTATTCCCCTTTCATTTCTTTGTAGACAGCGAGCGCCACGGCCACATCTTCAAGTCCCTGGCCGATGGAGCGGAAAAAGACCGGTTTATCGTAAGCAGGTTTTTCACACTTACCGCTCACAAGCGCGCCCAAATCACCCTTGACGTCTTCGGGTTTCCAAGAATGGTCTTTGATTGCCAATTTCATTTCGCCTGCGACCGTCGCGGTCGCCTCGGTGCAGTCGCAGTAAACATCCATGGAGGCTAGCATCGCCGGATCAATTTCGTGCGCGCCTGGCGCATTTGTTGAAATGGACGTAATCAAAGGCGCGCCTTCAATATCTTTGGCAGAAACCACAGGGCAGGCGGCGCTTGTGCAAAGCAAAATCACGTCAGCCGCTTCAAGCGCTTTTTCTTTGGAGTCGACAAATTCCAACGCGCCATTACCGGCCTTCAAAAATTGCTCACGTCTTTCTTCACTTAATTCGTGCGCGTTAAGCGACCAAACGCGAATGCTCTCCCACTTTCTCAAGCCGCTCACATAACGGATGTGCGCGAGCGCCTGAGGACCCGTTCCGATCACAGCTAATCGCTTTGCATCGGCTTTTGCCAAATACTTTACGGCAACAGCGGTGGTCGCCGCTGTGCGCTCAAGCGTCAAGCGAGAACTATCCACCAACAAAAGCGGTTTGCCGGTTTCGGTAGACATTAAAAGCGTCCAGGCGGTGACCGTATAGCCTTTTTCCTGAATAATGAAAGGCGACGTTTTCACGCCATAGACACCCGCGCTCATCCAAACGCCGGTGTAGTTGATAAAGTCACCTTTATCGCCCGGAAACAGCGTCTGCACCTGCTTGGGCTGCAGCGCCTCACCGCGTCCCAAGGCGCCGAACATCGATTCCACCGTGGAGAAAACATCCACCTTCGGGAGCACTTGAAGGACATCGTCCTCTGTCATTGTCAACACAGCCATCTTTAAACTCCGCAGTGTTTAATTTCTAAACGAGCCTTCGCGCGTTCAATTTGGCGCGTCACCTGTTCGGGCGCCGTGCCGCCAAAAGAGCGGCGCGCGGCCACGCACGCTTCAAGCGTAATGAAGTCATGAATATCGTCGCCGATCGCGTCCGAGAATTGCTTATATTCTTCGTGCGTCATGCGTTCCAGATCGGTGTTGTGCTTAACGCAGTAATTAACGATATGACCCACAATGTGATGCGCCTGACGGAAAGGAATGCCTTTGCGGGCAAGGTAGTCGGCAAGGTCCGTGGCGTTGGAGTAGCCACGGCCCGCGCCCTTGCGGGCGGCTTCCGCGTCCACGCTCATCTTCTCGAGCATGGGCTTTAAGATTCTGAGACTCATGTGAAGTGTGTCAACCGAGTCAAAGGTGGGCTCCTTATCTTCACTCATATCGGTGTTAAACGCCAGGGGCAGCCCCTTCATCATCGTGAGCATTGCCTGGAGGTTGCCGAAAACGCGGCCCGCTTTGCCGCGGATTTTTTCAGCGATATCCGGATTCTTTTTATTGGGCATGATGGAAGAGCCCGTACAGAAATCGTCCGAGAGCTCAAAGAAGTGAATGTCTTGGCTTGCGAAAAGCACAATTTCTTCACAAAGACGGCTCAAATGCATCATGCAGATTGCCGCGGCAGAGTCCGTTTCAATCAAATGATCACGGTCTCCGATCGTATCCACAGAGTTTTCGCTTGGGCCCTCAAAACCCATTTCCTTTGCGGTCATCTCGCGGTCAATCGGGAAAGTGGTTCCTGCCATGGCGGCTGCGCCCAAAGGGCAGACATTTAAACGCTTATAGGCGTCTTCAAAGCGGCCGATGTCGCGCTCCAGCATCCAAAAATAAGCCATCATCCAATGCGAGAACAAAATAGGCTGACCGGTTTGGAAATGCGTGTAACCCGGGAACATCACGCCCATGTATTGTTCGGCTTTGGCGATGATCGCACGCTGAAGATCGCGGATGGCTTTAATGATTTCCGCGATGGCGTGGCGCGTGTAAAGTCTGACATCAAGCTGCGCCTGATCGTTTCTTGAGCGCGCGGTGTGCATCTTACCGCCCACTGGTCCCACGAGTTCCGTGACACGACGTTCAATGGCCATCTGAATGTCTTCGTCTGCCACATCAAATACAAATTTGCCGTCCTCAACCTCACGGCGGACAGCATCCAAACCCTTCAAAATTTCCTGCGCTTCACTTTCTGTCAAAATCTTTTGCGCGGCAAGCATATGCACATGCGCCGTGCTGCCGATAATGGAAAAAGGCGTCACGCGCTTTTCAATCAAAATGGTCGCGTTGAATTCCTGCACCAAATGATCCATCGGAAGATCAAAGCGGCCGCCCCACATTGTGTCAGACATTTTTGACCTCTTTTTCAAACAAAAACAGCTTCATTTTAAACGTCTGAAGTTGCTCTTTGCTAAGAGGATTTCTCTAGAGAACCGATTTTCCTGTTCCCTAAATGACACACCATAGGTAGAAAATGTGCCCACACAGAAACTATTCATGGTATATATTGTGTATTGCTTTACAGCATGAAAAAAAAATTCGTCCTGCTATTGCCAACGCGATCATTTATCCCTAATATCGCGCTGTCAAACGATTAAAAACTGTAAAGCGAGTTGACCACCGTATCGGGGGAGACAACCTCCGAGAAAAACGCAAGATGGACGTTTGGACGACGAACATCTTTTGTAAACAAGTCGCAGCTGTCGGACTAGCTTCGAAGCGAGAAACTACTCGTCGAAGACAAGATCCTGAGTCCTTGGGTAAAAGCCTATACCCTCGGCGCTAGAACGCAGCAACGGCACTTTGGGGGAAAGGCATTATGAGCTCCCAAAAGATTACGGCGAACAACGAGTCCCAATTTCAACGCTCGATGCAATTGCGCCACCTTATCATGTTGAGTCTTGGCGGCGTGATCGGCAGCGGACTCTTTTTTGGAACGGGTCATATCATTGCCAACGTCGGCGCCTTCGGCACCGTGCTGGCTTACTTGATCGGCGCCTTCATGGTGTATCTGATCATGTTAAGTCTCGGAGAACTCTCCGTGGCGCACCCGGAACCCGGTTCTTTTCACTTATACGCAAGCAAGTACATTTCGCCTGCCTCAGGCTATGCCGTGGCGTGGCTGTATTGGCTCAACTGGACGGTAACGCTCGGCACCGCTTTCACGGCCGTGGGCTTTGCCATGCAGTACTGGTTCCCGCAGGTGCCGGTCTGGACCTGGTGCTTGATTTTCGGCACGATCATCTTCCTTTTGAATGTCGTGGATACGCGCTTTTTCGCTGAAAGCGAGTTTTTCCTCTCGATCATCAAAGTGGTGACGATCCAGATCTTCATCGTCTTGGGCGCCTGCGCATTCTTTGATGTGATCCCGTTCGGCGAATCGGGTTCTCCGGGCCTCACGCACCTCGTGGGCGAAGGCGGTCTTTTGCCCAACGGCATCACGCCCCTTCTTTTCACGATGGTGACGGTCTGCTTTGCCTATTCCGGTACGGAATTGATCGGTGTGGCCGCGGGCGAAACGAACAACCCCGAAAAGGTGATCCCGATGGCGGTGCGCGCTTCCCTTTTGCGCTTGGTCGTCTTCTTTGTGGGCACGGTGCTTATCGTCGCAACGCTTTTGCCCTCTGAAGCTGCCACAGTTTCGAAGAGCCCCTTTATCACCGTTTTTGAACAAATGGGGATCCCGTACGCCGCTGACATCTTCAATTTTGTGATCATCACGGCGATTCTGTCTTCGGCCAACACCGGGCTTTTCGCTTCCGGCCGCATGGTGTGGTCCCTGGGTCACGACGGCATGATGCCCGCGGGTTTGGCTAAGCTCAATAAGCGCGGCGTGCCGGTAAACGCCCTGGCTTTCAGCATGCTGGGCGGTCTCTTGGCCCTGGCTTCGAGCGTCATGGCCGCCGACACCGTGTTTGTGATCCTCACTTCGATCGTGGGTTTTTCCACGGTGGCTGTATGGCTTAGCATCTGCATCGCCCACTACCGCTTCAGAAAGCAATTCGTGGCCTCCGGCCGCAGCCTCTCTGAGCTCAAGTACAAGAGCCCGTGGTTCCCGTGGGTTCCGATTTTGGGCGGCACGATGTGCGTGGTCGTCATGATCGGCATGGGCATCGACCCCGCACAGCGCATCGCGCTTTACTGCGGCGTGCCCTTTACGGTGCTCTGCTACGTGATCTATCACTTGACGCAAAAGATGAAGCGCACCAACTTGCAAAAAGGTACGGGCAGCAGCCACTCAGGAGCCGTGGCAAGCTAAAACCTGATACGCCTTTCCCCAAACAAGAAAAATCCGATCGCGGCTCAAAACCGGATCGGATTTTTCGTTTTATTCGAGTCTGTTAGAAAGCGGTTTTATCTTCCAGCACATCGACCCCTTTGGGAACCTTAAAGGTGAAGTCCGAGGCTTTGAGCTTCACATTTGTCTTAAATTCTCCAAAGGTCAAGTGCGTCTGCTGTCCGAAATTATCTTCAAGCGTCATCTCCCGAGGCAGCCCCGCTTTAAAGCCGATCCGCACTTCTGAAAACGCAGAGGTTTCATCTTTGGGCGTGGCCTTTAACCAGTCCAACCCGTCTTTTGAAGGAAGATTTTCAACGTTGAAATCGCGTCTGAAATCTTTCTCACCGAATAAAAGCGAAGCGGGAGAAGCCGGAATCGCCCCGCGAAGCGCCTTCACCGTCACCTGCGCAAGTTCCGTGTCATAAAGCCAAAGCGTCTTGCCGTCAGTGAGCATCAGCTCTTCAAAGGGAGCACTGTAGTGCCAACGGAATTTCCCGGGACGCTGAAAAGCAAATGTCCCCGTCCCCGCGGCGTCTTTATTTTCCCCTTCGCGCGTAAAAACTTTTTGCTCAAAAGTCCCTTGAGCGCTTGTGACCGACTTTAAAAAGCGCCCCAAATCATCGGTCGCCGCAGCGTGTGCTAAAGCGCTAATTGAAAGCGAGGCGGAAAATAACGCGATTTTCAGAATGTTTTTCATCACAGATCCTCATTCTTTCGCGCGTTGATCGTGCGGCGGCCGCTTGAATCCGCGGGGCTCACAATGCCCTCGGCTTCCATGTCTTCAACAATATTGGCCGCGCGCGGATAACCCACGCCCAAGCGTCTTTGCAGATAGGTGACCGAACACTTGTTGCTTTCAACCACAATCTGCACGGCCTTATCAAACAAGGGATCTTTCTTGCCGCCATTGGTGCCGCGAGGCTCATCATCCATCGCGGGTTCTTCTTCCTCAGCGACAAGCACGTCATCAACGTAGTTGGGTTTAGCCATCTGGCGCAGCGACTGCGTGACGCGCTCAAGTTCTTCGTCTGTCACATAGGCGCCTTGGATACGTTCGAGCACCTGAAGGCTCGGCATCTTAAAGAGGAAGTCGCCGTTACCCAAAAGGTTTTCAGCGCCCGTTTGGTCCAAAATAATGCGGCTGTCGGAGCCCGTAGCCACCTGGAAGGCCGCGCGCGACGGAATATTGGTGCGAAGAAGGCCCGAGATCACATCCGCGCTCGGGCGCTGCGTGGCAAGAATCAAGTGAATGCCCGCGGCGCGCGCTTTTTGCGCCAAGCGGATAAGCGACTCTTCCACGCCCTTCTTATCGATCATCAAAAGGTCGGCCAATTCGTCGACCACGACAACGATATAGGGCAGCTCTTCCAACTCAACTTCTTCGCCCGCGTTTTGCGCAAGCGGATTCATGAGCGGTACACCAGCGGCCTTCGCTTCACGGATCTTCGCGTTATAGCTTTCAAGGTTTCTCACCTTGATGCTGTGGGCCAACTTATAGCGGCGTTCCATTTCTTTGACGCACCACTGCAGACCGTGCTTGGCCTCATTCATCTGATCGACCACTGGGCAGAGCAAATGCGGAATATCCTCGTAGTAAGCGAATTCCACTTTCTTCGGGTCAATCAAAATCAAGCGCAAATTGGCGGGTTCAAACTTATAAAGGAGCGACAAAATCATGCTGTTGACGCCCACCGACTTACCCGAACCCGTGGTACCGGCAACGAGCAAGTGAGGCATCTTGGCCAAGTCCACCACAAAGGGTTCGCCCGTGATACGTTTGCCCAAGCAAAGCGGAAGCAATGCCTTGGATTTTGCGAAATCCTGGGAGCCCAAAAGCTCAGAGATGCGGACAAGCTGACGGCGCGGATTCGGCACTTCAATACCCATGTAAGGAGTATTAGGCACCGTATCGAGCACACGCACAGACTGCACGCTCAATACGCGCGCCAAGTCCGATTCAAGACTCTTTACGCTTGCGCTTTTCACGCCTTCGGCCAGTTCAATTTCATAGCGCGTCACAACGGGGCCCGGATTGGCGGCTTTCACCTTCACGGAAACGCCGTAGCTTGCGAGCTTACTTTCAATCAAACCGCTCATCACCGCAAGCGACGCTTTATCAATCGAGGGTTCGGAGTTGCCCGCCGGATCAAAAAGTTTAAGCGACGGCCGCACGGGCTGCGCGACCGTATCTTCAAAAAGACTGTCTTGCTGCGCTTCAAGCGCCACTTCAGATTGCTTCACCGTCGCCTGCGGATTAATCACAGGACGCGGCGCAGAAGCTGGCGTCGGAGCGGGTGCCGCAGCGGGCGGCTCTTCTTTTTCTTTTTCAGCCGCCTTGGGCTCAGCTTCAATCTGTTCAACCTTCACAGGCTCCTGCAAAACCTGCTGCACAAGTTCTTCTTTGGCGCTCTGAACCTTTTTCTCTTCAACCTTGGCTTCGTGACGATTGGTGAGAATGTGCCAAACGCGTTCAAGACGCGTGCCGATTTTTTCAGCCACACTTAACCAGGAAAAATCAAAGAAGATGGCCGCGCCCCAAAGCGCGAAAATCACCATCAAAATTGTCATGCCGAGCGCGCCCACAACAGGCACCGAGGCGGTCATAAGAGCCTGCCCCAAAACACCGCCCGAAAGTCCAGGCAAAGGCTCAGCGAGGTAATAAAGGCGCAGCGCTTCAAGAGAGGTGCTTGCGCAAAGCAAAAGCGCAAGACCGAAAAGATGGATAATCTTGCCAAAAGCGGCTTTCTTGTAATGCGGATAGAGGTAGCGCCAGGCGCACATAAGCCCCACGGGCACAAGCCAATAGGCGGACCATCCCAATGCAAACAAGGCAATATCAGACACCCAAGCGCCCACAAGACCGATCAGGTTTTTAGGCGTTGCGTTCGGAGCCGCGTGCGAAAATGAGGGATCGGCTTGGTTGTACGACAAAAGCATGAGCAGGTAGAGCACCGAGCAGACCAACAGGCACACGCCAAGCACCGTGCCCAACTTCAATTTCTTGGGTTCGGGGGTGGCCGGATCACTTGTCACCGCGCTCACTGTCACAGCCGCGTTTTTGGGGGCGGCTTTGCGGCGAAGCGGTCGGAGAATATCCTTTTTCGCTTTTTCTTTGATAATGGCTGGTTTCTTCATCAATCACACATCTGGAATTAACCGTCATATTTTACGTACTTTAATGTGCCTTTGAAGTCTTCCTGACCATTGTTTGCAATTTTTCCGATCTTTTGGTTCTTCAAGTCGAATACAATAGAAAAGTTAGTCAAAAAAATTCAGTGAGGTTTGCATCATGTCTGAAACCGTTCAACACGAAAAACTCATTATCATCGGCTCGGGCCCCGCAGGCTACACCGCCGCGGTCTATGCTGCCCGCGCCAACCTTAATCCGCTTTTGATCACCGGGATGGAGCAAGGCGGACAACTCATGACCACCTCAGAAATTGAAAATTGGCCCGCTGACGTCAACGGCACAGGCGGCGCTGAACTCATGCAGCGCTTCATGGATCACGCGGTGCGTTTCGGCACACGCATTGAATATGACGTTGTGCTCAAAGCCCATTTGAAAGAAAAGCCGATTCGTCTGGAAGCCGATTCCGGGAAAACATTCACGTGTGACGCGCTCATCATCGCAACAGGGGCAAGCGCTAAGTATTTGGGCTTGGAATCCGAAACGCGATTCAAAGGCCGCGGCGTTTCAGCCTGCGCCACCTGCGACGGGTTCTTCTATCGTAAAAAACCGGTCGCTGTCGTGGGCGGCGGCAACGCCGCGCTTGAAGAAGCGCTCTACCTGGCCAATATCGCAAGCGTAGTGCACCTCGTGCATCGGCGCGATCAATTCAAGGCCGAACCCATCATGGTCACCAAGCTCATGCACGCGGTTGAAGAAGGAAAAGTTGTTCTGCACTTGTTCCGCGAAGTCAAAGAGGTGATGGGCAATGATCAGGGCGTCACCGGCGTTCTTTTAAAGAGCACCAAGGGCGAAGCCGATGAAAGCATTGATCTGGACGGGCTCTTTATTGCGATCGGCCACTCCCCCAACACGCAGATTTTTGCCGATGAGCTTGAATTAAAGGACGGTTATATCGTCACTCAAGGCACGGGCACTCACGCGGCCACCGCGACCAACATCGAAGGCGTTTTTGCCGCAGGCGACTGCCAGGATCCGGTCTATCGTCAAGCGGTCACAAGCGCCGCAACGGGCTGCATGGCCGCACTGGACGTGCAGCGTTATTTGGAAAGTTTGGAGTAAAACGATGCGAGCCAAAGGCTTTGAAGCCTTAAAAGGCATGAAGGCGAGGCTTTCAGAAGAAAGCGCCATCCGTGAAAAAGAAGCCGCGCAGCGATTGGAGCGCCGCGAAAAGGCTGAAGACGATCGCGCGCTTTTTGCCGCTGAAATGAAAAGAATCGGTGTGACACCCGCTGAACGCGACGCCTCCGAAAAAGATCTTTTTGAAAAAGAAATGCAGCGCCTGGGGGTGGTGCGTTTGGACGGCAAAAATGATCGGGCGCAGCCCGCTAAAAAGCCCCCTCGCCCGATTGTGGCGCAGACGCCTGTGAAGCTTCGCGCGGAAGTGGGACTGTCGGATAACTACGATGGCGCAAGCGCCGACGACTGGGGCGATCGGGAATACATCGCGGTGGGCTGCGGCGTTGACCTCGCGCAAAAACTTTCCCGGGGTTTGTGGCCCGTTGGCGCGCACTTGGATCTGCACGGCTATCGCACCGAAGAAGCACGCCGCGCACTCGTTGACTTTATTCTTCAGGCGCGTGAAGCGCACGTGCGTTGCGTGAGAATTGTCACCGGCAAAGGCATCAATAGCGGCGAAGAAGGGCCGGTATTAAAGGGACTGGTTCGCCGCTGGCTTCGTCAGATGCGCGAAGTGCAGGCTTTCGTTCAGGCCCCTGCTGAAGAAGGGGGCTCCGGCGCCCTTCGTGTTTTAATCGCAAAGAAATTCTAAGAGGCAAAAAATGGATATTCTGGAATTGATGCGCACACGCTACACCACAAAACACTACGATCCGAACCGACGCGTAAGTGACGCGGATATGGCAACGTTGCTTGAAGTTTTGCGCTTGTCGCCCTCTTCAACGAATATCCAGCCTTGGAAGTTCTATGTTGTGGATACACCCGAGGCAAAAGAAAAAATGATGCCCGCGGTCAAAGACTTCAACATTGAACGCATGAAGGCGCCGCAATTTATCATCTTTACCGTCCCCACGCATTTTTCCAAAGACTATTTTGATGAGCTCTATGCTCAGGAAGAAGCCGACGGACGGTACAAGGGCTGGAACAGCACGGAGCGGCCGGATGCCATTCGCCAAACCTATGCGGGCAAATTTGACAACGATCCCCAAGGGATGCTTTTGTACACAAGCAATCAAGCATTCATTGCATTGGGGTGTTTGACAGTTGCCGCGGCCGCAATTGGTGTGGACTCCACGATTTTAGGCGGCTTGGAATTTGAAAAGCTTGACGAAATTTTCGGCTTCAAAGCCAAAGGCGAACGGTCCGTTGTTGCCATGGCGCTCGGCTATCGCGCGGAAAACGACTCCAACGCCAAACGGCCGAAATCACGCCTGCCGCGAGAACGCGTCATTGAATTTTTGAAATAAAACAGAAAATTCGCCGGATGTTTTAAACATCCGGCTTTAATGTTCAAAATACAGGCGTATTTTTTGAGACTTTTTTTGATTGACTCAAAAATGGGGGCGGAAATGCTCAATTTCAGAATCGGAAAGCGCTTTTTTATCGCATTCAATTTTTTCAGGTGTTTCGGTCGGCTTTAAAAACTGCAAAGCTCCCACACAATCTCTTCCAATTGAAGCTAACAAGTCAAAAGGATGCGTACTTGAAATCCTCAATCTTGATCGAATTCGATTCAGTATAAGTTGACTATCTGGCAACAAATTTCTGAAATACGATTCAACAACTTCTCCCATATAGACATTTGATGTTAAAGGCATCGAAAGAGAAATAGGAAGGCTTTGCTCAAAGTTCAGCCACGATGAATCGTAGAAAAATTGCATCTGTCCAGAGTTCGTCTTTTCTAAGCGCCCGACAATGCGATCATTCAAAAAAAACATTTAAAAAAGCTGATTCTGATCTCATTGTCCTCTCCCATCACTATTCGTTTTGAATTCAACCAAATTAATATTGAGTTGCACTGCATTTAAAAGGCGAAAAAGCGTGCTCATCGTCACATTGAGCTTACCGTTTTCAAACTCTGAAATCTGTTTTTGAGTCATCAAACAGCGATCCGCCACTTCCGTTTGAGTCAAACCTTTCGTTGTGCGGACACTCTTGTACCACGCAGCCAATGCTTTAGGAGTTGCGACAATCATTTATCCCTCGAAATACATATTTTTAAAATATTCCTTTTGAAGGATATTAACATAAATATTCCTTTCGAGGAATAAAAACACTCTAATTATTTTGTTACGGCTTCAAAATCTTCCAACGCACTGTTCCAAACGTTAAGCGAGCCTGTTGCCATATCGTAGTAGAGCGCATGCAATGCAAGAGAACCTGACTGAACCGCCTCTTCCACCCAGTCATAAGAAAGCAAATTTTCCAAAGACAAAAGCACCGCCGCTTCTTCAGACAAACGCCGCTGCTGCTCCGGCGCTAAATCGGCGTTTTCTTGCACAACTTCGTGTACGGCCGAGCACGCAAGCGACACCCAGCGATTGATAAAGTGTTCCCGCTCAATGGCTTTCGGATTAAAAAGACCTGCGATGCCGCCGCAGTTGGAGTGTCCCATCACAACGATATTTTCTACGTTGAGATGTTTAACACCGTATTCAACTGCAGCCATCACGGCGTCGTACTCCCCGGCTTTCTCTGGCGGCGGCACAATCGCCGCCACGCTTCTGACAACAAAAAGGTCGCCCGGTTTGCAGCGCAGCACGATCGCAGGATCGGTTCTCGAGTCGCAGCAAGCGATCACAAGAGTCTTCGGATTTTGCGAGTGCGCAAGCGCCTCGAAAAACTCTTTTTCCTTCAAAAAATAGTTTGAGCGGAAATGATGAAAACCGCCCACTAAATCGTGGAAAGACTGCATGATGGGCCGACTATCTCGTTGCCATCACCTGACGGGTCTTCGCAGAAAGTTCATGCACGCGAAGCGCCCAGAAAGCCATGCTGTCTAACATCTGCTTGGGATACGTCCACGAGAATTCACCGTTATCACCCATGTAGTGGTGCATAATGGAGTCCATCGCCTTGACGCGATCTTCACCTTTGAGCTCTTCCATCACACCGCGCCCCACCACGGAGAAATAATTTTGACCGGAATTGCACACGGGATCGTCTTCAATAATGGTCGCAGCGGGTTCTGCCAGACAGAAACTCACATGTGGATTTTTGCGGTAAAGATCCACTTTGTGGCCGACCGCGGCACCATGGAAATAAATAATCAAACCGTCATCGGTGAGCTCATAGCCGTAGCTCAAAGGCACGATGTACGGGAAGGGTTCATCGTGAATGGAGAGCACGATCATTTTGCAGCGATGCAAAAACGCCTTAATGATGGTGGGATCGTCAACCGCTCGGTCATGCCGACGCATTTCCGTGTGAATCGTGGTGGTTACCGTCATTTTTTATCCTTCTTCAACAAATTCCAATTTCAGAAATTTTAGAACAACCTTTCACGCTGAGCTCATCAGGTTTCCGTGGGATTGGCCGCCCCCAGCACCCGGCTTTTAAGTTCGGCCAACTGATCACGCACGGCCGCGGCTTTTTCAAAGTCGAGATTCTTCGCGTGCTCGTACATTTCTTTTTCAAGTTTTTTAATTTGAGCCGAGAGTTCTTTTTGGGTGAGCGAGCCAACATTTTCAGCGATATCCTCGCGGCTTGGCGCATCAGGCCGGTACACGCCGTCGATAATGTCGCGGACTTCTTTTTTCACGCTCTTGGGCGTGATGCCGTGCGCTTCGTTATAAGCCTTTTGTTTGGCGCGGCGTCTTTCGGTTTCGCCGATTGCGCGCTTCATCGAATCGGTCATCTTATCGGCGTACAAAATCGCAGTGCCCGCGACGTTTCTTGCCGCGCGGCCAATCGTCTGAATAAGCGAGCGCTCGCTTCTTAAAAAGCCTTCCTTATCTGCGTCCAGAATCGCCACGAGTGACACTTCCGGAATATCCAGACCTTCACGCAAAAGGTTGATGCCAACCAACACATCAAAAACGCCCGCGCGCAAATCCCGAATGATTTCCACGCGCTCGACCGTATCAATATCAGAGTGAAGGTATCGGACCTTCACACCGTTATCGTTTAAAAAGTCCGTGAGGTCTTCGGCCATGCGTTTGGTGAGTGTTGTCACGAGCACCCGTTCGTGCTTTTTCACGCGCTCATTAATTTCCGAGAGCACATCATCAACTTGGGTAGAGGCCGGCCGCACGATCACTTCCGGGTCAACAAGACCCGTGGGACGCACCACCTGCTCGACCACTTGCGAGGAGTGTTCCAGTTCATAGTCCGCGGGGGTTGCCGAAACAAAGATGCTGCGGCGCATCTTGCGCTCAAATTCATCAAAACGAAGCGGGCGGTTATCCAAAGCAGAAGGCAGACGGAAACCGTAGAGCACGAGCGTTTCTTTTCTCGAACGGTCGCCTCGGTACATGCCGCCCAACTGCCCCATCATCACGTGCGATTCATCAAAAAACATCAGGCAGTCCGAGGGCAGATAGTCAATCAAACAGGGCGGCGCCACACCGGGCGCCAATCCCGTCAAGTGCCGCGAGTAGTTTTCAATGCCTTTGCAAAAGCCCACTTGATCGAGCATTTCCAAATCAAAAAGCGTGCGCTGCTCAAGCCGCTGCGCTTCAACGAGTTTGCCCTCGTCTAAGAATTCTTTTTTGCGCTCGCGAAGCTCTTCTTTAATAGTGCCGATGGCGCGCACGATCTCGTCGCGCGGCGTCACGTAGTGGCTTGCAGGATAAATCACAAAGCGGGTGACTTTTTGCGCGATTTTTCCTGTGAGCGGATCAAAAAGCGCAATTGATTCCAGTTCATCGTCAAAGAGTTCAAACCGCAGGGCCATCTCGGCGTGCTCGGCCGGAAACACATCGATGGTGTCGCCCCGCACCCGGAAAGTGCCGCGTGCGAAATCCATTTCGCTTCGCTTATATTGCATGCGCACAAGCTGCGAAATAAAGTCCGAGCGGCTCTTGAGATCGCCCGTGCGCATGATCAAGCGCATCTGCGTGTAGCTCTCCGGTTTGCCGATACCGTAAATCGCTGAAACCGTGCCCACGATAATCGTGTCACGCCGCTCAAGAATGCTTTTGGTAGCCGCAAGCCGCATCTGTTCGATATGTTCATTAATCGCAGAATCTTTTTCAATGAAAAGATCGCGGCTCGGCACATAGGCTTCGGGCTGATAGTAATCGTAGTAAGAGACGAAGTACTCAACCGCGTTATTCGGAAAGAATTCCCGCATTTCGGAATAAAGCTGAGCGGCCAACGTCTTATTGGGCGCCATGATGAGCGCGGGCACGCCCTGCCTTGCGATGACATTGGCCATCGTAAAGGTTTTGCCCGAACCGGTCACGCCTAAGAGCGTCTGAAAAGCCAGACCGCTCTCAAGCCCCTCGTTTAACTCCTCGATTGCCTGCGGCTGATCACCCGAAGGCTCATAGGGCGCGTGCAATTCAAAGGGGGAATTCGGAAACGTTTTAACGATATCGCTCACGGAAATTCTCTTTCAATAGATCAATCTTCAATAATAATATTTTCAAGTTAAAATCCGCTAATAGCTTTTAGGATAGGAAATCATGGCGCAATATCAAGACACCCGCGAAGAGTTCGATGATGAAGAAGACGGTTACGACCGCCCGAGCAAATCTCAAATTAAGCGTGAGCTGCAGGCTCTGCAGGATCTCGGCAAAGAGATGACTAAGCTTGGCGCCGAGACCTTAAACCGTATTCCGCTGCCTGAAGACGTGCGCGAAGCCATTGATGAGTACGCGAAAATGCGCTCATTTGGTGCGCAGCGCCGCCAGCTTCAGCTCATCGGCAAACGCATGAATGGTCTTGATCCGCAAAAAGTTCGTGAAGCGATTGACATGGCAACCGGTGAAAGCCGCGCGGCCGTGGCCGCTCATCACCGCGCCGAACGCCTGCGCGACAAATTGATTGCTGAAGACGCAGCGCTCACCGATTTCATCAAAGACTTCCCCGAAGTCGATGTGCAGACCCTCCGTCAGACGATCCGCGCCGCGCGTAAAGAGGCGCAGCTCAATAAGCCGCCCAAGAGTGCCCGCGAGCTCTACCGTCTTATTCACCAATTGGTCAAACCCGAAGTAGTGCTTGAAAAAGAAATCGACGAATAAGGATTTCCCATGCGCATCGTTAGTTTTTTCCCAAAACCCCTGCCCGCTCCTTTAGCTCAAGGGTTAAGCGGCATCGCCGAAGTCGTCTTTTGGACAGAGCTCACAGAAGAGCAAAAGCAATCGCTACAGGATGTGCAAATTGTTGTCACCTCACCCACCGTTAAGATGGATAAGGCGCTTTTTGATTTACTGCCTAATCTGAAAATGGCCGCAAGCCTTGGCGTGGGTTTTGACAAAGTTGATCTTGAAGAAGTCAAGCGCCGCGGCATCGTCTTTGCCAATGCGCCGACAGCGACAAGCGACGACGTGGCCGATTTTGCCTGGGCGCTTCTTTGCGCGCTCTCGCGCCAAATTCCCCATGCTTACGATCACGCGCGGGAAAAACTTCGCACCTTCTCAGGCTTTCCGCTTTCGCGTCGCATCACCGGTAAAAAGCTCGGTGTTGCGGGTCTGGGGCACATCGGGCGCGAAATCGCCCGCAGAGCCGAAGGCTTTAAGATGTCAATCGGCTACACCGATTTGAAAGCCCATGAAGGAAAGTATCAAAAATTTGAAAACCTCACGGACCTTGCCCGCTGGTGTGATTATTTAGTGCTTGCGATGCCGGGCGGAGCAAGCACTCATCACATTGTCAGCAAAGACGTGCTTGAGGCGCTCGGAGCCGAAGGTTTTCTGATCAATATCGGCCGAGGCGAGCTGATTGATACGAATGCTTTAATCGAGGCGCTTAAAGAAAAACGCATTGCGGGCGCCGCCATTGATGTGTTTGAAGGTGAGCCCGCGATCAATTCCGACCTTTGCGGCATCGAGAACCTCATCATCACGCCGCACGTGGCAAGTTCCACTTTTGAAGCCAGAGACAGCGTGGGCGAGCAGGCGCTTGAGAACATTCAGGCGTTCCTGGCCACCGGCACCGCGCCCAACAAAATCATCTGATCATTGAAGCGCGAACACTCGCGCTTCTTTTTTAGTTTTTCCAGTTTTTTGCTGTTAGGCCGGGATTCTTGAAAAAAAAATCCTAACAAATCAAAAAAAGTAGCATTTTGAGAAATTCACTCGTTTTTTCTATCAATTTTTAAAAATACTCAAAATTTTTATGCAATTTTCAAATTTTTATTAACTTTTGTCAGCGAAAAAGATCAAATTTGCAATAAATGAGCATTCGGCCTTTCTCAAAACAAAAAATAGTCACCGCCTTACTTAACGAGCTGATGCTTTTTCTCGTGCGATTTCATCGCGCCTTGCCGCCAGCCCCGCCATCACCTGCCGAACAATAAGCTCGCGCATTTTCTCGGGTTCTTTTTCAAATCCGGGAATCACGATATTGCGCAATTCGGGAGCGATGAGCATATGGATTAAAACAGCCGACATGGTGGTGATAAAGGCCGCCCCCACTCGCGTATCCCGATAGTCTTCAATGCCCAGATAATCCGCGAAGAACTGCTGCAGCGCCTTGATGCGTACCACGCCGATCTTGCGGGCCATTGCCAAAAGGTTCGCCGAGGGCGTCGCTGTTACCTCACGCGCCCACACACGCATGGGCCAGCTGCGCTTATCCTCAGAATGCATTAAATGGTGCGTTACAAAATAACGAAGCGCTTCTTCCGCCGTCTCATACTGCACCATCTCAATTTCGAGCTCTTGGCTGAAAATCGTATCGGGAATTCGCGAGAGCACCGCTTCATAGAGCTGATCTCTGCCGCCAAACCAATAGTTGACGCTTGCGCAGTTAACACCCGCCAGATCGCAGACGTCTCTGGCCGCGACATTAGCCCAGCCGCGCTCGGCGGCCAATTCACCGGCCGCTTCAATCAACGCTTCCCGAGTTTTTTCTCCGTCACCGCGGATTCGTGCTGTTTGTTTTCTCATAGTCGTTTCTTAAAAAAGTAATACGCCGCAGGCAGCGACAACGCGGTCATGGCGATCACCGGCCACATTGAAGGCAGCACTGCAGACAGCGGCGCTCCCGCAAGGTATATCCGCCTCACGGCCGATAACGTAAACCGAAGCGGATCAAGATAGGTCAGCATCTGAATCCACTCAGGCATGTTTTCAACCGGCGCGAACAACCCCGACAGAAGCACCATCGGCACCAAAAATACAAAAACAATCAAAAGTCCCTGCTGCATCGTCTGGCTGTAGGCCGAAACGGCCAACCCCAGGCCAACTACAGAGAGGATGAAAAGGAACAAAACGAAATACATCGCCAATACGCTGCCGCCCATCGGGATTTCAAACCAATACAAATCCACTAAGAAGATGAGCGTGCTTTGGAAAAGCCCGATCAGGATCGGCGCTATGGATTTGGCCGCGACCAATTCAAGCGTGTTGTAGGGCGAAACTAAAAGCTGTTCAAACGTTCCCTGTTCGCGCTCACGCGCTACCGAGAGCGCCGAAAGCACCACTACCTGCAGCATTGAGAGCATCACAATAAGCCCCGGCATGATGAACCACTGAGTGATCAGGTTGGGATTAAATAGAAAGCGCGTTTTGACAGCTTCGGGCACGCCCGATAGCGTTGCGTTCATCGTCTGCGCAATTTGGGTAAGGTAGCCTGCGGCAAGCTGAGCCGTGGTGGAATTTCGCCCGTCAATTGCCACCTGCACGCGCGCCTCTTTCCCCTCTTTGAGGTGACGGGCAAATTGCGGCTCAATCACAACCGTCAATAATGCTTCGCCTTCATCCATCACCGCTGCGATTTGATTCACACTTTGCACGGTTGCGACACGCTCAAAAATCCGATTGTTGTCGATCGCCCGGATAAACTGACTGGATGCTTCCGAACCCGAGAGATCGCAAAGCGCGTAGGGAATATGGTTGAGGTTAAAGCTTGCGATGTAACCGAATAAAAGAATGTACAACAGAAGCGGCCCCACCAAAATCATGCGGCTTGTTTTTTCTTTAAGCGTCGCTAAGAGCTCTTTTCTCACGAGCGCTCGCATGCGAATCATTCGTTTACTCATCATGGCCGCACCCTCTTTTGACAAAGGCTTCGGGCCAAGAGCAAAAGCCCCACAGCGTAAACCGCAAGCACGAGCAGATTTTTCACCACAAGCGTTTGCATGCCGCCGGTAAGAAAACCGACCTTTAAAAGTTCCAGGAAATACACAGGCGGCAGAAGTCTTGCGAGCGTATCGGCCCACGCGGGCGCGCAGCGCAAATCAAAAATAAATCCCGAGAGAATCACAGCGGGCAGAAAGCTTGCTAAGAGCGCAATCTGCGAAGACAAAAACTGAGAGCGCGTCGCCGCTGAAATCACGAGCCCAATGCAAAGACTCACCAAAAGGTAAAGCGCAGACGACAGGGTGATCAACCAAAAGCCGCCCCGGACGGGCACGTCATACCAAAAGACGGCCGCCGCTACACAAAGCAGCCACCCGAAGGCGCCCAACGCGAAATAAGGAATGATTTTTGAAAGAAGCAGCGCCCAAGGCGATATGGGTGTGGCCAAAAGCGCCTCCATCGTTCCCCTTTCCCACTCGCGAGCGATCACAAGACCCGTGAGCATCGTTCCAATCATAGTCAGAATCACAACTATCAGACCGGGCACCAAATACCAGCGGCTTTCAACCGATTCATTAAACCAAACGCGCGGCACAACAGTGATCCCTGTTGACGCCGTGCCTGCCGCATTCTGAATCGTTGAGAGCACGGCGTTAGCCACCATCGAAGCGCGCGGCGCATCAATTCCGTTAACTAACAGCTGCATCTCGCCTGAATCCGGTCGCTTTTCAAAAATGAGCGCGGCTTCCGCATCAAAGCGATCGAGCGCACGAAGCGCTTCAATGCGGCTCGGATAAACCGCCACCGAAAAAGACTCGTTATGCGTTAAAGCTTGTGTGTACTGCGAAGCCGCAGATGATGTTTCGGAGGCAGCCACCGCCAAACGAATATCCTTAACGTCAAAGGAAATACCGTAGCCAAACAAAATGATGAGCAAAACGGGCAAAATGCCACCCACCAGAATCGCGCTTTTGTCGCGCAGAATCTGACGGCTTTCTTTGAGACTCAAGGCGCAGACGTGGCGCCAAAATTCTGTCCACGCGCTCATCGTCCGCCTCCGTGACTTCTGCTTTCTTCAACAACTCGAATGAACGCCTCGTCCATTGTGGCGCTCTCGCCTCGGACTTCTTCGGGCGTTCCCATAATGAGCGTGCGGCCGCCATCCTGAATTAAAAGCCTGTCGCAGTAAAGCGCTTCTTCCATAAAGTGCGTGGTGACGATCACGGTCGTGCCCGCCTGACTCAAAGCGGTCATCCAGCGCCAAAATTGACGGCGTGTGGGCACATCGGCACCGCTCGTGGGCTCATCAAGAAAGAGCAATTGCGGATGATGAATGAGCGCCACGGCCATCGCGAGGCGCTGCTTAAAGCCGCCCGAGAGGCTCTTAGCCTGTCGGTCACGCAGCTCTGAGAGTTCGAATTCACCCAGAAGACTTTCAATACGCGCTCTTTTTTGAGCGCCCGCCAAACCATAGGCGCTTGCGAAAAAGTCAAGATTTTCCCAAACGCTTAAGTCGCCGTAAAGCGCAAACTTCTGCGACATATAGCCCAGACGTTCGCGAGCCTCTTCTCGGGCGCTTAAAACATTGACACCTGCTACTTCCAATGCCCCCGATGTCACGGTAAGCAAGCCGCAGAGCATTTTGAAAGTGGTGGTTTTGCCCGCGCCGTTCGGACCCAGAAGACCGAATATCTCACCGGGATAAACATCAAACGAGGTTTTGTCCACTGCCGTAAAAGCACCGAAGCGCCGCACAAGATCCTTCGCAATGACAACCGGTTTAGTTTGTGTGCAATGTGTAGGAGCCTGATCCGACTTTTGAGGGACTTCACTGGCAAGAACAGATCGCTGACGAACACTTCTGAGGTGATTGACAGGCTCCTTGCCTCTGCTGTGTCGACTGACCAGATAACCTTCTTCAAGCCCGGGCTCAATGGGAAGCAGCGTGTAGCCGTAGTCGGCCTCAAGCGCTTTTTTGTCCACACCTTTTTTAATGAGTACCCGAACTTTTCCCGAACGAGGCACGGCGTCAATCACCCGATCGGCGTCATCGAGAAATTGCGCCTGCACGTCACGAACTTTTTCACCTTCCGGCACGCAAAGCTCGTAACATAGTCCGGCGGCCCAAGCACTGATCGCCGAAGGCGCATCGTGCAGCACGACACGCCCATCTTCAATCATGAGCACATCGTCACACAAGGCGGCCTCATCCATATAGGTTGTGGCCACAATGACGGTCATCGAGCCGTCGCGCACATTTTCTCTCAGAATATTCCAAAGCTCTTTTCGGGAAAGCGGATCAACACCCACACTCGGTTCATCAAGTAAAAGAATCTTCGGACGATTTAAAAGCGCGCAGGCCAATCCCAACTTTTGCTTCATGCCGCCTGAAAGTCTGCCGGCTTGACGCGCCGTAAAGTCAGTCAGGCCCGTCATCGCCAAAAGCTGCGCAAAGCGCTCTTTTCGCTCAGCCTCATTTAATCCGAAAAGATCCGCATAGAGCGTAAGATTTTCATGAACACTCAGATCCGCGTATAAACCGAACTGCTGCGGCATGTAGCCGCAAAGCGCCTGAAGATGAGAAAGATCCGTTGAGTAAAGCTCTTTACCGAAAATCTTCACCGAACCTTGCTGCGGCTTTAAAAGCCCGCACATCACACGCATGAGCGTAGTCTTGCCCGCACCGTCAGCGCCCACGATCGCAATGAGCTGCCCCTTTTTGAAATCTGCAGAAATCGAATGCAAAAGAGGATCCGGCGCGCCTTTTTCAAAGCGCGACACTGACTGAAGACTGTAGGCAAGATCGACAGACACTTGCGGCCTCTATTGATTTAAGAGTCTGGCGGTCACGGGCATTCCTAACCGCAGCAGCCCTTCGGGATCGGCAACAGTCAGACGCACTTCGTAGACAAGATTGGTGCGAATGGCTTCTGTCTGAACCGTTTTAGGCGTAAATTCCGCGACAGAAGAGATAAATCCGACCGTGGCTTCAAAGGTTTTATCGGGGAAACTGTCCACGCTCACCGCCACCTTTTGCCCCATCGTGATGCGGCCTAAATTCGGCTCATCGATATAGACTCTTGCCCACAAGGGATTCATGAGAGCCATCTCATAGATCGGAGCGCTCGCGCCCACCATATCACCCGGTTCTTTGAGCCTTGTGCGGATCACGCCGTCATTCGGAGCAAAAAGCGAACAATTTTTGAGCGCCCGTTCGGCATCGGCCAATTGCGTTTGGGCTTGTTTGACGGTGGCTCGTGCCACTTCAATTTCTTCTGCGCGAGTGCCCGCTAAAAGCATCTCCAACATGCGCTTGGCTTCGTCGCGCGAAGCGCGATCGGCGCTCGCTTTGTAGCAGGCCTGATCACGCGCCAAAGCGCTTGAGGCTTTACCCATATCACGGTGGCGCTTGCAAGTTCGCTCAGAAAGCACGAGATTGGCTTCTGCAGCTTTAAGCCTCGCTTTAGCCACATCGATTTCTTCAGCTCGGGTACCGGCAAGTAAGAGCGTGAGCTGCGCCTGAGCGACCCCTACTTGAGAGGCTGCCTGATCGCGCGCGATTTTGTAGCGCGTGTTATCCAGTTTTGCTACCAAGTCACCGGCTTTAACAGATGATCCCTCTTCAAAAAGCACGCTTTGCAGCCGCCCCGACTCTTCAAAAGCCAAGTCCACCGTGCGCATATCGATGCTGCCGTAGAGCTTTAACGGTTCACGCTCGGCGGAAAATTGATGATAGGCAACGCCAAGACCGGCAACGATCACGGCCGCAGCCAGCAGAGAAAGGGACTTTTTACGATTTAAAGACATGAGCACTTCTTTAAATTTAAATTTCAATTTAAATTATAGCTCTAAAAAAATCCTCGGACGTTTAAAACGCCGAGGATTTTTTGCCTAAAGTTTTAGGACTTATTGGGCGGCTTCTTCGGAAGCTTCAGCGGCAGCAGCGGGTGCCTCTTCCTTCTTTTCGTCTTCCAAGAGAGCCTTCATGGACAAGCGCACACGGCCCTTTTCATCGGCTTCGATCACCTTCACGCGAACGACTTGGCCTTCCTTCAGGTAGTCGGAAACGGCGTTGACGCGTTGGTTGGCGATTTGGCTGATGTGAAGCAAACCGTCCTTGCCCGGGAGCAACTGAACGATGGCGCCGAAATCGAGCAGGCGCGTCACCGTGCCTTCATAGATTTGGCCCTTTTCAATTTCAGCGGTAATTTCTTGGATGCGCTTTTGCGCGGCCAAGCCGGCTTCCGGATCCACCGAGGCGATCGTCACGCTGCCGTCGTCTTCGATGTTGATCGTTGCGCCCGTTTCTTCGGTGATGCCGCGAATCACAGCACCGCCCTTACCGATCACGTCACGGATCTTTTCCGGATTGATCTTCATCGTGATCATGCGCGGAGCAAAGCGGGACAATTCCTTAGCACCGCCTGCGGCCTGCGTGCGCATTTCATTCAAAATGTGTTGACGGCCTTCGTGGGCTTGAGCCAAGGCAACCTGCATGATTTCCTTGTTGATGCCTTCGATCTTGATATCCATTTGCAAGGCGGTGACACCGTTTTCGGTACCGGCCACCTTGAAGTCCATATCGCCCAAGTGGTCTTCGTCACCCAAAATGTCGGTGAGAACAGCAAACTTGTTGCCTTCCTTGATAAGACCCATGGCAACGCCAGCCACGTAGTCCTTCATCGGGACACCGGCGTCCATCAAGGACAAGCAGCCGCCGCAGACGCTAGCCATCGAAGAAGAGCCGTTCGATTCGCAGATTTCAGAGACCACGCGGATCGTGTATTGGAAATCTTCTTCAGAGGGCAACACAGCGGTCAAAGCGCGCTTAGCCAAACGGCCGTGGCCGATTTCGCGGCGCTTGGGGCTGCCCACGCGGCCCGTTTCGCCGGTGGCAAACGGGGGCATGTTGTAGTGCAGCATAAAGCGTTCATGCGTTTCGCCCAACAAACCGTCAACGATTTGTTCGTCTTGCTTCGTACCCAACGTCGTGATGACCAAAGCTTGGGTTTCACCACGGGTAAACAAAGCGGAACCGTGGGTGCGCGGAAGCACACCTTGGCGGATTTCGATCGGGCGCACGGTCTTCGTGTCGCGGCCGTCGATACGCGGTTCGCCATTCAAAATCTTGGAGCGGACAAGCTTGGCTTCCATTTCGAAAAGGATGCCGGCCACTTCGTTGGGATCAACAGCGTTGTCGCCCGAGAAGCGTTCGTCCTTGGCCAATTCTTCATCGACCATGGCATAGACTTCACGCAACTTGTCATTGCGGGCTTGCTTGCTGCGGATGGAATAAGCTTCCTTCAAACCGGCATCGGCCAATTCGGCGATACGGGCGATCAATTCTTCGTTCTTCGGAGCAGGCTGCCAATCCCAAGCGGGCTTGCCGGCTTCTTCAACCAATTCGTTGATGGCGTTGATGGCCACTTGCTGTTGTTCATGACCGAACATCACAGCGTTGAGCATCACGTCTTCGGGCAAGCAATCGGCTTCGGATTCAACCATGAGCACGGCGCGTTCGGTGCCGCTCACCACCAAATCCAAACGGCTGTCCTTCATTTGCGACAGTTTCGGGTTGCAAACGAATTCGCCGTTGATGTAGCCCACGCGGCAGGCGCCGATCGGGCCGTTAAACGGAATGCCGGAAATAGACAACGCGGCAGAAGCGCCCAACATGGACGGAATATCGGGATCGACTTCCGGATCCACGGACAAAACGTGAATGATCACTTGAACTTCATTGAAGAAGCCCTCCGGGAAGAGCGGGCGAATCGGACGGTCGATCAAACGGCTCGTCAACGTTTCCTTTTCGCTCGGGCGGCCTTCACGCTTAAAGAACCCGCCGGGGATCTTACCTGCGGCATAGGTCTTTTCAATGTAGTCAACGGTCAGCGGGAAAAAGTCCTGACCGGGCTTGGTTTCTTTCTTGGCAACAACGGTGGCCAAAACAACCGTATCGTCCATTTGGCAAATCACGGCGCCGGAGGCTTGACGGGCAATTTCACCGGTGGTGAAGGTCACGTCATGGTCGCCGAAGCGGAAAGACTTGCTCACTTTATTAAACATCGTCATTTCGTTTCTTCCTTATCAAAAGGGAAAAAGACGTGTTTTCGATACGCTGCGGTGTGAATGCTCCGTTTTTCATCGGGCTTCGAAGCCCTCACATCGCAACGCACAAACCGAAAACAAAAACGTCGTCTTCTCCCTAAACCTAAAAAACTTACCAAAAGCGACCTGTCTGGCAGGTCGCTTTTGAAAAAGTTGTCTCGAATTACTTACGCAAATTCAATTCGGTGATGAGCTTGCGGTAAGCGTCCAAATCGGTGCGCTTCAAGTAGTCAAGCAACTTGCGGCGGCGGGACACCATCTTCAACAAACCGCGGCGGGAGTGATGATCCTTGGCGTGTTCCTTGAAGTGCGGGGTCAATTCATTGATGCGGGCGGTCAACAAAGCCACTTGGACTTCGGGAGAACCCGTGTCGCCTTCCTTGCGTTGGAACTTGGCAACGATTTCAGACTTTTTGATATCTTGAACAGACATTTTTCTAACCTTATAAAAAATTAAACAAGCGAACGTGGAAGTTAGGCCACGTCGTGAAAGACCGCTATTGTACTCGAAATAAAAAAGTTTTTCGAGCGCAATAGAGGAATTTTTCAACTTTTTTCAAGCACCTAGCACTTCATTAAATGTTGGCGATAGTGCTTGAGCTCATCGATGCTTTCCAAAATGTCAGAAAGCGCCTCGTGCTTGGTGCTCTTTTTAAAACTGTTGGGAACAGCGGGCGCCCAGCGGCGAGCCAATTCTTTAAATGTCGAAACATCAATGTTGCGGTAGTGGAAATAGTTTTCCAAGCGAGGCATCCAGCGAGCCATGAAGCGTCTGTCCTGACCGATGGAGTTGCCGCACATGGGGCTTTTGCCTTCAGGGACAAAACGGGCGAATTCGGCAAGCAGAATGTCCGTGGCTTTTTCCTCATCAATGTCGGAAGCGAGCACGCGGTCAATGAGACCCGAGCGGCCATGGGTTTCCGTGTTCCAAGCGTCCATCGCGCCCATCACGCGCGCGCTCTGATGCACGGCGATCACCGGGCACTCGTGGATCACATTGAGCTGCGCGTCGGTGATAACCGCGGCCACTTCGATCACACGATTGACCTCCGGCTGCAGACCCGTCATTTCCATATCCACCCAAATTAAATTGTCCGCACTAAAGAGCGGATCTTTTTGCAACTGCGTCGCCATTTTATATGCTAAATCCTCTAAAATGAGCCGTTTAGAAACGATATTGTCTCATAAATAAACAAACCCATGACTTTTACTTTTGCCCAAGTTTTCTTGGCCGCACTGTGCTTTTATTTTCTTGTGCACAGTCTCACCTGCCTGGCCGAGATCATACACCTCAGGCGCACGATCAACGCGGTGCCCGAACCCTTGCGCAAAAAGATCACACTCGCTCAGCATCAAAAAGCCGCCCATTACGATATTGCCCGCACCAAACTCAATTGGCTGGAAGTCACCGTCACAACAGCGCTTATTGTCTATCTCACCGCAGGCAACGGAATTAACAATATTTCCGACTGGCTCATGGGCATGGTGGGCGACCAGTTCGCTTTTCACTGGATGCTGCCCGCCTCAATCGGTCTCATTTTTGTTTTATTTGACCTGCCTTTTTGCTGGTACAAAGAGTTTCGGTTAAAGGAAGCCTACGGCTACACACGCGAAGCTTCCGCTCGTTGGGTTAAAAAATATGTTCTCAACACCCTCTTGGGCTGGGTCGCCGTTTTACCCGTGCTTTGGATCGGATTATTTCTGTGGCAGGAAAGCGGTGCCATGTGGTGGATTTACGGTTGGGTGATTTTCTGCTTCTATTTAATATTCTCACTCGATCTCTACCATAGGCTCACTTATTTCTTTAAACCTTCGCGCGCCAAACCGACTGACAACGCTCAGCTGCGTGAACTGATTGATTCGCTTGGCAAAAACGCAGGTCTCCATATCACCGATGTGCGCGTAGCCAAAGCCCGCGATGACGCGCTGCTTCCGCCTGCCTTTGCCTTTGGCCACAAAAATAATGTGCGGCTTTTCTTTCGCAGAGATATCTACGAGCGCTTGAGCCCCGCCAGCCTTCAGGCCATTGCCGCACACGCACTTGCGCGCAATTCGAGCCACATGTATCTGCAGGCCTGGCTCATCTGCGCGGCAGCAGGTTTCATTGTTTTCGCATTCTTAGCTTGGTTTGCACCGCAATCGTGGTTCTTGGATGAAATCGGACTTCGCGTGTACGGCCCCGGCCCCTACTATGGCTCGGTGCTCACTTTTGCGATTGTCGCCCTGCCGGTGCTCCTTTTCCCCTTCAGGCTGCCGCTTGACGCTTTCCTGCGTCATTTGATTTTTGCATCCGACACCTTCGCGATGAAGCACACGGGGCTCAAAAGCACAGTCAACGCTTTAATTGAATTGATTCCCGCGCCGATGAGACACTCAAGCGTCACGCTCGGCTTTTTCGATTTGCTCTTTTCCCATGAGCCCAGCCTCATGGCTCGAATCACAAAGGTTCAGCACAATTACGCCGAATTTGAAGAAAAGCGTCGGCACGCCGCCAAACGCGCTGAATCCCTTCAGGTGAAGCAGCAGCTAGAAAATGTCACGGCCGCGCTAAATACTCTTGAAAAAGAAAACGCGCAGGAAAACACTGTTGCGGTAGCCAGTGCAGAAAAAGAAATTCATTCGACCGACAACCTTGAGCTCGCGTCCCAAAGAACACCAGAGAGCACAACAGAAGCATCCGCTCAAAGTTGGGAAGTCATCGAAGCACCTGAAAGCGCTCAAACGAGCGATCGCACAGCCGCCGACAACGCTGAAATGCCCGCTCAGGTCAGCGCAACAGAAGAGAAAGCCGCTTCCGCCCCTCTGACGAGGCGGCAACGTGCGCTTAAAATCATGGCGCAGCGTCAACGAGAACTTTTTGAAAAAACACAACGTCATGGCCGATAAAGTCACCCGAG
Source organism: uncultured Burkholderiaceae bacterium (assembly GCA_944390675.1). Classification (GTDB taxonomy): domain Bacteria; phylum Pseudomonadota; class Gammaproteobacteria; order Burkholderiales; family Burkholderiaceae_F; genus Aphodousia. Next base: position 285,234 of record CALXQR010000002.1, read on the forward strand.
TTCACGATCAATTTCACGCGCAAGTGGTTTCCTGCCACGGCAGACATCACTTTGTCCGTGACGAGAGCGGCAAACTCTATGAAGCGCGCCGTCGGGGCAAAAAAGGCGACGTGGTAGTGGGCGACGAGGTGCTTTGTTCAGCTGTTTATGACAACACCGCCGCCATTGACGCAATTAACGAACGCTCAAGTCTCATTTTCCGTCAGGATGAATGGCGCACAAAGACCCTTGCTTCCAATATTGATTCATTGGTGATTGTTTACGCTTCTCACCCACGCTTTAATCCGTGGTTTGTATGGAAGGCGCTTTTAGCGGCTCATGCCGCAGGTGTCCGTCCGGTCATCATTCGCAATAAAACCGATATCACAGAAGGTGCAGAAGACGCCGAACGCTTTTTAGAGTCTCTTAAAACGCTCGGCTACGAAACCCATGCGTTAAGCGCCGAGCGAGCTGATAAAGAAACGTTAACTGAACTCGATAACATTTTTAATAACCACCGCTCGCTTCTGGTCGGACAGTCCGGCATGGGCAAGTCCACGATTCTGAATCTCCTTGTGAACGACGCAAACGCCAAAACACAGGCCTATTCAGAAGCACTCAATCTCGGCCGCCAAACCACAACGGTCACCACGCTCTACGATTTGGACCGCGCGCCGGGCTTCGTCATTGATTCGCCGGGCTTTCAAGAGTTTGGCTTAGCGCACCTGAAAGCATCTGACGTGATTGCCGCGATGCCCGATATCGCCTCGCACACGGGCGGCTGCCGATTCGCCAACTGCCGTCACCTGAAGGAACCCGGCTGCTCCGTGAAAGAAGCGGTCGAAGCAGGACAAATTTCTCTCGAACGCTACGAGTTTTACTGCGCCGTAATCGCCTCTTTAGACAAGCAACCCTCCTGGTAATGTCTGCAAAAACCGTCTCATTTTTGTCTAACCTCATAATTTTTTGTTGATTTTCGGTACAATGGGCCGACTTTTTTTGCCCAAGAAAGATAACGACTCAAAGATTATGACCACGCTTCAAAAGCCGAAAATGACGTGCCTGCAGCTCACGATGGCCGTGATGCTCAACATGCTGGGTTCTTCCATCATCCTGATGCCGACCAAGTTGGCCGAAGTGGGCACACAGTCCATTCTCGCTTGGCTTGTTACCATCAGCGGCGCCACCGCGATCGCCTACACATTTGCCAAATGCGGCATGTTCAGCCGCAAAAGCGGCGGCCTTGGCGGCTACGCCTCCTACGCTTTCGGTAAATCCGGCAGCTTCATCGCCAATTTCAGCTACGGGGTCTCGCTCATCATCGCCAACCTCACGATTGCGATTTCCATTGTGGGCTACGTGATGGTACTCTTTGAGTGGAGTCTCACGCCTCTGGAAATGGGACTTGCGAGCATCGCTGTCATTTGGCTTTGCAGCCTGCCCAACATTGGCGGCGCGCGTTTTATCGGGTCGCTGTCGCACTTTTCCAACTACGGCATTCTCATCCCGATTTTGATTTTGACGGTCATCGGCTGGAATTGGTTCTCGGTTGACCGCTATGTTGAAGCGTGGAATCCGCAAAACCTCACGCCTTTTGAAGGACTCTCGGCCGCTATCTCCATGACGCTTTGGGGCTTTTTGGGGCTGGAGACCGCGTGCGCAAATTCTGAAGCGGTTGAAAATCCGGAAAAATCGGTTCCGCGCGCCATGGTGCTCGCAACGATCGGCGCGGGTCTTGTCTACATTCTTGCCAACAATATCAGTTTCGGCATTGTCGATAACGCTGTGCTTTCTCGCTCCACCGCCCCCTTCGGGCTCGTCTTTGCAACGATGTTCTCGCCTGAAGTGGGTAAATTCATCATGGCGTTGATGGCGCTTGCCTGCGCGGGCTGCTTGACGAGTTGGCAATTTACGATCGCTGAGGTTTTCCGCGTCTCTGCGCGCGAAGGGTATTTCCCGAAAATTTTCGCCAAAGTCTCGCGCTTAAATGTCCCGATCATAGGCATCGTGATCATTTTGATTTTGCAGTCGTTAGCGGCCCTTCTCACGGTTGATCCGCGCCTTGAGCAGCAGTTCTACATTCTCAAAGACTTGGCGGTTGTCACAAACCTCGTGCCTTACCTGCTTGCCTTTGCGGCTGTGAATGTCATTTTGCACCGCGAGCCCGCGGATCCGAAGATCGCAAGACGCACGACGATTGTCGCCTCCTTCGCTTCAGCCTATTCGCTTTACGCACTCTACGCCTGCGGCCCGCAGGCCATGATGTGGGGCGCGCTTGCCACCTTTGTGGGCGTGTGGCTCTACGGCTACGCCGCCAAATCCTTAGAAAAGAAAGGCCAATTGAGAGGCCAAGAATGACAAAAGGCGCGGAACTTTCCGCGCCTCTTGAAGTGTTTCAGACGAAACACTGAAAACCGGTATTGTCGGATTTTTCCCGAATTACTTCGAGAGCTTTTCCTTAATACGAGCAGCCTTACCGGAGCGATCACGCAAGTAGTAGAGCTTGGCACGGCGAACATCACCGCGACGCTTCACTTCGATGCTGGCGATCGTCGGAGCGTAGAGTTGGAACGTACGTTCAACACCTTCACCGCTGGAGATCTTGCGAACGATGAAGGAGGAGTTCAAACCGCGGTTGCGGCGAGCGATCACAACACCTTCGTAAGCTTGGACGCGCTTGCGGGAACCTTCAACGACGTTCACGTTCACCACAACCGTGTCACCGGCAGCGAATTCAGGATAGGTCTTGCCAGCGGTCACGCGGGCGAGTTCTTCTTGTTCCAACGTTTGGATAAGATTCATTTTTTTCTCCAAAACCATCATCATGTGGTCTGCGATCGGATCAAATTGTCCGCGCATCGTCACCACCGATAGGATGGGTTTTAATTAAACAAAAGTCTTTCCGTTTGCTTTTAACGGAAAGACCGCAATTGTATAGCAAGATAAGTTTTTTTGCACGCCTTTTAGGGAAAATATTTTTCAAACTTTTCAAGGATTAAGCATGCTTTTTAAGCCATGCGAGATCGTCTTTTGTTAATTTCCCTTCAGCCTTTGCCTTTTCAATCAAATCGGGCCGCGTTGAAGCCGTAAGCGCAAGCGCCTGCTCGCGCGTCCAGCGAGCGATATTGGCGTGGTGGCCCGTGAGCAAAACCTCGGGCACCCCTTTGCCTTCCCAGACTTCCGGGCGCGTGTAGTGCGGCGCATCCAAAAGTCCCGTGGAAAACGATTCATCAAGCGTAGAAAGCTCCTTGATGGCGCCCGGCAGCTGACGCACCACCGCGTCAATGAGCACCATGGCGGCCAACTCCCCGCCTGAGAGCACAAAGTCACCCACGCTCACCGTTTCGTCCACAAAAGTGTCTAAAAAGCGCTGATCAATCCCTTCATAGCGCCCGCAAATGAGCACCATATCGCCACCCTCAGCAACCCACCTGCGAACCGTTTCGTCAGTAAGCCGCGTGCCATTGGGCGCGAAACTCACCACCCGGCCCTTGTTGCCCGCGCGGCGGATGCGACGCACGGTGCGCGCCAGGGGTTCGGCCATCATCACCATGCCGGGACCGCCTCCAAAGGGGCGGTCATCAACCGTGCGGTGATTGTCTTCCGTTTCTTCGCGAGGATTCCAGGTGTGAAGCGACCACAGCCCGCGGTCAATCGCGCGCGATGTGATGCCGTTTTCGGTGATGGCCGCAAACATCGGCTCAAAAAGCGTAATGACGTCAAAGCGCATGGGCTTTCCTTTTAGAGCTCATCGAGCCAGGCCTGCAAAATAGCCTCTAAAATCGCCTCGTTGCTTTTCTCGGGGTCATCGTCAAAGTCTTCGAGCGCGATCACCATCGCATGAAGCTCTGTGAATCGAAGCTTCAAGGGATTCACATCCGGGTGCGCGTCGTAGAGCGCCTCGGCGATTTGCAACGTGTCTGTCCAGCGCATGATTGTCACTCTTCCTTGGCGTGATTGCGGCTGTACTTCGGAATCTCGATCACAAGATCTTCGTCCCCCACCACCGTCTGGCAGGAAAGGCGCGAGTTATCGCACACGCCCCAAGCCTGATCGAGCATATCGAGCTCTTCGTCCTCAGGTTCATTCAAGGAGTCGAAACCTTCACGCACAATCACGTGACAGGTCGAGCAAGCGCCCGAGAACTCGCAGGCGTGCTCAATCCCCACGCCATTTGCCAAGAGCGCGCGGGCAAGCTTCACGCCGGGCTGAACTTCAAAAGTCTTCCCCTCAGGGCAAATGGTTGCGTGCGGCAGCACTGTGATTTTCGGCATTCTTATTCCCCTTCGATTTCGCTGACGCTCTTGCCGGAGAGAGCGCGGGCAATCGCGCGGTCCATTCGGCGCTCGGCAAAACTTTCGGTAGCCTGCGTCAAGTCTTTTTCCAGTGCTTTGATCACTTCAATCTCATGCGACTCAATCGCCGCAAGAAGCTTCGTGATCAAATCACGAATATGATTTTCTTCGTCTTTACTTAAAAGATCGGCGTCGCTTGCAAGCGCTCCGACCGTTGATTCGATCAAGCGGCGCGACTCCACTTCTTCTTCGCGAAGCGCGCGCTCTTTCATGTCTTCGGCGGCATTGCCCGTGCCGTCAGAGAGCATGCGCATGATCTCTTCATCGGTTAATCCATAAGACGGCTTAACCGTCACGTGCGCTTCAACACCCGTTTGCGTTTCCCGAGCCGAGACCGACAACAAACCGTCGGCATCGACACTAAAGGTCACACGGATGCGTGCGGCGCCCGCCACCAAGGCAGGCAGCCCGCGAAGCTCAAAGCGAGCAAGGCTTCGGCAGGCGTCTACAATCTCACGCTCACCCTGCACCACGTGGATCGCCATCGCGGTCTGACCATCTTTAAAGGTGGTGAAGTCCTGTGCCATCGCGACCGGAATGGGCGTGTTGCGCGGGATGATTTTTTCAACCAACCCGCCCATGGTTTCAAGGCCCAGGGAAAGGGGCGTCACATCGAGCAAGAGCCAATCGTCGCCCGCGGTATTGCCCGCAAGCAAATTGGCTTGTTTTGCGGCGCCCACCGCCACCACTTCATCAGGATTGATATTGTCCAGTGGGGCAAAACCCAAATAATCCTTGACCGCCTCGCGGATTACGGGCATGCGTGTAGAGCCGCCGACAAGCACCAATCCTTGAATATCTTCGCGTTTGAGCTTGGCGTCTTTCATTACCGCATCGAGTGTATCGATCGTCTTTTTCACCAAACGGCAGGTGATGTTTTTGAAAATCTCGCGCGTAAGCGTCAAGTCAATGGCGCGTCCGCCCGTAAGCTTCACAGAGAGCTTGGCCTCAGGCTCGCGGCTCAATGTTTCTTTTGCCGCGCGGGCGGCCACCGTAATGGCGCTTTTATCTTCGGGCGAAAGAATCTCGTCTAACCCGCTTTCCTGCACAGCCCAGCAGAAAATCCGGTGATCAAAATCATCGCCTCCGAGCGCGGAGTCGCCGCCGGTTGCGAGCACTTCAAATACGCCTTTCGTGAGACGCAAAACAGACACGTCAAACGTGCCGCCGCCCAAGTCGTAAATGACATAAAGGCCTTCGGCACCTTCATCGAGCCCGTAGGCCAAAGCGGCCGCGGTCGGCTCATTTAATAAACGCAAAACATTTAAGCCCGCAAGTCTTGCAGCATCCTTAGTCGCCTGACGCTGTGCATCATCAAAGTAAGCAGGAACCGTGATCACGGCGCCCACAAGATCGCCCCCTAAGGCTTCTTCCGCACGGGCTTTAAGCGAGCGCAAAATATCTGCGGAAATCTCCACCGGGCTTTTTTCACCGGCGACGGTTTTCACGCGCAGCATGCCTGCGTCTTCCGAGAAACGATAGGGAAGACTTGAGGCAAGCTTCAGATCGGCGCTCGCGCGCCCCATGAAGCGTTTGACGCTCGCAATCGTGTTTTGGGGATCCTCACTGATAGCCGCTCGGGCCTCATCGCCCACAATGCAGGTGCCGTCCGCCAAGTAGCGCACCACCGAGGGAAGGAGTTTTTTGCCGCTGTGATCAGCAAGCACCACTGTCTCCCCGCTTTTGACAGTAGCCACTAAAGAATTCGTTGTCCCTAAATCAATACCGACAGCGAGTCTGTGCTGATGGGGATCGGCCGACAAACCCGGTTCGGCGATTTGCATTAAAGCCATGGAGTTATCCTAGTGTTGAATTTGCGCAAGGAGCTTTGTGATAAACATCAGCTCGCGCGTGGCCTCGTAGGCCTTTTTTTCATCGTGCTCTTGATCAAAAGCTTCGCCGATTTTTTCAATCAGACGGGCCCTTTCCTTCATCACTTCGGCGCAAAGCGCTTCTTTGGTGCTCTCGTCTTTACTCGCCTGGCTCACTTCAAGGGCCTCATGCCACTGCATTTGGCGCATCAGAAAATCAGCGGGCATCGGACGGTGATCATTGACATCGAGCCCTGCGAGTTTGCAGAGGTACTGCGCGCGCAAAAGCGCGTCAGAAAGCGTTCGGTACGCTTCATTCACCTGGCCGCTCATTTGCTGCGCGATGCGTTTTTCAAGAGCGCTCGCGTTTACGAAACGGTCAGGATGAAGGCGTGTTAAAAGCGTCTTTTTCGCCGCCTCCAGAGACGACAAATCAACCGCGAAAGCTCGCGGTTGATTCAAAAGCTCGAAATAATCTTTTTGTGCCATTCGTGCGATCAGACTTGGAAAGATTCACCGCAGCCGCAGTGACTCTTTTCGTTGGGATTGTGGAACTTGAACCCTTCGTTCAAACCTTCACGCGCGTAGTCAAGTTCCGTGCCGTCAATATAGGGCAGGCTCTTTGCATCGACCACCACTTTAACGCCAAAGGATTCCCACACTTGATCGTCGTCATTGACGGCGTCAGCGAATTCAAGTTTATAGGCCATGCCCGAGCAGCCCGAAGTTTTCACCCCGACTCGAAGCCCGATGCCCTTGCCGCGCTTCGTTAAGTAGGCGCTCACGTGGCGGGCGGCATTTTCAGTCAAAGTCACGGCCATGGTTTTACTTTCCTTGTTTTTGACGATAATCGGCAATGGCGGCCTTAATGGCGTCTTCGGCCAAGATCGAGCAGTGAATCTTCACCGGCGGCAGCGCCAACTCTTCGGCGATTTGCTCATTGGAAAGCTTCATCGCTTCATCGAGCGACTTGCCCTTGACCCATTCGGTCACGAGCGAACTCGAAGCAATGGCCGAGCCGCACCCGTAGGTCTTGAATTTCGCGTCTTCAATGATGCCTTCGGGATTGACTTTAATTTGCAGGCGCATCACGTCGCCGCAGGCGGGCGCGCCCACCATACCGGTGCCGACATCTTTTTCATCTTTGTCGAGCGTGCCCACATTGCGGGGATGCTCGTAGTGATCCATCAATTTATCACTGTATTGCATCGTCGCTTTTTCCTTTCTCTATTAGTGTTCAGACCACTTCACCTGATTGAGGTCAACGCCTTGCTGGTGCATTTCCCACAAAGGAGACATTTCGCGAAGCTTAGCCACCTTTTCTTTGAGCTGCGCAACCACGTAATCGATTTCCTCTTCGGTTGTAAAGCGCCCGAGCGTAAAGCGAATGGAGCTGTGAGCCAATTCGTCGTCGCGGCCCAATGCGCGAAGCACAAAAGAGGGTTCGAGGCTCGCGGAGGTGCAGGCAGAGCCAGAGGACACCGCGATGTCTTTTAACGCAAGCATCAAGCTTTCGCCTTCGATGAAGGCAAAGCTCACATTGAGGTTGGTGGAAACGCGGTGTTCCCAGTCACCGTTCAAATACACATCCGGAATTTCCTGAATGCCCGCCCAGAGCTTGTCACGAAGCTTGGTGAAGCGCGCATTTTCTTCATCCATTTCAAGGCGAGCCAAACGATAGGCTTCACCCATGCCAACGATTTGGTGCGTGGCAAGAGTGCCCGAGCGCATGCCGCGTTCGTGACCGCCGCCGTGAATCTGCGCTTCAAGGCGCACGCGGGGTTTGCGGCGAACGTAGAGCGCGCCGATACCCTTAGGACCATAGACCTTGTGACCGGACATGCTCATGAGGTCAATCGGGTCCTTCGTCATATCAAAGTGAAGTTTGCCGATTGCCTGCGTGGCATCCACATGGAAGAAGATACCGCGTTCACGGCACATCTGACCGATCGTGTTGATATCTTGGATGACGCCGATTTCATTGTTGACCGCCATCACGGAGACCAAAATCGTGTCGTCGCGCATCGCAGCCTTAAGTGCGTCCAAATCCAAAAGACCGTTGGGCAAAACGTCCATGTAGGTCACTTCGAACCCTTCGGTTTCCAAGTGGCGCATGCTGTCCAAAACAGCCTTGTGTTCAGTCTTGACGGTAATTAAGTGCTTGCCGCGATCTTTGTAGAAGTGCGCAATGCCTTTGAGCGCAAGGTTGTCGGACTCGGTTGCGCCGGAAGTCCAAATGATTTCGCGCGGGTCGGCGTTAATCATTTGAGCCACTTGCGAGCGGGCCTCTTCGACCGCCTCGCGGGCTTCCTGACCATAGATGTGCGAAGTGCTCGCCGCGTTGCCGAAATGCTCATTGAGCCAAGGAATCATCTTTTCAACCACACGGGGATCAACCAGGGTGGTGGCACCATAGTCCAAATACACAGGCTTTCTCAATTTGCGCTCCTTAATCAGTCGTCGCTTATTCTTTTATTACAGAGTGTCCGAAATCAGCCCGGACAGACTGCATTCTGGCTAGGGATAAACCCTGCCTTTTCAAACGAAAGTAGATATTACTGACTTCATTTTTTAAACGCAAGAAGTAAAGCACTGATTTTTAAAATTTCATTCGTTTTATTTGTTTGATATCTCATTGTTTTAAAAATAAAAAAGGTGCGTCAAGCACCTTTTACAAATGGGATAAATGTCTATAGTAGATACAGACTAAAGCCTATATTAGTTATAAGGTTTTTGCATGCAGTCCGTACTGATTGCAAAGGGAGGCCAAAAGACCATGGCAGGCATCCTCGCAATAAAGAAGAACCTTTTGAAAACCGTCTTTATTTCCGTAGTAGGGATCCGGCACCACGGAGACGTCATAGCTTGTGCTGTATCTCATTAAAAGTTTAGGCTTATCCTCGAGACCTGCGGGCGCCACCCTCTTGAGCTCATGGATATTGTCCCAATCCATGGCAAGGATGCAGTCGTAATAAGAAAAGTCCTCTTTTTTAATTTGGCGGGCTCTGTGACCTTCGAGATCATAGCCGCGAAGTTTGGCGCACTCGCGAGCGCGGCTGTCGGCTTTTTGTCCGACGTGAAAACTTTCGGTGCCCGCCGAATCAATTTCAAACGCATCGGTTAACCCCGCTTTTGCAACAAGCGAGCGAAACACCGCTTCCGCAGTGGGCGAGCGACAAATGTTGCCCGCGCAAACAAATAACACCTTGATCATAACTACAAATCCTCACATCTTTTTTTCTCTTTTTTCCTCATTAGCACTGTACACTCAAAACCATCTTCTTTTATGAAGTTTTTTTGAAATTCCAATAAAATAGCGCCGTTTCAAATTTGGCTTATTAGGTTAGATGGATACGATTATTCAAGAGCCGCTCAGCGACAGCCCGACGCCGATCACATTGATTTGGCTGCACGGCATGGGGGTGGACGGTTCCGACTTTGAATCTTTTCAAAAAGAGCTCTCGCAATTTGGCAACCTTGACAATATCCGCGTGATCCTGCCCACGGCTCCCAAGCGTGTGCTCACCGCCTATAACATGACACTTAACGCCTGGTACGATTTTTTCTCTGAAAATTTTGATGACCAGGAAAAAGAAGACTATGCCGGAATGGATGACGCGGTTGAGACGATTAACCAAATCATCAAAGAGCAGCGCAGCGCGCATCCCGAAAGCCCCATCTGGGTCGGCGGTTTTTCTCAAGGCGCGGCCATCGCGCTTCTGACCGGCCTGTCTCAGACGGATCCCATCGCGGGTGTCATTGCCTTATCGGGCTACGCGCCTCAGCATCCGAGACTTTCTGAATTAAGCAACTTGGCGCGTCAGACACCGATTTTCATGGCCCACGGCACGCTCGACCCGGTGATTTCCATCGCGCAGGCTCGCGCGAGTCTCGAACGCCTCAACAAAGCCGGTGCCAGTGTGGAATTTGCCGAGTATCCGATGATGCACGAAATTTGCCCCGATGAAGTGAGCGACATCGGCGACTTTATCCGCGCGCACAGTGTGCAGCTGAAAGAAGGCGCAGAAAACTAACTAAATAAAAACAAATAACTTCCCATCAGCCCTGTCAAAATTTTGACGGGGCTTTTTGTTATCAAAATTACTCTTTCTTAGGGAAAACGCTCTCGGGAAATTCTCCAACAATTGACGCAAGGCTTTATCAGGTGAAAAAAATTCGGCATAAGATTGAAAATGTGGATTTGTGATTGTTTTAATTTGTCGGGCGATTGGATTTGAAATGCCTTATTGGAAAGCGCTTGTTTGGTTCTTAACGATTACCTCTGTGTTCATGTCGGCAAGCTACACCATGTTGGTGCCGTTTTTGCCGATGTACTTGATTGATGAGTTGGGCGTTGCGCAAAGCGACGTCAACATCTGGTCGGGTCTGATTTTCTCCATCTCGTTTTTAATCAGCGCGATTATGGCGCCGATCTGGGGGGCGCTCTCTGATAAAAAGAGCCATAAAGCGATGGCTGTGCGCGCGGCCGTGTGTTTGGCGATCTCCTACATTTGGGGCGGTTTTGTTCAGACCCCGTGGGAGCTTTTCGCGATGCGCAGCTTCCAAGGGTTCTCAGCAGGCCTCTGGCCCGCTTGCTTAGCCATCATGACCTCCACCGCCCCGCGCGAAAAAATGGGGTGGTGTCTGGGTCTCATGCAAGGCGGCTCTACCGCGGGCGGTGTTTTCGGCCCGATGATCGGCGGTATTCTCGCTGAATTTTTCGGCATGCGCGCCTCTTTCTATTTCGCGGGCGCCGCCCTCGGGATGATTGCCTTGGGACTCATTTTCTTCATCAAAGGTGAAGAGCAAAAGAAGATCGCCAAGTCGGCCGACAAGAAAAAGAGCGGCGGCTCGCTCAAGCTTCTCAAAGTTCCGGTCATTCAGCGCATGCTTTTTGCCGCAGGCGTCGTGCAACTTGCCGTGATGCTCGTGCAGCCCGTTTTGCCGCTTTACATCGCGGAACTGCAAGGCTCAATGGACAACATCGTCATGGTCTCCGGTATCGTCTTCTCCGTGGTCGGTATCTCGGGCATCTTCGCCGCGCCCATGTGGGGTCGTTTAGGCACCAACATCGGTTATCGCTGGACGCTTTATGTCGCGCTTTTGGGCGGCGGTCTTTTTGGCGTCATCCAGGCGATTCCCGCCGCCATTACGCCTTTTGTGATTTGGCGTTTTGTGGGCGGCATCTTCATGGCGGGTATTTTCCCGGCCATCAATTCACTTTTGGCTGAAAACACACTGCCCAATGAACGCGGACGCGTTTACGGCTTAAGTTACGCTGCCCAGCAAGTGGGTTCAGTTGCCGGCCCGATAGCAGGCGGCCTTATGGCCACCTATTGGAACAACTCGCTTGTCGTGATGGCGCACGGCTTTGTCATGATACTGCTCGTTGTCATGCTCTATCTGAAGCGGCCGAAGAATCAGGATCCGGGCAGCGGCGAACAAATCAATTCGGAAGCGAGCGAACCGGCGGAAAACCCACCCGCTCCGAAACAAAACTAATTTTGAAAGTATGCAAAAGCGGCTCTTCGGAGCCGTTTTTGTTGACTTCCAAAAGGAATATGACTTTAAGCAAATAAATCTTTCTTTTCTATCACTTACAAAAATTTCTTCTTTGTTAAAAAAAGCTTTATTGATAGACTTAGGAAGGACTTATTTTTTCCGGAGGTTCCTATGGATACGTCTACCGGCGTTAATGCGGTAACCATTGTGTTTGCCGCATTATGCGTCTTTGCGATCGCATACCGTTTTTACGGTCTCTTCATCGCTCAGAAAGTCTTGAATGTCAATGAAGCCCGTCAAACGCCGGCCGTGCGTTACTCCGACGGACAAGACTACGTCCCCACCAATAAGTATGTGCTCTTCGGGCACCATTTCGCCGCCATCGCCGCTGCCGGCCCCTTGCTCGGACCGGTGCTTGCCGCGCAGTTCGGCTACATGCCGGGGCTGCTCTGGATTTTGATCGGCTGCGTGCTCGCCGGGGGCGTGCACGACATGGTTGTGCTCTTTTGCTCGGTCCGCCACCGCGGCCGCTCTTTAGCGCACATCGCCACCACAGAAATTGACAAAACCACTGGCTTGGTTGCCGCTTGGGCCGTGTTGGCGATTTTGATCCTCACGCTCGCGGGTCTGTCGATTGCCGTGGTCAACGCCATGCACAATTCGCTGTGGTCGACCTACACGGTGGCCGCCACGATTCCGATTGCCATCATCATGGGCCTGTACATGCAGGTTTGGCGCAAGGGTGATGTGAAGGGCGCAACGATCATCGGCGTCGTGCTTCTTTTCTTGTGCATCCTCTCAGGTCCCTGGGTTGCCGCTCATCCCGAATACTTCGGATGGCTCGACATTGATAAAAAGCCCATGAGCTTGTTGATCCCGATCTATGGGTTCCTCGCCTCCGTGTTGCCTGTTTGGCTCTTGCTTCTGCCTCGTGACTATCTGTCCACGTTCTTGAAGATCGGTACGATCGCAGCGCTCGCTATCGGCATCGTCTTTGTGATGCCGCACTTCCAAATGCCTGCCTTCACCGAATTCGTCAAGGGCGGCGGCCCGATCGTGGGCGGTCCGGTTATTCCGTTCATCTTCATCACGATCGCTTGCGGCGCTTTGTCCGGTTTCCACGCCACGATCGGCACCGGCACCACGCCGAAGATGCTCTCCAACGAACGCGACGTGCTCTTTGTGGGTTACGGCGCCATGTTGATGGAAGGTTTCGTTGCGGTGATGGCTTTGGTGGCCGCCTGCGTGCTCGTTCCGGCTGACTACTTCGCCATCAATGCGCCGGCTGACAAGTTTGCCGCGCTCGGCATGGCTGTTCAGGAGCTGCCGCACCTCGAAGCGCAAGTCCAGGAAAGCCTGATGGCTCGCCCGGGCGGCTCCGTGTCGCTTGCCGTCGGTATGGCTCACATCTTCTCGCAGATTCCCTTCATGGAAAATCTGATGGCCTACTGGTACCACTTCGCCATCATGTTTGAAGCGGTCTTCATCTTGACGGCTGTGGACGCCGGCACCCGTGTGGGTCGTTTCTTCCTGCAGGAAATGATGGGCAAGGTTTGGCCGAAGTTCTCCGACAAGCAATGGTGGCCCGGCATCATCATCACCTCGGTGATTTTCACGGGCGCTTGGGGTTACCTCGTTTACTCGGGCGACATCAGCTCCATCTGGCCGCTCTTCGGTATCTGCAACCAGCTGCTCGCCTCTGTGACGCTTCTGATCGGTACGACTGTTATTCTTCGCTTGAATAAGACCAAGTACGCTCCGATCACCGGTGTTCCCGGTCTCTTAATGACCGTAATCACGATCTGGGCCGGTTGCTGGCTGGTTATCAACCAATACCTGCCCGCGGGTCAATACCTGCTCGCTTCGCTCTCTGTCATCGTCATGCTGCTGATGCTCTTTGTGATTGTCGGCACGCTGCGTCGCTGGGCGGTGCTCTTGAACATCAAGACCACAACCCGTGACGACTACGGTGTGGAAGTGAAGGCTGTTGTGAACGAATAGTTCATCGAAAAGCTCTGAGCTTACTTAAAACGCATCCGACTTCGGTTGGGTGCGTTTTTCATTTCCGACACAAATTCAAGTCTCAATTAAATTTTTCTAACTTTTGATCTTTTAATAAACCCCTAGAGGTTAACACTTAGAGGATTTATCTTCTCGCAAAACTTTATCCAGTAAACTGTTTTCAGCTTTTTTTCAATAAGGAGTCAGCAATGCATCCTTTTACCAATAAGTTCGAAAAGAAGTGGTTCTGGTTTTTCATGGCCCTCTGGGTTTTCATCATGCTGCCACTACCCTGCTTTTACGATACTGAATACAACCCCAGCTTCTTCGGCGTTCCCCTTTTCATCTGGGGGTGGTTGGTTTACGGTCTTTTGACGATTGTATCGATCGGAGTTTGGGCCTCTTCTTGCTTGAAACGTCCTGAATATCACGAATTCGATGAAGAGGAGTAACGAACATGCATTTTTCCATTGATACAGCGAGCATGACGATCCCCTTTTTGTGCGTGATCGTTACCTATTGCGTGGTGCTCACCGGTTTAGGCTGGTACGGCTCGCGTCAAAACAAAAACCTCGCCGACTTTTTCACGATGTCCGGTAAAGCAGGCGCCATCCTCACGGGTGTCGCCTATTTTTCTACCCAGTACTCTATGTCGACCTTCATGGGCGTGCCGGGTTCCATTTATCACGTGGGTTATGCCGGCATGTCCGTGTCTGTTCCGGGCATCGCCTTTTCCATGTTGATTCCGGCTTTGCTCGTCGGCCGCCGTTTGATCACCTTGGGTCATCGCTACAAGATGCTGACCATGGCCGATTATTTGGCTGACCGTTTTGACTCCACCGGTATCCGCGGTTTGTTGGCCGTGCTGATGCTGATTTTCTTAGTGTCCATGATGGGCGCTCAGACAATCGGCGGCGGTGTGATTTTCTCCACCTACACGGGCTGCGACGAATGGGTCGGCATTGTGGTGATGGGTATCACCGTTATCCTGTACTGCATGGCTGGCGGCATCCGCTCCGTGATGCTCACCGACTTGATTCAAGGTATTTTGATGGTTGTCACCGCTGTTGTGACCTTCTTCGTTTCCTTGAAGCTTGGCGGCGGCCTTGAAGTGATCAACGAAAAGTTGGCAGCTATGGACACCAACTACGTGAGTTTCCCGGGTCATAACAATGCTTACCCGTGGCAAAACTACGTCTCCATGATTGTGATGTGGTCGTTCTTCGCCATCGGTCAACCTCACCTCTTTACGAAGTTCTTCACAATGAAAGACCACAAGACGATGTTTAAGGCTGTCATTTTGGGCACCTTGGGCATGTGGTTTTCTGCGTCCTTTATCGAATGGTGTGGCGTCACCGGCATCATTTCCTTCCCCGGCTTGGAAGGCAAGAACTCTGACTTCGTTGTGCCCTTGATTTTGCAAGGCGGTCTGCCTCCGCTCATCTCTTCGTTGATGGTCGCCGGTATTTTCTCGGCAGGTATGTCCACCATTTCGTCTTTGCTCCTGACGGCAACGTCGGCCGCTTCGCGCGACATCTATCAAAAGATTCTCAACCGCGATGCCACCGATGAAGAAACGTGGAAACTTTCCAAAGTCATCACGGTTGTCTTGGGCGTTATCGCCATCGGCATCGGTGTGATGAAACCGGGCTCCATCTTCCAAATCGTTTTGTTTGCTTTCGGCGGTTTGGGTATTTGGGCTGCTCCGATTCTGCTCGGCATGTACTGGAAGCGCACGACGACCACGGGCGTCTACGTCGGTGTCATCTCCGCTGAAATCCTTTACGTGCTCATCACGCTGAAGTTCACAAGCTGGTCCTTCGGCTTTAACCCCTTGATCGTCGCTTGGCTCTTCGCCATGATCGTGATCATCTTAGTGAGCCTTGTGACAAAACCTGTTTCGCAAGAAACGATTGATCGTCACTTCGCTGACTTGGAACACGTTAAAGATTAATTTTGATAAAAGCCCGGTTGCTCGAACAATCGGGCTTTTTACACAGAGGCGCATTATGCAATTAGCTCATTTAAATTGGCGTCAAGCCCAAGAAAAACTTTCTGATCCCAACACCGTGATCGTGATTCCGGTCGGCAGCACCGAGCAGCACGGCCCCGTGGGCCCGCTCGGCACAGACTGGCTGATTCCGCAATGGATCACCACTGAAATGGAAAAGCGCACCGACATTCTCGTCACACCTGTCATTCCTTTCGGCGTGGCAACGCACCACACGTCCTTTGCAGGCACAATCGACATGGGTCTTGAAACCATGATCGACATCATGCGCGGCGTGTTTCAAAACTTGGCCAAACACGGTGCCAGACGTTTTATCGTCGTTAACGGCCACGGCGGCAATGATCCCGCGATTGAAAAAGCCGGTCTTGAATTAGCCCGAGAAACGGGCGCGTTGATTACGTTACTTGACTGGTGGGGTATTGCTCCTGAATTAAATAAGATCTGGACCACAGGTCACGGCGACGCTCAGGAAGTCTCTGCCATCATGCATATCAAACCGGAACTCATCGATATTGCCTCTTGCCCGCAAACGACAGTCAACGATTTAAGCGACAAACTGCACTTCACGCACCTGAGCTCCGTGAAGTTTGCAGATGCTCATATCAAACTGATCCGAGACATCAAACGCGGCATTCCCATGGGAGGATTCGGCGGCATTGACAGCCAAAAAGCCAATGCTCAATGGGGCAAGGAGATGATGGAAGCGGTGGTGGATTACTTTGTGGCATTCACAGAAGAATTCCGCCGTTTGCCTCTTGATAAATAAGCCTTCAATCAGGAGTCCTCAAATGCTTGACCAAACGCTTTTGATGCAGACACTCAAAGACATCGCCGATACCGGCGAGAGATTGTCAAACCAGTCGGAAGAAAATGCTTTTGTCGTCATTGCGGAAGCTTTTAAAAATGTCGGCGCCGCGGTGGAAATCGAGCGGGTTCCGCTTTTTGTTTCTACAGTCGACAGTGTTTGTTTGAAGGCCGATGATCAACGCATCGATGCATTGGGCAACGCCATGACGCTGCCCCTTGACGGGGACTCCGCAAGACAAGGCACGGTTTCGGTTGAGGGCAAGCTACGAATTCTTACTGCCGAAGAGTGGCAAAACTATCAAAAAAGCAATGCCGACGAAATCGTTCTTCTCACTGGCTTGGCAAATTTAAATGATTTGAGAAAAGCGCAAGCGTTGGGCTTAAAAGGCGTTCTTTTTGACACCGGCGAGCGCATCCATCGCATGATTGTGAGTGACGTATGGGGCAGTCCGACTCCAGGGTGCGAAAGCCATTACGTGACGATGCCCAATGCCTGTATCAAGCACGCTGATGCTGCAGAACTCAAAAACGGAATGACCGTTTCGCTGCAATTAACAATCAATAGCCGTTGGACAGCCTCTCCCGTGCTAATGGCTCATATCAATCATGATGACACGCACTCTGAGGCGTATACAGCGATTGTCACGGGTCATATTGACAGTTGGGGCGCCGGCGCCCTTGACAACGCCTCAGGCATTGCCGCGATGGTTGCAAGCGCCAAAGAGCTTCTCAGTATCAAAGGCCGCAAGCACGATGTCTGTTATGTCATCTGGTCTGGGCACAGTCATGGACGCTACGCGGGCAGTACCGCCTGGCACGACAAGCATTTCACCTGGCTCAGAGACAAAGTGTTTTTAAACCTCAACTGTGACTGTCTCGGTGCGACGGGTTCGACAATTTTGGGCAAAACACCTGTCATGGCGTGCACAAAAGCGCTTGCAAGGCAATCCCATGAAGGGCGTGACTATCAGGAAGCCTTTACCGGTTTTAATCGCTCATGTGACCAATCGTTTATGAGTATGGGCATCCCCTCAGTCTTCTCTAACATTTCCGAAGTTCCGCCTAGCGGCACAGTGAGCTTGAAAGTCGCGGGCTTATCAGGTGTTTACGGTCCCTATTGGCACAGCACGGACGACACCTTGCAAGCGATTAATCGCGAAGCGCTCACGCGCGACGCAGAGATCTTCACTAAAGGCTTGATTCAAGCAGTAGCAGAAGGCCCCAAAGTGTTGGATCTCATGACAGAATGGAATGAGTTTTGCAATGATATTCGGAAAAAACTTGAAGCCATTAAAAAGACGAAATCCGCTCATCAGGTAAGTAATGCATTTGAGAGTGAGACTATTTGGCAAGAGCTTCTGGATAAACTGGCTGTAATGGATCCCATCATCAAGAAACGTTCCGAAGAAAGCGACTCTGAAAAAAGACTGCAAACGATTAAACATATTGTTGCCATGGCTTACAGCGCAGCAGCTCTGGGATTACAAGACCCAGCTGGACAAGCAGCAGAATCGCTGTTTAATGAGGCATTTAAGAAATGGGCGTCAGCGAAGAAAGATTCTTTTGAATATTTCAGCGCTTGGACAGCTATGGTGAGAGGGGCGAATCACTTATTTGCACGTCTGGAAAAGATCGAACGGATGTTCTCATAAAAGTATTTCGCTTAGCTTCAAGCCTGGTTGTTCAAACAATCGGGCTTTTTTATCCCGTATTAAGCTGAATTCAGTCAAATCTGAAACTCTGTCATAGAGGTTACTATTCGTTAAATAGATTCTGATAACTGCAAAAATTTTGAGATACTCAGAATAAGATCAACGCTTGACAGGAGATTAGCTACTATGACCTCAAGACGTAATCTTTTAATGGCATTGCTATTTTTTTCTGCGGCCGGTATCTCAGCGCCCTTGTATGCTCGAGATGACGATGACGACTGGGATGATAGAGATGATGACGATTGGGACGATGACGATCGTGATGATGACGATGATTGGGACGACGACGATGATGATGACGACGATGACGATGATGACGATCGCAGAAGACGTCCTCGCAGAAGGAAAAACAGAGATTAGCTGATAGGTATAAACAAAAAGCCTCGAATCGCGAGATCCGAGGCTTTTTAAGAGGGAGCCGGGCAATGTCCTACTTTCACTGGAAATACAACCAACTATCATCGGCGCTAAGGCGTTTCACTGTCCTGT
>CALXQR010000003.1 GCA_944390675.1 uncultured Burkholderiaceae bacterium
ACAGGACAGTGAAACGCCTTAGCGCCGATGATAGTTGGTTGTATTTCCAGTGAAAGTAGGACATTGCCCGGCTCCCTATTTAAAAAGCCCCGAGTCTTTTAGATTTCGGGGCTTTTTGTTAGCTATTCCTAGTTAACATGCGATAAAATTCTACGGATTGAGATACCCTCGGGTACTTGGTGTTTTGTAAAGGATCCGCATGATATTCAGACGTTCACTCGTCTCCGAATTGGCCAACACAGCCGGTGCTGTTTTTACGGTCATCTTCTCGATTGTTCTCACAATCGGGTTGGTCCGTATTTTGGGTATGGCTGCGGGCGGTCGTATCGATAGCGGCACCGTCATGGAGATGGTGGTTTACGAAGCCCTTGTTAATCTCGCTCCTCTCTTAGCTGTTTCACTTTTCATCGCTGTGCTGATGACCCTGACAAGAAGTTGGCTCGATAGTGAAATGGTCGTCTGGTTTTCTTCGGGTGGCATCAGTCTTTTAGCTTGGATTCGACCGGTTTTGCGCTTCAGCATCCCCATCATCATTTTAATTACCGCGCTTTCTTTGGTGATTTCTCCTTGGGCAAAAGGGCAAAGTGAAATGAACCGCGAGGTCTGGTCTCAACGCGATGATGTGGATCGTCTCTCCCCGGGGAGATTCATCGAGATTGCCGGCGGTAAACAGGTCTTTTTTGTTGAAGAAGTCTCTGAAGATGGCCTGACCGTTAAAAACGTCTTTTTGACCGAGACGGACACTAACTCTGAGATGGTTGTGATCGCCAAAACGGGTGAAGTCAAAACTAATGAAAGTGGAGACCGTTATGTGCTCTTGCATGACGGACGCCGCTATGAAGGAGTTGCTGGCACACCAGAATATCGGGTAACTGAATTTCAGACTTATGGTGTGCGCCTTGACGTTAAACCGGAGAGCGCCATTCAGATGAATGACGTGGATACACAGCCATTACCATTTCTTTTGATGCAGTCTCAAGACAGAGAAGCACAGGGTGAACTGCTTTGGCGTATTTCATGGCCGATTGCGGCTTTGAATCTCATTATGATCGCTATACCGCTTTCATTTACTAATCCGCGTGCTGGCAGAAGTCTTAACATGGTTGTTGCCTTGCTTCTTTTTGTTCTGTATTTAAATGGCATCAGTGTCGGCAGAACGTGGGTTGAGCAAGGCACCATGTCATTGATTCCAGCGATCATCGTTCTTAACGGTGTTTTCACCGCATTGGCTGTGATTCTCTTTTTAAGACGCACGATTCTGCAGCGTTGGATTCCCGTGTGGATGACAATCGGCTATTGGCGCTCAAGGAGATAAGCCATGATGGTCATCACGCGACATCTTACAAAGGAAATTTTGCAGGCCACGGGTTTCGTGCTCCTAGCGCTTGTGGCGCTCTTTGCCTTCTTTGATTTAGTTGGGCAATTGGGGCGTATCGGCAGCCGCTATGGCCTTTTGGATGCTTTTGTGATCACCGGGCTCAGCCTTCCGATGCGAATCTACGAAGTGATGCCGATTGCAGCGTTGCTTGGTGCGGTGTTTGTGATGAGCCAGTGGGCCGCACGCTCAGAATTTACGATTTTGCGTGTCGCCGGGCTTTCTCCCGTGCGCTTATCGACCATTTTGATGGTCCCGGGTCTGATTTTGGTGGTCTTCACCTACGCATTTGGCGAGTTTGTGGCGCCTGCGTCCGATACTTATGCGCGAGAATATCGAGCCACTATTCAACATACAACCATGAATATTCGCGGTTCTGATACAGGCGCTTGGGTTCGTGAAACTATTCAAACGCCCAATGGCCCGCAGATTCGCTATCTTAATATTCAAAAGATGACGCCGACTGAAGAGGCGATTGATTGGCGCATATATGACTTCGATGAAAAACAGCGCCTGACACGTGTCATTGCCGCCAAAAACGGCAACTATGTTAATCATCAGGGGTGGTTGTTGAATCAAGCTGTCAGCACTTCTTTGCCGTTGCTTGAAAATTTGAATCAAACGCCCATTATGGACCGTGTGGTTGTGAGCACGCCTGCGAGCATGATGTTCCAGTCACAAATTGATCCAAGTATTTTCGGTGTGATGATGTTAAAGCCTGAAAATATGTCCATGCGTGCGTTGTCTCGTTATGTCACCCATCTGGAACAAAGCCGTCAGCAGTCCGGCCGCTATGAAATTGCTTTATGGAATAAAGCTTTTTATCCCATTGCGATTTTAGTGATGATCGCACTGGCTATGCCCTTTGCTTATATGAATCGTCGTTCGGGTGGCGTCAGTATCAAGATCTTCGCAGGCGTCATGATTGGCTTGGCTTTCTACACAATCAATAATTTGTTCTCTTACATTGGCATGCTCAATACGTGGCCGCCTCTTTTTGTGGCGATGGTGCCGACAGCTTGCATGTTGGTTGTAGCCATGATCGGGATGTGGCTTGTTGAAAGACGCTAATTGAATTTAACGAACAAAAGAAGGTTGGAATCGAAAATCCAACCTTCTTTTTTTTAATTGGTATCGTGTTAGCTCTTGATGATCACGCCTGCTTGCGGATTAAAGGAGACTGATACGGTCGTGTCCGTCTCCACAATCTCTGTGCCCGGTAAGAATGGGACAGACATGCTGAAGTGCTTTTCTTGATTAATTCCATCAATGACGACATGGTAATCGATCCGGTCGCCCTCGAATAAACGATTGATAATCCGCATGGGAATTGCGTTTTCTGTTTCATTCATGCGAAGGTTTTCAGGACGAATGACTAAGAGCGCCTCGCTGCCGACAGCAGGTGGATTTTGCTGACCCATGCGGGCAAGTAATTCCTTGCCGGCTACCGTGAAATGACCAAAGCCATTGTCGTCAATAGCAGTCAGTTTTCCATGAATCAAATTGGCTTGACCGATAAAGTCTGCGACAAACGGCGTTGCTGGATCTTCGTACAGATTCATTGGTGTGCCTAATTGATCAATGTGTCCGCGGTTCATCACCATGATGCGGTCTGACATCGTGAGTGCTTCTTTTTGGTCGTGAGTGACATACAAGCAGGTGATACCAAGATCGCGTTGAATGCGACGGATCTCCGTTCGCATGTGAAGACGAAGTTTCGCGTCCAAATTTGAAAGCGGTTCGTCCATTAACAAAAGCTTCGGACGCAAGACCAAAACGCGAGCTAGCGCAACACGCTGCTGCTGACCGCCTGAGAGCTGATTGGGATAGCGGTTTTCTTCCTTGGTCAAACCAACCATGGCAAGGGCTTCGCGAACCTTCTTAGCCATGCTTTCGCCCGATTCACCGCGAATCTTTAAGCCGTAGGCAACGTTATCGAAAATTTTCATATGCGGGAAAAGCGCATAGTTTTGGAAAACGAAGCCCAGACCGCGTTCATTGGCCGGAACGTGTGTGATATCAACACCATCCATGAGGATTTGACCGCTGGTCGGTGTTTCGAAGCCCGCGATCATGCGAAGGGTCGTCGTTTTGCCGCAGCCGGATGGTCCCAAGAAGGTCAGAAATTCACCGGGGTTGACCTCCAGATTGACGTTGTCAACCGCCATGAATTCTTCGTTGTCTTTGACGTAGCGGCGAGAAATATTTTTCAATGTTAACGATACAGACATGATGGGTTAAGCTCCAAAATTGTCGCCGGTGCGGCAAAGCGTCTTTGCTAAAAGCGTCATCGCGCCGGAGGCTGCAAAGACAAGCAAAATAAGGATGATGGAGAAAGCGCAAGCTTGTGCGAACTGAAGCTCTGTCATGCACTCGAGAATGCGAGTGGTGATCAATGTCCAGTTCACAGACACCAAGAAGATGGTTGCGCTGATAGCCGTCATCGAATGAATGAACAGATACTTCATGCCCGAGAGAATGGCGGGTAGAACAAGCGGAATCGTAATGGAGACAAAGGTTCGTGCAGAGCCGGCTCCAAGACTGCGACTAGCTTCCTCAATGGACGGATCAATCTGCGTTAAAGCGGCAATGACGTTTCGAATGCCCGCCGAAGAGTATCGGAAGAGATAAGCAGCAATCAAAATCCACAACGTGCCCGTCAGTACAATCGGTTTATCGTTAAAGGCGATAATGTAAGCAATACCGACAACCGTGCCCGGCAGGGTGTAGTTCAAAAGTGAAGTGGTTTCCAAGGTTTTGTGGCCGCGAATCTTAAGCCGTGTCGTCACATAGCCAACCAACACCGCAAGGAGTCCGCCCAAGGGGGTGCCGATGCAGGCAATAATCAGCGTGTCTTTAATCGCTTTCATGCCGTGCGTAAAAACGTAATTGTAATTGTCAAAGGTGATGGTGTTGTTGACACCCCAAACCTTCACAAGAGAGCCGACCAGAATGACCGCATAAATCGAAATGATGAAGGCGATGACGATGGCGACAATGGCCCCCATGATGGTTGAAAGCGCCAAGCCCGGGCCTTTGATGCTGCTGCGGCCGCCCGCTTTGCCGCTCACTGTTACGTAGCTCTTGCGACTGACCCAATAGTGCTGCAAGGCATAGACAATGAGTGCGGGAATTAAGAGCATAAAGGACAGAGCGGCGCCGCCCTTGAAGTCATACATGCCGGTGATTTGCAAATAAGCTTGTGTCGGCAACACGGGGAAGGAGTGGCCGCCCAAGACTTGCGGCGTGGCAAAGTCTGCCAACGAGCAAGAAAATACAAGCAAGAATGCGTTGGCGATACCGGGAACCGCCAACGGCAATGTGACAGATCGGAAGACTTCGGAGCTCGATGCTCCCAACGAATAGGCTGCATCTTCGAGGTTGGGGTCAATGCGGGCCAGAATCGTTGAAATGGTCATAAAGGCAACTGGGAAAAACGTCAGCGTTTCAGAAATAAATGTGCCCCAGAAGCCATAAAAGTTGAAATTATCAAGTCCGAAAAGCTGAAGCACCATGCCATTGGGCCCCAGCAAAAGCGTAAGCGCAATACTGCTGGTAAAAGGCGGAGAAATCAGCGGAAGAATCGTGAGCGCGCTGATGCCGAATTTAAGCCAGGTAGGAAGGTTCATGCGTGTGGTTACAAACGCAAAGATGAATCCTAAAACGGTTCCCGCGGCGCCTACCGAGCACCCTAAAAGGATACTGTTGACGGCCGAGCGCCTGTCATACCAGTTATCCATGAAGGGACGAAGATTTTCAAAAGTAAAGTGACCGTCTACCCAAAATGTTGTCGCAAAGAGTCGGCAAAGCGGGTAGAGCACAAAGACAGCCAACAACAACCACAGCATAATAACTGTCAGTTTGGTCGCAACGTCTTTGTTGGCCGAAGATGCTGAAGAAGTCATGGAAGTGCAATCAAAAAGTTAAATACGAACGATCAAGAGGAACTCGGAGGCCGCCCCGAGTTCCTTAGACAATCCTGCGATCGTCGGAAAAACCCACTATTTGATTACTTCATTAATCCAACGTTGGGTGTATTCCTTGCGCTTGTCGCCTTTCCAAGTCACATCAACCGAAATCGTCTTGATCTTGGAGAGGTCAAGAATCGGATTGCTGGTCTTCACGTCATTGCGTGTGGGCACGTAATTGATCTTGTTGGCAACGATGAATTCAGCAAATTTCTTGGACGTTACCCAATCGACGAACTTCTTGGCTTCAGCGTTGTTTTTACCGCCTTTGATGACGCCGGTGGCTTCAATGCCGAAGCTCGTGCCGTCTTCAGGATAGGTAATGGTGACGGGGTAACCCTGCTGCTGAATATCCAACGCGTCAACAATATAGAAGATGCCGGCTGCGCATTGACCGGTGGCAATCGGCATGGCACCGCCCGCGCCGCTCTTCGTATACATTTGAACGTTGGCATTCAGGGCTTTTTGGAACTTAAACGCTTCGTCTTCGCCCATTACCTTAACCAAAGAATAAATTCGTTCGGTCGCGGTGCCGGACGTGCGGGCGTCAGCCATTTGAAGATTGTTCTTGTAGCGAGGATCAAGAAGGTCGGCCCATTTTGTCGGGGCCTGCATCTTATTCTTTTCCAAGAACTTGGTGTTGGTGAGGAAGCACAACGGAATCAAACCGATACCCGTCCAGTAATTATTGGGATCGCGGTATTCTGGGGCGATCGCATCGGAATTGGCCGGACGGTAGGCTTCAAAAATGCCTTCTTTAATGCCGGCGGCATAGGTGTCGGCCGGGCCGCCCAACATGACGTCAACTTGAGGATTGCCTTTTTCGGCGGTCAAACGCGCCAGAGCTTCACCGGTGGAAAAACGCAAGAAGTTTACTTTGATGCCTGTGTCTTTTGTAAATTCAGCGAAGATTTGAGAAGCATACTTCTCAGGCATGATGGAGTAGGCGTTGAGCTCAGCAGCGTTGGCCGAAGCGGTCAGCACGAAAAGCCCTGCCAGAAGCGCAGAGAGTTTCTTAGACATATCGGTTCCTCGAAGTAGATGTATTTTTTTTTGATAGAGCAAAAGCGGACTTCTTTGAAAGTGAAGTTATCTCCGCACCATCAAGAAGCCTGGCTCGTTTGTTATTGTAGCAACGAAATTTGATGGCGTTTCGTTTAGAGCGGATACGCTTCTTAATGTTAAGAGTGGATCAAATTCAAGGTCTACAATGGAAGAAGTCGATAGTCCACTATAGAAAAATTCCATAGTGGACTAAACGATTTTTAGTTGAGCTTTTTCTGAATCTTGTCGTGTTCGCGTTTAAAAGCGACCAAAGCCTTGGCGGTGTGTGACGAGGTTTTCATAACATCAAGAGGCGTTCCGCAAGTGACAACGTTGCCGCCATCGACACCGCCTTCCGGTCCCATGTCAATGATCCAATCGGCCTGAGCCATGATGTCGAGATTGTGCTCAATCACAATGACAGTATTGCCGGCATCGACCAAACGGTGCAACACAGCAATGAGTTTTTCCACGTCAGCCATGTGTAAGCCCACGGTCGGTTCATCGAGCACATAAACCGTACGCGGCACTCGATAACCCCGACGTTTGATGTCATCGCGCGCTTTAATGAGCTCGGTCACCAACTTAATGCGTTGGGCTTCGCCGCCCGAGAGAGTGGGGGAAGGCTGTCCAAGGCTCAAATAACCCAGTCCCACATCCTGCATGAGTTTTAATGCGTGCGCGATGGATGATTGGGAACTGAAGAACTCAACAGCTTCATCCACATCCATCGCCAATGTCTGTCCGATGGATTTTCCTTTCCAAAGCACTTCAAGTGTTTGCGTGTTGTATCGTAGGCCGCCGCAAGCTTCACACGGAATTTTCACGTCCGGCAGGAAATTCATTTCTATGGTGCGCACGCCTTGGCCTTCGCACAATTCGCACCGTCCGCCCTTCATATTGAACGAGAAACGGGAAATTCCATAACCTCTGGCCTGTGCTTCATTGGTGCCGGCGTAAATTTTGCGGATTGTGTCTAAAAATCCAACGTAGGTGGCCGGGCATGAACGCGGCGTTTTGCCGATTGGCGTCTGATCAACTTCTAAGACGCGATCGACATTCTCAAAACCTTCGATCTTTTCACAGAGTTCGCCCTCATAAGGCTTTTTCTTTGAAAGCGTTTCGCTGAGAACGGGCAGCAGCACGCCTCGTGCGAAGCTGCTCTTGCCGGAGCCGGAAACCCCGGTGAGTACTGTCAGCCGGCCAAGCGGAATACGGATTTCTTCTGCCTTTAGATTGTTGAGTTTGGGCTTTTTAACGGAAAGCCACTGCGTTTCAGAGTCAACCGTTCTGTGAGGAATAAAAGTGTGCTCAATCGGATGGCGCAAATAACGACCGGTGAGTGATTTTTTGTTTTTTTCAATATCTTTAAGCGTTCCGGTGGCAATGATTTCGCCGCCTCGAACACCTGCGCCCGGGCCTACGTCAATCACGTAGTCAGCTTGCCGAATTGTGTCTTCGTCGTGTTCGACCACGAGCAGCGTGTTGCCCTTTTGGGTGAGTGCTCGCAGGGAATCCAAGAGCAAGTGATTGTCTCTGGGATGCAAACCGATCGTGGGTTCGTCCAAAACGTAGCACACGCCCTGGAGATTACTTCCAAGCTGAGACGCTAGGCGAATACGCTGCGCTTCGCCGCCAGACAAACTAGGTGATGAGCGATCAAGTGTTAAATACCCCAGTCCAACTTTTTCCAAAAACTGCAGCCGCAGAACAATTTCTTTCAGAGCATCCTGAGCGATTTCCGCTTCTCTGCCTTTGAGCTTCAGTTTCTTGAAGAAAAGGGTGGCTTCGCTTACGGTCATGTGAGCCATCTGAGAGATGTTAAGCCCCTTGAACCGTACAGCGCGGGCGACTTCATTGAGACGCTCGCCGTGGCAAGTCGGGCAAGGCTTGGCGTTGGCGTCGGCCCAAATGCGCTCTTCACCTGAAGCGGTTTCATCAAAGCCTTCAATCAAGAGCCCGGTGCCGAAACAGGTCGGGCACCATCCCATGGATGAATTGTAGGAAAAGAGTCTAGGATCCAATTCGGGGAAGCTTCTGCCGCAAATCGGACAAGCTCGATGCGTTGAATAAATGGTTTCTTTTCCCGTTTCATCCAAAACAGTGACAACGCCTTTGCCGATAGTGATGGCTTCCTGAAGCGCCCGCTTGAGCGTTTTCTCATCATTAGCGCTGACATTAACAGAGGCAACCGGCAATTCAATCGTGTGATCTTTGTAGCGCGCGAGTTTCGGGAATTTTTCAGTGCTGACAAACTTTCCGTCAACATAAAGCGATTTATAGCCTTTTTTAGCGGCCCACTTTGCCAAATCAGTGTAGATGCCTTTGCGTTTGCTCACCAAAGGGGCCATCAACCACACGGATTGATTCTTGTAGTGGGTCATTACCGTGGAAAGAATAGCCGGGAAGGATTTTGGCTCTACTTCCACGTTACAGTCCGGACAATACTGATGACCGAGCTTAACGAAAATCAGACGTAAAAAGTGGTAAAGCTCGGTCATGGTGGCCACGGTGGATTTGCGCCCGCCTCGGGAGGTACGCTGTTCAATGGCTACCGTGGGTGCGATGCCAGAGATTGAGTCCACATCGGGCTTGCTTGGCGGCTGCACGATTGATCGGGCGTAAGCGTTAAGCGACTCGAGATATCTGCGCTGTCCTTCTTTGAAAACAATGTCAAAAGCCAAAGTGGACTTGCCGGAACCGGAGGCGCCCGTTACAACAGTGAAACGATTGTGGGGAATCTCAACGGAAATGTTCTTGAGGTTATGCTCCTTGGCCCCCTTAATGACGATGGCCTCTGATGCGGCCGCAACAGTACTTTCTTTTTCTGAGAATTTTGCTGCTTGAGTGAAAAAGGCCGAAACATTTTTCCTGGCAAGTGTTTCGCGGTATGTTTTGAGCGCTTGCGCTGTGTAGGAGTTCGGCGTTTCAAGAAGCTCCGTTAACGTTCCCTGCACAACAACCTGGCCGCCTTCATCTCCGCCCTCGGGTCCTAAATCCACGACCCAGTCCGCGCAATTGATAACGTCCAAATTGTGTTCAATCACAATGGCGGTATTGCCGCGGTCGATCAATTCCTGCAAAGACCGCATGAGCTTATCAATATCATCGAAATGCAAACCGGTGGTGGGTTCATCGAAAATGAAAAGATCGTTTTTACTGGCTTGAGAATTTTTCTGAGCCAAAAAGCCCGCAATTTTAAGCCGCTGAGCTTCGCCGCCCGAGAGCGTGGGGACGGGCTGTCCAAGTTTGATGTAATCCAGCCCTACTTTTCTGAGAGGCTCGAGTCGAGAAACGACGGAAGCGTCATCTTTGAAGAATTCACAGGCCTCGGATACGGAAAGGTCCAACACCTGGGCGATATTAAGTGCCCGCCCGTTTCTTTCCAAAGTGATTTCCAGAATTTCCGGACGGTAGCGCGATCCGTTGCAAGCCGAGCACCTCAGATAAACGTCTGAGAGAAATTGCATTTCAATGTGCTCAAAGCCATTGCCGCCGCAAACAGGACACCGTCCGTCGCCGGAATTAAAGCTAAAGGTGCCGGCTTTATAGTCTCTTGCCCGCGCGGCATCCGTTTGAGCAAAGAGAGCTCGGATCGCATCAAATGCACCGACGTAACTCGCCGGATTTGAGCGAGTTGTTTTCCCGATAGGGGACTGGTCCACATAATGAACTTCATTAATAAGGTCGGCGCCCGTGAGTTTATCGAAAGCACCAGGTGCTTCCGTCGGCATTCCTTTTGCTTTGTAGAGCGCAGGAACCAAAATGTTTTCAATGAGAGTGGACTTGCCGGACCCGGAGACCCCTGTGACGACACTTAAGGCGCCAAGCGGGAAACGAACCGAAATATTTTTCAGGTTATGAGCTTTTGCGCCATCAATGCCAATGGCCCGGCTTTTTTTATTGACCTTTCGAGAGCTTTTTTGCGCGCCGATTGTTTCGCGTCCGCTTAAATAGTGTGCAGTCAATGTATCGGCCTGCAAAAGTTCTGAGGTTGTTCCCTTAAAAATGATGTTTCCGCCTTTTTCTCCGGGGCCGGGACCCATGTCAAAAATGGTGTCAGCGGCAAGCATGACTTGGGGGTCGTGCTCAACGACGACCAATGTGTTGCCGGAATTTTTCAGTCGGCGCATCACGCGGTTGATGCGGTCCATGTCTCTCGGATGCAGACCGATAGAGGGTTCGTCAAGAACAAAAAGCGTGTTGACCAAAGAGGTGCCTAAGGCGGTTGTCAGATTGACGCGTTGGACTTCGCCGCCGGACAGCGTTCTGCTTTGCCGCTCAAGGGTGAGGTAGCCGACACCGACATCGACAAGGTAGTGCAGACGAGTGAGGATTTCGTCGATAACCATTCGGCCGGCCTCATCCGTTTGCCCCTCGTCTTTCATGGTTTCGAAAAACACCAATAAGCGCGACAAAGGCAGGCGCATTAAATCGTAAAGATTAAGACCGGGCAAAGCTTCGAGTATGTCGTCGCTATAGCGGGCGATAGTGGGTTTGTGGCGTTTAAAAACAATACCTTCACAGGCTTTTTGCGCGGCTGCCAAAGAACCCACGCGCCAGAGCAGTGCTTCAGGCTTCAGGCGCGCGCCGTGGCAAGACGGACAAACTTGGTAGTTTCTGTAGCGCGAAAGCAGCACTCTCACGTGCATTTTGTAAGCTTTGGATTCGAGCCACTCAAAAAAGTGCTTGACGCCGTACCACTGCCGAGTCCATTTGCCCGTCCAACCGGGTTCACCGTTGATGACCCAGTCCTTTTCTTCCTTGGTCAGATCCTTGTACGGAACGTTTAATCGGATACCGTCACGCTTGGCGTAACGCTTCATATCTTTAAGGCATTCCTGATTGGTCTTTGTATTCCAGGGCTTGATGGCGCCGCCCTCCAGTGTGAGCG
The DNA here is from genome assembly GCA_944390675.1 of uncultured Burkholderiaceae bacterium. Classification (GTDB taxonomy): domain Bacteria; phylum Pseudomonadota; class Gammaproteobacteria; order Burkholderiales; family Burkholderiaceae_F; genus Aphodousia. Next base: position 11,282 of record CALXQR010000003.1, read on the forward strand.
ACTCATCCGGAATAACAAGTGAATAGTCCACGCCGATGACGCGTCCGAAGCCTCGGCAAGTTTCGCAGGCGCCTAAAGGGGAATTGAAACTGAAGGTGGCGTCCGTTGGTTTTTGATATTCAATGCCGCAATCCGCGCAGGAAAGGTGATTGGAAAAGCGCCGTGTGATTGTCTTGTCATCAGATGTTTGAGCACGAACGGCAAGTTCGCCTTTGCCAAATCGAAAAGCGGTTTCAATGGCTTCAATGACTCTGGGTTTTTCTGCTTTGGAGAGTCGGAAGCGGTCAGCAACCACTTCAAGGATGAGTGCTTTTGCGTCTTTTCGTTCGCCGTCTATGCGCGTGAAACCCTGAGCAGCTAAGGCCGTTTTGATTTCATCGGCGGACATTGAAGAAGGAACGGGGACATCAAAAAGGACAAAAAGTCTCGGATCGGAAAGTGTTTCAGCCCAACGTTTTAGATCGCTGTAAACGCTCTCGGGTGTGTCCGCTTTAACAAGTTGCCCGCAGCGTTGACAGTAAAGGTGCGCCTCTCGTGCAAAAAGGAGCTTTAAATGATCGTTGATTTCCGTCATTGTGCCCACGGTGGAGCGAGAGGTTCTGACGGGATTGGTTTGGTCAATGGCGATCGCCGGAGGCACGCCTTCAATACGATCGACTTGGGGGCGATCCATTCGGTCAAGGAATTGCCGAGCGTAGGGGCTAAACGTCTCAACATAGCGTCTTTGCCCTTCTGCGTAGAGCGTGTCAAAAACTAAAGAACTCTTGCCGGAGCCAGAAACGCCTGTGACGACGGAAATTTTTCCGATTTCAAATTCAACGTTAATATTTTTTAAATTATTCTGCCGCGCACCGACAATTTTGATGTTTTTATTCATCCGAAAACCGCCCAAGACAAATTTTGACTGAAACTTCAAAGTACCTCTGGAATTTTATGAGCTGAGGGGTATTCGCGCCAATGATTTTTGCCAACTACGTTGATAGAAAATTCCAATAACGCTATTAAACAGCCTCTTGCGGGTTTGAAGGACTATCATATAAGGGCTGAAAGATGGATTTTGTTGGATTGAGGCCTATTTTTAGGAGGACGAGATGAACAAGCCCCAACTGGCAATTGTTGCCCGAATTGATCGAAAAACGTTGCAGGACGCCGATAGGGTCAGAGTGATGAGACGTTTTTTAGCCGGCCGCGCTGAAAACGAGGATTTTGCAGCCTGCGGGGATTGGCTCAAGGAGTTTGAATCGTGTACGGCCGCAGCGCCCGATGTGATCGTGACGCATTTCGAAGAAGAGGGGGTAACGCGTTTTTCGAAAATTGTGACGTTGGGAAAGTCAAAGATATCGGTGGTTGTGGATGTCTGTGAGAATTTGGAAGAGTTTGCGAAGAAAGCCGACACAAAATTCATCATCTTTAATCTTCCTGTTTTCGCTCTGGTTAGAAGCGACAGTCAAATAAAGAGAACCAAAGTGCACGTCGCTGTTCGGGCGCTTGGCGCTTGGGATAATCCTGTCTGCGCACTTTCTTTAGAAGACGCCGCAAAGACGTTTGATTTGGATTGTGACTTTTATGAAGATTCGCCCGTACGAGTGGTGACGGATGAGCCGAGCCGTTTTTACACGTCCGCTTTGGTTGCTCCGGGCAGTGCCGCTTTCTTGAGCATGTGCGGCGCGCAAGAAGTGGATCGGGCGCAGGCTATGGTTAAGGTTTTGGAAAAGGCTTCCGAAATTTTGGTTCGTCGTTGGGATGCTGCGCACGCTTGCATCGTTGAAGGCCGTGCAAAGCAACCCGAGCTTTGATTGAAAGGAATATTAAACCATGCCTGAATTGATTCCTGTTGCTTTAGAAAACGTTTACCGTCTTTTTAATGTGGGCGGCACTTCTTTGGTTTCTGCAGCTTATGAAGGCAAGGAAGACGTGATGGCGGCCACTTGGGTTTGCCCGCTCAATATTGTTCCGTCTCGTGTCACCGCGTGCATTGATTCCACGCACTACACACGCCCCTTGGTTGAAAAAAGCGGTATGTTTGCGCTTGCTCTTCCGACGATGTCTATCGTCGAGACCGTTTTAAAACTGGGGAGCATCAGCCGCAACGACGACGATCAGAAGTTGGAAAAAAGCGGTGCGAAATTTTTCAAAATGCCCGGCTTCGATATGCCGTTTGTCGAAGGGTGCGCTTGCTACGCAGTTTTTAAAGTTTTACCGGAAGCGCATATCGAGAAAGCTTACGATCTTTTTATTGGCGAAGCCGTTGCCGCATGGGCTGATCCCAGAGTGTTTGACGGCAGACATTGGCTGTTTGAAAAAGCGCCTAAATCGCTGAGTACCGTGCACTATGTAGCGGGTGGTCATTTCTACGGCATCGGTAAAGTCGTTGACGTGCCCGGATACGACCACATGGGCTAAATCTTTTAGTTTGGAAAAGAGTTGGTTTTCGCCGAGAAAATCGGCGAAAACCAATTGAGAAAGTTAACGCAGGTAGTTTTCCGTGACTTTGGCAAAAACACTTGCCGCCATGGGCAAACAAGCGTCGTTGAAGTCGTAGGAAGAATTGTGTAAGAGGCAGGGACCTTCGCCATGGCCCGCTTCGCGGTGAGAGCCATCACCAGAGCCGACAAAGAAGAAGGCGCCGGGTGTGGTTTTCAAATAATCAGCAAAGTCTTCAGATGGCATCACGGGTTCTTGCTCGTGAAGCGTTTCTTCGCCGAAAAGTTCCCTAACAGCTTCTTTGACTTGGTCGACGCAGGCTGGCGTATTGACGACCGCGCTGTACTGACGAGTGAAGGTTAATTTTGCTTCAGCACCAAAGGCGTGGGCGACATTTGCGCTCACTTGTGCGAGCTTTTCTTCAATCATGTCGGTGACTTTGTCATCAAAAGTGCGAACCGTACCCAAAATCGTGGCGTGATCGGGTACAACGTTATAAGCCGTTCCCGCTTCAATCTTGCAAATGCTCAAAACCGCCGGATCAATGGGGCGCTTCATGCGGGTGATAATGCCTTGGATGGACTCGCAGATTTGGATGGCTGTGAAAACCGGATCAATGGATAAGTTGGGCATGGCGCCATGAGAACCGCGCCCCTGCACATCAATTTGGAAGACATTGCCGCTAGCCATCATGGCTTTATTGTTAATACCGATTTTCATTGCAGGGGTTTCCGGCCAATTGTGGCAACCGAGGTAAAAGTCCGCAGGAAATTTCTCCATGAGTCCGTCGGCAATCATGTGTTGAGCACCGAATCCGCCTTCTTCTCCGGGTTGGAAAACAAAAATCACCGTGCCGTTAAAGTTTTTGGTTTCCGCCAGATAACGGGCGGCTAAAAGCAGACCCGTGATGTGGCCGTCATGGCCGCAGGCGTGCATTACGCTGCAATTTTGAGAAGCGTGGGCAAAATGATTGGCTTCTGTGATGGGCAAAGCATCCATATCGGCACGCAAAGCGATGCGTTTTTTGCCGTCACCGTTTTTCAAAACACCGACAACTCCAGTGCCGCCAATACCGGTGTGAACCTCGATACCCCATTCGGTGAGGTATTTTGCGATGGTTTTAGAAGTTTCAAATTCTTGGTTGCTCAATTCAGGATGAGCGTGGAAATGGCGGCGAATTTTAGAAAATTCGGCGGCCAATTCATTGATACGATCAATAGAAGGCATATTCTTTCCTATTAGCTACAAAAAAGGGGAATCCCATTTTGAGATCCCCCGATTCACTCAGAGATGATTAATGACCGCGAAGTTTTTCAGCGGCGTCTTTCACAGAACGACGCAATGTGTCAAAAGCTTCCCGAATGGCGAGCATCACATCGTTATTGGTGCGAGACACCACCAAGTCGCTGCCGGAGGCAACGATCGTCACCCGCACCGTATAGGCGCCCATCGTTTGATGGCCTTCTTGGGTGATCGTGGCGTGGCAGGGGCCCAAATTACGGTCAAATTTGCTCAAATCGTTCAATTCTTTTTGTACAGCTTGTTCTACCGCTTCGGAACGACTGATACCATGGAATGTTACTTGTAATGCTTGTGCCATATAAATCCCTCTTCTTGTTTTGTTATTAGAAAGAGTGGGAAGATGGCTCTCTTCCCTTCCTGATTTATAGTGTACTGAAGTTGTTGTTCGCAGAGTGTGCTTTTAAGCAAAGAAACGTTTGAAGTTGCAAGAAAACCTTACAGCCGCAATTGAGCTTTTTGGTGCGCTTTTCTGGTAATATCGCGGCCATCTTGTATTAATAACTTGCGCAACTAATTGATTAAAAAGCGCGTTTACAAAAAAAGGAAACACAATGCGTAAACCTTGGGAAGAAGCGGGTAGCCACAGAGATGACTTTGGTTTTGAGGATCGTCCGCGTCGATCAGATCGCCGCTTTGATGACAGAGAGGGCTTCAAGCGCCGTTCGGATCGTCGTTTCGATCGCAAAGAAGAGGGCTTTTCTCGTCGCGAAGGTAATTTCGATCGCCGTGACAAACGGCGTAATGATCGTCGCGGTGGCTTTAGCAAGCGCCGTGATGAGTTCGGCGACAACTTCTACGGAGTGCGATCCGGTCCTCGTGCCCGTGCGGCTATGGCAGGTAGAGGGACGAGCGTTCGTCGTCAAGCCGCGCCCAGCCGCAACGCTTTAATTACGCTTGATGCCGATGTCGCACGCGTGTTTGCGACGAGCGAAGCGGTTAACGCTGCGCTTCGTCACTTAATTGGACTTGCAGGCATCATGGGTGAAGAAGCTTTAAAACAAGCTATTCGTGAAACTGAGACGGTCGATGAGGAAAAAGTCGTCGAGGAAAAGACCGAGGAAACAAAGCCGGTTCCTGTGGGAGAATTCCAATCTACCGACGAAGACGAGGAATGGTTTGATTTGCCTGTCGAAGGCGACAAAGAAGAATAACTTAAGCTGAGACGCTCAAATTCGGGAGGGTGAAAATGACGGTACGGTATGTGATTGAACCCCAGCCTCAGGCTGCAACTTTTCTGGTTGAACTGAATTTGAGCGCAACTGATGACCTCTTACTTCGTCTTCCCGCATGGCTTCCCGGCAGCTACATGATTCGGGACATGGCCGCTGAAATTCAGTCGCTTGCCGCATTTTCTCATGGTCAGGAAATCGCCTGTCGGAAAATTGACAAAAGTACTTGGCGCGTGTCGCTTGGCGGGAAAAAGAAGAAAATTCAAATTCGCTATGAAGTTTTTGCTCAGGATACATCTGTCCGTCGCGCCTATCTTGATACAGACAGGGGTTTTCTGACATTTTCCAGTCTGTGCTTGGTTCCTATTGGAATGGAGCGGGAATCTGTCGAGGTGACTATCAAGGCACCAAAGTCTGTTAAGAATTGGAAAGTAGCCACGACGCTTGATCCTGTTGGGAAAACAGCAAAAGACGCTTTCGGCACGTATAGGGCTGAAAATTTTGACCGCCTGATGGACTCTCCGGTGGAAATGGGCTCTTGGGAGGCTATTAATTTCAAAGTATTGGGCGTGCCTCACCGGATTGTGTTAAGCGGTAAAGCTCCTCCCTTTGATCGTGATCGTTTGAGAGAGGATGTCAAAAAGTGCGTGCAGACAGTCATCGAATTTTTTGATCCGGTAAAGAAAAAAGCGCCTTTTAAGTCTTACACGTTTTTCTTGAACTTAACGGAAAGCCTCTACGGAGGTTTGGAGCACGCTGAGAGCACTGCTTTGGTTGCCTCTTTTTATGACTTGCCGATTGAAAATGCAGAGACTTCGGTCGGTTATGCCAAATTGCTGGAGCTTTTCACTCACGAATACTTTCATGCTTGGTGGGTTAAACGCGTTAAACCTGCGGTGTTTATTCCCTACGATTTATCGCAAGAGTCTTATACCGAGCTTTTATGGGTCTTTGAAGGATTCACAAGTTATTATGATGCCCTGTTGACAGCAAGAAGTGGTGCTATTAGTTCTGAGGATTATTTGCGATCTGTCGCAGAAACATTGAATCGGCATGTTTCGGCAACAGCGAAGAAGCGGCAAAGTTTGGCTCAATCTTCGTTTGATGCATGGATTAAATACTACAAAGTGCGAACAAACCGTTCCCGTTCGGTTACAAGTTACTATGACAAAGGAGCATTGGTTGCGCTGGCTTTAGATGCCGAAATCAGAAAAAGGAGCCAATCAAAGCACAGTTTAGATGATGTTCTTCGTTTCGCTTGGAAGCAATACCTGCAAGCCGGTGAAGACTATGCGGGTTTGAATGAAGGGGTTATTTCTGAACTGATTTATGAGGCCACTGGCGTGGATCTCACCCATTACCTCGATTGTTTGGTTTACGGTACGCAAGAGCCCGATTATTCTTCTGTTTTTAAGCCGCTTGGCGTGGTGATGCAAAAGGAGCCTCTTCCCATTGAACGCGAGGTATTAGGGCTGAGTCTGAGGGGCGAAGATTTTCTGACGATTTCCCAACTGGATGAAGGTGCCGCCGCGGAGGAGGCGGGCTTATGTGTGGGAGATGAGTTGCTCGCCATTGATTCAATCAAGCTCAAAAAGGCTAACTTAAAGAAATTACTTGATCGCTACCGCGATCAGAAACAATTTGTCGTTCATGTTTTTCGCCGCGGTTTGCTAAAGGCGCACACCATTAAACTTGGGAAGAAACACGATCAATCGGCTTTTAAACTCAGCGTAGAAAATAAGATCACTTTCAAGAAGTGGCTGGGATTTTAAAAGCCGCGCAGCCAGTCCAATAAGTTGGGCAGTGCAGCAAGAGCATCTCGCTGCCCAGCGTCGTAACCTCGCTGTACATCCGTAGGGTCATGCGTCAGCCGCTTAATTCCTAAAGACTCTTGAGGCCGAATAATAAAAGAGCGACCTTCAGCCTGCGCTTTATCCATGTATTTTTGTGTTTCTTCGTAAGCCCGAGGAGAGTTTGCGAAGGCCTCGCAGAAACGGGGATATTTCCGGTAAAAGAGCCGCGCTAAGTAAGCATCCCTGTCTTTGACCTGATGACTTCTTGGCTGAGTGGAAATGACGATATTGCGGTCAAAGCCCAAATTTTCAAAGGCTTTGAGCGGAATTCGATCCGAGCAGCCGCCATCGAGCAGCTTCATATTTCGGAATTTAACAATCTGAGACACGTAAGGCAGAGAGGCCGAAGCTCTCAGACCGTCCATCTCAGTGTCCATGTCCGTTAAATGCAGATATTCTGGGTGGCCGGTTTCTACATTTGTACAAGTTACGTAGTAGGCAATACCGGAATTTTTAAAAGCATCGTTATCAAAAGGGTCGTAAATATAAGGGATGTCGTGGTAACAAAATTGCGTATCAACGATGTTGCCGGTTTTTAGCAATGTCTTAAAACTGAAAAACCGATCATCAGCGCAAAAACACTTATAAAAACGAAGACTTCTTCCTTTTTGGCCGGAGACAAAGGAGCAGCCGTGAATTGCGCCGGCGGAAACGCCGATCAAACCTTTGACCGGCAATTTTTGTTCTAAAAGAACGTCCAATACACCTGCGGCGTAAATTCCCCGAATACCGCCGCCCTCCACGACGATCCCTAAACGATGTTCTGACATGAAGTAATCCACATACAACACGGAGGGGAAAATTATAAAAATAAAAAGCTCCACGTTGGAGCGTGCCAACGTGGAGAAAAGAAGCAAGAGGTTTTGTGCTCTTACTTCGAGGATGTTCCCACAACGATTGTGGCTAGGCGGTTTTCAAGCGCAGCGGCAATCGCACAGCGGTTAACCAACTCGCGGGCAAATACGAGGAAATTCAAGTAAAGCTCACTGCCTCGAACCGATAGCCCAGCATTCGGAATGCGTCGGAGAAGTTCAGCTTGCATGTGATCAATGAGTTCGACTGCTTCATTGGAATGAGAAAGCAGCGAATGAATATCGAGCTTGTTGTTTGCGCCCATGGAGATCTTTTCGAGGTAATCGAGCAAACTCAAGAGGTCGTTTTTCAGATCTCCTTGGAATATGCGGTGACGGTTGGCAACATGGTCGCATGCCTGATTGGTTAGGGATTGTAAAGAGCGGCCGATCTCACGCATGTTTGTGAAGATACGGTAATAGCAATACCGAGCGTCAAAGTCGTTTTTGGTGGGCGTAAAGCTTGAGTTAGCCATGCGATAATAAAGGCCGCGATCCGCGCTCATCTTGTCGAAAAGCTCAGAGCTTTCGATCTTGATGTGACGAAGCGCTTTTTCATTGTCGTTGAGAAATTCATGGACCAAGCGATTGAAGACCTCAAGCGTTTCAGCAAAACTGTTGTCAGATTTCGCATCAACAAGCTCCTGTACCTTTGGGGCGTCATAGCGTGTATCAAGGTCCGCTCGCATGTTAACCGTATCAAGCTTGGCTTTGAGATTGGAGCGAATAAGCAGGAACGTAGAGCCGACAGCAAGGATCAACGCCGCAATCGGCCCTCCCCAGAGCGTGAAGCCGCAGACGATGGCGGCCATGGTGGAGGCGCTCAGCGCAGTCAGGAACCAACCGCTGATGACCGTCAGAACGCCGGAGATGCGGTAAACGGCAGTTTCACGGTCCCAAGCACCGTCAGCAAAAGATGATCCCATGGCTACCATAAAGGTCACGTAAGTCGTCGAAAGCGGTAGCTGCAGGCTCGTGGCAGAGGCGATTAATGCGGCGCTCACTACTAAATTAATGGAAGCGCGCACGTAGTCAAAAGGCAGAGGCGTTTCGCCACGCTCTAACTTTTTGGGCTCAAAGCGTCTGTCAATACCTTTTTGCACAGCCATTGGAATGATTTGACTGATCACTTGTCCAAGCCCCATGCTGGCTCGTACGATCATGCGGCCGGGCAGCGAGCTGCCGAATTGTTCTTGCTCGCCGGAATTGCTCGAAGACAGATTAATTGAGGTTTGAATCACAATCTGGGCTTTTTTCGAGAACCAGAGTGTTAAAACCATCACAAAGCCCGAGAAAAGTAAAAAACCGGTGGCTGCTACGGTAGGCCTTAACAATCCTTCCATAGTGAACGCATCCGCAGCGGTTCCCGAAGCGACCCATTCCTGATAAGAGTCCCAAGCGGCAAGTGGGACGCCAACGAAATTGACGAGGTCGTTGCCCGCAAAAGCAAAGGCAAGCGAAAAGGTGCCTGCCAAGATAACAATCTTGAAGATATTGATGTTGCAGGCAAGGATCAAAACTTGGAAAAGGATTGATAAACCGACAAAGAGCCCAGTAACGATAGGCCAAGTGTTGACGTCCATAAATTGGATCCACTCCGGCCGCATGAAGCTCGCGCCTTTGGCCCCCTTCATGACAAGGAAGTAAAAGATGGCGGTCAAAGCGATACCGGCGAAGACGCCACCAACCCGTCGGTACATTTTCTCAAAATTGAATGTAAAGATAAGACGGGTGAAGTACTGAACCACGGCGCCAGTGACAAAAGCAACGGCAACAGAAATCAGAATGCCAGAGACGATCGTTAATGACTTTGAGCTGTTGATGTAGTCAATAACATTAGCAAGCGAGCCTCCGTCCATCATAAGGGTATAGGCGGCCGCGGCAAGTGCGCTGCCTAGCAATTCAAAAACGATTGAAACCGTTGTTGAAGTCGGTAAGCCTAGTGAGTTAAAGAGATCCAACAGAATGATATCGGTCACCATGACGGCAAAGAAAATCACCATGATTTCCGAGAATGTGAACATCTGTGGATTGAAAACACCGGAACGGGCGATTTCCATCATCCCGGAGGAAAAGGTCGCACCTAGCATCACACCGATACTGGCAACCAACATAATGGTTTTAAATGACGCAATTCGACAGCCTAAGGCTGAATTTAAGAAATTGACGGCGTCATTGCTGACACCGACAAAAATGTCGAAAACTGCTACAAGGCCAAGGAAGGCCAGTAGCGCTAAAAAATAGTATTCCATGATAAAAACTGTGCACCAATCAAAAACAAGAGAAAAAAGGGGAACTCCATATGAGACACCGCGCGCAGTATGCGCTTGCAAAATGACAAAACGATGTGAGAAGTGTGTCGTGACGATGACAGCTTTTGGGGAACTACGGTTGGGAGTGTAGGTAGAGGCGTAGCAAAGAAAACTGGATGTCAAACATTGATATATTCAGATTTTGAGATTCAGATAAAGTGCTTAAATCAATGTCATTAGAGAATTAAAAAATAAAGAGTAACCACAGAAATCATTTGCAAATTAGGTAGTTAGAATGGACAGTTGGTTTGAATATTTCCCCGAAAGGAGTTGCAAATGACGAAGTATGTTTTTGTCACGGGTGGAGTGGTGTCTTCTTTAGGCAAAGGCGTGGCCGCTGCATCCCTTGCGGCCATTTTGGAATCCTGCGGCTATCGGGTAACCATGATCAAAATGGACCCGTATTTGAATGTTGACCCGGGAACCATGAGTCCTTTTCAGCACGGGGAAGTATTTGTGACGGAAGATGGCGCGGAAACCGATCTTGATTTGGGGCACTACGAGCGCTTTATTTCTGCCAAGATGCATAAGCCCAACAATTTCACAAGCGGTCAGATTTATGAGAGCGTGCTGCATAAGGAACGCCGAGGGGAATACCTTGGCAAAACGGTTCAGGTCATTCCGCACGTAACCAATGAAATTCAGGAATTCATTAAACGAGGTGCCGATAGTGCTGATATCGCTGTGGTTGAAATTGGTGGCACGGTTGGGGATATCGAATCATTGCCGTTTGTTGAAGCCGTTCGGCAACTTAGCCTGCGCGTGGGACGTGAAAACAGCTGTTTTGTCCATTTAACATTGTGCCCCTGGATTGCTGCGGCTGGTGAATTAAAAACCAAACCCACGCAGCACTCCGTGCAAAAGCTTCGTGAAGAAGGTGTGTACCCAGATGTGCTTCTATGCCGTGCGGATCGACCGATTCCTGACAATGAACGCTCCAAAATTGCCCTCTTTGCCAATTTGCCGGTTGATCATGTCATTAGTGTTTGGGATGCGAAAACCATTTACGAAGTGCCGCTTATTTTGCACGAGCAGCACCTCGATGAGATTATCTGCAAACGTTTGGATTTAAGTGACGCGAAACCCGCGGATCTCTCGGCATGGAAGCAGATTTGTGAAAGACTTGAAAATCCCCGTCACGAAATCAACATTGCGATGGTAGGTAAATACGTGGATTACGCGGATAGCTACAAGAGTTTAAATGAGGCGCTTTTGCACGCAGGAATCCGAACAAATACAGCGGTTAATCGTGTTTTTGTGGATGCGACAGAAATCGAAGAAAAAGGCACCGATGCGCTCAAAGGGATGGATGCTATTTTAGTGCCGGGCGGTTTTGGCAAGCGCGGAACCGAAGGCATGATAAAGGCGATTGAATATGCCCGGGTTAATAAGATTCCTTATTTAGGGATTTGCTTAGGCATGCAGCTGGCTGTTATTGAATTTGCGCGACACGTGTGTGGCTTGGATCAAGCAAATTCCACTGAATTAGATCCCGATACGCCGCACCCTGTGGTTTCGTTAATTACTGAGTGGACGGATCGGGCCGGGCAAATCCAAAAGCGTGACAACCAAAGTGATTTGGGCGGTACGATGCGTTTGGGCAAACAGGAAGTCCCAGTTGAAAAAGGAACGCTTGCTCATCAAATTTACGGGGACGTGGTAGGAGAACGTCATCGCCATCGCTATGAGGTCAATAATCTTTATGTGCCGCAATTTGAAGCGGCAGGTATGGTTATTTCTGCCCGTACGCCTAAGGAGCATTTGCCAGAAATGATGGAGTTGCCCGATCATCCATTCTTTTTCGGTGTGCAGTTTCATCCGGAGTTTACCTCAACGCCTCGTTTTGGACATCCGCTTTTCGAGGCCTTTGTCAAAGCGGCATTGGATAGGCGAGAAAGACAAACGAAAGCTCTTGTTAAGGAGCAGTGATTCCTTCTCACAAGGATTTCCAGAGGTTTGTTTTCTTTAATATTTTTGTGTAAAATCTGCGGTCTTGCTGTCAGGAGGGGTGTTTCTCTGTCATCACTTTTGACGGTGAGGGAAAGAATTTTTGGACTCTGTCGCTGGTGCTTGCGGCCTTAAGCGACAATCCGTATGCGTGCGCAATACCAATGAGTCGCGCGCTTTAATAATAGGTGAATTAATAATGAAGACCTTCTCGGCTAAGCCGCTCGAAGTGACTCGCGAATGGTACGTGGTTGACGCCACCGATAAGATCGTCGGTCACCTCGCCGCTGAAATTGCCGCCCGTTTGCGCGGCAAGCATAAGCCTGAATACACGCCGCACGTTGATACGGGCGATTACATCGTTGTGATCAACGCTTCCAAGATGAAGATGAGCGGCAACAAGGCTACTGACAAGCGTTATTTCCGTCACACGGGTTACCCCGGTGGCATCATCGAAACGACTTTCGGCAAGATGCAGGAACGTTTCCCGGGCCGTGCCCTCGAAATCGCTGTTAAGGGCATGCTCCCGAAAGGCCCCTTGGGCTATGCGATGATTAAGAAGTTGAAGATCTATGCTGGTGAAGAACATCCGCATACGGCTCAACAACCTAAGACCCTCGACATTTAATAAGGATTCGGCATGATCGGCAATTACAATTACGGCACCGGCCGTCGCAAGAGCTCCGTGGCCCGCGTCTTTATTAAGCGTGGTTCCGGCAAGATCGTGATCAACGGTCGTCCTTTGAATGAATACTTCCATCGCGAAACCGGCCGCATGGTCGTGATGCAACCGTTGGAACTCACGGAAAACGTTGAAACGTTTGACGTGATGGTCAACGTGCGCGGCGGTGGTGAAACGGGTCAAGCCGGCGCTGTTCGCCACGGCATCACCCGTGCTTTGATTGACTACGACGAAGGCTTGAAGGCTCAGTTGTCCGCCGCGGGCTTTGTTACCCGTGACGCTCGCGAAGTCGAACGTAAGAAGGTCGGTCTTCGCAAGGCCCGTCGCCGTAAGCAATTCTCCAAGCGCTAATCGTTTATCGATCGCTTGTGTGCAAAAACCCTGCAACCGCAGGGTTTCAGAAGGCTCTCTTCAAAAGGGAGCCTTTTTGCTAAACACAGAAAAAATCAGAATTTGATTGGGCGAAAAAATGTCAGCGGCAGCTCTGGCACTCGTGCTTACGGCGGCATTGGTGCACGCAACTTGGAACTATTTTCTCAAAAAAGCCAATGCAACCCGTCCTTTTTGGTGGTTGGTGTATATCATCACCGCGGTTGTGACGGTTCCTGCGCTCTTTATTTATGATCCTCTGGCACTATCAAATATCACGCCTGTGGGCTGGTTTGTTATTGCGCTGTCAGCTCCCATCCATGTTGTTTACGGTCAGGTACTTCAAATAGGCTACAGAAAGTCGGATTATTCTGTGGTTTATCCGACGGCACGAGGCACTGGTCCTCTAATTACTGTACTTTGTGCGGTTTTGATTTTGGGTGACAGTCCATCTTTTTGGGGCTGGATCGGCATCATTTTAATTTTAGCTTCCATTGTTTTGTTGGCGCTACCTCACCAACAAGATCGGCAAATTCAAGCTTCTCGGATAAAGGCTGGGATTTTCTGGGGCTTTTTAACAGGTTGCTTTATCGCAGGTTACTCTTTTTGCGACGCATGGGCGGTTCAGCAGTCAACAGGGCTTACTCCGCTGAGTTTTTACTTCCCTTCCATCGCTGTGAGAGCGCTGGTTTTCGCCCCCTTTATCATGGCGCACGCCGATTGGAAAGAGCAAAGTAAGGAAATTTTGACAACGCCGCGATTGCTCAAGGCGTTGGCTGTGGTGACAGTGGGTTCGCCTCTGGCATACATATTGGTTCTTTACGCCATGACAATGGCGCCGCTTGCTTACGTCGCGCCCAGTAGAGAGGTTGGCATGATGATCGGTGTTGTTTTAGGAGGCTTGCTGCTTCGCGAGCGATTGTCCCCAACACGGCTTGCCGGTGTTATCGGTATGACGGCCGGCGTTATATTGGTCGGTTTAGAAGGCTAAAAAAAACGTATAATCAACAAGTTTTTGATGGATTGAAAGACTATGCAAGATAACGCTCAAACCAATTTGGCCCCTGAACCGATTCACTTTACTGATGCGGCAGTGGCAAAAGTTAAAAGCCTGATTGAAGAAGAGGGCAACGACAAGCTCAAGCTTCGAGTTTTTGTTCAGGGTGGCGGCTGTGCCGGTTTCCAATACGGTTTTCAGTTTGATGAAAACGAAAATGAAGATGACGCCAAAATGGTCAAAGATGGCGTCACGCTTTTGATTGATTCTTTGAGCTATCAGTACTTGGTTGGCGCAGAGATCGATTTCAAGGAAGATCTGACCGGTGCGCAGTTTGTCATTCGCAACCCTAATGCGGTGACAACTTGCGGGTGCGGCTCTTCTTTCTCTGTTTAGTGCGCAGGATAGAGAGCGCCCAAAATACGTTGGCCTCGTGCACGCGTCACAGCCGGGAGATTCCCGGCTTTTTTATTGACAAAACGGTAAGCAAGCCAAGCAAAAGCCATTGATTCAACGTGCATCGGATCAACGCCCAAAGCCGCGGTACTTTGAACTTTATAGGGCCCTGTTTGGAGTTCTTGTACCAGCAAAGGATTGAGCGCGCCTCCTCCGCAGATGAAAACTTCTTTGGTTTGGGGTTGATTTCGAGAAATAGCCTCGAGAATCGTTTCCGCAGTTAGTTTTAAGAGTGTGCGCTGAACGTCTTGAGGCGCCAGCTCATCAAGTCTCGGAAAGCGTGCTCTCATCCAATTTTCATTGAAATATTCGCGTCCCGTGCTTTTAGGCGGCTTTCGGCTGAAATAGGGGTCGGATAGGTACGATTGAAGCAGCTCAGGGATAACTTTTCCCTTCATTGCCCAGCGACCGTCTTCATCAAAAAGAAGTCCGCAGTGCTTTTGAACCCAGCAGTCCATCAGTGTATTGCCTGGGCCGCAATCAAATCCCAAGATTTGACCGTCTTGCAATAGAGTCGCATTAGCAATGCCACCAATGTTGACAATTGCCCGAGGGGCGGGGGCAGAAAAGATGTTTGCGTGAAAAGCTGGAACGAGCGGAGCGCCTTCGCCACCCGCGGCCATGTCGCGGCTTCTGAAGTCCGCAATAACATCAATTTCGGTGAGTTCAGCAATTAAAGCAGGATTATTTAATTGAACGGTAAAACCTAATTCTGGACAATGTCGAATCGTTTGACCGTGCACGCCAATGGCGCGAATGTCAGTTTTGGTTAGTGTCTGTTCGTCCATGAGCTTCTGGATGAGTTGGGCATAAAAATGCGCAAGCTGTATGCCAACTTTCCCGCAGCGGACAAGTTCATTATCTCCCGCTGTCAACAAATCAATCAAGTTTTTGCGAAGGGCAGCAGAGTAGGGCAGGTAAGCGTGGCCTAAAAATTCGACGTTGTCTGCCTCAAAGCGACATGCAACAGCATCGGCACCGTCCAGGCTAGTGCCGGACATTAGACCAATGAAAATATTGGAGCGCGTACTCATGTGAGCTTATTTGCCCGCTTTATTCTGGGCGACTTTCTCGTTTTGTGGCAACGGCTTAATGGATTGAATACGGTTGAGCATTGCCAGACGAGTGGTTAATGGCCGAGCTTCGGCAAGCAACTTATGCTGTTCTTTTTGTGTTAACCGTTCTTTGTCAGGAATCGAAGTCCTCAAGGGGTTGACTTGACGGTTATTAACACGCAACTCGTAGTGAAGGTGCGGGCCTGTAGCTAAGCCAGTGGCTCCAACATAACCGATGACCTGCCCGCGCTTAACGGGCGTTCCCACTTCCATACCGTCAGCAATGCGAGACATATGCCCGTAAAGTGTTGTTCGGGCGTCATCATGCTTAATCATGAGGTAGTTGCCATAACCGCGTTTGTTATAAGCTCTTCGCGAAATAACGCCATCGGCGGCAGCAAAAATTTTATTGCCTCTCGGAGCGCCAAAGTCGGTGCCTTGGTGCGGGCGAAGGACACCCGTGACGGGATGGCGCCGCATCGGCATGAAGCTTGATGTTACACGAGCTCCCTCAACCGGGACACGGATGAAGGTCGTGCGATTGGACGTGCCGTCGAGTTTGTAATAGCCGCCCGTGTGTGAACCGTCATCAGCCCAGAAGCTTTCGTAATTTTTACCGTTGTGGGTGATGGAGGCTGCCAAAATTTTTCCGTTTCGAACGAAATCGCCGTCAAGGAACTGGCGTTCATAAATAATGCGGAAATCGTCGCCTTTGCCGACTTTCAAGCCATTGTGAATGGGGCGCTCGAATACGAGAGGAAGCTTTTGAGCAATTTCCTCAGGAACACCAGCATTAATCGCCGACTGAATAAGAGTGCCAGTCACAATGCCTGCATTCATCGTCTGCTGAGTTTGATAGACAAAAGGAGATGATTTTATGGCAAAGCGGTTGCCTTTTCGTGTGATGGTGATCACGGAATTTTTTTGCTGGTTGGAGCGAGCCTCTAAAAAGATCTTCAGCGTATGCGCTTTTTTATCGGAAGACACTTTTGCCTGAACATAGACGCCTTCGCGGGGAGTCGCAAGCGGCTGAGCAAGAGACTGACCACGGATAAAGCGCTGCAGTGCGGGGTCTTCGATATTGAGGCGGGAGAAAATGGCTCCCAGCGTATCGTTGACTCGAATCACTGTTGTGTGCGTGGTAATGACGCTCGGCATGGTGACCACGTTGATCTGCTCATCAATTGAAGGAATAGGCAGAGGCAAGACAACTTCAATTTGTTGACTGCGGGCCAACTGCTCTTCATCAGACGGATAAGTCGTGTATGTAGCAATGGCAACTGAGGCTGGCAAAACACCGAAAACAATGCCTAAAGCCAAGCGTCTGCGGGGGCTTCGGGCAGCATGATCCCAAGAGCGCACGCATCCATGAAACAGCAGGCAAAGACCCTGGCCGATGGAGCGTAAATTTTTAGCAAGAATACTTGGCGCAGACATTGGGATTTTGATTGGTTAAAATAAGCCGATACGCAATTGGAAAACGGCGTTAATTTTACCCGAAATGAAGCGACGATCCGATTGAAAAGTCTTTTATAGATGTGATTATTTTGTAAAAAAATTCTATGACTGAAACTGAAAAAAAATATCCGGTGACCGCCGAAGTGAAGCAAGCCATGGCCACCATTAAGCGTGGTGTGGACACGCTTTTGATTGAAGCTGATTTGGAACAAAAGCTCGCACGCTCACAAGCTACGGGTGAACCGCTTCGCTGCAAGTTGGGTTTGGATCCGACTGCTCCGGATATTCATATTGGTCACACGGTGGTTCTCAATAAGCTGCGTCAATTGCAGGACTTGGGCCACACGGTGATTTTCCTGATTGGGGACTTCACCGCGGCAATCGGTGATCCGTCGGGCCGCAATGTTACCCGCCCGCCGCTTTCTCGTGAGCAGATTGAAGTCAATGCAAAAACGTATTTAGATCAGGCAAGCCTCATTTTGGACAGAAGCAAAACGGAGATTCGTTATAACTCCGAGTGGAGCGATAAAATGAGCGCCACGGACATGATCAAATTGGCATCGCGCTACACGCTCGCTCGTCTGCTCGAACGTGATGACTTTGCTAAACGTTACGCCGAACAGGCTCCGATTGCTATGCACGAGCTGCTTTATCCGCTTATGCAAGGTTATGACAGCGTGGCTTTGAAGGCTGATTTGGAATTGGGTGGCTCCGATCAACGCTTTAATCTTTTGGTTGGCCGTGAACTACAACGCCAATACGATCAGGAACCGCAATGCATTTTGACGATGCCGCTTTTGGTTGGGTTGGACGGCGTCAATAAGATGAGCAAGTCCAAGCACAACTACATCGGCATCACCGACGAGCCCAATGATATGTTTGGCAAAGTCATGAGCATTTCCGATGATCTGATGTGGAATTGGTACGACTTATTGAGCCTGCGCAGCAACGATGAAATCACAACGCTCAAGCGTGAATGCTCCGAGGGACGCAATCCTCGTGAAGCCAAGGTGCTTTTGGCAAAAGAAATTGTGGAGCGCTTCCATACTAAGGAAGATGCCGATGCGGCTGAGGTTGAGTTCAATAACCGCTTCCGTGCCGGTGAAATGCCCACGGATATTCCTGAAGTCAATGTGGCTGCAATTGACGGAGAAATCGGTATTGGTAAGCTCATTAAAGAAGCTGGCATGGTTTCGAGCGTGGGTGAGGCTAATCGTAATGTTGAGCAAGGCGGTGTGCGCGTCAATGGTGACCGCATTACCGATCGAGGCCTCAAACTCAAGGCCGGCACCTACACCGTACAAGTCGGCAAACGTAAATGGGCGAAAGTAACAGTCCATTGATGTTGTTGTCTCAGGATCAATAAAATGAAAAACCGCGGCCGGTTAAAAATCTGGTACGCGGTTTTCTTTCAAGGAGACATAAAAAATGATTGCGTTGTTGCAGCGAGTAAAAAATGCGTCCGTAACAGTGGATCAAAAAGCGATTGGTGAAATCGGGCACGGCCTCTTGGTGCTTGTTTGTGCTGAAAAAGGTGATACGGAAGAAAACTGTGAAAAATTAGCGAAAAAAGTCATTGCGTATCGAATTTTTGAAGATGATGCCGGAAAGATGAACAAAAGTCTCTCTGATATCCAAGGTGAAATTCTTGTTGTCTCGCAATTTACGTTGGCAGCCGATACTGCTAAGGGGCTGCGTCCAAGCTTTACGCCTGCGGCGGATCCTCAAACAGGGAAAAAACTTTATGGGGATTTCGTTGAAAAGATTCGAGCAAGCGGCCTAAAGGTTCAGACGGGAAGTTTCGGCGCATATATGCAGGTGAGCCTTATTAATGATGGCCCTGTAACTATTTGGCTGAAATGTTAATTGGTTAGAATTAGTTAGAACGATTAATCAATGGGAGAGGCCCATGAAAATAGTGAGTCAAGATTTTGAACACGGCCAATGGATTCCAAGTGAATGCGCTTACGGGCGTTTGGTTGATGGCCAATTTGCTTTGTCTGACAATCTCAATCCGCATTTGGCTTGGAGCGGGTTGCCCGAAGGTACGCAATCAATCGTTTTGGCATGCATTGATCCGGACGTCCCGACCGATCTCAAGGCTTTAAATGAGCAAGGTGAAATCCCGGCCGATCAACCCAGGCGCGATTTTGTGCACTGGTTAGTGTGGGATATGGCTCCTTCGGTGACAGAAATTCAAAAAGGTGAAGCCTGTGTTGGCGATGAAAAAAGCGGTAAGCGCTTTGCGAAGCCTCTGGGGGTCGAAGCAGTTAATGATTACTCGTCAGAGGCTGAGATTCACCGTGGTTACGACGGCCCCTGCCCTCCGGGATTTGACGCAAGAATGCACGGTTATGAGTTCCGCGTGTTTGCCTTGGATGTGAAAACGCTTGGATTGTCCGATACCGCTCGTTGGACGGAAGTGTGCGAACGCATGGCTTCTCACGTGTTGGGCAGCGCCATTATTCAGGGGATCTACAGCCTGAACCCTCGGATGCAAAAATAATTTTTTAAGTCTTTTTATTGGATTCAGCCTGAGAGAGTTAACAGCTTTTTTGGGCTGAATTCTTTTTGCCTTCAGTATCAATCCACAATTTCTTCGATTTTTAGAGAAAAATTCCCACAGTTTGTGTCTCTGCGAGTACAATCGAGGGAAAGCGTCCGCATACTATATGTTGTGGTTTGGGGATACGCTAATTCGATTGGTTTTTCAGTAGAGGGTTGTATGCATTGTCCTTTCTGCAAGCATGATCAAACTCAGGTGATTGACTCGCGCACAAGCGAAGATGGTACGACAATTCGGCGTCGTCGTCGCTGCCTGAATTGCGGTAAGCGTTTTACGACTTATGAAAGAGTGGAACTTTCGATGCCGTCCATTATCAAGCGAGGCGGCGGTCGCTGTGAGTACGATCAGAAAAAGCTTCGCGCTTCGATGATGCTGGCTTTGCGCAAACGTCCAGTTTCTCGTGAACGGGTAGATGAAGCCATTAATCGTATTGAACAAAAAATGCTCGCTTTGGGCGAACGGGAAGTCAGAAGTGATCGTTTGGGTGAGCTTGTCATGGAAGAACTGCGCAAACTCGACAAAGTGGCTTATGTGCGATTTGCCAGCGTATATCGAAACTTTGAGGATGTGCAGAAGTTCGCTGATATGGCCCGCGAGGCCTGATAATGGCTGATATTCAATTCATGCAAAGGGCGCTCGAGCTTGCCGCTCGAGCCCGTCCGATTAGTCCCCCGAATCCTTCTGTCGGCTGTGTGATTGTGCGCGACGGCGAGATTTTGGGAGAGGGATTTACTCAAAAAACCGGCTCCGATCACGCCGAAATTCAAGCCATTAAAAATGCCAATTCTCGTGGTTTTGATGTTGTCGGCGCAACGGTTTACGTGACGCTGGAACCTTGTTCTCACTATGGACGAACGCCGCCTTGCGCCCTGCGTCTCATTGAAGAGAAAGTCGCTCGGGTTGTTGTGGCGTGTCTGGATCCGAATCCTTTGGTTGCTGGACGCGGCGTGGCGCTTTTACGTCAAGCCGGCATTGAGGTGCAAGTCGGTCTGCTTGCTCAAGAAGCCTGGCAGATGAACGCGGGTTTCATGACGAGAATGACTGAGAATCGTCCGTGGGTCAGAGCAAAAATAGCCATGAGTCTGGACGGTTTTACTGCTTTGCCAAACGGTGAGAGTCAATGGATCACAGGAGAGGCCGCTCGAGAAGACGGCAGGCGCTGGCGCTGTGTGGCCGGTGCCGTGTTAACCGGAGTTGGCACCGCGTTAGCGGATAACCCATCGCTCACCGCTCGAGTGGATGGAAAGCTTCAATCCAGGCAGCCTCTCAAAGTTTTGGTGGACAGTCAATTGCGAGTCAATGCGGATAATCGCTTTTTCGATGAGGGTAAAGCACTTGTGGCTTATGTTCAGGGAAATCCTGAAAAAGAACGGGCGCTCATTGATCGAGGCGCAGAGCTTTTAAAGCTGCCTGAGATGGACTCTAAAGTGAATTTAAAAGCGTTGCTCAAAGAACTCGCCTGCCGTGAAATCAATGAGGTTCATCTGGAGGCCGGATCGGTTTTAACCGGAGAGATGCTTCGGCAGCAATTAGTTGATGAAATTGTTTGTTATCTCGCCCCCAAGGTGTTGGGAGCGGGGCGCCGGGCATTTAATTTACCGTCTGTTGATAAACTCATCCATTGCGAGCAATGGCGGCTTGTTGAGCTGAAACAAATCGGCGAAGATGCCCGATTGATACTTAGGAAAGGAAAATAATTTTATGTTTACTGGAATTATTGAAGCGATTGGTAAAGTTCGTGAACCGGAACCGCTAGGAGATGGTGTGAGACTTACGATTGATACGCCTGCAGGCTGGCTCAAAGGGACAGAAATCGGTGAATCGATTGCAGTAAACGGCGCCTGCATGACGGTTGTGAAAATCGAAGGTGATACTTTCCAAATCGAGGTGTCGGCCGAAAGTTTGTCAAAGACTTGCGGATTGGATACTTGGGGCGAAGTGAATCTGGAAAAGGCACTTCGTGTGGGGGATCGCTTAGACGGCCACATTGTTTCGGGGCACGTGGATGGCGTCGGACAGGTGGAAGTGATGGAACCCAAGGCCGAGAGCTGGCATTTGGTGGTTCGCGCTCCGATGAAGCTTTCCCAGTACTTGGCCTACAAAGGGTCAATTACGGTCAACGGCGTGTCTCTGACAATCAATTCGGTTGAGGATACACCGGCCGGAACCCGTGTTTCTATCAACCTCATTCCTCACACGGTTGAAGTAACAACATTAAAACACTTAAAGCCGCAAGATTGGGTGAATTTGGAAATTGACACCATCGCCCGTTATGTCGAACGAATGATGAGTTTGAGAAACGACGACAGTCTTTTTTAAAGTGGGGCTTCAAAATGAAAACGAGGCTTTTTAGTTCCTACAAAATCGGCTCAATGGAATTGAAAAATCGCATCAGCATTCCGCCGATGTGCCAGTATCAGGCAAATGACGGGTTCCCGACGACTTGGCACAAAGTTCATTATGGGAAGCTCGCGGGCTCCGGCGCGGCCTTGGTTTGTGTCGAAGCAATGGCGGTGAGTCCCGACGGCCGAATTTCCGGTGCTGATTTAGGACTATGGTCTGATGAGCACGCAATGGCGTTCGCAGAAGTCGTGCGAATTATGCGTGAGATCGACAGCAGCACAAAAGTGTGTGTTCAAATTAATCATTCCGGCCGAAAAGGCAGTGAACGGGCACCTTGGTTGGGCGGTCATTTAACGAAAGAAGAAGGCGGTTGGGAACCTGTGGGACCTTCTGCAATTGCCTTTGGCGAAGGCTGCATGGTGCCTCGTGAAATGTTGCCGGGCGGCATTGAAGCCATGGTTCAGGCTTTTGCTAATGCGGCACGTCGTGCTCAGCAAGCAGGTGTGGACGCTATTGAAGTGCATATGGCTCACGGCTATTTGCTGCACCAGTTCTTGTCTCCGATTTCCAATCATCGAACGGATCAGTACGGCGGCTCTTTTGAAAACAGAATTCGTTTCCCGTTGGCTGTTTTTGATGCAATGAAAAAGGCAGCGCCGGATGTTGAGCTGGGTGTGAGAGTCTCTGCGACCGATTGGATCGAAGGCGGTTGGAACCTCGCCGAAACGATTGACTTTGTGAAAATTTTGAAAGAACATGGCTGCGCATTTGTTGATGTTTCAACGGGTGGTTTGGCAGCATGTCAGACGATTCCGGTTTCCTATGGCTACCAGTTGCCGTTTGCTCGAGCCGTTCGGCAGGAGACGGGATTGCCAACGATTGCCTGCGGACTTATCAAGGATCCTCGTCAAGCCGAAAGCGTTTTGGTTGAAGGGACGGCTGACATGGTGGATGTCGGCCGCGACATGCTTTTAAATCCGCATTGGGGTTGGATGGCAGCGTTGAAATTGGGAGAAAAAGTGGAATTTCCTCCCTCTTATCAAAGAGGCATGCATCTATAAGAAAGCGATCCTAGCGGATTGATTTTTCGAATTTTTTGTGTTTGAAAGGAGTGTTAGAACTCTTCAAACACGGTACAATACACGGTTTTATAGACGAATCGGATTTTCTTCGGAGAAAAACAATGTCCATGGACATTATTGAGAATTCTTTAGACGGCCGCGGCTTGCGTATCGGTATCGTTCAATCGCGCTTTAACGAGTATGCGGGAGAGGGCCTCTTGTCTGCGTGTCTCGCTGAATTGGATCGTTTGGGTGTTGTGCAAGAAGACATTACGCTCATGCGTGTGCCCGGCGCGCTTGAGATCCCGTTTGCTTTGCAGCAGTTGGCAGCCACTGAAGAGTACGATGCGCTCATTGCAATCGGCGCGGTGATTCGCGGTGAAACATATCACTTTGAAATCGTTTCCAATGAATCGGCTTCCGGCATCATGCAAGTGGGGTTGGACTTTGATATTCCTATTGCCAATGCTGTGTTGACGACGGAAAACGATGATCAGGCTAAGGCCAGATTGCAGCAAAAAGGCACGGATGCCGCACAGGTTGCCGTTGAAATGGCTAACCTGAGAAAAGAATTTGAATACGACATGGACGAAGGGGAATAAGCAATGCAAGAACGTAAACCCCATCGCCCCAGCCGCGGTGCGCGTTCGCTTTCGCGCGAATTTGCGCTTTTGGGCGTCTATGAATGGTTGGTGAGCAAGGCCGATGCCGCGACCATTGAGCACACTCTTTTGAGCGTGCTAAGTGACGATGGCGAACCGGTGGCGGGTGCCAGCATTGACGCTGCTGATTTTGAAAGATGCGACAAAGCGCATTTTTCTGAATTGCTCGGCGGCGTGATTGAACACGCAGAAGAATTGGAAGCGTTGTTTGCTGCGCATGTCGACCGCGAAATTTCCCGCTTGTCGCTTGTTGAACGTTCCGTATTGCTTTTGGGAACGTATGAATTAAAACATCATTTGGAAATCCCCTATCGCGTCGTGATCAACGAAGCGGTGGAATTGGCCAAACAGTTTGGCGGCTCCGATGGTTATCGTTACGTCAATGGTGTGCTCGATAAGGTTGCCGCGGAAGTTCGAGCCGTTGAAGTAGGAGCCAAAAAGTAGTTCTATGGGCCCGTGCCTAAGCGAAACTGAGCTCATTTCTCGTTTTTTCAATTTTGACATCCCCAATCATTGGCCAAGCCAAGGGATTGGGGATGATTGCGCGATTATGCAGGTGGGCGCAAGCCGCATTGCGGTGACAACCGATACGCTGGCTTGCGGTACTCACTTCCTGCCGGATGTCAATCCCTATACCGTTGGGCGAAAGTCTTTGGCCGTTAATTTGTCCGATTTGGCTGCCGCGGGAGCTCGCCCGCGTTGCTTTTTTCTTGCACTTTCGCTGCCCGAGACGAATTTAGAGTGGCTTGAAGCGTTCAGCCGAGGCCTTTTTGAAATGGCCCGAGAATATGATTGTCCGCTCATTGGCGGTGACACAACAAAGACCGCAAAAGTAGGAAACCTTCAAGCACCGTTCTCATTGACGATTACCGCAATGGGTGAAGTGAAAAAAGGGCTGACAAGAGCGGGTGCTAAGGTGGGCGACGATATTTGGGTCAGCGGCACACCTGGCGACGCGTACCTTGCGCTTATGCTCAGAACGGGAGAATGGTCTGGGGTGTGTTCAGAACATGCAGCTCGCGCGATGGATAATCCAACACCTCGAGTTGCGCTGGGACAATTTTTAGAAGGACGCGCGAGCGCCTGTGCCGATATTTCAGACGGGTTTTTGAAAGATTTGGGCAATATTCTTTCGCGCTCAAACGTTGGGGCAAGAATCAATGTTGACGCGTTGGCTGCAAGCGACGATTTGAATTCAAGACCTCTTGAGCAAAAGAGGATGGCACAGTTGGCGGGCGGCGATGACTATGAATTGGTTTGGACAGCGCCCGTTTGCATGAGAGCGGAAATTTCAGCCTATGCAAAACAATGTCCTGCTCTTTGTTTTTCCCGTGTCGGAGAGGTCACTCCGAGCGGTTTGATGCTTTTTGATGACAAGGGCCGTGAAGTAAAAAATATTTATCACGGTTTTGATCATTTCAGTCAGTAAGATGTTTGATAAATATCACGCAGATAATCCGGTTAACAAAGTGCGCATGAGCTGGGGCTTTGCATTCAGCCATCCCGCGCACATCATTGCTTCTTTTTTCGGCACCGGGGTGATTCGTCCGGCTCCCGGCACATGGGGAACGTTAGCCGGCTGGATTGTATTTGTATTGCTGTCGCCTTGGATTCCCTATTGGACGTGGTTTTTCATTGTGGCGGCGGCTTTTTTAGGCGGTGCTTGGGCCTGTCAGAAAACATCAGATGATTTAGGCGTGCCTGATCACGGTTCAATTGTGATTGATGAGGTTTTCGCCATTTGGCTTCTTTTGGCGCTAGTGCCTCCGACGCTCATTTGGCAAGTGGCCGCTTTTGTGGCATTCCGATTTTTTGACATCGTCAAGCTTCCTCCTGCCGACTATTTTGACCAAAAAATGAAGAATGGTTTCGGCATCATGCTCGATGATGCGATCGCGGCGCTTTACGCTTGGATTGTGCTTTTTGCTGTTCAATGGCTGTGGTACTAAAAATGGATCTTTGTGCTGATTTGTCTGCTCAACTGGGCCAGATGGCTTCAGAAAAAAAAGAGATGATCGCAACGGCAGAGTCCTGCACGGCAGGTGGTATCGCTTGTGCGATTACCCAGACTGCGGGATCGAGCGAGTGGTTTGATCGAGGTTTTGTCACGTACAGCAACGAGTCTAAAGAGGATTTGCTGGGTGTCAAGCACGAAACTCTTCAGCAGTATGGAGCTGTCAGTGAACAAACCGCCTCAGAGATGGTGCTGGGCGCCTTGACACGTTCAAACGCCACCCTTGCTGTGGCTGTCACTGGTATCGCAGGGCCAGGGGGCGCAGTGCCCGGCAAGCCCGTCGGGACGGTATTTATGGCTTGGTGTAAAAAAGGTGAGAAGCCGATTGTTGAAAGACACCTCTTTAGTGGTGACCGCAATCAGGTCAGAGAATCGACTGTGCGTGTCGCTTTGGAAGGTTTAATGAATTTGATCAATCATTAAGAGTAAGAATTTTTAGAGTGGATAACTGAAACATGGACAACTGGTTTAACGTACTTTGCCTTTTAGCTTTGATTTTCTTAAACGGCATTTTCGCAATGAGCGAAATTGCCTTGGTCACAAGCCGAAAAGCGCGTCTGCAGATGAAAATTGATGATGGCAACAGCGGAGCGAAAGTGGCCCTGCAGCTCAATGAAGAGCCCACTCGTGCGCTCTCAGCCATCCAAGTCGGCATTACCTCCATTGGCATTCTCTCCGGTATTGTCGGTGAGGCAGCTCTTGCGACACCGGTTGCCGAATGGCTCAACGCAAGTTTCGGCGTGGATCCGAACACTGCCCGCGGCGTTGGACTGGTGTTGGTTGTGGTTTTAGTGACGTATTTTTCGATTGTGTTGGGCGAACTGGTTCCGAAACGTTTGGGGCAGATGAATCCCGAAGGCATTGCTTGCCGTATTGCGCCTCCCATTAATTTCTTGGCGATTTTGATGGCGCCCTTTGTCAAGCTGCTTTCTGTTTCAACGGACTTGTTGCTGAAGCTCACCGGTAAGAAGGATGTCGAAGAAGCAGCGGTGACCGAAGAAGAAATCCATCAAATGGTTGTCGAAGGCAGCGAGGCGGGAACCATTGAAGTTCAAGAGCGCGACATGGTTCGTAACGTGTTCCGTTTGGATGATCGTACGATCGGCACATTGATGACGCCGCGCAATGAGATTGAATGGATTGATATGCAGGATAGTGTCGAGGACAATATCAAAAAGCTTGTCACATCCAAACATTCGAGATTGCCCGTGTGTGACGGCGCGCTGGATAACATTAAGGGCTTGTGCTCGACGCGCTATCTTTTGCAGCAAATTGTCGAAGCCGGCAAGGTGGACTTCACCACTCATATGTTGCCTGTTGTCTACGTGCCGGAATCTTTGACCGGGTTGGAGCTTTTGGACAACTTTAAAGAAAACGATGTGCCTGTCGCGATTGTGGTGGACGAATACGGTTCTGTTCAAGGACTCGTTAGTCCGCGGGATGTCCTGGAAGCGATCGCTGGTGAATTTAAGAGTGTGCAGGGTGAGGATGACTGGGCTATCAAGCGTGAAGACGGTTCCCTTTTGGTTGACGGTATGATGCCGGTGCCGGAATTGAAGGATCAGCTCAACTTAAAGACGCTGCCCAATGAGGCCGATGGCCGCTACAACACCATGGCGGGGATGATCATTTGGATGACCGGGCACTTGCCTAAAACGGGTGATGTGGTGACCTGGGACAACTGGCGCTTTGAAGTTGTTGATATGGATGGTCACCGAATCGATAAAGTGCTTGTTTCCTGTATTGACGATAAAGCGGAAACAGAGAAATCTGAGGGCTAAATCCAAAAGTTAAAACGCCGGGAGACCGGCGTTTTTCAATGGCATTAAGGAAGTTTTTCGTATTCTTCGTTGCTGACAGGTTCACACCATTCGTTTTTTACACCTTCAGCGGGCACTTCAATGGCGATGTGTTCAAACCAACTGTCTTTGGCGGCACCGTGCCAATGTTTGACTTCAGGCGCAATGTTGACGACATCGCCGGGGTGCAATTCTCGAGCTTCTTTGCCAAATTCCTGATACCACCCGCGGCCGGCTGTGACCAGAAGAATTTGTCCGCCTTTGTGGTGAATGTGCCAGTTGTTGCGGCAACCAGGTTCAAAGGTAACGTTGGCGGTCACCACGCCGCTTGTTGTCAGCATATTCAAGTAGCTTTGTCCCACGAAGTATTGCGCGTAAGCATCATTCTTAGGACCTTTTTTAAAGGGACCCAGTTTTTCGAAAGACATTTCAATCTCCTATCGTTAAAAACTCTGTTATGCAGATTAGTTCGTTTTCGCTGATAGGACTTCCGCAAGAGTTGCAGAATCTTGCACAAAAAGCTCTGAAAGCAGATAGAAAAAAAAGTCCTGAGGGGGGGCTCAGGACTTAAGAATGCTCCGATAAGGGAGACACTTTGGATTGGTGAGCAGCAGTATAAGGCGGTTAAATATTCGATACAATGAAATAGTTTTGATCAATTAATTCAATTTTTCAGAATGATTGAATTGGAAGACTTTAAAACCGTGTTGGCGGTGGTGGAGACGGGCGGTGTGTTGAAAGCCGCAGAAGTCCTGCATCGAGTGCCTTCTGCCGTGAGCATGCGGATTCAAAATTTAGAAAATCGCTTAAATACGAAGTTATTTGAAAAACAGGGCAGAAATATTTTCCCGACTTCACAAGCTTTGTCCTAAGCGGAGGATGCAAGAAAAATACTTGCGCAGGTACAGGTTGCAGAGAGCAAGATCACAAAAGATAGGCCCGGGGGAATTTTTCGGCTAGGCGCGACCGACAGTTTAGCGGGCACTCGGTTGAGCATTCCAATTTCTCGCTTGCTTAAGCGGTATCCGGAGATTGATTTTGAGCTCAAAGTCGCCTCCAGTGAAGAGATCGCAGAAGGCATTTTGCAAAGAAGATTGGATGCCGGAATTCTGATTACTGAGGGCCGGGATGAGCGTTTTTCTCAGACCTCACTTTTTCGGGAAAAGCTTGTCATCATCGCAGAAAAAGGCAGCGCACCTATTAAGGCAGCCTCGGATATTGTCGGGAAAACTATCTTAGCGTTTCACGTAACGAATACCTATCATGACCGATGTCTTGAATGGTTTTTGCGCGCGGGCATGACACCCCGCCGCATCATTGAGTTGCCTTCTTATTCCGCCATTATCGGTTCCGTAAGAGCAGGATTAGGTGTGGCGGTTGTACCGCTTCATTGGCTGGAACACTTTAAGTGTTTGGATATGGTTTCTGTGCACGATTTGCCCCAATCATTGGCTTATGTGCAGGTGGATTTTGTGCACCTGAAACAAAACACTTCACCTAATCTGAAGGCAATGCGGGCTGTTTTGAAAGAGATGCGGACAGATTGAAAAAAGCCTAAGTTTCTTCAAAAAAACTTAGGCTCTTGCCGAACAACCATTTA
Source organism: uncultured Burkholderiaceae bacterium (assembly GCA_944390675.1). Lineage (GTDB taxonomy): Bacteria > Pseudomonadota > Gammaproteobacteria > Burkholderiales > Burkholderiaceae_F > Aphodousia. The sequence goes on from CALXQR010000003.1 coordinate 40,202, forward strand.
TTTAGTCAAGCTTCTTGCCGCGTTGATCTTGTCGCGTGTTTCCTGCGCGACTCGGGCAGCGGCTTCTTTAAAATCTTCCGCTTTAGAAGCATACAAAATGGCGCGGCTGGAGTTGATCATCATGCCGGTCATGTCTTTTGTTACGCCGGCGGTGACGCAGGCATTAATGTCGCCGCCTTGCGCGCCAACTCCCGGAACCAGCAAAGGCAAGTCGCCAACAATGGCGCGGACTGCCGCAATTTCGTTGGGATATGTGGCACCCACAACCAAACCAAGCTGACCATTTAAGTTCCAAGGACCAGAGGCGAGTTCAGCAACACGCTGATAAATGGGTTTGCCGTCGACCTGGAGCATTTGAATGTCATTGCCGCCGGGATTGGAAGTGCGGCAAAGTAAAATGGCGCCGCGGTCTTCATATTCCAAATAAGGCTGTACGGAGTCAAAACCCATGTAAGGAGAAAGTGTTACCGCGTCAGCCCCGTAACGCACGAAAGCTTCCTTGGCGTAGTGCTTGGCAGTCGAGCCGATATCACCGCGTTTGGAATCCAAAACAACGGGAATATCCGGGTGTTTTTCATGGATGAAATCAATGATGTCTTTGAGCTCGCCTTCGGCATCGCATGAGGCGAAATAAGCGATTTGAGGCTTGAATGCGCAGGCAAACTCTGCGGTGGCGTCCACAATAGCCGTGCAAAATTCAAAATAGGGATTTTTCTTTTCTTTGATACTGAGTGGGAAACGATCAAAATCCGGATCCAGACCGACACACAAAAGCGAGTTGCTTTGCGTCCAGCGGTTCTTTAATTTTTCAATAAACGTCATTGATCTCTCCAAAAAATTCTTCCCGAAAATTGTACTTGAGACACCGAAACTTGCCTACTTTAATCGAATTTTTGCCCATAGGGAAAAAGTATCGAGTTGAAAGCCAAAAAGTATTTGACGCTGATTAATAACGGTTTTTATACTCAGATGCTGTTTTTAGAAGTATTTTTTTCCAAGGGATACTTTGGGTTAATAGAGGTTAATTCGTGAACGCTGCGTTGGAGCTTTTTGTTGATTCTTTTTGGGATATTCTGCTGCCTGGTTTATTGGTCACGATCCCTCTGACGGCGATTTCTTTTTCGTTTGCTCTGATCATCGCCGTTATCGTCGCGTTGATTCAATTTGCCGGCGTGCCTGTGTTGTCTCAAATCGCGCGCTTTTATATTTGGATTATTCGCGGCACGCCTCTTCTTGTGCAGCTTTTTATCGTTTTTTATGGTCTGCCTCATGTCGGCATTTTGATTGATCCCTTCGTGGCGGCCGTTGTTGTGTTTTCAATCAATGAAGGCGCTTATTGTTCTGAAACCATGCGCGCGGCGCTGGAATCGGTGCCCAAGGGACAGCTTGAGGCCGGACTTTGCGCAGGGATGAGTTGGGGGCAGACGATTCGCCGAATTGTTTTGCCGCAGGCATTTCGAACGGCATTTCCCACTTTAGGCAATTCTTTGATTTCAATGGTTAAAGACACATCGCTTGCGGCCAATATCACGGTGACAGAAATGTTCATGACCACCCAGCGTATTGTGGCGAGAACCTATGAGCCGTTACTTTTGTATGTTGAAGTGGGCCTCATTTACTTAATCTTTTGCACTGTGCTCACGAAGCTTCAAACAAGCGGTGAAAAACGTCTGCAGCGTTACGGTAAGCGTTAGAGCTTTTCGGGTGAAGAAATGATTGAAGTGAAGAATTTGCACAAGTCGTTTGGAGAGCTTGAGGTTATCAAGGGAGTTGATCTTCGGATTGAGAAGGGAGACGTGATTTCCATTATCGGGCCGAGCGGATCGGGTAAAACAACTTTGCTGCGCTGCATGAACTTTTTGGAAAAAGCTGATGTCGGCATGATGACTTTTGATGGAAAAAGTTATGACATGAGCCGCATGCATCGGCAGGATATTTTGGCTATTCGAAAGAAAACGGCTTTCGTTTTTCAAAATTACAACCTTTTTTTTAATAAAACCGCTTTGGAAAATGTCACAGAAGGACTGATTGTCGGTCGCGGGATGCCAAAAAATAAGGCTCAAGAAATCGGTCAAGCACTTTTAAAAAGAGTGGGGTTGGAAAATAGACAGGATTACTACCCGTCGGAGCTTTCAGGCGGCCAGCAACAGCGAGTAGCCATTGCGCGAGCGTTGGCTGCGGAGCCTGAAATTATTTATTTTGATGAACCGACTTCCGCCTTGGATCCCGAGTTGACGCAAGGAATCTTAACTTTGATGCGTGAAATGGCCGAAGACGGTATGACGATGCTTGTGGTGACGCATGAGATGAGTTTCGCGCGCAATGTGGCCAATAAAGTTTGGTTTATGGACAACGGCATAATGGTTGAAAGCGGAAACGCCAAAGAATTTTTCGATAATCCCCAGGATTTGAGAACAAAAGCTTTTTTGAGAATGACTGAAGAGTCAACCGAAAAATAATTTTTAGGAACAAAAATCATGATGAATCGACGCACTTTTCAATTGGCGCTGTCAGCCGCTGTTATCGCAGCGGTGATGGGTATGAGCGGATGCTCTAAAGAAGAGCCCGCACAAGCGCAAACGCAGGCGTCTTCCGCCGCGCAGGATCTCTTGGAGCAAATTCGCGCCAAGGGAGAAATTGTCATTGCGACGGAAGGAACCTGGTCGCCGTGGACTTTTCATGACAAAGAGGGAAAACTCACAGGCTATGACATTGAAGTGGGTCGCCTCATTGCTCAAAAACTGGGCGTGAAGCCGCAGTTTGTCGAAGGCAAATGGGACGGACTCTTGGCGGGTATTTCAGCGGGTCGCTACGACATCATGATCAATGGTGTGGATATGACGCCTGAAAGACAGAAAGCCTACCGTTTTACTGAGCCGTATGCGTACAACCGCACGGTTGTAATGGTTTCTGCGCAAAATAACTCCATTAAATCGATGCAGGACTTAAAGGGGAAGGTGACGGCCAATACGATTTCGAGCACCTATGCGGAAATCGCAGAAAAATACGGCGCGAAAGTTGACGGCGTGGATGATCTCAACCAAACGTTTGAACTTTTACTGAGCGGCCGAATTGATGCGACGCTTAACGCCGAAGTTGTGTACTACGACTACATGAAGGTGCATCCTCAAGCGGCTATCAAAATTGCTGCGATTGATGAGCAGGTAACGTCCGTTGGTATTCCGCTCAAAAAAGAAGGCACTGAAAAACTTCAGACTGAACTCAATAAGATTTTGTCTGATCTGAGAAGCTCAGGTGAGTTGACGAAACTTTCGAATCAATTCTTCGGAACGGATATTTCTAAAAAATAGTTGACGCGGATGGAGGTCTCAAGAAGACCTCCTATCCTATATGGGCAATTGATGGCTTTAAGAGTTGAAAAAAGTATTCCAACAAAAGACGGCTTGGCTTTGCCGATGATCGGTTTTGGTACCTGGAGTCTGAGAGGCCAGGAGTGTGTACAAGCCGTCCGTTGCGCTCTTGATTGCGGCTATCGCTTAATAGACACCGCTTCTTTTTATGGAAACGAAAAGGATGTTGGTTTAGCAGTCGGACAATCCGGCATTGATCGCCAGAAAATAATTGTTCAGACGAAACTCTATCCCAATCAATATGCTCAGGCCGATAAGGCGATTGATGAGGCACTAAGAAAATTAGATATCGATTACATCGATGTTATGATACTGCACCATCCGGCTGTCAACGATGTTGCCGCCTATCATGCGATTGAACGAGTGATTGACGAAGGAAAGGTTCGGGCGGCAGGCATTTCCTGTTACTACATTAGTGAGAGCAGTCGATTTTTGTCCAGGGTGAGTAAAAAGCCCATTCTGATTCAAAATGAGATTCATCCGTTTTATCAGGACACGGCAGTCATAGAACACATCCAAGCATTAGGCATCTCAGTGCAAAGCTGGTATCCGTTTGGCGGTCGCGGCTACGCGGGAGAACTTTTTAAAAACCCCACGTTGTTGGAAATAGCCAATCATCACAACAAAAGTGCGGCTCAAGTTGTTCTTCGCTGGCACATTCAGCGGGCGGTGGCTGTGATACCCGGCTCAAGCAATCCGAGGCATATTGAGGAAAACAGAGAGATTTTCGATTTTGAGCTCAATGACGAAGAAATGAGGCTTATAGCCGGTCTCGATAGGTCAGAAAAACACGATTGGTACTAAACAGTTTTGCGTATTGGAGAACGATTTTGCTTCGTGTTAAACTCCGATAAACCGAATTTAAGGTCATTACGATGAACGTTGCTTATTTAACCTCCCATTCTTGGTGGTGGCACTCCTAAAAGCGGGTGCCTGAGGTTGTTGCAACAATTTTTGAACCCGCCTTAATCAGAGCGGGTTTATTGTTTTATCCCCATTCTCCAAACGAATAAGTCCGCCCGGTTAAGAAAACTTTAGGAGCGACTTATGTCTCATTTGAATCCTTTCTTTGGAAACTTTGGCGGTCAATATGTTTCCGAGGCTCTGCTGCCGGCACTAAAACAGCTTGAAGAAGAATTTTGCAAGGCAAAAGATGATCCCGCGTTTGAGGCTGAATTTCAATCGCTTTTGAGAAGCTACGCAGGCCGTCCGACACCGCTTACGCTCTGTCGCAACCTGACGCGCGGCACTCGCACCAAAATTTATTTGAAGCGCGAGGATCTTCTGCACGGCGGCGCGCACAAGACCAATCAGGTTTTGGGTCAGGTGCTGTTAGCCCAACGCATGGGAAAGACGCGCATTATTGCCGAAACGGGGGCCGGACAGCATGGCGTGGCGACAGCGTTAGCCTGCGCGCTCATGGGTTTTGACTGCACGATTTACATGGGTGCTAAGGATGTTGAGCGACAAAAGCCTAACGTTTTCCGAATGGAGCTGATGGGGGCGAAGGTTGTGCCTGTTACTGCGGGTTCGGCAACGCTTAAAGAAGCCTGCGAATCGGCGTTGGATGACTGGGTTAAAAACGTCGATACTACCCACTATCTTTTGGGGACCGCTGCTGGGCCTCATCCATTCCCGACTATAGTGAGGGAATTCCAAAAGGTGATTGGGGAAGAAGCGAAAAAGCAATTTTTAGAGGCCGAAAAGGTACTTCCGGATGCAGTAATTGCCTGTGTGGGTGGCGGCTCCAATGCAATTGGCCTCTTTAATGACTTTATTGAAGAGAAAGATGTCGCGTTGATCGGTGTAGAGCCGGCAGGTTTAGGGATCTCAAGCGGAAAACATGGCTGCGTGCTGCAGCAAGGTAAAGAAGGAGTGTTCTTTGGAGCGAATTCGCTCAATATGGTCAATGAGAAGGGCGAAATCGAAGAGTCTTATTCAATTGCCGCCGGTCTTGATTTTCCGTCCGTTGGACCTCAGCACTGCTACCTGCAGGCAACGGGGCGCGCGACGTATGTTGGAGCGACAGACGTGGAAGCTTTGCACGCTTTCATGCTTTTGAGCCTTGAAGAAGGGATTATTCCTGCGTTGGAAAGTTCACACGCTTTGGCTTATGCCATGAAACTTGCCAAGGAAAATCCTGAACGAGAACAAAAATTGATCGTGAATTTGTCCGGCAGAGGCGACAAGGACATCTTCCAGGTCTATGAACGTTTTAAAAAAGAAGGTATTTTGTTTGATGGTCACCTCACCAAAGAATCGTTAAAACTTTTTGAGGAAAAGTACGATTTGGTTTAGTGAGTTATTAAAAAGGGCGATCGGAATAGGATCGCCCTTAAAATTGCGAACTAAAAAATTATTTTTTCGGAGCGTTTTCAAGCGGATAAGGCCACTGCAAAATGCCATACATGTTGTAGACGTGTTTGTAGCCCGTAGCCACTAAAATTTTTGCGGCATTTTCCGCTCGCACGCCGCTTCGGCAATGAACCAATACTTTTTGGTTGAAGTCTGGTGCCGCGGTTAATTTTGCGCCGACTTTAAGAGCCGGCAGGGGAACATTGACCGATCCCTTGATGAAGCCTTCTGTGATGCGTTCCATGGGGCTTCGCACGTCAATGACTACGACACCGTCAGCAATCATTTCTTTAGCGACCGACGGAATGACTTTTTGGTACGCAGGATCGGAAAAGGTGAGCGGGGTGGCCGGTTGCGGCTCTACAGGTTCAAGCGCATGAGAGAGGCCTGTCAGCAAAAAAGAACCGAGGATAACGGAAAGACAAAAACTGCGACGCATCATTGGCTCCCAAAGTTGAATGCAAACACTATACGCCTTTCAAAAAGAAAGGCAGCGCCTAAAACGCTGCCTCTCTCTGAGCGGTGTTTAACGATTGGTGTAATCGTCAATCGGGATGTATTTCAATTCCTGCGTATCGCGGAAAACTTTGGGTTCGGGTAACTGGGGCATTTCGGGAATCTTCGCGTCGGACTTGCCCAAAACGCTGTGCAGTTTTTCTTCGTCGAGTTCTTTGCACCACTTGCCCACCACAATCGTGGCGATACCGTTGCCGATGATGTTGGTCAAGGCGCGGGCTTCAGACATGAAGCGGTCGATACCGAGAATCAAAGCAAGGCCTGCGACAGGAACATGACCCACAGCCGAAAGGGTAGCGGCCAGAACAATGAAGCCCGAACCCGTGACGCCTGCAGCGCCCTTACTCGTGAGTAAAAGTACTGCCAAAAGGGTCAATTCCTGCATCAACGTCATTTCTACGTCACAGGCTTGTGCGATAAACACCGCTGCCATTGTGAGGTAAATGGCTGTGCCGTCAAGGTTAAAGGAGTAACCTGTCGGGACCACCAAGCCCACCACAGATTTGCTCACGCCCGCTTTTTCAAGCTTATCCATGATCTTGGGCAGCGCGGATTCAGAAGAAGACGTGCCCAACACGATGAGAAGCTCTTCTTTGATGTAGCAGATGTATTTCCAAACGGAAAAACCTGCGTAGCGGCAAATGGCACCCAGCACAACGAAAATAAAGAGCAGGCAGGTGAGATAGAACGTGCCCATTAGCTCGGCCAAAGGCAGAAGCGATTGGACACCGTATTTGCCGATCGTAAAGGCCATGGCGCCAAACGCACCGATTGGGGCGACCTTCATGATCATGTTGACGATTTGGAAAAGGATCTGAGAGCTCTTTTCAATCACGTCAAAGACCAGGGTGCCGCGGCCGCCGAATTGGTGAAGGGCGATACCAAAGAGAATGGAGAAAAAGAGCACCTGAAGAATGTTGCCTTCGGCAAAAGCGCTCACGACCGTGTTTGGGATGATGTTCATGATGAACTGAGCGGTCGATTCCATTTTGTCGCCGGAGGTGTAAACCGCGACAGACCCCGCGTCAAGCGTTGCCGGGTCAATGTGCATACCGCGGCCTGGGCCAAAGGTGTTTACAAGAATGAGGCCGACAATCAGCGCGATGGTGCTTACCACTTCAAAGTAAAGAATGGCAAGGCCGCCGGTTTTGCCGACTTTTTTCATATCTTCCATGCCGGCGATGCCCGTGACAACTGTGCAGAAAATCACCGGGGCGATGATCATTTTGATTAATTTGATGAAGCCGTCACCGAACGGTTTCATGGAGGCGCCCAATTCCGGGTAGAAATAGCCCAGCAAAACGCCGATGATGATCGCGCAGATCACTTGGAAGTACAGAACTTTATAGATAGGTTTTTTCATATCCGTCCTTTCTGTAAGGGCGGGTACCTCGATCTCGAAAGGTTACAGGCAGAGATCTGAAGCCCACAAGAGTTGTAAAGAGAGGCGTCAATTTTGACGCACGTCTAGGATTGTACGGGTTTTCCCGTGTGTAAATCAATAAGCAATCCACCCGAGGTCTTTTCAGTCAATGTTTTTATCAGCGTTTCGGCCTTTGACTGAGGGACTTCAAGGGTAAAAGTGGCATCCAGGGCGAAGTTTTTTTCAAGAACGCGCGCACCTGCCGTCTCAAACTCTCGCAAAGCGAGATTGACATGCCGGTGTTCAAGAGTGATTGTGATTTTCCGGGTAGGCACGCGCTCGGTAATGGGTAAACTTTCCAATCCAAGCTTAACCAGACCTTGATAGGCTCGAACAAGGCCGCCTGTGCCTAAAAGCACACCGCCGAAATAGCGGGTGACAACCGCGGCGATTTCACCCACGCCACAGTGCAAAAGCACGGTGAGCATCGGACGGCCGGCGGTGCCTTTGGGTTCACCGTCGTCGCTGGCGCCAACCTGAGCAGTGCTGCTAGGTTCGCCGGCAACATAAGCCCAACAGTTGTGTGTGGCCTGGGCATGTTCTGCACGAACCGAATCGATAAACGCTTTGGCTTCTTCCGCAGAGGAAACTCTGGCGATCGTCACAATAAAGCGAGACCGATGGATGGTTTCTTCCGCGCGATGGTATTGCCCCTGCGCCAAATTCGGTACGTTGTAGCGATCAATCATCTCTTGGGTCAAAAAGAGGCCCGGGAAAGAAAACTTTCTCGGGCCCGATTTCCTATTTCATCAGTGACAAAGTACTGATTACATCATCGGCATACCGTCGGTGCCGCCCATCGGGGGCATCATCGGTTGCTTGTCTTCAGGAATATCACCGATCATGCAGTCGGTGGTGAGGATCAAGCTAGCCACGGATGCGGCGTTTTGCAAAGCCGTGCGGGTAACCTTGGTCGGATCCAAGACGCCCATGCTGACCATGTCGCCGTATTCGCTCGTTTGGGCGTTAAAGCCGTAGTTGCCTTCGCCGTTGGCGACAGCGTTAACCACGACGCTCGGTTCCAAACCAGCGTTGCCGACGATTTGACGCATCGGTTCTTCCATGGCGCGCAAGACGATCTTGATGCCGGCGGTTTGTTCTTCGTTATCGCCCTTCAACTGAGCAACAGCCTTTTGAGCGCGAACGAGAGCCACGCCGCCTCCCGGGACAACGCCTTCTTCAACAGCGGCACGGGTAGCGTGCAAAGCATCATCAACGCGAGCCTTCTTTTCCTTCATTTCGACTTCGGTCGCAGCGCCAACCTTGATCAAGGCAACGCCGCCGGCCAACTTCGCAACACGTTCTTGGAGCTTTTCACGATCGTAGTCGCTCGTGACGCTTTCAATTTGCGTGCGGATGTTCTTCACACGGGCTTCAATCATTTCAGGATTGCCCATGCCGTTGATGATCGTCGTGTTTTCCTTGTTGACTTCGACGCGCTTGGCTTGGCCCAAGTGTTCGAGCGTAGCCTTATCGAGCGACAAGCCGATATCCTTCGTGACAAGCTGACCGCCCGTCAAGATGGCGATATCTTCAAGCGTGGCCTTGCGGCGATCGCCAAAGCCCGGAGCCTTGACAGCGCAAACCTTCAAAATGCCGCGCAAGCTGTTGACCACGAGCGTGGCAAGCGCTTCGCCTTCCAAATCTTCGCAGATGATCAAGAGCGGACGACCGGCCTTAGCTACTTGTTCAAGAATCGGCAATAAATCGCGAATGTTGCTGATCTTTTGGTCATGCAACAAGATGTACGGGTTTTCCAAAACCGCGACTTGCTTGTCGGGGTTGGTGATGAAGTACGGAGAGAGGTAGCCGCGGTCAAACTGCATACCTTCGACCACATCCAATTCGTTCTTCAAGGACTTACCGTCTTCAACCGTGATCACGCCTTCCTTGCCGACCTTTTCCATAGCTTCGGCGATGATTTCACCGATTTCATGGTCGCTGTTGGCAGAGATAGAACCCACTTGGGCGATTTCCTTCGTGGTCGTCACAGGCTTGCTGATCTTCTTGAGTTCTTCAATAGCGCATTCCACAGCCTTGTCGATACCGCGCTTCAAATCCATCGGGTTCATGCCGGCGGCGACAAACTTCATGCCTTCGACGACGATGGCTTGAGCCAAAACCGTAGCGGTGGTCGTACCGTCACCGGCGTTGTCATTGGTCTTGGAAGCCACTTCGCGAACCATTTGGGCGCCCATGTTTTCGAACTTGTCTTTCAATTCGATTTCGCGGGCAACCGTCACGCCGTCCTTCGTCACCAAGGGGCTGCCGAAATTGCGGTCCAAAACGACATTGCGACCCTTCGGGCCCAAGGTCACTTTCACGGCGTTAGCCAAAATGTTGATGCCGCGAACCATGCGAACGCGGGCGTCATCACCAAAAAGCACTTGCTTAGCAGTCATGGGTTATTACTCCAACTAATAAATCTGTACGAATTATTCCAAAACGCCCATGATGTCTTCTTCACGCATCACGAGCAATTCTTCGCCGTCAACCTTGACGGTTTGGCCGGCGTACTTGCCGAAGAGCACGCGGTCGCCCACTTTCACATCCATCGGGATGATCTTGCCGGCGTCATCACGCTTGCCCGGACCCACGGCCAACACTTCACCTTGATCGGGTTTTTCACCGGCGCTATCAGGAATAACAATGCCGGCGGCAGTCGTACGTTCACTTTCCAGGCGCTTGACGATCACACGGTCGTGCAGAGGACGAATTTGCATTTGGAATGTCTCCTAACTAATTAAATTCAGAAAAATCGTTTCATTGGTCCCTTTTGGGATCCGTCTGAGCAATTTCGACTCATTTGCGAGACAATATGCGCATCTGAGTCGTCGCTCCATCAAACTAATGCTTCATATGGGGACACTTTTTTTGTTTTCAAGGGCAAGAGCTAAAAAAGATGAAAAAAATCATTCTGCTTTCAGTGGTAACTGCAACAACATATTGTTTTTCAATGGGAATTGCGCTTGCCCAAAATTATCTCCCTACTTCTGTGAAGGCTGCCTTGCGCTCGGCTGAGGTCTCTGAGACGCAGTTGGCGGCAAGCGTCGTGCCGCTTGACGGCGGCAAGCTGAATTTAAATTGGCGTGAGGGCAAAAAAATTCAGCCCGCCTCTACTGAAAAAATGATCACCACTCTTGCTGCGCTCGAAATGTTGGGGCCGGACTGGCGTTGGAAAACCGCTTTTTCTTACACCGGAGATTGGCAAAACGAAACGTTGAAGGGGACGCTTTATGTGAAGGGGGGAGGAGACCCCAAGTACGTGGCAGAAAATCTTTGGCGTGATCTTTCCCGAATGAAATCCATGGGAATTGAAAAAATTTCTGCCGACGTGGTAATTGATCGAAGCTATTTTGAACATTACGCTCAGGATCCTGAATTTCAGGATGACTGGGATCGTCCCTACACTGCAGAGGCTGACGCAGCGCTTTTAAATTATCAGTCGATTGCGATGAAAATTTCGCCGGATCAGCAGGCAGGCTTGGCGACAGTGACAGTTTCCCCTGAGGTGCTGTCATTGAATGTCCCCAAAACTGTACCGTTGGCGGCGTCCAAAAGGTGTGTGAGATGGCGCCAAGCGTTGGGTCTGAAAACGGAAGATCCGTGGAATCCGAAATTTGCCGGAGCGTTGCCATCTGGTTGTGAAGAAAAGACTCTGGCCTACCTTGTCAGCAAACCCAATGAGTATTGGAAGGTTTATTTGGAAACCCTTTGCAAACAGGTCGGTATTGCCTGGAGGGGCCGGGTAAAAAGCGGGATTGTTCCAAGTGACGCAAAGCCCTTGTTTGATGTTTGGTCTGATGACTTGGGAACGTTGGTGAAATTAACCAATAAATTCAGCAACAACGTGTTTGCCCGGCACATGTTTTTAACGCTTGCGGCAAAAGATAACCCCGGTGTTCCGGCAACGTACACTCACGCCAGGGAAGTTCTGGATGCGTGGTTGCACTATGCCGTTAAAGTTTCTCCGGGTGATATTTTTGTGGATAACGGCTCGGGTCTTACACGTAAGAGCAGAGTTACTGCCCGCGCGATGACCTGTCTCATCGCTTACGGTTGGAGAAGTCCGCGAATGCCGGAATGGATCAGCTCATTCCCTATCTCAGGCGTGGACGGGACGATGAATAAACGAGCGGTTGCTCAGGGCAGCGCGTACATTAAAACGGGGTTGCTCAGAGACGTGAAGTCAGCCGGAGGCCTGATTCAAGCCAAAAACGGTCGACGTTATGCGTTTTTCGCAGCGGTAGAAGGGAAAAAAGCAACCGGAAGCGATGCGCCGATTGATCGTTTGATCGAGTGGGTCTATCTGAACGGTTAAGAGCAGATTTCTCTGCTCTGTCTGCAAACAACTAAAACAGATGCTTTAAGCACGGTTCTACCTGGACACCTTCTCGGTAATCACTGCCCGAGTCGTATGTGTATTGAATAGCCAGGCTCACGAACTTCATTGCTAATTCAACAGCTTCGCTCAGTGTTTTGCCTTGAAGTATGGCGCCCGTTAAGACGCTCGTAAAGAGGTCGCCCGTGCCGCAGGTGGCAAAGGGGATTCGGGGCGTGCTTCGAACCGAAAATACTTTAGTCGCGGAGTCATAAGAGGCAACTTTGATTTGATTTTCGTCGGCCGGCACGCTCGTAATTACGACCTTTTGATTTTCTTTTTGGGCAAGCTTTTGGCAAACGGCTTTTAACGATGCGTCATCGAGCTGCGTCGTGTCATAGGGCTGATCAAGCAGCAAGCACGCTTCGGTGTAATTAGGCGTGATGATGTCGGCTTTTTTGACAAGCGAGCGCATGCTCGTGACAAAATCAGTATTGAGCGTCGGGTAGAGTTTGCCGTCATCGCCCATCGCAGGATCCACCACAACAAAGGCGTTTGCTTTGACAAAACGGCGGATTGCTTCGCGGACAATTTCAATTTGGTTGCAGTCAGCCAGAAAGCCACTGTAAACACAGTCAAAACCCAGTCCAAGTTTTTCCCACTTATCCATAAAGCCCGTCATTTTTGAGCTGAAATCGGAAAAAGTGAAATCCCCGTAAGTGAAGTTATTGCTAAAAAGAGCAGTCGGGAAAGGACAGACTTGGGAGCCCATGGCAGAGATAACCGGAATGGCTGCCGTCAGTGAGCAGCGTCCGAAAGAACACAAATCATGAATGGCGAGAACGCGTTTTGTTGCCATGATGCGGCACCTTCCAATAAACGAGGGATAAATATCAGTCAATATTCTGATCTGAGTGGCTAAGTCTAAACTGTTTTTCTGTCAGTGGAACAGATGGGTGATGGGGTTAATGCTTATTTTTGAAAGATTTTGATGTTTCTGAATTCGGCTGAAAAAACAAAAAATTTGAGCTAACGCAAAAGAAAAATTAGTCGACAAAATTTTAAAAATGCTCGGAAAGCAATTGGATATCTAGAAAGTTTGTAACACAATGAATATAAAAGAAAAATTAAGGAAAAGATTTTTGTTCATCTAAAAAATAGACATTTAAGTCCGAGAATTTTTTTACGAAAGCGCCGAAAGATTAAGTGAAATTGCCTAGAGCATCCTTGAATAACAAAATGATAATTTCTAAGGCGAGAATTCTGATAAATGTTCGACAATGCCGATTGTTTCTGAAAAATGTTAAATATTGTTGTTTTGAGTGTTTCTTTTGTCGGCATTTTGTTGAAACTTTCCGACTATTGAAAGAGCTTAAAAAGCAGCGAGGCCGCTTGTTAGAACGGCGGCAATCAATAAACTGTCTCCACACGGCTTGAGCGGTTGTGCTTGAGCTGCACAAATACGGACTGGCGGTGACGAAGAACAAGACTGACTCACCGGACAACTGCAACTAGGAGAAAAAAATGACCTTTAAGGCAAAGATGACAGCAATGGCGGCGATGCTTGCCGCCGCCGGTGTGATGGCTCAGGCTCAAGCCGCGGAAGTTTATAACGTGGGCTCCAACATGGCGTTTGCCCCGTTTGAGTTTGTGGATGAAAACAATAAGCCCGCAGGCTTTGAAATGGAGCTGATCGTTGCAATCGCCAAGGCTCAGGGCGCAGAAGTGAAATTACACAATGTGCCTTTTGACGGTTTGATCCCGTCGTTGCAAACCGGTGCAATTGATATCGCCATGTCCGGCATCACGATTACTGATCAGCGCAAGCGCCGCGTGCTGTTCTCCACTCCGTACTATCAATCCGGTTTGGCGGTGATGGTGCGCGAGGCCGATAAAGATAAATATAAGACCATTGACAGCATTAAGGGTAAACAGCTTTGCGCTCAAATCGGCACAACCGGCGCCATTACTGCTCGCAAGTTCTCGGGCAAGGCTGTGAAGGAATTCAACAACGCTCCTGAAACTTTCATGGAATTGCAATCGGGCGGCTGCGAAGCGGTGGTGCATGACAAGCCTGTGATGGATTACTATATGGCTCGTCGCGGCACGAAGGGTGTGTTCCGTTTGCCTGAAATCTTGTCTGCTGAGGACTATGGTATCGCAGTGGCAAAGGACAACCAAAAGCTTGCCGATTGGTTGAACGCTGGTCTTGAAAAGCTCAAGGCAAGCGGTGAGTACGATAAGATCTACACGAAGTGGTTCGGCGCTCAAAAGTAAATTGCGCCCGAACGCTCTGTTGGTAGTAAGGATTTAGAAAATGATGAAAAAGCTTTTAGTTTCATTGGCTATCGGTGCGGCAATGGCTGCAAGCGCTCAGGCCGCAACGATTAATGTCGGCACGGAGGCGACTTTTGCTCCGTTTGAATTTATGGACGAGCAGACAAAAGAGCTCACCGGCTTTGACATGGAAATCATTGAAGCGGTAGCCAAAGAAATGGGCGATGACGTTCGTATCCACAACATGGGCTTTGACGCTCTGATCCCGTCGCTTCAAACGGGCATTATTGATGTGACGGTGGCCGCGATGACGATTACGCCTGAACGTCAAAAGCGTGTGGATTTCACCGATCCTTACTATCAATCGGGCCTTGTGATTATGGTCCGTACGGAAGATACGGGTAAGTACAAAGACTTTACGAGTTTAGAAGGCAGCCGTCTTTGCGCTCAGATCGGAACGACGGGCGCCATGATGGCCAAGCGCGTTAAAAACGCCAAGGTCACTGAATTCAATAGCATCACGGAAGCCTTCATGGAACTTAAAACCAAGGGTTGCGCCGCGGTGATTAACGATAAGCCTGTCGTGGATTACTACCTTGTGCGCCGAGGCGACAAGACTGTGACCACGGTGCCTCAGGTTTTCGATGCTGAACACTACGGCATGGCTGTGAAGCAAGGCAATAAGGCCCTTGTTGAAAAACTCAATGAAGGTCTCAAGCGCATCCGTGCTAACGGTACCTACGACAAGATTTATGCCAAATGGTTTGGCGCTCATTAATTAGGTAAGCAGACAGGAAAATGTTTGATTTTCAATTAATTGTTGATTCTCTTCCCTTGCTGTTCCAAGGGGCGTGCGTCACGGTGCAGATTACGGCGATCAGTGTGGGCTTGGGGTTGTTCTTTGGCCTGTTTATCGGTATCGCTCAGATTTCCCGTGTGGCCTTTTTCAGAATCCCTGCCAAGATCTATGTGGACTTTTTGCGCGGCACGCCGCTCTTGGTCCAGATCTTCATGATTTACTTTGCCTTGCCGCTTTTAATCGGAACCCGAATTGATCCGTTTATCGCGGCGATCGTAGCCTGCAGTATCAACAGTAGCGCCTACATTGCGGAAATCTTCCGCGCAGGTATTCAATCGATTGATAAGGGCCAAATGGAAGCGGGGCGCTCCCTTGGTCTAAATTGGTCCCAAACCATGCGCTTTATCATCATTCCGCAAGCTTTCAAGCGCATTATTCCGCCGCTTGGCAATGAATTCATCGCCATGTTGAAGGATTCGTCTTTGGTTTCTGTGATCGGTTTCGAAGAATTGACCCGTCAAGGTCAGCTCGTGATTGCCAGCACCTACGGCGCGATGGAAATTTGGACTGCTGTCGCTTTGATTTACTTGTTGATGACCATGCCGATTACCCGTTTGGTCGCTTATTTGGAAAAGAGGTTTAAGTCAAATGATCGTAATTAAGGACTTAAAGAAAGCTTTCGGCGATCACGTGGTGCTGCCTTGCGTGAATATGGAAATTAAAGAGCGCGAGGTAGTCGTGATCATCGGACCTTCGGGATCCGGCAAGAGTACGCTGTTGCGCAGCATCACGCACTTGGAACAACCCACCGCCGGCAAGATTTTCATTGCCGGAGAAGAAGTGGACGATAAGACCAATATTGACCACATCCGCGCAGAAGTCGGCATGGTGTTCCAGCACTTCAATTTGTTTGAAAACATGACGGTGCTGCAAAACCTCACTCTGGCTCCGATTCAGGTGAGAAAGATGAGTAAGGAAAAAGCCGAGGAAATCGCTTATCGGCTTTTGGATAAAGTCGGTTTGCGTAATAAGGCCGATCAGTATCCGGCTCAGCTCTCTGGCGGGCAGAAGCAGCGTGTCGCTATCGCGCGCGCTTTGGCGATGCGTCCGAAGGCCCTGCTCTTTGATGAACCGACATCAGCTCTTGACCCCGAAATGGTTAAGGAAGTGCTCGATGTGATGAAGCAATTGGCTAAAGAAGGCATGACGATGGTGGTGGTGACGCACGAAATGGGCTTTGCCCGTGAAGTGGGTGACCGCGTGATTTTCATGGACGGCGGCAGTGTTGTCGAAGAGGGTACGCCTGATCAGATATTCAGCCACCCGCAGCACAACCGTACGAAAGCATTCTTGTCGAAAGTGCTTTAAAAGTTTCGCTGTTTAACGAAAGAGGCCGAGAGGGAAATTTCCTTTCTCGGCCTTTTGATTAATGCTCGACGAGTTCGATTGCTTCTTTCCCGGTTATGTGCTCGATGGTAATGTCAATGATGGCAATGTAGGTGAGTTTTTGATGGGCTTCAGCTTCGCCTTCTTTTCTAAAATCCGGAGCAAATTTGTCGATGAGTTTATCTAAAACGGCAAGTTTTTCTTTTGGTTCTGTAACGAATCGAGCTGTGCCGAACACGATAACACTGCGAAAATGACTCGTGAGCGTTTCCGGATGAATTTCGTCTTTTTCAATGACGCATAACGACACTTTGGGATTGGCTTTAAGTGCAGCAATTTTGTGGCCCATTGGTGCACTGTGAATATAGAGGTGCCCTTCGTCATAGACCGGACTGACAGGAACCGCGTACGTATAGCCTGTGATGTCATCACGAATAGCCAATACAGCATTGGTGGTTTTTCTCAGAATGTCAATTGCACGCTCGTCAGAGATTTGCTGCAAGTGGCGACGCATGCTTGGGAACATGGACATACTCCTTATTGTGTGACTTTAAGACCGACGATGCCGATCAAAATAAAGGATAGAAACAAGAGGCGGGTGAAGCTAACCGGTTCATTGAAAAGCAATATTCCTAAAATGACCGTTCCCATAATGCCGATGCCTGTCCAAACGGCATAAGCCGTTCCGATGGGGATGCTTTTTAGCGAATGAGCAAGCAGGAAAAAGCTCAAAATCATTACGGAAATGGCAACGATGGATGGAATGAGTCGAGTGAAACCGTGGGAATATTTCAGGGCGATTGCCCAGCCGACTTCGGTGAGACCGGCAAGAAACAGGTACAGCCACGCCATGGAAAAATCCTTCTTGAGGCCGTCCTCGATGGTGCACAGAGCGGTCGTCCGCTGGTACAAAAGTATATCAAAACTCAAAAAATTAAAAGACAGCCGTGCGAAGCTTTAATTTGTTTTTCCCCAAGCGCCATTTTGAGCTCTCGAGATTGCGTTATTGGCACCGTTGAGGCTAAAAGAGAATGTTTGTTCGCCATCGTCGGTCAGCATCCTGACCCTAAAATTTTCTCCTTTTTTCAGGGCGTCGAGGTAGGACTTGCTAAAGTCGTTGCTGTTGAAGTTGAACACCATCATGTTTTGCGCAGCATTGCGTGCCAAGATGGTATTGATGATAGGCTGGTAGTCAACACGAACCTGAGCCGAAGCGTAGTTGCTGCCAGTTCCTCTCCAGGAAGGAAAGTTTGACATAGGCACAACCATGACCATTCGGTGCTTTTTATCTGCTGTAAAGTCGATGATAAAACCGCCGCCGGATTTATTGCCCGTTGCGGCTCTCCACACGCAGCCGTCAAAGCCGCACAACTTAAAGGAGCACCAGTTGCCCAAGCAAAATTCCTGAGAGGTGTCTCCTTCTTCGCAATAGGCGGGAGAAGTAAGCGATGCTGCCAATAATAAAAAGATTAAACGTTTCATTTTTTTATAGTTTAGCTTTGACGACTTCAAGGTATTCTACGCCAGCGAATTGAAGTTGAATTGAATTGTTGCTATCTTGGCTTAACTTTCGGCATTTAATGCGAAAAATATAAAAAGAGACCGCGTTGTGCGATCTCTTATGTAAGTTTAAAAAATGTTTTGCCGAAGCTATTTGGCAATTTCATTGACAACGGCGAGCGCATTCAATGTTCTCGGGAAGCCAATGTAGGGCATCGCCACCATGATAGTGTCAATCAGATCTTGACGTGTATTGCCGACGCTTAGGTTCCCACCCGTATGGGCTCTGAGTTGCGGCTCACACCCGCCTAAACACATAATGGCCGTGAAAGTGATCAGTTCTCTGGCCTTAAGATCCAGTCCTTTGCGGGTGTAGAAGTCGCCGAAGCAGTAAGCGGTAAGGGCTTGTTTGTTAATGTAGGCGAGTTCCTCAGGCGTGGAGGCGTGCATCTTGTCAATGGCTTCGCCGAAAATGCCTTTTTGAACGGCCAGTCCTTTTTCAAAACGAGTGTCCTCATTAACTGTGCTTTGGGAGGCAGGTGTCGGATTTTGTCCGCTTTTTTCTAATGCCGCGTTCACTTCCTGCAGAGCGCTTTCCACACGAGTGATGCCGATATAGGGGGCGCACTGGTAGAGCGTTTCCTTAATTTCAATCACGCTCATGCCCGCTTGCAACGCTTCTTCAGTAGCCTCACTTAAGCGAGTACGGGCATCCATGGTTGTCAAAGCAGCCAGAGTAATCATCGCACGCGTCCTAACAGGCATTTTGCCAGCTTTGGGCATTTCACTTTTCAGCAAGTAATCTTCAATTGCTGCAAAATCAGGGTCTGTTTGCGTTAATGGATTGTTTGATGCTGGTTTGGCCACAGACTGTGCAGCAAAGGCCGCCGGAAGAATCGATCCGCTCATCAGTAAAGTCCTTCTTTTCATACTAGTTCTCCGAAATTGGAACGTTTGAAATAAGTTTAGATTTACTGGTTTTCGCAAACTTCTCCTTATGGGGCAAAAAATTGCCTAAAACTAGAAATCGTGGTTGAGTGGAATAGTTAAGGGAGAGGTGGTTTTGGGTAAAAATGGTTGGATTTATATATGTAAAAATGCGTAACGAGAGAGGAATGGGCAAAAAGTTGATTATTTTTGCCTTGTCGAGTTTGGCGATTCTTGCCAATAATTGACACTAGCGAGGTGTCATTATGCAAAACGAAAAATTAGACAGCATCAATCAAGAACTTAAGGCCATTATGCTGAAGAGAACGCCTGAACTGGGAACATTTCAAACAGAAGTCCCGGGTTTGAGCCTATCGAGGCGTGAACAGGGCAACTGTGAAGGCGCAAGCATTTACTCCAGCAGTTTGGCTTTTATCGTTGACGGACAAAAGCGCTCTGTTATTGGTGACAGAGAATACGTTTATGGGAAAAACAACTGCTTGGTTGTGGGCGTTGATGTTCCGGCGACATTTTGCACGATTGGAGCCACACACGAGCACCCGTTTTTGTCCATTAGCGTGGAAATTGATCGGGCCGTTTTGTCGGATTTGATCATGCAGCTCGAAGAAATCCACGGTTTGCCCGAAAGTCCTCTTAATGAAGCGCTCTGTGTCGGTCAGGTGGATGAAGATGTGTGGGAGGCGGTGCTGCGCTTAATGCGTCTATTGGATAAACCCGTCGAGGCCAAGGTTTTGGCGCCGATGATTATCCGTGAAATTTATTTCCGCGTTTTGCAAAGTCCGTTGGGTGCAAGCTTAAGAGAATTCAATGCGAAACAAGGAGCCAGCGCGCAAATCGCTAAAGCCATCGCATGGCTGCGTGAAAATTACGCCTCTCCGCTCAGCGTTTCGGAGTTGGCCGATAACGTGCACATGGGGGTGTCGACTTTTCATCGTCACTTCAAGGAGGTGACCTGCATGACGCCTTTGCAGTTTCATAAGCGGCTGCGCTTGCATGAAGCCAAACGTTTGATGCTCACTCAGAAAATGGATGCGACAACCGCTTGCTACGCAGTCGGTTACGAAAGCCCCAGTCAATTTAACCGGGAATACAAACGTCAGTTTGGACGTCCGCCCTACCGCGACATTAAAGAGCAAAGACAGATGGGCAGGGGACAAATGGAAACTCTGCTTCAATAGGCGAGTTCTTTTTGGGCAGACGGTAAAATATGCCGTCTGCTCTCTTTGCGGAAGGATTTTTTGTGATTAGCATCTTGATGGTTATTTCGCTTGTTTTGGTGGCCTACGTCTTTTTAAGTTACGTACTGCCGTTTAAAGCCACGTGGAAACTCAAGCTTGGGTTAACGCTGTTTTTCCTTGTCATCAGTCAGAAGTTTTCGTTTTATTACTACTTCGGCGGCCATATGTTTAATCCTGTGCTGCCGGAGACAACCCTGATTATCTGGGAGACACTTTTTAACATCCTGTTGGTCTTGGTGCCCCTTTTGGTCGTCAAAGACCTTCTTTTTGTTTTGGTTACCGTTGTGAACAAAGGCACGGGCTCGCACGTGCCTTGGCCGCTTAAGGAAGCCAAGAATCGCTGGCTGCTTTTAATTTTTTCTGTGGCCGCGGCTATTTCCGGCACCCATTACGCATTAACTGTGCCGACGGTTCACCGGGTTGAAATCACACTTGATAGGCTTGCTCCTGAGTTTGACGGTTATCGTATCGTCCAATTGGCGGACCTTCATGTTGGGCATCTTCTGAAGCGTCCTTGGTTGGAAGCGGTTATTGATTCAACCAATGAACTCAAGCCGGATGCGATCGTTTTGGTGGGCGACATGATTGAAGGTCCCGAGGCAACCTTGGCTTCCGAGGTGCAGGGCTATGGAAGATTAAAGGCCGCCGACGGCGTCTATGGCGTGACCGGCAATCATGAATGGCACCATGGGGCAGCTCCGTGGATCGAGTATTTTGAAGAAAATGGTATCCGGATGCTGGAAAATAAGCACCACGTTATTGCTCGCGGCAATGCGCAATTAGTGCTTGCCGGCACAACGGATCTCTCAGCAACCCGTTACGGAGCCTTTGGACCGGATTTAAAGAAGGCTTTGGAAGGCGCACCGGAGGCTGCGACTATTTTATTGGCTCATCAACCGAAGGGTGCGAAAGAATTGCAAGGCGTAGACCTTCAACTCTCAGGCCATACGCATGGCGGACTTTATGCTCTGTTGCAGCCGGTAGTGGCTTTCTTTAATGACGGTTTTGTGGCAGGGCTTTATCAGGCCAATAAGACCACTCAGCTTTATGTTTCTCCGGGGACTGGTCTTTGGACTGGCATGGCGCTGCGCGTTATGGATCCTTCGGAAATCACAGAGATTGTTCTCAGAGCACGTCCTGTTCCAAAGAAAAAGGACAATTAACTGAAGAAAAGGCGGCCAATCAGGCCGCTTTTTCTAACTTAATGGTGCTCGGAAAAGAATGTCGCGTTCTGTATCTAAGCGATCAAACTTGATCCGATAGGAAAGCGCTTTTTCATTGACCGCTGTAATCGTTCCCACACCGAAGACAGGGTGTTTGACACGCTCGCCGATATGCCATCTTTTTTCAGCGTTAACGTTTCGTAAGCGATTAACCCGCGTCTCAAAACTTTCCGGTAACTGCCGAACATAATCCAAATTCTCGCGTTCGCAGTCAAAAATAAAGCGTGAAGGGAGCTTAAAGACGTTGTCGTTACTTACGCCCTCACTGTCACTCAGATAGAGCCCTTTGATGGCTCGCGTCATTGCAACGTACGCAATGCGCCTTTCTTCATCCATTTCTTCAGGCGTTGAAATTTTTCTGGAAGGAAAGACGCCTTCATTTAAGCCGCAGATGAAAACGTACGGAAACTCCATGCCTTTAGCCGAATGAATGGTCATGAGTTTCACAGCCTGCTGCTTTTGCGTGCGATCCAGATTGCTCAAAAGAGCTGCTTTGGCTAAAAAATCTTCTAATGTTGCGTCAGGATCGGTTTCTGTTTCAGCTACGGAGCGCTTCAGTTCCGCCACATTGTCGAGCCGCTCTTGGTCGGATTGCAGTCGAAGGTAGTTCTCGTAACCGCTTAAATCCAAAATCTGCTGCAAAAGATCACTGGGAGAAGAATGCTTTAAATTCTTCTTAACACTTTCAATGGCGTAAACATATTTTTTGGCTCCGGTGCCTCTGAAAATTTCTTGTTCAATCGTTCGCCTTAACGCTTCATAGAGTGAGCAACTTTGGGACTCAGCAACAGACTTAAGAAAATCAAGTTTCTTTTTGCCGATTTTCCTCGAAGGCGTGTTGATTGTTCTTAAGAACGCGATGTCATCGGCATGAGTCAGCATCCGTAGGTAACAGACACAGTCCTTAATTTCAGCGCGGGCGTAAAACTCAATTCCGCTATAGATCTTATAGGGCAGACTGTTTCTCGCAAAACTTTCCTCAAGTGCTCGGCTCAGGTAATGCGACCGATACAAAACCGCGATTTGATCTAAGGTTTCTCCGTTTTGGACAAGCTTTTGAATTTCAGAGGCTATCCAGTCGGCTTCTTCTTTTTCACTTTGCGCGTGGAAATAAAGTGGCTTGCCTCCACGTGGTTTGGTTGCCGCCAATTCTTTAGGAAAACGTAATAGGTTCTTTTGAATAAGGGCGTCGGCCGCCTTTAAAATTTCCGGGCTTGAACGGTAATTGGTGCCAAGGACGATCGTTTTGGCGTTTGGATAGACTTTGTCAAAATCTAAAAAGAGTTTGACGTGAGCATTTCTCCATGTGTAGATCGTCTGATCGGGATCGCCGACAATGAAAAGATTGCCGTGTTTGCCCGCAAGCATGCGTGCAATGGCATATTGCTTGGCGCTGACATCCTGGAATTCATCAACCAGAACGTACTGCATCCTCTCCTGCCATTTGTTCAGAATGTCAGGAAAGTGCTTCAAGATATAGGCAGTAAAGTTAATTAAATCATTGAAGTCACAGGCAAAACTTTTCTTTTGCTCGTAGAGGTAACGCCAAAAAATCTCGTCGTTGGTATCTTCGGCGGATTGAATACGCTTTTCTAATTCCGCATTGTCAAGCCGATAGATTTCATCGATATAAGTGTCTGCCGAGAGTTTCCTTGCCTCTAAAACTTCGTCTATTTTTTGTTTGACAGTCGCTTCTCTGAGCGTGATTCCCATCTCTTCAAAAATTTTCAGCAAAAGTGTGCGCTGATCTTCAACATCCAAGATGAGAAAGTTTTTCGGGTAGTGCAGAACGTGTATTTCTTCTTTGAGAAACTGGACGCAAAAAGCGTGAAGAGTGCAAATGTAGCCCAAGTCCAAGTCGCCGAGCCAGCGGCGAATGCGCTGCTTCATTTCGTTGGCGGCTTTGTTGGTAAAAGTTACGCAAAGGATATTGCGAGCGGGCACGCCAAGCGTTTCAGCCAAGTAACAATACCGAGCAGTCAGTGTGCGGGTTTTGCCGGTGCCGGGCCCCGCCAATACGCGGACCTGACCCTCGGTGGTCAACACAGCTTCTTTTTGTTGCGCATTAAGGTCAGAGAGCCAACGTTGCATTTGCTTTAACTACCTTAAGGGCTCGGGCGCCTTCAATATTGCTGAAGCGTCCATTAATAAAAACGATCTCAATGCTTGTCGATGACGTCAATGAAGCCGCCGCCAAGACAAACCTCGCCATCATAGATAACCGCGCTTTGTCCCGGAGTGACAGCCCATTGCGGGGTTTCAAAATCCAAAGTAAAGGCGTCTTCAGAGACCGCGCTGACAGTGCAGTTTCCATCGGTTTGGCGGTAACGTGTTTTAACCGTCAGGTGGCTGCCTAAGGCGGGCGCTTCGCCGCTCACCCAGCTGGGCATAACCGCTGTCAAGTGTTTGCTCAAAAGCCAAGGGTGGTCGTGACCCTGTGCAATCCAAAGGGTGTTAGTAGCCATATCTTTCTTAGCGACAAACCAAGGTTCGCCGTTACCTTCTTTGCTGCCGCCGACACCGATTCCTTTGCGCTGACCAAGCGTGTAAAAAGCTAATCCCATGTGTTCACCAACCACTCGGCCATCCGTTGTTTTCATGGGGCCAGGGTGCGTCGGCAAGTAACGGTTTAAAAACTCACGGAAAGGCCGCTCACCGATAAAACAAATGCCGGTAGAGTCTTTCTTTTTGGCATTCGGCAGTCCGATTTCTTCTGCAATGCGACGCACTTCCGTTTTACGCAATTCTCCGACAGGGAAAATCACTTTAGAGATTTGTTCCTGAGTGAGTCTGTGCAGGAAATAGCTTTGATCTTTCGTTTCATCCAAGCCGCGCAAAAGCTGCGTTTTTCCATCGGGCGTTACGCGGGTTCTCGCATAGTGGCCGGTGGCAATGCATTCGGCCCCCATGTTCATCGCATAGTCTAAAAATGCGCGGAATTTGATTTCGGCATTACAGAGCACATCCGGGTTGGGTGTGCGACCGGCGGAGTATTCACGCAAAAAGTCTGCGAAAACACGTTCTTTGTATTCTTTGGCGAAATTGACCGCCTCAATATCAATACCGATAACATCGGCCACGCTGGTTGCGTCAATGAAGTCTTGGCGAGAAGAGCAGTACTCGCTGTCATCGTCATCTTCCCAATTTTTCATGAATAAGCCAATGACTTCATAGCCTTGCTGCTTGAGCAGATAAGCGGAAACCGAAGAGTCCACCCCTCCGGAGAGTCCGACGACAACACGTTTTCCCATACCGGTTAATCCTAAAAAACTATTTCCACTGCAGGCAATTATAGGTTGCCCGACCAGCCTGTAAAATAACGGGGTTAATTTTGCATGATTAAAACGCTCTAGTGGCGGATTTTCTATGTCAATTCAAAACGAATTAAAAGCTAACGCACAACGGCTGACGTCTCTCTTGGGAATCGAGGCACCGCTCATTGGTGCGCCCATGATGGGGGCGACCACCGCTGAGATGACTGCTGCTGTCAGTGAAGCAGGGGGCTTGGGTGTTTTTCCCTGCGGAATTCTGACGGCAGATGAAATTCTCGCCTCTGTCAAAGCGATAAAAACTCTTACTTCACAGCCATTTGCTTTAAACCTTCGAGTGACGCCTCGTGAGACTGAAGATCAAGAAGTTACGAATCGTCTTTTTGATGCGTTGGAGCCTTTGCGAGAAGAATTGGGGGTGGAGCATCGTCTTGCGCAAATTCCTGGTTTTGATGAGCAGTTTGAAGCCGTTTTGGCCGCTGACGTGCCAGTGGTTAGTTTCAGTTTTGGCGGGCCTCGAGAGGTCTATGCGGAGGCGCTTGAAGCCAGAAACGTGCTCATGATGGGAGCGGTCAATTCAACTCGCGAAGCCAAAGTTTTAAAAACAGCGGGCTGCTCAGTCATTATTGCTCAAGGGGTTGAAGCGGGAGGTCCGCGGCAATATTTCGAAAATTCGTATTTAGCCTCGCAAATCGGTTTGATGGCTCTTTTGCCGCCAGTTGTCAGAGTTTGCGGCGATACACCTGTGGTGGCGGCAGGCGCCATGATGAATGCGCGAGCGGTCGCTGCTGCGATGCTTCAAGGAGCTTGCGGTGCGGTGCTAGGTTCTTTGCTCTTGCGAACCGAGGAGTCGGCGTGGCCACAATCCTTAAAAAATCAAATACCGTGGTGTGATGATGCCTCCACTCGTTTGACTGATTTAACAAGCGGCCGCCAGACACGATTAGTGTCCACTGGAATTGTTGAGGCACTTTCTGCGGCAGGATTGCAGGCGAGTTACTACCCGGGGCAACTGAAAGTTTTGCAGCCTATTTTTGAAGCGGCCATTAAACAGGATCGACCGGATTTGCTGGAAATGGCTTTGGGACAAGCCGCCCAGTCTTCGCCAAAGGAGACAACGCGCGCTATAGTGACAAAACTGTTTGACGATTTAAAGAATTTATGGAGTGAGTGCGATGCCGATTAAGATTTTTACGGCGCTTTTGGTGCAGGATGTCCAAAATGACTTCATGAAAGAGGGCGCGATGCCTGTTGTCGGAGCAGAGTCGGTCTTGGAGCCGATTTCAAAAATGGCGGCAACGTTTGACAGAGTCATTGCAACGCAAGAATTCAGACCCGAGAATCATGTGGTGTTTGCGGATAACCATGAAGGCAAAAAGCCTGCTGATGTGATTGAATCCAACGGGCAGAACGTGGTGCTTACGCCTAAATTTTGCGTCGAAGGCTCTGTCGGTGCGGATTTTGCCTGCGGCTTGCATTTGCCGATGTCGCGAGTGATTGCCATCCTTAAAGGAACCAATCCTAATATTGACAGTTATTCGGCGTTTTTAGAAGCAGATCGTACAACGCAAACCGGTCTGCAGTCTTATTGCGAAGATCGTTTTGTTAATCGTATCTATCTTTGCGGCTTATCGAGAGACGGCTCTTTGATCAGAACAGCGCTCGATGCACTGCATTACGAGCATCAGTTGTATTGGGTAAGCGATGCCGTGGCCGGTTTGAATGAAAAAGATGAAGCCGGTCTTGAACTTTTAAAGCTCAAGGGTGTTCAGTTTGTGACCGCTCAAGAAGTGATTGATCGCGAAATTCGATAGCTGTCTTTGGCCCACTGAGGTGGGCTATTTTTATGAGCTTGAGCCGCCTTGTGCTTGAGACTCTGCAATAGAAGGACTAAACTTTCATAGTCGTTAACCCTTAAGGGAATGCCTGATTATGCAGTCATTGTGGATGGTCGTTGCGGCCATGTTTTTTGCCCTCTATGCGGTCTGCATTAAGTTTGCCAGTCTGGAAGGCATTGGATCTTTTGAAGTCCTCTTCTACCGCTCTTTTTTCGGTTTGCTCATTTTCTATACCGTGATGCGCATTAAGCACGTTACTGTGCATACCGCCCATCCCATTGATCATATGATTCGTTCAGTTGTGGGGGTAGGCGCGGTGATGGCCGGCATTTACTCGATCTCGCACCTCAATGTCGGTTTGGCGATGACGTTGAATTACACCTCGCCGCTTTTTATCGGGTGCTTTACGATCGGGATCATGGTTTCACAACATAAGGGTATCAATTGGAAACTGCTTTCTACGTTGCTGTTGGGCTTTTTGGGTGTGGTGATCATGCTCTCGCCCACTATTACACCGGATGAATATTTTGCCGCGGCGGTGGGACTTGGCGCAGGTTTCTGCACAGCGGTTGCTACAACGTATGTGAAGCGTTTAGGGTTAATGAAAGAGCCCGAACTTCGCATTCTTTTCTATTTCGTTTTGATCGGTACTTTGAGTGGTTTGATCGGTACGTTATTGGGCGGCGGCTTTACCATGCCGACATGGGTGGCAGTCGTTGCTATTTTAGGTTTTTCGATTTGTTCAACGTGCGCTCAATTTTTTCTCACCATTGCGTTTAGCCGAGGCAACCTCGTCTTAAGCGGAGCTCTTCAGTACACGGTTATTCTTTTCTCAACGCTGATGGGCGTGTTTGTGTTCGGCGACAGCGTCACAGTGGCCGTTGTAGGCGGTATGGTGATGATTGTTGTGGCAGGTATCTTGGCAAGCTACTTCACCCGCCAGGAAAAACAACGCGCTCTCGAAGAAGCCAAGCACTCTGCAGAGGGTTTGCAACGGCACTTGCGTCATAAAGAGGCTCGCGATCATTAACCTCTGTGCGCTTCAAAAAGAAAGCCGGTTCGAACAGCGAACCGGCTTTTGCTTATTTGGCGTTTTTCGCCTCTTCCATTTCTTTTAATGTTTTAATGGGTGTGAAGGTACCGTCGTCTTCAGCACGGAACACATAGTGTTCCTTCAGATAAATCAGATCCGGACGGCCGACGCTTTCCAATTCAGCCAAAATAGCGGCGCGGGCAACAACCTTGGCGCCGGCAGCAGTGGCAAGTGCTTCAACAGCGGCAAGCGATTCGCCTGTTGCGAACACATCGTCGATAATGGCTACGCGTTTGCCGCGAATGCGCTCGGCTTCATGACCGTCGAGCCAAAGCGTTTGTTCTTTTTGGGTCGTCACGGAACGCAGCGTGTGGGAGAGGGCGTTTTGCATGTAGGGTTTGTAGCTCTTGCGGGCTACAACAAAATTTTCCATTCCCATAAGGCGGCTCATTTCATAGGCCAAAATAATGCCTTTAGCCTCAGCGGTGAGCAAGAGGTCGACTTCCGGTAAACGCTTGACCAATTCGGGAGCGGCGGCGCGAACCAACTCGGTGTCGGAGATCACTACAAAACTGGCCAAGGCCAAACGGCCCGCAACCTTAACAAACGGAAGTTTTCGTTTGATGCCTAAAAGTTCAAAGTCAAAATATTTCATGCTGGTACTCAGGAGAAAAGACAAAAAAGGGATAACGTAATGATATCTTTTTGAGAAATTAAATGAAAACTATCGAACATATTGAGAAAAAGTATTAAACAAAACGCAACCTATTGTGTTATATTGACCCGGCAGGACTAAGTTGTTGATGGAGAAATGAACATGGCTGAACAAGTGCAATTGAAGGATAGCGAACGTCAACCTTGTGAAGTGTGGACCCGTGTGATGGGTTACCATCGTCCGGTTTCGTCTTTCAATACCGGGAAAAAGGGCGAGTTCTACGAGCGCAAGTGCTTTGTGGAAAGCAAATGCCACCTTGACGAAAAAGAACAATCGAAATAAGTTTCTGATTATTGAAAAAAGCGTTGACATGATTGTGTGTCAACGCTTTTTTTAGATGTTTAGACAGTATTAACGGGCTTCAGAGATGCTGTCCATGTACTTGCAATAGCTTTCGCGATTAAGAATCGGTTTGAAGTTAGTGCAAATACGATCGGCTTCAGCCGCATCATCGGCCAGCAAGTCAATAATGGTCATGGCGAGCACCTTGGCCGTTTTCTTAATGCCGGCTTCCTTATTGTCGAGGTTATAGCTCGCACCATGCAAAACGCCTTTGACGCAGCCAACCCACGGGTGCACAACAGGCATCAAGTGCGACACATCGCCCATGTCGGTGGAGCCAGCCGAGTGAACGCCTTCAACCACATTTTCTTTGCCGAAGACTTCGCAGGCGTTGGCTCTCAACACATCGCGGAAATTTTCATCGGGACGCAACGGCAAGTAGCCGGGCAAATCCTGAATTTCACAGCTCGCGCCAATCGCGTCACCTCCGGCCTTAAGCGCGCGATTGATGGCGGTGTTGTAGCGGGTGAGCGCATCAAGCTTAGCGGCGCGAACATAGCTTTCCATCTTTACGCGATCAGGAATGACGTTAACCAGGTCGCCCCCGGCATTGATAATTGGGTGGAAACGAACGCAGTCGTCATCGCGGAACGTTTCGCGGATGGCGTTGACACCCATCACACCCATCATGGCGGCATTTAAGGCGTTGATGCCTTTGTCCGGGGCGCCTGCGGCGTGAGCAGCTTTGCCGCGGTATTCGATTAATTTACCGATAAAGCCATTGCAGCTGGCGCCCACTTGGAATTCGCCATTGGGGTTGTCCGTCGGATCCACGTGCATTTGCATGGACATGTCGATGTCGTCAAAACCGCCCTCGGCAATGATTTGCGCTTTGCCGCCCAAATAGCGTAATTGACCTTTTTCACGAAGGCTGTTGCGGTAATCAATTTCAACGTATTCTTCGGCCGGCACGGCAAAAAAGACCACATCGCCGTCAAGTTCTTTTATGATGCCGGCATCTTTAAAGGCCATGGCCACTGCGACAAGATTGGCAATCTGCACATTGTGGCCGCAGCAGTGGGCGGCGCCCGTCACGGGATCGCAGTTTGGATGGTCGCGGCAAATAATGGCATCAAGTTCGCCCAAAAGAGCTACCGTGCGGCGAGAATTGCGTCCCTGCATTCTGGCTTTGACGCCCGTGATGCCCCAACCGTCGGTGTAATTCATGCCGAGAGAGTCAAAAACGGCTTTGACTTTGGCAGAGGTTTTCTTTTCCTTAAAGCCCAGTTCGGGTTCGGCAAAAATATCCATTGCCACTTTTTCGATGTCTGCGTAGCGTGCATCAATAGCTTTACAGACCGCTTCTTTTAATTCTGCTTTATTCATTTGGAACTCCTTTCCTGAAAAAATCCTTTAGAAAATGCCTTCAAGATGCAGCATGATTTCAGCCAAAGCCGTCGCGCAAAGGAAACTGCCGGCGGCGACCGCCAAAGCGACCGGGACGATGCGCCAGGACAGTTGCTTGAAGGCGGCAAGGTCTTTGCCTAAGCACAAACCGCCGTAGGCCAAAATCGGCGTCGTGATCGATAAGAAGCCGACATTTTTGGTTTGCGCCAAAATCCAGTCACTGATGGGGAATTGAGGCATCGAGACGACGACGGCTACGATAGAAACCCAAAAGACCATCGGGAGCTTTCTAAAGCCCGGCAGCCAACTGATGATGACACCAATGACGGTGATTAACACGAGCACTAATCCGCCGATCGAACCGGCAACGATTTCGCCGTTGCTTCCCACCACATGAGCGATAACGGAATAGGCAGCCGTTACGATCAGGATGAAGAGGAGGTCTTTCATTTTTTCAATATAAGCCAACATGATTTCTTTTCCTTTATTTAACGGTTTGCCTTAAGCATTGGGTTGAGCGTTGTTATTTTCAACGCGCTTGTCGCCTGTGAAGAATTCATAGATCTTGATCGTGACAGGCAGCGAGACAAAGAGTGCAAAGTAGATGCCGAGAATCGAAGTCATCAGGTTCGCAGCCGCTGCGTAGGCCTGAACCAACTGCGCTTCATGCGGATACGAGGCAACGATGGAACCGACGCCTGCGGCCATCATGCTGGCAGAACCAATGCCGGCGCCCATTGCCAGAGCATGCGGATGGAAGATATCTAATTGAGCAACGACACCCGCTAACAAAGAAATCCAAAGCGCGCCGAAAACCGTACCGCAAATGTACATGCCCATGACGCCACGGCCTTCGGGACTATCGAGACCAAATTTTTCACCGATAATGGCAACGTTGGCTTCGCGGTCAATGGAGTAACAGGCACCGATCGCCTCACGCTTCATTTTCAGCAATAGGGCAACAGGCAGACCGAAAATGAGCGTGCCGAAGAAGTGACCGAACTCTTGCATGATCAAAGCCCAGCCGGAATTAAGCAAAACTTCCAAATTTGGGCCGATATCCAAACCGATTTTCGCAATCAAAAGCAACATGGCAATCGGCATGAATTTGGCAGCTCGATCCATTTGAGCCTTATTGAGAATATGCAGGCGGGGCAAACTGATGATCCCGCCGATCACCAACGCATATAAAAGGGGAAGCATGACAAGCAATCCGAATTTCTGAGTTCCGATCGCCTCTGCAATCGCCACAACGATGATGGCTAAGATGTGCAGTTTTAGGTTCGCTATCTTTTGCATGATGGTTCCTTAAGTCCTTAAAGATTGCTTCTTTTTGCTCTAAGAGAATGACAATCTTTTTATTTTTTCTCTTTGATCTTTAGCTCGAGCCTTCTGCTGATTGAGGACATCGAATATGACTTTTGCAACGGTACCTAAACGGATGCTTACAAAAAGATCAAGATCTTTCGAGAAATTCAAATTGTTAATCGTTGGAAACTGTGATTTTTGACTCTGGGCGAGTGGGCTATCACGAAGCCTGTATCAGTCGGGCTAAATCCTTAGCAGGAAGCGCCCGTTGATGTAGTGGAGGTAGATGAGCGAGAGGAGGAGGTGGTGTGAGCACACAAATTGCAAGCTAACGGATTACAACAATTGCGTATGGCTTCATACCTGTCTATGCGTACTAGCATGATGACTCTCCTAAAACAACGTCCAAGGTACTTTTAGAAAGATTTCCCTCAAACTTAGGAACACTCTAGCAGAGAGCAAAGACGCTGGCGAAATTATTTTTTGGTTCTCTAGTCTCTTTTTCTTAGGGGAAAAACAAGGCCACCTTGCGTATTCAAGGTGGCCTAACTTATGAAAAATAAACGACTAAGCGGGAAAATCTTTCGCTAACCGATCAAATTCTACGCTCCATTCGGCTTTCCATTTTTCTTTTGTTTTTTCGTCAATCCAGGCGCCCTCAATGCCGTTAAGCATGAAGGATTTCAGATCGGCAAGCGAGAAATTCAGGAAGTTATACATCAGCATCCACGTTTGCGTGGCGTTGACATGATGCATAGTGGGGTCATCCGTATTGGGATGCACATTGAGGCCCATCGGAACCATCTTGCGGATGGGTTGCTTTAATGCCCATTCTTCGTCGCTGAATGTGCGCAGATAGTAAGAATTGGTCGGAACAACCGTGATGATGAGGCCAGCTTTTTTCACTTCTTCGACTAACGCAGGATTATCAATAATCGTGTAGCAGTGATCCAGACGGTCGGCTTTCAAAAGCTTCATCGCGGTTTCAATGTTTCTCCAGTGGCAGCCGAATTCGCCTGCGTGGATGGTCACTTTGAAGCCCGCTTCTTTTGCCATGAAGAACGCTTTCCAGAAATTTTCCGGTTCATGATCGTTTTCACGGTAGTCAATGCCAATGCCGATTGTTTCCGGCGCACGATGCGCAATCATTTCTTTGACAAGCTCAACGGCGGCCTCAGGCGTGTCTTCTCGGTCAATTGAGGGGATGAGTCGGCCAATTACGCCGAAATCACGTTCGCCTTCATGAATGCCTTCAATGATGGCGGCTTGAGCGTCAGCGTAGCTGTAATGACGGGCAAGCCCGGTGTAGTTCCAGAAAAATTCCGTGTAGCGGATGCCGTGCTTTTTGCAGTCAGCCAGATACTCATACGTGATGCGCTTGAGCATTTGGGGTTTCACGAGGATATGCTCTTCGAGCGCGCGGAAAATTCTCAACACACCGACCGGTTTGTCGCCGCGGGTGAAAAATCCATCGATTTCCTCTTGAGTAACCAGCGCGCCGGACTCTTTGACCAGGTCTTCGAAGGTAGACTTTTGTGTTGTGCCGAGCAGGTGACAGTGCAGTTCAGTTTTCGGGATGGCAGAGAAAAACGCCATATGCTTTTCTGTCATCGGTCGGGCAAAAGGGGAGTCCGGGACAAAGGCTGGGTTATCTTCACGCATGAGTTTTCTCCGAGAAAAACAAAAAAGAGGCGATGCGCGCACCGCCTCTTGGCATTATAGGAGAGGATTTCGATTAGATCACAACGCAGCCCGGAGCATCTTGGGGACGCTCAACGATTTCGCCCAAACGGAAGACCTTTTCTCCTTCAGCTTCAAAAGCTGCCATTGCGCGATCTGCGTCAGCGGCATCAACAATGACCACCATGCCGATGCCATTATTGAAGACTCGGTGCATTTCATGCGAATCAATATTGCCTGCTTTTTGCAGCCAGTCAAAGACTGCCGGACGAGTCCAGCTGTCAGCATGGATGACAGCCTGAGTGTTCTCAGGCAGAACGCGAGGTACGTTTTCAACAAGACCGCCGCCCGTGATGTGAGCCATGCCTTTGATCTTGACGCTCTTCATCACATTTAAGACTTGTTTGACATAAATGCGGGTGGGTTCCATCACGCAATCGGCAAGCGTGCGGCCATCCAAAGGCATGTCCCAAGGCGTATTGGTCACTTCAACAACTTTACGAATCAAGGAAAAACCGTTGGAGTGGGGACCGCTGGAAGCCAAGCCCAACACAACGTCGCCCGCTTTAATGGATTTGCCGTCGATCGCTTCGTCTTTTTCCACGATGCCGACAGCAAAACCTGCCAGGTCATATTCGCCTTCGGGATACATGCCCGGCATTTCTGCCGTTTCGCCGCCAATTAAGGCGCAGCCTGCGAGCTCACAGCCACGAGCAACGCCGGCAACCACGCGTTCGGCGACATCAACGTCCAATTTTCCGCAGGCGTAGTAGTCCAGGAAAAAGAGGCTCTTGGCACCCTGCACGAGAATGTCATTAACACTCATGCCGACCAAGTCTTGACCCACCGTGTCATGGCGGCCCAAGGTGAAGGCTAATTTCAATTTTGTGCCGACGCCGTCGGTACCGGTGACAAGGACGGGATTTTTATATTCTTTGGAGATTTCAAACATTGCGCCGAAACCGCCAACGCTCGCTAAAACACCGGGAATCATTGTGCGCTTGGCAAGCGGCTTGATTCGTTCAACCAGTTCATCACCGGCATCAATATCCACACCGGCGGCAGCGTAAGAAAGTTGTGTCATGGTCTGTTACCCAAAAATGGTGAAGGTGGCGGTACACTTGCGTATCCGCATTAATCGTAACATTCTAGCAAGGCTCAAAAACCTTCACATCAAGATAAATGCTGTTTGAACAATTGCCATTAGACATTTCGATGGAGCCCGCCGCGACACTCGATAACTTTGTTGTCGGAGCCAACGGCGAGGCCTTGTCATGCCTGAAAAAAATGCGGGAATCGGCAGAACCTCAGCTTGCTTACCTTTGGGGTGAGTCCGGTGTGGGCAAAACGCACTTGGCCATTGCGATGGGGTTGCGAGACTGCGCAGTACCGACATTTTCAGATGCGCAATTTCACTATGCGGTCGATGATGTTGACACGCTTTCTGAAGAAGGGCTTGATCGTTTGTTTGCCCTGATCAATGAGGTGAGGGTACACCCCGGAACAACTTTGGTGATGACGGGGAAGCGCTCGCCTGCAGAGAAATTCGTTCGTCCCGATGTTTGCACGCGGCTTACTTGGGGAGCGGTTTTTCACATTATGCCGCTTGACGGAGAAATGTGGCAGGCGCTCTCAGAACAGGCTCGTGAACGCGGAATAGAAGTGACTGCGGAGGCCGAAGCCTGGATGAAAACCTATTTGCCGCGAGACATAAAAATCTTATCGAGTCTCTTAAGCCAGATGGATAGGGAGTTGCTAGCCAGAAAAAAGGCGGTCGTTACCGTCCCGGCACTTAAGGCATGGTTAGCAAAACACGGAGAAAATCTTTGAAGTTAGCAATCTTTGATATGGACGGCACACTGATGCCGATTGATGTCGGCGTGGTGTGGGTGGAATTTTTGGCTCAAAAAAGCGGCGCGGAACTCTCTGGCGCTTTGGCGCAATCCAAGCAATATTTGCAAGACTATCGAAACGGGTGCTTTCAAGTTGAGCCTTTTATGAAGTTCCATATGGGACTGCTCACGCGGTTCCCACGATCCAGCATTGAAACGCTTAGAGAAAGATTTATTGAAGAGGTGGTTCGCCCCAATGTCACCTCTGCGGCAAAAAAATTGGTTGAAGCCATGCGCTCGGACGGCTATACGCTTGTGATGGCAACAGGCACTCAAGCCTTTATTTCTCAACCCGTCGCTGAGATTTTTGGAATTGAACATCTTTTGGCTACTCGTCCTCAAATCAATGACAGAGGAGACTTTACGGGCGAGCATTTCGGGGGCTACTGCTATGGAGCCCACAAAATTGATCGCTTGAAAGAATTCTGCCAAGTCAATGGCATGGCCTTGAGTGATTTGGCTCAATGTGTTGCCTACACAGACTCCATAACCGATCTTCCCTTGCTACAATTCGTCGAATCTTTTCACGGTCACGTGGTCGCGACCAATCCGGATCCCCAATTAAAAGAACAAGCGCAAAAAAGTGGTTGGGCAGTTTTAAAGCTCTTTGACCGGTAGAGCTTCAGGCCCATTGATTTCGGGTAGTGGTCGGCCTTCAAGGAAGGACAATGTTTAAGAACATTATTGCCTATACAAAGGAATTCTTTTCATCTTCAAAAAAACAAAACGCTTCGGATCGTTACGTAAAGACGCCGCGCATCATCACCCGTGATGAGCACGGAATTGATAAACGGTTGGTCAGTTTGGAAGCGCTTCGCACTGTTAAAAACCTTCAGCGCGCGGGATTTGAGGCTTACGTGGTTGGCGGCGCCGTGCGCGATCTCTTATTGGGAGTGACGCCCAAAGACTTCGACGTCGTGACCGATGCCACGCCCGAACAAGTCAAAAGATGCCAAAAGCGAGCGATCATCATCGGTAAACGGTTTCGTTTGGTTCACGTTATGTTTGGACGTGAAAAAATCGAGTGCTCGACCTTCCGTGCTTTGGAAGGCGCCGGAGTCAGAAAAGACGCTTTCGGGCGAGTGATTTCCGATAATGTTTTCGGTGAAATGTGGGAAGATGCCGCCAGACGCGATTTCACCATCAACGCGCTTTACTACAACCCGATTACTGAAGAACTCATCGATTATCACAACGGCATGCGTGACATCCTGGATGGTGTCGTACGCATGATTGGAGATCCCGAGGAACGTTATCGAGAAGATCCTGTGCGAATGCTCAGAGCTGTTCGCATTGCTTCCAAACTCCAATTCAAGATCGACGAGGCAACGCTTGAGCCGATCAGCCGTTTGGCGCCGCTATTGGGTAACGTGCCTGAAGCTCGATTGTTTGATGAGGCGGTGAAGCTATTGACTTGCGGAAGAGCCATTGATTGCATGGAGATGCTTCGCAGATTGGGGCTTTACCGCAACGTGATCCCGCTTTTGGAAGTGGCGCTCAAAGAACAAAAGGGTGAGCGGTTTCTCATGCTTGCCATGAAGCGCACCGACGAGCGTATCGCAATAGGCAAAAAGGTTTCGCCGTCTTTTTTGTTTGCCACTTTGCTCTGGCCCTTAACTTACCGTCACTTTGAAGAAAGAATCTCTCGCGGAGAGGGACAAATTCAGGCCATGATTGAGGCAGGGCGTTACGTGCTTGACCGACAGTGTGAGAAATTGGCCATTCAAAAGCGCTTTGTCGAAGACATTCTCACGATCTGGATTTTGCAAATTAAGCTTCTGCGCCGCGGCACGAAATCTGCCATGGGACTATTGAATATCCCGAAGTTCCGCGCGGGCTACGACTTCATGCTTTTGAGAAGTCAATTGGAATTCGTGGATCCCGCAATTGTTGAATGGTGGACCAAATTCCAGGAAGTGGATGAAGAAACCCGTTTGGAAATGATTCGTGAGCAGGCCAACGCGAATGCTCAGGCCCGTAAGCCGAGAAAAGGCGAACCTAAAAAGCCCAGTAAAGCACAAATTAAAAAGCAGCTTTTGTTGGAAGCCGACAGTTGGCAGCTTGTGCGGGATTTGAGCGGTACGGCAGGTTCTGATGGTCTAATTGATCTGATTGATGACGAAACGGCCGAAACTGTGCAAAAGGCTCCGGCTCCGCGTGCTAGACGTCGCCGCCGCACGCCCATTCGTCGGAAAAAGATTCAAATCGAGGATTAAAAATGGCTCAGGCTTTTATAGCTTTAGGAGCGAATCTAGGGGAACCCGAAAAAGCTCTTTTAGAGGCCGTTAAGCGCATCGGGAAAGAAGACGGGATTTCTCTCAAAAAGTGCTCTTCTTTTTATAAAACCGAACCGATCGATTCAAGCGGTCCCGATTACGTGAACGCCGTTTTGGAAGTGCAAACCTCTCTTACGCCAGAAGACTTGCTTAAAAAGCTTTTGGAAATTGAGCAGGAATTTGGTCGTGAACGACCGGTGGGTATTCATAACGCGCCCCGAACAATGGATTTGGATTTACTGCTTTATGAAGGTGAAACCCGAAGTGGTGCGTTCTTGACATTGCCTCATCCCAGAATGCACGAGAGAGCGTTTGTGCTGGTTCCGCTTTGTGAAATCGCGCCTGAAGTGCAAATTCCGGGCAAAGGTTTGGCGAGGAGTTTTTTACCGTCAATTCAAGGTCAAGGCATTCAGAGGATTGAGCAAGAAAAAGAAAATTTCTAAAAAGTAGAAAAACTCCTTGACAAGGTTCGGAACCTCAGTATAATTCCAATCCTCGCTTGTTTAAGCGCGCGGTTAGCTCAGCGGTAGAGCACTGCCTTCACACGGCAGGGGTCACAGGTTCGAACCCTGTATCGCGCACCAGATAGAGCGAAGAAAATTTGAAATGCCCGGGTGGCGGAATGGTAGACGCAGTGGATTCAAAATCCACCGGTGATGAGCCGTGAGAGTTCGAGTCTCTCCCCGGGCACCAAACGAAGTGCCGTACGCGTAAAGCAGTACGGTTTTTTATTATTCAGAAAAATAAAATATATTTATAAATCAATTGATTACGATGCGTCAGAGTATTGTGAAAATCTGACCCATTTTGATTAAATTAGATTTTGAGTACGTTTTTGTCAGTTAGACCGTAACGCTAAAAGTTAGGGAGGCGTCAGCCTCCCTAACTTTTAGCGTTACGGATTAGGTTGTAGCAAACAAAGTTTGGGCGAGAACACAATATTGCATATCCGGTAAATCGTTGATCCCGGTGTGCTGACGACGGCACATTCCTAATTTACGGTTAATGCCGTTACGGAGTACGTGAGAACGTTCACGATTCACATTTACTACCAACGTTCTGACAAATTTTGATTTGCGAGGGTGGGATCGTGGGATCAACCTGCTTGAGTCGGAAAACTCAAGCAGGTGTCAATCAGACTTTAACTTTTTAAAGTGTCAGCAAGAGGGGCGCTTCGCGTATCCAGTCCCGCCAAGGTTAAGAGCAACAACAGAGATTTTTGTTCGCAAGCTTCCACACCTCTCGGATCAAACCATTCGTTTAGCGTATGAGTGCCGTACTCTCTTCCGCCACGTCCTAAGCAAACGGCAGGAATTCCTTTGGCGATCGCCATATTCGCATTGGTGCAGCCGCCCGGTTTCAGACAGGGATCAATGCCTAACGCTTCGGTTACCGCCTCGGTTGCTTGAATCATTCGGCACTGATCATTTTGGCTGCCAGCCGGGATATCTAAGAGTTTGTCGTATTCAACCTTAACCATGCCCGGCGTGCCTTTGGCTCGATTTTCGAGCTCGGCGCCTTTTTTGAAAGCTTCGATCATCTCGGTATTAAGCCTTTCCAAAGCCTCTTGGCTATTGGATCGCGCATTAATTTTCAGTGTGCATGTTTGCGCAATTGCGTGAATCGCCTGGCCGCCTTCAACCAAACTGACGGTGACAGTCGTTTTGGGTTCTGTGGGCAATTTAATATCTGCGATCATGGAAGCCGCACGGCAAGCAGCGTGTATGGCGCTGGGCATTTCCGAGGCGGTCCATGCGTGACCGCCCGGGCCCGTAAATGTTACTGTCCAGTCAACCATGCCGGTTGCATTGGCGTAGAAAACATTGTTGGTCGGACCGTCAATGGAGATTGTCGCTAAGACCTCAGTTTTTTCTTCTAAGCCTTGCAGAAGTGTCTTCATGCCGATCATGCCGCCCAGTCCTTCCTCGCAAACTGTGGCGGCAAAAATAATGTCGTGATACGGACGTATGCCGAGAGTCTTGAGCGCCTTAAAAACGGAAAGGTTGGCCGCGATGGCGCGTGTGTCATCGCAGATACCCGGACAGTGAATTAATCCTTCTTCGTCAACCGTTAGGCCTTTGACATCGCCAAAGGAGAAAACAGTATCCAAATGACCTTCCAGCAAGACAGACTTGCCCGTGTTGCCACTTCCGGGCCAACGACCCCAAACATTGAAACGATCGTCCATGACGACATCTTGCAATCCCGCTTCGCGCAAAAGCTCTGCGTAACGTTTGGCTTTCTTTTCTTCATGAAAAGAGGGCGCTTCGATGAGTGCGAGTTCTTTTTGGATTTCAATGGTTTCGAGTAGTTGTTCTTTAACAAGGCCGAGTGCTTGTTTGACATCATCGGTTGCGAGAAGTTGCTCGACCGTTTGAGTGATGTCAGCGTCGTAGTGCTTTTGAAAGTTAACCATACCGACCTCCTTGTCGGAAGACTTTGCACTATTTTGACACCTTTTTGAGAAAAAAATCCGATCCGAAACGCTTGGTTTCGAACCGGATTAATCAGAGAATCAACAACTTGGTATTAATGTTTGCAGTCGCAGTGGCAACCACCATCGTGGTGGCCACATTCATCGTGAGAGCATTGACCGTGATGGGCGTGCTGATGCTTGCTACAGGCCGCTTGCATGTCGCTTTGGAGAGTACCTGCAAGCAAAGCGGATACTGCATCATCGGCTGCGCCGGTGATGCCGGCGAACAGCTGAATGCCATTTTGCTCAAGAGCGCGGATTGCGCCATCGCCAATGCCGCCGCAAATGACACAGTTGACGTTGTGCGTGACAAGCAAATCAAGCATGACGCCATGGCCGCGGCCGTTGGCATTGACAGTCTCAGTGCCCATTAGTTGGTTATTTTCAACATGGTAAATCTTAAATTCAGAAGCCATGCCGAAGTGTTGATAGATATTTTCGCTTTTTACGGGAATTGCAATTTTCATAATATTTTCTCCGTTTGAGGGATGTTGAATTGGGTTGGAATTCCTACCCCACTTGCAACAGCGTCCCGAGCATTCATTGAGGCTCGTTCCATCGCAAACTTTGTAGTGACCGCCTGAGATATAAAGCGTTTTGCCATTCACAATGGCGTTGGCGATTTTGAAGCGAGCGTTTTCGTAAATTTCAGTCACGGTTGTGCGCGAAATCTGCATTTGCTGTGCGCATTGTTCGTGAGTGCGTTTCTCAAAATCAACCAAACGGATCACTTCAAACTCATCAACGGTCAAAGTGACGCTACCGCTGAGCTCTTTTGTTTCAGCGTTAAATACTTTGTAGAGAGGCTCGGCGCAAACGCGGCGGCATCGACTCGGTTTAGGCATAGTGATCAAATCTAGTTTTTAGTATCCGACATATGTCGGATATAGAATAGGCTGATTTCCTCAAAATGGCAAAAAAAATTTTGTGGAAAATCACT
Organism: uncultured Burkholderiaceae bacterium; assembly: GCA_944390675.1. Taxonomy (GTDB): domain Bacteria; phylum Pseudomonadota; class Gammaproteobacteria; order Burkholderiales; family Burkholderiaceae_F; genus Aphodousia. The sequence goes on from CALXQR010000003.1 coordinate 80,675, forward strand.
TGCTCTAGGCTTTATTTTTGATTAACATCAAAAATAAAGACCAACTTAACAATTTAGAACCAATCAAACTGGCATCCCTGGTTCACCAGTGATCCGCCCGTTGGACGAATCAATAGGAGCTCCTTTATGAAGCACCATGAATCCAGTATTGAAATTGGCGCAATCAGCAACAAATCGAAGCTGATTCCTCTTGTTTTGGGCCCCTCATTAGCCCTGCTCTTGTACTTTTTATTGCCGGAGCAATACACCTCTTCAGCCGGTACGCTTGAAGTCTTTTCTCATTCCGGTCGCGCATGTGCGGGCATCGTGCTTTGGATGGCCATTTGGTGGTTTACCGAAGCTGTGCCGATTGCCGTCACCTCACTTTTGCCCATTGTTTTGTTCCCGATGTTCGGTGTCATGGGCTCTTCGGATACTTTGAAAGAGTACGCCAACGGCACGATCTTCCTGTTTTTGGGCGGATTCTTAATTGCCGCCGGTATTGCGCGTTGGCATCTGGACCGCAGGATCGCTTTGCTGACTATCCGATTAGTGGGAACAAAGCCCCAGCAGATCATTTTGGGATTGTTGTTAGCGACTTCTTTCATTTCCGCTTGGGTAAGCAATACCGCCACTGCCGCGATGATGGTTCCTATTGCGTTGGCGGTTTTAAAAGTCGTTCGATCCACTCGCGAAGACGTGCCAATTGACCAAGCTGAACACAATTTCGGCATTTGTGTTTTGCTGGCAGTTGCCTATGGAGCGAGTCTGGGAGGTGTTTTGACGTTGATCGGTACGCCGCCCAACGGTATCTTTGCGCGATTTGTTGAACAAACCTATGGCACCCCTGTTAATTTTTTAGATTGGATGCTCATCGCTTTCCCGATCGTGCTGGTTATGGTCGTCGTGACGCATCTTTTAATGACAAAGGTTTTGTTTAGAGAGCTTGTCAGTGAGTTGCCGGGCGGCAAAGAATGGGTCATGCACGAATATTCCAAGCTTGGCCCCATGTCTCGTGGAGAAAAAATTGTATTAACCGTTTTTGTTTCTGCTGCGCTTTTGTGGTGTTTTGGTCCGATGATCCGCGCCATCCAGATTGGTGACCTGATGCCCTTTAAACCTTTATCAGATACGGTCATTGCCATGACGGCGGGAATTATTCTGTTTGTTATCCCAGTCGATAACAAGCACGGGATTCATGCATTGGATTGGTCAAGCGCGAGCGAAACTGTCGCTTGGGACGTACTGCTGTTGTTTGGCGGCGGTCTTTCGATGGCGGCAGCTATTCAAAAAACGGGATTGGCCGATATTATCGGCGCGCAGGCGACGTTTTTGTCCGCACTGCCCGAAGCTGCGGCTATCGGTGGTCTTACGACGCTGACGGTTTTCGCTTCGGAATTTACGTCCAATACAGCACTGGCGGCGACCATGATGCCACTGGTTTCTGCTGTGGCAGACTCAACAGGGATGCATCCGGAGGCTTTGTTGGTTGCGACGACATTCGGTGCTTCGCTAGCCTTCATGATGCCGGTTGGTACGCCGCCCAACGCCATTATTTTTGGAACCGGCCGTATCCGCATCGGTGAAATGATCAAGGCCGGCTTTTGGCTCAATGTCTGCGGCATCCTTGTGGTGACTTTGATTTGCTCGATTTTCACTGTGGGAATGATCCCAATCTAAAACAATTTCTGGCGGCAGTTCTTGCCGCCTAAATTGTTTGACTACAAGAAACTGTGTGTAATGCAATTATGGATACTATCTATTGTTGTATTTACAAAAAGAGATCAAAATTAAAAAATCACTTTCTCTTTTCTTCGTTTAACAATCATGATTGATTCCACAAAGAAAACAACTACAACAACGAAACGCCGCCCGTACCGCAGTCAATTGGTTTCAAGGGGCGATGTTTCCCATGCTCGCGATACCGATGAAGTTCAAGGAATCGTGACCGACGAAACAACGCAGGCTGCAGATCAAAAAGAATTGGAAGCTTTAGGGACGATTCTGAAGGGTGAAGCGCCGGGTGATCGAATTCGGCTTTTGCGCTTGATGCTTCGTCAGGAACGTTTAAATTACGCGGCCATCAGTTCCCGCGCTGATGATCCGGATGATATTTTGGTTAAGGATTGGCGCACAGGCGTCTATCCCTATAAGAATCGCCTAAGTCGGAAAAGATACGAAAAAGAAAAGTTTGCGCTGCAGGTAGAACTGTTAAAACTTCAGGCCTGGATTAAAGAAACCGGTCAGCGTGTGGTGATTCTTTTTGAAGGTCGCGATGCAGCCGGCAAAGGCGGTACGATCAAACGTTTCATGGAGCACCTTAATCCCCGCGGCGCTCGCGTTGTGGCTTTGGAAAAACCCAACGAACGTGAATTAGGACAGTGGTATTTTCAGCGCTATGTGGAGCATTTGCCCACCCGTGGCGAAATGGTTCTTTTTGACCGCTCCTGGTACAACCGTGCAGGTGTGGAACGTGTGATGGGTTTTTGCACGGAGCAGCAATATGACCGTTTCATGGAAGAGTGTCCTGAATTTGAACGCAATTTGGTGCATAACGGCATCTATATCGTCAAGTTCTGGTTCTCGGTGAGCCGTGATGAACAAAGAAGGCGCTTTAAGGAACGAAAGATCCATCCGCTTAAGCGCTGGAAGCTCTCGCCGATTGATGTCGCATCACTATCCAAGTGGACAGAGTACACGCAAGCCAAGGAAATGATGTTCCTTAATACCGATACGGTTGAATGTCCTTGGATTGTCGTTAAAAGCGATGATAAAAAACGTGCGCGCTTAAACGCGATGCGCTATGTCTTGCACTTGTTGCCCTATACAAACAAGAATGAAAAGGCGATCGGTCCTGTGGATCCGTTAATTGTCGGACGAGCCAATATCGTGTTTGAGCAAGGTGAAGAGCCGAGTATTGCGCCGGGCATTAAAAAATAAACACTTAACCTATATTTTCAATTAGAGTAGGAAGGCAGTTAGTTAGCCTTCCTATTCTTTTTAGTGGAAATTTCGCCGAAAAAAGCATTAAATTAAACGCATTTTTGAAACAAATAAGTCTCACTATCGTCACTATGACGGAAAGCAAAACCATTAAGGAATTTTTACGATCTATCCCTCCTGAGAATACGGCGACCCGTTCTGCCTTCTTTTTGGCGGGATTTATCATGGCCGTGTGGGCGGCCATGGTGCCTTTTGTCAAGATGGAGCTCGCGCTCGATGAGGCACATTTAGGGATGGTGTTGCTTTGTGTGGGATTAGGTGCACTCATTGTCATGCCGTTTTGCGGTGCAATCGTTGCGAAGAAAGGCGCTAAGTTTTTGCTTCAAGGCGCATTTTTTGTTGTTCCGTTGATTTTGTTCACCGTTAATTTTTCTAACCATGTATTCCTGACGGCTGCTCTTTTGTTTCTTTTCGGGATGGTATTCGGCGCTATTGACGTTTCAATGAATGTGCATGCTGTTGAAGTGGATCACCGAAGCGAAAAGCGACTAATTGCAGGCTTTCACGCGTTGTATTCCCTCGGAAGCGTCGCAGGAGCTTTGGCCATGGCACTTTTGCTTAATGCTGAAATTTCTTTGCTCTACGCTTCCGGCACTCTGTTGATTTTGTGTATGTTTGTTTGGGCGTGGTCTGTTAATAAGCTATTACCGGATGCAGGAAAGGCTCAGGGCGTGAGTAAATCATTCGCTCTTCCAAAAGGTTTTGTGCTTGCGCTGGGTCTTATTTGCTTTTTGCTTTTTATGATCGAAGGCGCTGTTTTGGACTGGGGCGGTGTTTTTCTTGTTGAAGAAAAATCCGCTGCAATTGAAAACGCAGGTTTGGCTTTTGCCGCTTTCTCCACAGCGATGACGCTGATGCGTTTGGCCGGCGACAAACTCATTGCATGGGCGGGCCCGAGAAGCTGTGTTCGATACGGCTGCTTATTGGGCGCTCTGATGTTGGCTGCATGTGTGTTCTTCTCGAATTTATGGCTGATTGTCGCACTCTTTTTTGTGCTGGGCATCGGTTTGGCCAATGTAATTCCGATCGCTTTTGCCTCAACGGCCGATCAAAATGCTATGCCCATGAGTTTGGCTTTGGCGGCCGTGACAACTCTGGGTTATGCGGGTTTGTTGACCGGTCCCGCCTTAATCGGCTTTGTTGCAAAAGTGACAAGCCTTTCTGCGGCACTGCTAATGCTGGCGGCATTTTTGGTGATTGTGTCATTTTCCAGTAATATCTTCCGAAAGAAATAACGAATTTGAGGTTGTGATGAAATTTTCAAAAACAAAAGTGGCCATGGTGGTTTTGATGGCAGCCCTGGGATTAACCGGTTGCGGCGAAGAAGATGTGGGCGATGTTTCTTTGGGAATCTTCACTTTCAAAGACATTAAGATCAATCGCTTTACTGACCCGGTTGTCACCGGAGTGACCTGTCACGTGGCAAGCATTGAGGCGAATTTGTCCTTTAGCGATCCGTCCAATAACTCCATTGAATGCCACCGCACGGGCCCTATTACCCGCCAGATGATTGAAGCGATTGACAAGAGCAAGTCCGGAGAAGTGGTCTTCAAGCGTTCAAAGAGTGTTTTGTGGAAAAACATGAAGATTCGTCGAATCTATGACGCGGAATCCCAAACATTGCTTTATGTTGCATACTCAACCAAGGAAACGAGCGGCAGTTTCCACCATTCGCTTTCCGCGATTCCGCTCTATGGTACTGAAGGCTATATCAAACCGTTGCCTCAGGTGCAGGGAAATCCCACTGATAGCCAACTATAAGCCACATTATTTTGCGAATTAAGTGGGAAAGAGTTGAAAATTAACGAGAATTTCCCACTTTTTGTCCAAAAATAGAAATCTGAGTTATCCACAGAAAATGTGAATAACTCAGATATTTTTTATAGAAAAGCCAAGTGGAACAGGGGGTTAAGTTATTGCTTAATTTTTGAGCACGAGTGGGAAATGCTCATCGAACTTGTCCTTTATAACGTCCGCTTTCGTCATAAAAACGCCCGTTTGCATCTTCTCGTCCCAGATACCGCCCGCTGCTGTCGTAGTGTCGACCGCTTGAATCCACTCGACCTTGATAACGTCCGGTTTGATCATAAACACGGCCACTGCTGTCCATTCTGCCTTGGTAGCGGCCGGAACTGTCGTATTGTCTGCCGTTGGCGTCAATTCTTCCCTGATAACGACCGCTTTGGTCATAAATGCGGCCGTTATCAATTCGGCCTTCATATCGACCGGCATGATCGTAATAGCGTCCGTCGTGGTGCGAAAAACCATGACCATGAGCAAAGGCTGTGGCGGTGATTGTCAAAGAAAAAAGACTTAAAAGCAGATATGCGAGTTTGCGCATAATGTCCTCAGAAAATGAATATTTTCCTAAAGCGTACGCCCTTTCGCATCAATTTGTGCAGGAGATAGAAAAAGCCGAAAAACCTTGTGCGGTTTTTCGGCTGAAAAACGAAGCGGTCAAAAATTAAATTTTGGCGACTTCGGCGAATGCGGTCTTTGCGGCTTCAATGGTTTCGTCAATGACCTCATCGGTGTGTGTGATTGAAACAAAACCGGCTTCAAAGACAGACGGCGCAAAATAAACACCTTGATCCAACATGGAGTGGAAGAAGACATTGAAGCGCTGCGTGTCAGACTTCATCACGTCGCTAAAGCCTTCAGGGAGCTTATCTAAGAAATAAAGACCGAACATGCCGCCCACGTTTTGAGCCGTAAAGGCAACACCAGCTTCTTGAGCGGCTGCTTGAAGGCCATTAACCAAACGGGCGGCCTGAGCGGTTAATTTGTCATAAAAGCCCGGCTGTTGGATAAGTTTTAATGTGGCTAAGCCGCAGGCGACAGCCACAGGGTTGCCCGATAGGGTACCGGCTTGATAAACAGGACCGCAAGGGGCGATCTTTTCCATCACGTCTCGTCTGCCGCCAAATGCTGCCACAGGCATCCCGCCGCCGATCACTTTGCCAAACATGGTGATATCGGGAGTGACGTTATAGAGACTTTGTGCGCCGCCTAAGGCAACACGGAAACCGGTCATCACTTCGTCAACGATTAAAAGGGCGCCGTATTTCGTGCAAAGGTCACGCATGGCGTGGATGAATTCGGGTTTGCCAGGCACCATGTTCATGTTGCCTGCCACCGCTTCAACGATCACGCAAGCGATGTCGTCGCCGTAGCGCTTGAAAGCGTCTTCAAGCTGCGCGGGATTGTTGTACTCAAGCACCAGGGTGTGTTCTGTGACACCTGCCGGCACGCCCGCGGAGCTGGGGTTGCCAAAGGTGAGCATGCCGGAGCCTGCCTTAACAAGCAGGCTGTCGCTGTGACCGTGGTAGCAGCCTTCAAATTTGATCACTTTATTGCGGCCGGTGAAACCGCGAGCCAAACGAATAGCGCTCATTCCGGCTTCCGTGCCGGAACTCACCAAGCGAACCTCTTCAATTGAGGGAATGAGTTTTTTGATTTCTTCTGCAATCAGAATTTCGCGTTGCGTAGCGCAGCCGAAAGTTAAACCCATATCAACAGCTTCGTGCACAGCGCGGATCACGTCCGGATGGTTGTGACCAAGAATCATCGGGCCCCAGGAGCAGATGTAGTCGATATAACGACGATCATCTTCGTCCCACATATAGGGGCCTTGGGCCTTTTTCATAAAGCGGGGGGAGCCGCCGACCGAACCAAACGCACGAACGGGGGAGTTCACGCCGCCAGGGATGCTCTGTCTGGCGCGTTCGAATAAAGAATCATTAATGTCCATTTGCAATGTCCCTATTTTTTAGAATGCGTAGCCTACACCTAAATTGAAGCTTGTGTTGGCAGGCTTGAATCGGCCGTTAAGTGCTCGATTGTCATTAATTTCCACGTTGTGGAAGTGCGCGAAATTGACCGTCATATCACCAAGCACACGCAGGTGATCCGTGACAGCCCAAGTAAAACCGGTTTGGACAACGGGATTGATGCTGTGGTCTTTGTAGCTACCTTCTCCCGTGGCTTTTAATTCAGAGTAAGCGGCGCCGGCGCCCAGGTGAACACGCATGCTGTCCAACACTTCGAAGTGGTATTGAAGCATGAGGTTGGTGTTTGTCAGGCGATACTCGTTGACCTTATGACCGGGCTCATTCAAATCATGTTCACTGCGTTGGTAGCTCAAATCAAGCGCCCAGTGGCGATCAAGGAAATGTCGGATACCGAATTTGTAGCCGGCCTCAGAACTTAACGTAAAGCCGCCCGGCACGTCGCCCTCGCCATCGGAGAGGTCTGTTTTCACCCAAGAGCCCTGAGCATAAATTTCTGTTGTGTTTGACCAAGCCGAAGCGACACTTTCAGGCCAAGGCGCAAAACGTCTGGCTTGATCTTCAAACTGAATCTTGGAGAAGAAGAAAAAGACGTTGGAGCCCGGAATATAGGTTCCGTAAACGTCAAACCAATCGTTGCCCAAGCTAAGTAAAGGCAAGGGCACAGGGATGGGGAGCCAATTGTAGTCTTGACGGAATGTCAACCCTGCTGTGTAGCCTGCGCCCAAATGAAGACCGGTGTTGGCAAGCGGGTAGCGAGCCAGCCAGGCGTAGCCCATAATGGGCTCTATTTCGTAGTGAGAATCGCGAAAGAACATGGCATAAACCAAACGCTCATTACCTCTTTCGTCGATGATGCCGCGGGAAAGGCCTGCTCCGAAGGGATAGGCGTTTTCTTCGTAGCGATTGTCATAGTCCCAATTTGGATGGTTTGTGTACAAGGGGACGAGTAATCCGGTGCGGCCACGCTCAATGATGTCATGCATGCCGTTGAGCTGATTGCCGACAAAGCCCGCGTCAGGGTAGGGGGAGGCACCGCCCGGCAGTGTTTCAAGAAAACTGTCAACGATACCGGCTTGTGCGCCCAAGGCCAGCAAAGATAAAGAGGCGGCCAAAGCGGTCTTTTTAAAAGAAGACACGGGTGAACTCCTTTTTTGTTATTGTTCGTAAGTTTCTAAAAATGCTCAATTATTTCATGTTTTGGAGGCTTTCTCCAGTTATTTGAAGATTTCAAAACACTCTTCTGTAAAATCAGTCAAAGTGTTTTCTCAAACGAAAGCTTTCCCAATGCTCTTGTGTTTCCTAAGTCTTTATATTTTGCTGCTCATTGCGCTGAGCACATTTCATGGCAGATTCTCAAAAAGCCAAAGTGCGGCAGGCTTCTTAACAGGTAATGCGAGTGCAGGGGCGCTTCTTTGTGCATTGTCGTTTGTGAGCACAATTATTGGCGGATCAGCGACGCTGGGCATGGGTTCGCTTGCTCAGAAGATCGGGGCCGCGGCCTTTTGGTGGCTTGGGGTAGGAGCTATTGGTTTGTTTTTACACGGCTGTTTCATTGCGCCGGCCATCCGCAGAATCGGTGCCTGCACGCTTCCTGATGTATTGGGGAAATTGGCGGGGCAGAGTGCAAAACGCTGGGGTGCGTTCATTATTGTGGTGAGCTGGGTTGGCGTGCTTGCCGCACAATTTTCAGCTCTTAGAACGCTTTTAACCGATGTGTTGTCGGGCAATCAGGCGGAAGTGTTTTTCTTATTGATTGCCGTGGTCATTATTTTGCATACGGCTTTGGGCGGGCAAAAAGCGGTGATCAGAACAGACGCGTTGCAGACAACGCTTTTAGTCGTCGGTTTTGTGAGCGCACTTGTTTGGTGTTCTTTGAGCTCTGAAGTCAAACCAGCTCAAATTGATCCTGTTCCGTTTAACGCCGCTTTCGGCTTTTTTGATTGGCTGAAACTATCCTTGTTGGTTGGGCTGACGTACGTCATTGGCCCCGATATCTTTTCCAGAACTTTTGCGGCAAAAAGTGACCAATCGGCCTCGCGCGGAGCGTGGCTGGGTTCTTTATTGCTCTTTTTCTTTGCCATCGCCATTACTTTTCTTGCGCTGATGAATCTTTCGGCCGATAACCCGATATCAGGATGGCTTGATGAGCACTCGGCGATGCCGTCGGCTATTAAAGTAGCTCTGACATTGGGATTGGTCAGCGCTCTGGCGGGCTCGGCGGATACGGTTTTGCTTTCGGCGGCCGGAATTGTTGAAAAAGATATTTTGAACGGAGATCAATCATCGAGGCTTCGAAAGCTTGTCGCCGTATTTGGATTTTTCGCTCTTCTGCTCACGTATCAATCCGCCGATATTATCGGGTGGCTTTTGTATGCGTATGCGCTTTTTGTGCCGGGTGTGGCCGCGCCGCTTTTAGTTTTGTTGATCAGAAAACAAAGTTCTGTGAACACAAAAATTTTGATGTGTGGAGCCTTTTGCGGAGGTGTTTTAGGGTTCCTGGGCAATCTCACAGGTTTGCCCTTAGCCGTGCCGGGCGTTTTGGTGTCCGCCGTCTTTTCGTGGTTTTCTGTTAACGCTTCGGAAACACGTCGAAACGTTGTGCCTGATTAGTATTCAGATCTAACTTCGCCTAAAATGTGCCCCTGGCAAAGTTCGCCACGACGATCGCGGGAATCTTTTGATTCACGAGGAAAGTCCGGACTCCATAGAGCACCGTAGCAGCTAACGGCTGTCTGCCGCGAGGTACGGATTAGAGCAACAGAGACGAGCCGACGTTAGGGTCGGGTGAAACGGGCAATCTCTACGGGGAGCAACATCAAATAGGCAACCGCTGATCCTGCTCGGGGAGGTTGCGGGTAGATGGCTTGAGGCAAGGCGCAAGTCTTGTCCTAGATGAATGATCGTTGGTCAGGTAACTCCTGAAACATAATCCGGCTTATCGGCGGACTTTGCCTTTCTTCGCTTTTCTTTGCCTTAAGGCTAAAAACTCCCTTATTTCTTTGAACCAGAATCGTTGGCGCGGAGTAGGATGTCCGCCGTCAAGATAACAAAATAGAGTTTTGTTATCTTCACACTCAACGATCTCTCGTTAGGTCGCACGCGGGTGGAGGTATCGGTCAATGCTTCCATCCGCGTTTTTGTAAAAAAAAAAGCCCCAAAAAGCGAACCTTTTGGGGCGAGGTGGCGACCGGGTGCCCTCGGCCGCCAGTTTCAGAGAAAGAAAAGAACTTAGGCTACCGGAATAATCGGAATAATCTTCGGGCCTTTCCCGGCATCTTTTTTAGCCATGCGCTTCATCCAACAGTACATGCCAAAGAGAATGGCGAGCGCCACAGCGATACAAACGATTGAATAAACCGGCGCGGCGGAGAAATTGGCGACTCGGTAGAAAATTGTTGCCGCTGAGTAGCCCAGCGCCAGCGTCCAAGCGCAAGCGAAAATGGTCCATTTCGTTCCCACTTCACGATAAATCGCCGCGACTGCAGCAACACAGGGAACATAAAGCAGAACCATCAAGAGGTAGGCAAAGACAGCCGAGCTTGAACCAAAGAGTGTTTTAATCGTATCGATCGTGCCCAAAGAAACACCTTGTTCTTCAGCGGCAGTGGCTTGATCGGACAGATCGTCGACATGGATGCCCAAGGGATCCGAGAAAGCGCCGGTTAAGCCAGCGAAGTTTTCACCAATCGTGGCAACGGCTTCAGAGAAAGTATCTGTCAGAGAGAAACCTTCACTTTCTGCGGCTTCGGGCTCTTCAGCTGCGGCAGCTGCTTCGCGCGCTTGGTCCACTGACAATGTGTCATAGAGCGAATTGAGCGTTCCGACAACAGCTTCTTTTGCAAAAATGCCGGTGAAAACGCCGACAGCTGCCGGCCAGTTTTGCTCTTGAATGCCCATGGGTTCAAAAACCGGAACAATCGTTTTGCCAATCTGAGACAAAACAGACTTTTCACTGTCTTCGTTTCCGAAGGAGCCGTCCGTGCCCATGGAGTTTAAGAAAGCCAAGCAAGCGACAATGACGACGATCACTTTACCTGCGCGGAACATAAACGTGCGGACGCGATCCCATGTGCGAAGCATCACGCCTTTTAACGTCGGAATGTGATACGGAGGCATTTCCATCACAAAGGCGCTCGCCGCACCCGGCAGAGCCGTGCGTTTGAGCAGAAAGCCAGTCAAAATGGCCGCGGCAATACCGATAAGATACAAACCGAAAACTAAGTTTTGACCGTTTGTGGGCCAGAAGGCTGTTGCGAACAGAACGTACACGGGCAAACGCGCGCCGCAGCTCATAAAGGGCGTCATCATGACGGTGATGATGCGGTCGCTTGCGCGATCCATTGTGCGTGTGGCCATGATGGCGGGGACGTTGCAGCCGAAGCCAACCAAAAGCGGCACAAAGGCCTTGCCCGGAAGTCCGAGTGCACGCATTAAGCGGTCCATCACAAAAGCGGCTCGAGCCATGTAGCCGGACTCTTCCAGAATCGCTAAGAAAAGGAACATGAAGAAGACGACCGGGATAAAGGTCGAAATTGTCTGAAGACCGCCGCCAATGCCATTGGAGAGAAATACGGTGAGCCACTCGGGTGTTCCCCAGGAGGCAAGCAATTGACCAAGGCCGTCGACGAAAATGCCGCCCACCAAAATATCGAAAAAGTCGATGAAGACCGCACCGAAATTTTGTGTAAAGAGGAAGGTCACATACATGATCAATAAGAAGATCGGTAGACCCATCCAGCGATTGAGAATGACGCGGTCAATTTTGTCGGTCAGGGTGCCCGTCACGTCGCCTTCCCGAACAATGACTTTTTCGGAAATGTTGGAAACTAATTCGTAGCGGGAATTGGTAATTTCAATATCCGTGTTGCCTTCGAAGTGCTTATCGGTTTGTTCAACAAGTTGACGGATTTGGCTAAGGTCTTTGCCTTCAAACTTATTCTCAATTCCCGGCGCATGTTCAAGGAACTGAAGGGCAAACCAGCGGCTTGCTTTTTCAAGCGCAAGGTGCTGCGAAATCTCTTCGACAGCTTTTTCAATGACTGCGTTGTAGCGCACATTGATGTGAGTGGAAACTGGATCGTCCAAGAACTGCACCAAGGCTTGTTTTAATTCTTCAATTCCCTTGTTGCGATTTGCCACTAAGCCGACAACAGGGCAGCCGAGTTCTTTTTGCAGCGCATCAAGATCAAGTTTGATTTTGTGTTGACGGGCAATGTCGAGCATGTTGACGACAACAAGCATCGGGACTTGCATTTCGATCAACTGACTGGTGAGATAGAGATTCCTCTCAAGATTGGAAGCGTCGATGATGTTGACGACTACCTGAGCTTCGCCGCTTAACAGGTAGTCGCGGGCGACAACTTCGTCTTCACCGGAAACAGAGGTCGGAGTGACGGAATAAATCCCCGGGAGGTCCACAACTTCAATATCGTGGTTATCGTAGGAGAAATTGCCGGTTTTTTTATCAACGGTAACGCCCGGCCAATTGCCGACGCGCTGACGCGAGCCGGTAAGCGCATTAAAAAGGGTCGTTTTCCCGCAATTGGGATTGCCGATAAGGCAAATGATATGTTGACTCATGTTCAGTATTCCTTTTTAGCCGATTGGCTCAATATCCAGAATTTCGGCTTCATCTTTTCTAACCGTGATGAGACAGCCGCGAACGCGGATTTCAATGGGGTCGCCCAGCGGAGCAAAGCGAACCACCTCGAGGGCGCTGCCGGGTGTTACCCCCAGCATCAAAAGCCTTCTGCGATACTCGGGCGTAGAAGTTGCCATGGATTTGACGCGGCCTTTTGCGCCAATAGCCATATCTTTGAGTTGCATAGGGAAAAGATCCTTTTTTAAAAAACGAAAATTTTTTGAGCGGTCTGATAATTAAGACCAATACGGGCGTCACCAATGGCTAAAAGCAAAGGTTCATTGCAGGCGCGTTGTAAAACGCGAACCGTTCCGCCACGATGAAGCCCAAGCTGCAGCAGTTTTTCTTGTTCGGATGCGTCCAATTTCATTTGAACGACCGTGAGATCGGTCATTAATGCGGATTCTGTTAACGGACAAATTTGTGACATATTTTTTTTCATATCAACACCACCATTCGGGATGAATGATGAAATTAATTGTCATAGTAATAGGAATCGTTATCAATATCAAGAGGGTATTAGGTCATTTTATTTATTTTTTTAAAAAGTAAAATAGGCAAATAAAGTTAAAAAACGTTTATTTAACAATAAGATAAAAATTTTTAAATTTTCTTTATTGATGAAAATAGAAAATAAGTAAGAATTAATATTGTTTAATTAATTGAAGTCATTGCCTTCTTGTTTTAAAGATATTTTTTAATTAGTAGGTAGTTAAGGCAATATTTGTGATTGAAAAATGAAAAGAAAGGGTATAAATTTCATAAACAGGAATCATTCTCATTAAGGAAAAATAATGAACTCTTTCAAACTTTCTTCTTTAACTGCAGCCTTGGTTTTTGCAGTGGGTACAGCTCATGCGGCTTCTGTTGAGCTTTATGGTACGGTGGATACGGGGTTGCTGTACACCCATGAATCCATTGACCAAAGTTATGCGGGTGAAAAAAGCCACGAAAATAATCACAGCTGGGGTTTGGCAAGTGGTACGAACACCTCAAGCGTTATTGGTCTGCGAGGGTCGGAAAACATAACGGAAGAATTGACCGTTGGTTTTGTTTTAGAAAATAGCTTCAATTCCGATGACGGCAGTTTTTCCGAGGATGGTATTTTCTTCGACAAAGAGTCTCAACTTTACGTAACTTCTACGTTTGGTACGTTAAGTATGGGGCGTATGGGTGCCCTGACGGCAGGTGAAGGAACGTACGATATCTTTATGGCTAACGGCGATGCTATGGATGGTGGGTACGCTGATTACATCGGGGCGGGTTATTGGATGGATCGCGGAATCTATGACAATATGCTGACCTACCAGACGCCTGAATTTGGCGGCATGACCGCATTTGCACAATACTCGTTCGGAACGTCAGGCGATGATGCCTTGCCCTCTCGTGATAAAGAACGCTATGCCGCATTAGGTGTTACGTATGCGGTAGGAAATTTCTCAGCCGTTGCAGTGGTCGACACGGTAATGAAGAATCGTCAGGTTGCCGGCGGCTATGATGCCAATATTGATGACGCGATGGCTTTCAGCGTAGGTGCCAATTACGATTTAGGTTTCATGAAGCCTTTTGTCGGTTTCCAATACGGAAAACACGAACAAATGATCGGTGGCGTGCCTTCTGTGGAGCTTGAAGACGGAGAGGATTACATCGGTGATTTGGATGGATATGCGGTTGCTGTCGGTTCGGCATTTGCTGTTTGGGGCGGAGAGTTGCAAGTGTCTGCATACTATGCAGATGGGGACGGTGATGCTTATGGCTATTCAAGTGAGGGAATAGGTGCCGTTAAATTCGATACCAAACGCTACGGTGTTGCAGTCTTTCACAACTACGAGCTTAGCAAGCGTACCAGTCTTTATGCGGGTATTGGTTATGACCGTCAGGAGTTTGACAGTAAAGACTCTGATGGTGACAAAGGACATTATGAGCAAGACAGTGTGCAAGCCGGCATTGGCATTGTCCACAACTTTTAATTGAATTCAGCTCTCGGAAAATTAAACACCGCCAAGTTGAATGAACTCGGCGGTGTTTTGTCAGAAATTAGGAAGATGAATCGTTGGTCGTTTTGATTTCGAGTTTGCCCTTGAGTGTGACATCTCTGATAGTGTAAGGAATCGAGATGTTTTCTTCGTTGAATTGTTCAAGCACTTCCTTCATGACGGTAGAGCGCAAAACGGACGTTCCTCTTTCCGGATCCCTCACCCAAAAACTGAGTTTCAAATTAAGTCCGTCGTTACCGAAGCCTGTCATGACAGCCCAAGGTTGAGGATCGGCAAGGATGCGTTCTTGTTTCTTGGCGACTTCAACCAAAATAGCGAGCGCGCGGTCTACATCGCACTCATATCCGATGCTGGTCTCAATGCTCGAAACTGAGGCACGGTCCGTGAATGTGAAATTCTTAACGTTTTGAGTGACGAAGTTTTCATTCGGGATGATCATTTCTTCGCCGGAGAAGTTTCTCAAAACAGAGTAACGGGTCTTAATTTGCGTGATTTTGCCGTTAAAGCCGCCCACTTCCACCGTGTCGCCGATTTTGACGGAATGATCAAACAAAATGATGAAGCCTGAGATGTAGTTGGAGGCAATTTTTTGCAAACCGAAGCCCAGACCGACACCGATGGCACCGCCAAACACACTCAAAATCGTCAGATCCAACCCAACAGAGGAAAGGGAAATGATGATGGCCAAAATAATGAAGGCAACGTTGATCAGACGCGATAAAACGATCTTGAAATTATCATCAATGTCTTTGGCAGAAGCTAAGGCGTTGTTGCACAAGTTGGAGAGCCATTGCGCGACAATGATGGCCACAATGACTGTAAAAATACCGACAAACAAAGCCCAAAGCGTTAAGGAATCCGTGCCGATCGGCAGGTTGATTTCCCTCATTGCCTGAATGAATTTAGGCAAAACGCCAATGATCTGCAGAAAAGCCAAGATCCAAAACAGACTATAGAGGGGGCGACGGAGCTGCTCTAAATAGCGAGACGATTCAAACACCTGCATTAACAAAACGAGCAGCGCCCAAGCGTAAAACACTTGGTAGCCAATGTTAATCAGGTTGAAATTGTGTTCAGGTAAAAGACCTTTGTCTGCAATGACATACGCCTGCAGCGACAAAAAAAGTGCGGCGAAAACCGAGAAAAGCAACTTACTGATAAGTCTGAGAACAAAGCCCCAAAATTTATCTTTTATGGTGTCTTCTTGGAAAAGAGATTCCCAATCGAGCAGTTTGCGTCCCAGTGCTTTACTGACCAGAAGTGACAAAAAAATTGAAATAACCAAAGCGGCCACTTGAAACCAAAAGGCGCTTTGAGAGATTTCAGAGAAAACCGTCTGGCAGGTTTCTTGGATAAACGAAATAAACACTTGAGTGGAATTTTCTTCCATTGTTTCCTCTTTTTTTGTTGGGCAAAACAATATCTGCGTCACAACACTAAACTGAAAACTCCAAGGTTTCAATAGAAAGAAAAAATTATCTTGTGACGAGCCGAAAAAAGGTACTTTTTGGGGCTTAACATTTTTTTTGCCATCTGTATCATAAGTGGAGAAATTTTTCGTTTTGGCGAAACAAAGGAAAGTCCAAATGCAAAACCTCGACAAAATTATGAAACCCCGTGCTATTGCAGTGATCGGCGCTTCCACCAAGGCGCATACGATTGGCTCGGATATCATGAAGCGATTGCAGGAGTACGGATTCAAAGGAAAGATCTATCCCGTCAATCCCAAAGGTGGAATCATTGAGGGCCTGCAGGCCTACCCCTCTGTTTTGGATGTGCCGGGTGAAGTCGATTTGGCCATTGTTGTCGTGAACGCAAAGTTTGTGCTTTCCACGATTGATCAGTGTCATGAAAAAGGCGTGGGCGGCTTGTGCGTTATTAGCGCAGGCTTCAAAGAAACGGGTAAAGAGGGCGCGGCTTTAGAACAAGCGTTACTCAAGAAAGTGCGCGATTACGGCATGCGCTGTGTCGGCCCCAACTGCTTGGGCGTGGTTAACACCCACCCGGATATCCGTATGGATGGCTGCTTTGCTGAAAGTTTGCCCGAGCGCGGTGGTATCGGTTTTGTTTCGCAATCCGGTGCTTTAGGCGGCGGCATTCTCAATATTTTGAAAGACTTGAATTTGGGTTTTGCACAGTTTATTTCCATTGGCAATCAGGCCGATGTTAATGCTGAAACGGCCATTGAATACTGGGAAGACGAAGACGACGTCAAGCAGATTCTTCTTTACATGGAATCCATCCAAAATCCGGCCAATTTCAGAGAACTTGCAAGCCGCGTTTCTAAGAAAAAACCGATTTTGGCGTTGAAGGCCGGCCGCAGTGCGGCAGGCGCCAGCGCAGCCTCTTCTCACACAGGCTCTTTGGCTGGCGCAGACAAGGCAGCCAATGCGCTTTTGACGCAGTCGGGCGTCATTCGTGAGTATTCCTTGGAAAATCTTTTTGCGACGGCGAAAGTCTTTGCCAACTGCCCCATCCCTCAGGGAGATCGCATTGCGATTATTACCAATTCGGGCGGCCCCGGCATTATGGCAACGGATGCTGTCAGCGAATACGGCATGAAGATGGCGGCGCTCACGGATGAAACTAAAGAAAAATTGCGCTCCTTCTTGCCCGCGGCGGCTTCCGTTAAAAACCCTGTGGACATGATTGCTTCGGCCCCAATCGAGCATTACAAACAAACGCTTGAAACGGTGATCGCTGACGATAACGTCGACATGGTGATCGTTATCTATTTGCCCTTCTTAGGCCTGAAGGACATTGATGTGGCGCAGGCGGTGATGGAAATCAAGGCTCAGCATCCTGAAAAGCCCATCGTGGGTGTTTTCATGACAAAGAGCGAATTTTTCTCGAAACTGTCCGACATGGAAGTCAATGTTCCGTTCTTCATGTATGCGGAACAAGCCGCTGACGGTCTGAATCGTTTGAATCAACAGCGCATTTGGGTTCAAAAACCGGTCGGAAAGAAGCCTGTTTTTGATGTTGATCGCGAACGTGCGCGTCAGATTATTCAGCAAAGCGTGGAACAAGGGCGTGACCAGCTCACTACGCGTGAAAGTATTGATGTTTTGGATGCATACGGCATCCGCGTGTGCCGATCTGGCTTTGCACGTGATGAAGAAGAAGCGGTGGCTGTGGCCGACAAGGTCGGTTATCCCGTTGTTATGAAGATGACGTCCAAGACCACGTCGCATAAGACAGACGTGGGCGGCGTGCGCGTCAATATCCAAACGGAAGCTGAACTTCGTGCGCAATACCGCGACTTGATTGAAAAACTGAAGGAAAAGAATCTCTTGGACGGCCTTGAAGGTGTCATTATCCAGGAGATGGTTAAGGGCAATCGTGAAATGGTTTGCGGCGTGGCAACTGATCCGCAGTATGGCCACATGGTGATGTTCGGCTTGGGTGGCGTCTTTATCGAAGTCATGAAGGACGTGACCTTCCGCATGGCTCCGCTCACGGATGTCGACGCTGACGAAATGATTAAGGGCGTTAAGGCCTATAAGCTTTTGCAAGGCGCTCGAGGCACGAAACCTGCGCAGATGGAGCAATTACAGGAATGCCTGCTTCGCATTTCTCAGCTTGTTGGGGACTTCCCTGCGATTACCGAACTCGATATTAATCCGCTGATTATCAGTGAAAAGAATGGAGAAGGAATCGCGGTTGACGGTCGCATTAAAGTCGACCTCAAGAAGTTCTAATTTTGTGAGAACGGGCGTCCAATCGGGCGCCCTAAAAATAGCCAAAAAATATAATATATAAAATATAAAACACAAATATTGGGCAGGCAAAAGAGGTGAACAACTAGATACTGTGTCTGCGATAATTTGGCCTTTTTTGGGTTGCTTTAAAAAGTAAAAAAATATTTCAAAATCCTTGACTTAGTGCTCAAATCCTTTTAAATTTCGGTGTAAGAAAGTGGGAAAAAGTGGAAGTTTGTGCCTAAAGGGGTGCAAGCCGCTTTTTGTCTGTGTTTGTTTTACCGGGTGGACTAATGTTTCAGGGCACGTCTTTACTAGTGCTGGATGCAAAAGGCCGTCTCTCGTTACCTGCGAAGTATCGGGAGAGCCTTCTTGTGCCCTGTCAAGGTGAAGTAACGCTCACTCGCCACCCGGATGGCTGTGTTTTGATTTATCCCCGGGCTGAATGGCTGCAGCTGCGCACGAAATTGGCTTCTTTGCCCTATTCTGCGCGTGCCCTGCAACGTGTGATGATGGGTGGAGCGGTAGATGTGACCGCTGATGCCTCCGGCAGACTGTTGGTGCCGAATGATTTAAGAAGTATGTGCGGTTTGAATCGAGAAGTGACGCTTGTTGGCTTGGGGAATCATTTTGAATTGTGGGACCAATCAAAGTACATGCAATTTGAGGAAGCGGAATTAAAGAAAGGATTGCCGCCTGAGGTTTTTGATTTGGTGCTCTAGGAGAGGGGATGGACAAGCGTTTTACGCACCTCTCCGTGATGGCAGAGGTGGCGCCGCCATTGGTGGTTACGGATCCAAACGGTACGTACGTCGATGCGACGTTCGGACGGGGTGGTCATTCTCGCCGCATTCTCTCTTTGCTTTCAGAAAAAGGTCAGCTTATTGCGTTTGATCGAGATCCGCAAGCTGTTGAATCTGCAAAAGAAATCAAAGATAACCGATTCCAGATTATCCACGCTCCCTTCTCACACATGCGTGAGGAGTTGTCCAATATCGGTATCCGTTCAGTCAATGGGATTTTCATGGATATTGGGGTCTCCAGCCCCCAAATCGATGATGCGTCCCGAGGATTTTCTTTCCGAATGGACGGCCCGCTTGATATGCGCATGGACACTTCCTGCGGTCTGACCGCTTCTCAGTGGCTCGGCCAGGCCGAAGAGGATGAAATCGCCCGAGTGATTCACACGTTGGGCGAAGAGCGTTACGCCAAGAAAATCGCTCACGCCATTGTTCAGGCTCGCAACGTTTCGCCGATTGAAACCACCCGTCAATTGGCTGATTTGGTTGCAAAAGTTGTTCCCGTCAACAAAAAGGACCCCTCTCAAAATCCGGCGACGAGAACCTTTCAAGCTATTCGAATTCACATCAATAGCGAACTTGATGAACTTGCTCAGGCGTTGCTCGCCTCAATGGACTTGCTCGTTGATGGCGGCAAAATTGGCGTGATTACGTTCCACTCTTTGGAAGACCGTATCGTCAAGCGTTTCTTTGACGAAAAGGCCCATCCGGAAAAGGCAGTGGATTCACGTTTGCCGCTGCGCAGCTTTGAGCTCCCGGCGGCAGAACTGACTGATATCCAACGTGTTTTGCCTACGCCGCAAGAGTGTGAATCTAACCCCAGAGCGCGAAGCGCCATACTGCGTTTAGCGACTCGTGTGCGAAACGGGAGGGTGTCATGATTCACTCTCCGCTTTTCCGTTTCGTTCGCCAACATGGCGCCATGATTACGATCGTGTTGCTGACGATTGCGGTTGTCTGGGTAGCGCTCTTGGTTGTGAATAATCAATACAAGGTTCGTGCGCTCATTTCTGATATTGAGCAGGAACAAGAGCTTTCTCGCCGACTGCTCGATGAGCAGCGTGAAATCAACATTGAGTTGGCCAAGGTTACTTTGCCCGGTTATATCGCCTCCGGCGCTAAAGAAATGGGGCTGGAACCTGCGAGAAACGAAAACACTGTCATTTTGCAGCCGAAACCGGTTCCGCGTTTTGTAACGCGTAAAGAGGGGGATCCGTCATGATGATGAATCAACCCTGGTACCGTCGGCTGTTCAACAAAGTCAAGGCCAAGTGCTGTGCCTTCTGGAATGAAGACACCGCTCCGAAGATGCCTAAGCGTTCCAAGGAACGCGATAAGGAATGGCAGGCTCTGGAAATTTCTCAAAACCGCTCGCACGTTGTGTTGGCGGCTTTGGTGGGGATTTTTGTTGTTTGCTTCCTCCGTGCCACTTACTTGCAATGCTTTAACACGGAATTTTTACAAAAGCAGGGCGAAGTGCGCTACGCACGCACAATGGAAATTGCTGCAGGACGCGGACAGATTTTTGACCGCAATGGCGTCGTGCTTGCAGCCTCTTTGCCGGCCAGAAGTATTTGGGCGACTACAAATCTGGTTAATGCAACTCCTCAGCAAATCGGCCAACTGTCGGATTTGTTGGGTGTTTCGGAGCGCACGCTTCAGAAACGCTTGGCTCGTAAAAATGCTTTCGTTAACTTGGCCCGGCAGGTGGATATGGATGTCGTGCGTCGGGTTCAGGCGATGCACTTGGAAGGTCTGACGTTTTCTCCTGACGTCAAGAGACATTATCCTGGCGGCGAAGTGTCCGCTCACATCGTTGGTTTCAATAACCGTGAGGATCGCGGTCAGGAAGGCGTTGAATTGGCTAACGATAAGACGCTTACCGGTCACAATGGTGCCCGCCGCGTGATTCGAGACCGCTTGGGACACGTCATCGAAGAAATGTGGACTCAAGAGCCGACGCCTGGTCAGGACTTGTACCTTTCGATTGATTCACGAATCCAATACATTGCCTACACAGCGGTTCGCAATGCTGTCGAAAAGCACCAGGCAAAGGCCGGTGCGGTTGTGGTGGCCGACTCCATTACCGGCGAAATCCTCGCGCTTGTCAGTTGGCCTGGATTTGATCCTAACGATCGCAGCACATTTACCTTTGACAAGATTCGCAATCGCGTAGTGACCGATACTTACGAACCCGGTTCGATTATGAAACCTTTCGCTATTGCAAAGGCGTTGGACATGGGTATCGTGCGTCCGGACAGTCTGATTGAAACATCCCCGGGGCGAATCATGGTGGCGGACCGCAAGATCAGTGATACCCACGATTATGGTTTGCTGACGGTTTCTCAGGTTATCGCCAAGTCTTCGAACGTGGGTACAGTGAAGATTGCTTTGCAAATTCCTGCCCAAACGCTTTGGGAAACCTATAGCCGATTGGGATTCGGTCAGGCTCCGCAGGTTGGCTTCCCCGGAGCAGTGGCCGGTCGTTTGCGTCCCGCCAAGACTTGGGGCCCGGTTGAACAGGCGACGATTTCCTACGGCTATGGTCTTTCGACATCTTTGATGCAGATTGCGCAAGCCTACACGGTCTTTGCCCGTAACGGTGACGTCATTCCGTTGACATTAATAAAGCAAGACCATCCGGCAGCCGGTGAACAGGTTTATCGTCCGGAAATCGCCCGTCAAATGCGCGCGATGATGATGACCACGGTGCACCGCGGCGGTACGGCCTCGCGCTTGAAGGTGACGGGCTATACGGTGGCCGGTAAAACAGGTACGGTCTACAAGGTTAAAAACGGTGAGTACGTTAAAGACTACGTGGCATCCTTCGTGGGTGTAGCTCCGGCAACTCAACCGCGTCTTGTCGTGGCTGTCATGATTGATGAACCGAAGGATTCCGGTCACGCGGGCGGTGTTGTTGCCGCGCCTGTGTTCGGTGAAGTAGTTGAGGCGGCTTTGCGCACGATGCTCGTCAATCCTGATGATCCGATGATGGTGGCCGGTGGCGGCTTGTTGGCAAATACTGCTCATTAGTAAAACAGTCGATCTATCCGGTAGAAAATCCGCTTGAAAATTTTCATATTGAAGCTCTTATGGCAGATAACATCCAATCCTATGTCAATTTGTTGAAGCGTTTGTCGCCTCAGGCGCAACGCTTAACGTTAGATTCCAGAAATCTGGCTGAAGGTGATGTTTTTATCGCGGTGCCGGGATTTCACAAAGATGGACGGGATTTTCTTGAACAGGCCGCTCAGAAGGCCTGTGCAGTTGTCTACGAAGATGACGGTGTCCGGAGAACATTTGGTGTTCCTGCGATCGCGGTGCCTGAGCTTAAGCGCCATTTAGGTGAATTCGCCGCGGGTTTTTATAACGATCCGAGTAAGCAGCTTTTCGGTATCGGCATTACCGGAACGAACGGCAAAACGACTTCCTCACATTGGATGTCGCAGCTTTTCACGTTGTTGGGACAAAAGTGCGCCGCTGTCGGCACAATCGGCTGCTTTATGGATGGTCATTCCTATCAAAGCGCATCGCTCACAACGCCAGATGCTGTTACTTTGCAGGGATTGTATAAGACGATCCTTGAGGCAAAAGGACAAGCCTTTGCTTTAGAGGCAAGTTCTATCGGTTTAGAGCAAGGAAGACTGCAAGGAACGCATTTTGATGTCGCGGTATTCACAAATTTGACTCGCGATCATCTAGACTACCATAAAAATATGCAGGCCTATGAACAAGCAAAAGCGATTTTGTTTGATTGGCCGCAGCTCAAACACGCCGTTATCAATATTGATGATGAAGCGGGCGTACGGCTGGCCGAACGCTGCATTCACCACTCAATTCACACGATAGTGACCACGATGCAGGGCGTAATCGCTTTGCCGGGGACAAGGCTTCTGGCTGCCGAAAATATTCGTCCGATGCCCGAAGGCATGCAGTTCGATATCGTTTACGAAGGTGAACGCCATACCGTACATTTGTCTGTTTTCGGAGCCTTTAACATTTCCAATCTTTTAGGTGTTGTCGGAGCAGCTCTCTGCAAGGGCTTTAAGCTTTCAGAAATCGTAGAAAAGCTTCCCTTATTGGCTGCTCCAGACGGTCGGATGCAGAAGGTGATTTATCCCGGCTGCGCTCTTGCGATTGTGGACTATAGCCACACACCTGATGCTGTTGAAAAAGCTTTGTTGGCCTTAAAACCTGTGGCAAAGGTTCGCCGAGGCAAACTTTGGATTGTATTGGGCGCGGGGGGCGATCGTGATCCCGGCAAACGCCCTATCATGGCTCAGGTTTCCGAACAATTCGCCGATTGCGTCATTTTGACCAGCGATAATCCTCGCACGGAAGATCCGATGGAAATTCTGCGCCAAATGCAAGTCGGCATGAGCGCACCTGCCCGAATTATTGAGGATCGCAGAGAGGCTATTCATACGGCCATAAAAGAAGCTGACGCAGAAGATGTGGTGCTGATTGCCGGTAAAGGTCACGAACTCTATCAGGAAATCAACGGAGTTAAGCATCCCTTTAGCGACGTTGTCGAAGCTCGTTGCGCGCAAAGACTGAAAAATCCGTCTCCGGAAACTCTTTTGAACGTTAAGTATCTGTCGAATTTGCTGCCGGGTTCGCATCTGGCGGGCAGCGATGTTCCTTTCACTAACGTTTGCACTGATACGCGTCGGATAACTGACGGATCGCTGTTTTTCGCTTTAAAGGGCGATCGATTCGATGGACATGACTTTTTGATGCAGGCGATGCGCGCGGGTGCAGTTGCCGCAGTAGTGGATCACGAAGTCTACTGTCCGATTCCGCAGATTGTTGTCAAAGATGTGAAGTTGGCCTTAGGCGTGAGCGCAGGCTATTGGCGCAGACGAAATCATGCCAATGTTATTGCGGTGGCAGGCAGTAACGGCAAGACCACAACGACACAAATGATCGCCAGCATTCTGAAAGTGCGTTTTGGAAAAAATGCGTTGGCGACGCAGGGCAATCTCAACAATGACATCGGTGTGCCGATGATGCTTTGGCGTTTGCGTGACAATCATGAAGCGGCAGTTATTGAAACCGGCATGAATCATGTCGGCGAAATGCGCTATTTGAGCGGACTTGTTCAGCCGACGATTGCAATTGTCACAAACGCGCAGCGTGAGCATCAGGAGTTTCTTCAAACTGTTGAAGCTACGGCAAGAGAAAACGGTGAAATTTTCCGTGTATTGCCGCCCTCGGGCATCGCAGTGATTTCTGCCGATGACCCCTGCCGATCCATTTGGCTGGAGATGGCCCGAGATGCCAACATCATGACTTTTGGCATTGATGCTACGGCAGATGTCAACGGATGTATGAAAACAGGTAGAGACGGTGTTTCTGCTTTAGTGAAAACGCCGATCGGATCCTTTGAAGCAAAGCTTAAGGTGCGCGGTGAGCATAATTTCCGTAACGCGTTGGCGGCAACGGCGGCCTGCTTGGCTTTAAACGTTCCTTTGGATGCCATTAAGCAGGGATTGGAATCTTTTGAGGCGATAAAGGGGCGAGGTCAGGTGACCACGGTCGGTAATCTTACGATAATCGACGATGCCTATAATGCCAACCCTGACAGCATGAAGGCGGCTATTGATCTGCTGATGACTTACACAGCGCCCCGTTTGCTGGTGGCCGGTGACATGGGTGAATTGGGTGTGAAAAGCCCACAATATCATGAAGAAATCGGCGCATACGCGGCAGAGCGCAGTGTAGATGCTTTTTACGCAATAGGGACGCAAATGAAATTTGCGTATGAAAAATACAAAGCGCTGCGTCCTGACGGTCGAGCTCTGTGGATGGAAAACAGAGAAGCTTTTATTGAGGCTGTTGTCGAAGAAAGCCGTAGGTGTCAGACGGTCAGCGTAAAAGGTTCCAATTTTATGAAATTGGCCGAAGTCGTTAAGGTGCTTATTGAAGAAGCAGGCAAGAAAATAGAGGATTAGAGATGCTTCTGGAATTATTCCGTTGGCTCGGAGAAGATATCCGCGCTTTCCAGGTGTTTAATTACTTGAGTTTGAGAGCCGTGATGGCCGCGTTGACGGCTCTGGCAATCGGCTTTTTGGCCGGCCCTGCCACGATTCGCTACCTCAAAGCCATGAAGATGGGACAGGCCGTTCGCACCAATGGTCCGAAAACCCATATTGTTAAGGATGGCACGCCGACCATGGGCGGCATTTTGATTTTGATTGCCATCGGTCTTTCAACCTTTCTTTGGATGGATCTGAGCAATCGTTTCGTATGGGTGGTGCTTTTTGTTACCTTGGGTTTCGGTTGGATTGGTTGGGTGGATGACTACAGGAAAGTTGTTCATCACGATCCTAAAGGCATGAGCGCCAAAGAAAAGTTTGGCTGGCAATCCTTGATCGGCTTGATTGCTTCTGTTTATTTGGCTTTCGCAATCAGCGCACCCAATGATATTCATGTCGTTCATATGGTTGTGGGTTGGATTGAATCGGGCTTTCCGATGCAAATGCCTTCGCACGCCGACCTGATTATTCCGTTCTTCAAACACTTTGCCTATCCGTTGGGAATTTTCGGCTTTATTGTGCTGACCTTTATTGTGATTGTTGGCACGAGTAACGCTGTGAATCTTACGGACGGTTTGGACGGGTTGGCCATTTTGCCCGCGGCCATGGTTGGCAGCGCTCTGGGGATCTTCGCCTATGTTGAAGGTCGTATTGACTTTGCGCGCTACTTGCTCTTTCCCTACATTCCGGGTGCCGGTGAATTGGTCGTTATCTGTGCGGCGCTGGCCGGTGCCGGTTTGGCTTTCTTATGGTTTAACGCTCACCCAGCTCAAGTTTTCATGGGGGATGTCGGCGCCTTGGCCTTAGGCGGTACTCTCGGCACTGTTGCGGTGATCACCCGTCAAGAACTTGTTCTTGCGATCATGGGCGGTATTTTTGTGGTGGAAACGCTTTCAGTGATGATCCAGACAACATACTTTAGGTTCTCGGGCGGTAAACGTATTTTCCTGATGGCGCCGATTCATCACCACTTTGAACTCAAAGGTTGGAAAGAAACGCAGGTCGTGACGCGCTTCTGGATCATTACATTTATTTTGGTGTTGATCGGTTTGTCAACATTGAAGATTCGCTAAAGGGCACAATGGAGATGCAAAAAAAAGCGTTGGTGATCGGTTTGGGAGCTTCCGGAGAAGCTTGTACAAGATTTTTGCTTAAACGTGGTTGGACGATTGTCGCCACCGACACCCGCGATCAACCGCCCGCATTGGCGCGATTGAAAGATACAGAAAATTTCTCTTTTACAAAGCTTCAGGAAGCGGAACACCATCTCGAGGGCGTGGCGCTTTTAGTGATGTCGCCGGGCGTCAGCCCCTGGCATTCGCCCGTTGCGCCTTTAGTGCAAAAGGCTCTTTCGATGGGCATTGAGATGGTCGGAGAAATTGAGCTTTTTGCCCGCGAACTTGCTCACCTGAAAGCCGAACGCGGTTACGATCCCAAAGTGATTGCCGTCACAGGAACTAATGGGAAAACAACGACAACATCGTTGACAGCAAAAATGGCGGCAGCAGGCGGCAAAAAAACGGTTGCCGCCGGCAATATTGGCCCCAACGCCGTCACGGAATTGGATCGCTATTTGCAAGAAGACGATTTGCCGGAGGTTTGGGTGTTGGAACTTTCCAGTTTCCAATTAGAAACAACCTCTACGTTGGCACCCGACGCTGCAGCCCTTCTTAATATCACGCAAGATCACCTCGATTGGCATGGCGGCATGAATGAGTACGTGGCAGCCAAAGGGAAGATTTTCGCGCATGAAAAAACGGCCCGAATTTTAAATCGTGATGATGCGGTCGTTATGAATTTTGCCGCAGAAGATCGAAAAGTCTTCACTTTTGGAGCAAGTGCTCCGGAAAATGGCAATGAATGGGGATTGGTGGAGTCCGATGGCATTCGCTGGCTCGCCTTCAACGAAGATGATTCTGTGCAGCTGAGCAAACGGAAAGTGCTGCAAGGCCACGTTCTACAGCGCTTGATGCCCGAAGAGGCTCTGCATATCAGAGGCCGTCATAACACCATGAATGCCTTGGCGGCTTTAGCGTTAATTTACGCAGCCGGTCTTTCCATCAGTGACGCCTTGCGCGCGCTTTCTATGTACAAAGGTGAACCGCACCGCGTTGAGTATGTGATGACGGTCAATGGTGTGGACTACATTGATGACAGCAAAGGCACCAATGTCGGAGCGACAGTGGCTGCGCTTGAAGGTTTGGGAGCCAATGGCACTCGCTTGGTGGTTATTTTGGGCGGCGACGGCAAGGGACAGGATTTTGCTCCGATTGCGCAGTCCATGGCCAAACACGCCCGCGCTGCGGTTTTGATCGGGCGAGACGCGCCCCTGATTGAGCAGGCTTTAAGCAACGGCGGATTCCCGATTGAGCACGCCAAGGACATGCCGGAGGCGGTTTGCAAATCCGCGGCATTGGCTCAAAAGGGCGACTGCGTGTTGCTGTCGCCGGCGTGCGCGAGCTGGGATATGTTTAAAAACTATGCCGAACGGTCGGCCATTTTTATCGCAAGCGCTAAAGCCTTGGCTGGCGACGTTCAGCAATGATCAACTTCAAAAAACTATTCTCATCAAAACCCGCTCCATCGGAAGGATGGAGCACGAAGAGCTCTTTTACGACGATCTCGACCATTGATTACAGTGTCATTATCACTGTACTGGCATTGCTCATTTTGGGTTTTGTCATGGTTTATTCGGCCTCCATTTCGCTGGGGGATTCGCCAAAGTATCAAACGTCTGAAAGTTATTTCGCTGTTCGCCACGGCATCTACATTCTCATTGGGCTGGTTGCTGGCTTTTTGGTTTTTAAGATGCCGCTTTACCGCTGGTATGTGCTCAGTTACCCTCTCGGACTTTTAGGCATTTTGCTTTTAATTGCTGTGTTTATTCCGGGACTGGGGCATGAGGTAAACGGTTCTATCCGTTGGATCGGCATGGGGCCGGTTAATCTTCAAGTATCAGAAGTCGTCAAGTTTGTTTCGGTGTTGGTGATTTCTCACTTCGTTGTCACTCGTCAAGCGTACATGCACTCCTACACTCGAGGCTTGGTTCCGGTGATGCTTTATATCGGTGCGGTGGCCATGCTTTTGTCGTTGCAGCCTGACTTAGGGGCAACCGTTGTGATTAGCGCGATTGTGTTGGGGGTGGTGTTTCTCGGCGGCTTGAGCTGGCGCATCATTGTGCCCTTTGGTGTGGTGATTCTCGCTGTTATTGTGCTTTCAATTGCACTGTCGCCTTGGCGCACGGCGCGTGTTTTTGCTTACTTAAATCCCTGGGATATCGAAAATCAGTTGGGTAAGGCCTATCAGCTTACTCACTCGCTCATTGCTTTTGGCCGAGGCGAATTATTCGGTGTCGGGCTGGGGGCAAGTGTTGAAAAGATGCATTATTTGCCTGAAGCGCATACGGACTTTATTCTCGCTGTGATCGGAGAGGAGTTGGGGCTCGTGGGCTTCACCTTCGTTTTGTTCCTTTTTTATTGGTTTGTCAGAAGAGCTTTTGAAATTGGGCGGCAAGCTGTGCGGCTTGAGTCGGTTTATTCAGGATTGGTCGCTCAAGGTGTCGGTTTGTGGATCGGTGTCCAGGCACTTATCAATATCGGTGTGGCCATTGGTGTGTTTCCGACCAAGGGCTTAACGCTTCCTTTGGTAAGCTACGGCGGATCGTCTATAGTTATCACTCTTTGCGCAGTTGCACTGTTGCTGCGCGTCGATTACGAAAATCGCCTCCTGATGAGAGGCAAAAGGAGACGGTAGATGGGAAAACATCTCATTATCGCGGCAGCGGGTACGGGCGGACATGTGATGCCGGGGTTGGCCGTTGCTGAAGAAATGAAAAAACGCGGTTGGACGGTCTCCTGGATTGGCACGCCGGTCGGCATGGAGTCTCGTCTGGTTGGACAGAGAAATATTGAATTTGATGCTCTGGATTTTACGGGCATGAGAGGCAAAGGCATCGCTCATATGGTTGGCGGTGCTTTCAAGTTAGTGAAGGCTTGTTTTGCCGCTAAATCCATTGTCCAAAAACGCCAGGCCGACGCATTGTTCTCCACAGGGGGCTATATCGCAGTGCCGGCGGCTTTCGGAGCCAGAAGCCGGAATAAGCCATTGATTATGATGAATTGTGACGCGGGCAGTTTAATGAGTGTTCGCGCAGTGATGCCTTGGGCGCAGGCTGTGATGTGCGGCTTTGATGGAGAATGTGCTCACAGAGCCGGTGACAAGGCGATTGTTTCAGGCAATCCGGTAAGAGAAGATATTTTGGCGATGCCCGACCCGATTCAGCGTTACGAAGGGCGTGAAGGGCGGCTGCATTTGCTCGTTTTTGGCGGCTCTTTGGGCGCTAAAGTTCTCAATGAGACGGTGCCTGCGGCGCTTGCGAAATTTGATCCGCAAAATCGTCCGACAGTCACTCATCAGTGTGGGAAAAACGCTGTTGAAGAGGTCAAGGCTCTTTACGCTTCCTATGGCGTGGAAGCGGAGGTGATCAGCTTTATTGATGATATGGCTGCGGCTTACCGCAAGGCCGACGTGGTGGTTTGCAGAGCCGGTGCGACAACAGTGAGCGAATTGACCGCTGGTGGCATTCCCGCCATTTTAGTGCCTTTCGTGGTCTCTACCACTCAGCATCAATTGGGCAATGCCCGCTATATGCAGGAAGAAGGTGCGGGAATTTTGCTTGAACAAAAAGATTTAAATGCCGATTCTCTTTTTGAGAAATTGAACTCTCTGACAAGGCAAGATTTGGTGCTCATGGCGCTTAAGGCGAGAACCCTTGCAAAACGGGGGGCGGCAAAGACAGTAGCCGATACCATCGAACGTTTGGCAAAATAACAGTTTTAGGTATTGCTTTCAAGACAAAAATTATGAGATTTGCTGTCAATAAAATTCACTTTGTGGGCATTGGCGGTACCGGTATGAACGGTATCGCTGAAGTGCTGGTGACCTTGGGGTACACGGTGACCGGATCGGACATGGCGACCAATGCGGCTACAGAGAGACTGCAAGGACTGGGTGTCAAGATTTTCCATGAACATTTGCCCGAAAACGTTCAAGGGGCCGATGTTGTCGTGATTTCTTCGGCGATTAAACAAGATAACCCCGAAGTGGTTGCGGCTCGTGAGGCTCGCATCCCTGTGGTGCCTCGTGCGGTGATGCTGGCTGAACTTATGCGTTTCAGAAGCGGCATCGCTATTGCCGGCGCTCATGGCAAAACAACGACCACTTCTTTAGTTGCGAGTCTTTTAGCGGCGGGTGGTCTGGATCCGACTTTTGTGATTGGCGGGAGATTGAATTCGGCCGGTGCCAATGCCCGCTTGGGTCGTGGTGAATTCATCGTGGCCGAAGCTGATGAGTCGGACGCGTCGTTCTTATATCTTTCTCCGGTGATTGCGGCGGTGACCAATATTGATGCCGATCACATGGATACCTATGATCACAATTTCGAGAAACTGAAACAGGCTTTCGTTGATTTCCTGACGCGTCTGCCTTTCTATGGCAAGGCGGTTTTGTGTTTGGATGATGAAAACGTTCGCTCAATCATCAGCCGTGTGCCGCGTTCGGTTATTACCTATGGCTTGGATGAACAGGCTGATGTGAGAGCGGTTGATATTCGAGCCGAAGGCACGCAGATGTGTTACACCGTTTTGAGACACGGCCGTGACCCGTTGCCTGTGCGTTTAAATCTTCCCGGTATGCACAATGTCAGAAACAGCTTAGCAGCGATCGCTATTGCTACATTGGCAGATGTTTCCGACGAAAATATCAAGACAGCTCTTGCCAATTTCACTGGTGTTGGAAGACGCTTTAGCCGTTATGGTGAAATCGCTTTGCCGGATGGCGGATCGTTCACTCTGATTGATGACTACGGACACCATCCGCATGAAATGCAGGCTACGCTTGAGGCGGTGCGCGGCGCCTATCCGGGACATCGCGTGTTGGTTGCGTTCCAGCCGCATCGCTACACTCGGACAAGAGACTGTTTTGAAGATTTCGTTAAAGTTTTAAGCAGCGTGGAAGCACTGGTTTTGGCCGATGTGTATCCTGCCGGTGAAGCACCGATCGTGGGAGCAGATGGTCGTTCTTTGGCTCGCGCGATTCGCATTATGGGACAAACGGAATTGGTTTTTGTCAATTCGCCCGCTGAAATGGATGATGCCATCATGAAATTGGCTCGTGACGGCGACATCGTGGTGACGATGGGCGCCGGCAGCGTGGGCGGTGTGCCCGGTCGTTTGAAGGCGCGCGCGGGCAAGGACAATTAATAAGGACAGAATAAATGCAAGAAACCAAAAAAGAAATTAAGCCGGAAAGCTTAGGCAAAGTGGTTTTGCTGGCCGGCGGCATGTCAAGTGAAAGAGAAGTTTCCTTGATGAGTGGAAAAGGTGTTTACGATGCACTGGTTTCTGCCGGCGTGGACGTGACTCGATTTGACCCGAAAGAGCAAAGCATTTCGGAATTGGAAAAGGGCGGTTTTGACCGTGCCTTTATTGCGCTTCACGGCCGTTACGGCGAAGACGGTACGATTCAAGGTGTTCTTGAGTATTTGAAGATTCCTTATACGGGTCCTGGCGTCAAGGCGAGTGCCGTAGCAATGGATAAGAGTTTGACCAAGCAGATTTGGCGTGAAAAGCAAATTCCCAGCCCCCGCGGGATGTTGGTTTCTGCTGACAGTGACTTGAACTTCGTGATGAGAGAGTTGGGCAGAGATTTAGTGGTTAAACCGGCTCGCGAAGGTTCAAGCATCGGTTTGACTAAGCTAAAGGATGCCACGGTAGAAGAGCTTCATGAAGCTATTGTCCGTGCCTGTGCGCTCGATAATCATGTTCTTGTGGAAGAACGGATTTTTGGTCGTGAGCTGACGGTGGCAATTTTGGGAGCCGGTCAAGATTCGAAGGTTTTGCCGATTATCGAAATCATTGCGCCTAATGGCGACTACGACTATCAAAACAAGTATTTCACCAATGATGTGCGTTATGAATGCCCGGCTAAGCTTTCCGAAGATTTGCGTGAAGAAATTTCTCGCACTTGCTTGAGCGCTTATCGTGCGCTTGGCGCGCGTGGCTGGAGCCGCATTGACTTGATTTTGGCCGAAGACGGCACGTTCAGTCTTTTGGAAATGAACACCTCTCCCGGTATGACCGCGCACTCTTTGGTGCCCTTGGCTGCTAAGAATGCGGGAATGAGCTATCAGGAACTTGTTCTGAAGATGGCTTCCGAAGCTTCCCTGGATTTTCATCGTTAATTGCGTTGGAGAATAACTTCGTCCGATGAAGCGTTTTCTGAAAGCGGTTCTGATATTGCTGGCGTTGGCATTGCTGCTTGCCGCTGTGGCGGTAAGTAGCTTTCCGCGTTATGTAGAAACGTTTTTCAAAATTCGCTCAGTGGAGTTGACGGGGGAGATTGAGCACATTTCAGCTCTGCACTTCAGGCGTGCCCTTGGTCAAACAACAACGGGAACCTTTTTTGACGTTGATTTGGATGCGATCCGAGAGGCTGCTCTTAAGGCGCCTTGGGTCAAGAATGCCAATGTTCGTCGAGTTTGGCCTGACAAAATCAACATTGAAATTACGGAGCATAAACCTCTCGCACTCTGGGAAGACGGCCGTTTAGTTTCTGTGAGCGGGGAGTTGTTCGCTGCCAATCCTGAAGAGGTGGATAACCCGTTGGCCTTGCCTGAGTTTTTCGGGCGCGCAGAAATGGTTCAGGAAGTAACGCGTCGGTACAAGCGCTTTAGCAAAATGCTTCAAGTCGTCTTGCCTAAGGCGCGCGTGACTGAATTGAGTGTAAACGATCGAGACAGTTGGGCGTTGGCAATTGCCTCTGACGATATCCCCCCAACACGTATTGAATTGGGGGTGGAAAAGGCTGACTGGACGCTTGAAGATCGTTTCGGAGTGGTTATCGTACAATACCCGGAAGTTGTTAAGTTGATGAAGGGACCGCCTTCGAGCATTGACGCCAGGTACGAATTGGCTTTTGCAGCCACATTGCCTGAAAAAAGTCTTCGCAGGTACCGTTCTCAAGATGGTCGCCGCCATGCGGCAGAGTCAATTGCAGAAGCTAACCGACAAAGTGTGAATCGCTGATTGGATATGAGGGATAACAAAAAGATTGTCACAGCTTTGGATATCGGCTCAAGTAAGATCGTAGCCGTTGTTGCCGAAGTCTATAAAGATGGATCATTTCGCGTGTTGTCGCAGGGACGCGCGGATTCTCTTGGCGTGCGCGACGGCAATGTGACGAATATTGAAGAAACTCAGCAGCAAGTGAAGGCCGCTTTGGCCGAAGCGTTCTCTTTGGCGGGTAAAGTACCCAGCGCGGAAGTGTGCACCAATATTTCCGGCAAATCATTGGAAGGACGTGACTCCAGCGCGGAAATGCCTTTAAGAGGCAGAACAGTGACCAAAAAGGATATGAAAACTGTTCAAAGCATGGCGCAGGAAGCTGTTGATTTCAATGACGATCAGTTACTGATTAAGTCTGAGTTGCTCTACTACATGCTTGATAATCAAGATGAAGAGCAAGTCGGTCAGAATCCGCTTGATGCGAAAAGTTCCCGTATTTCAGCTCATTTGCATTCTGCGATTGCGGGCGCAGTGAGCGTTCAAAATCGTCTGAAAGTGATTCGCCGAAGCGGAATGGATGTCTCGCGTATGCTCCCGGAAAGTTGGGCGAGCGGTTACGCCGCGTTGACTGAAGAAGAGCGCCAAAATGGAGTAGTTTTAATTGATATTGGCGCCGGAACGACGGATGTGACTGTTTTTAAAGCGGGGCTTCCTCGTTTTACCTATACGCTTAACTATGGCGGCAGACGTTTAACAGAGCGCATCAGCGGTTATCTGCATTGCACAATGCAGCAGGCCGAAGAAATTAAAACGAAGTTGGATTTGCGCTGCCTGCCCGAACACGAAGAGACAATTTTGTACCGGGCTCCGATTGAAGAAGGTAGCCGGAAATTCAACAAGCTTGAACTTTCCAAGCTTGTTCATCGAGAAATTCGTAACTTGAACTTAACAATCGGAGCAAAACTTTTTGAATCCGGTTGGTACACAACGGTAAACGGTGCGCCCTGCAACCGCTTAACCGGAGGCATTGTGCTCACAGGCGGAACCTCTTTGCTAGTCGGCATAACGGATCTGTTTTCTGCCATGCCGGGACCGATGGCTTATACGTTTAGCACCCGTTTAGGCCGTTCGCGCTATAACGGAGACGCTTGCATTGGTCTTAATTCTCCCAAAGAGAGCGCCGTTATGGGATTAATCAGTTATGAAGCGAGACGTTTTAAGGAGGGGGAAGAAGATGAAGACGAACCCCAAAGTGATGACGACTCGTATTGGGTGAAGATGAAACGGTTTGCGAAGGAATTTTTCATCGGTCAATACTGATGGATTACGAGTGGCTTTTTAGTGCTTCGTCAATTCCAACATATTGAAAAATTTTTCTAAATTCTAGGCAAAACACAACTTATTCATACATAATTATGGGATTGGTTTTGGAGGCCTGTTTCCATGTTTGAAGTGCTCAGTGATAATGATCCCCGCCAAACAGTTATTAAAGTAGTTGGTGTTGGCGGCGGTGGCGGCAATGCCGTTGAACACATGATTGAGCGTGGTGCTCAAGGTATTGAATTTATTGCAATTAATACGGATTACACGGCACTGTCGCACTCTCGCGCACACGCGACTTTGCAGATCGGCAAGACGGGTCTGGGCGCAGGCGCTCGTCCTGAAGTGGGTGAGCAGGCCGCTATTGAAGCGAAAGACCGAATCAGAGAGCTTCTTCAAGGTGCTAATTTAGTTTTCATTACAGCCGGTATGGGCGGCGGCACGGGAACCGGTGCAGCTCCTGTGGTTGCGCAGATCGCTCGTGAAATGGGCATTCTTACCGTCGCTGTTGTTACTAAGCCTTTTAGCTATGAAGGCGCGCTTCGTATGCAGCGTGCTGAAGAGGGTTTGGTAAAACTCAAACAAGCTGTAGACAGCCAAATTGTTATTCTGAACGATAAGTTGGAAGACGAATTGGGTGAAGACGCTTCTGTGAGCGAATGCTTTGCTGCCGCCGATGACGTTCTGTTTAAGGCTTGTGCCGGTATTACGGAAATTATTCAAACGCCGGGCTTGATCGGTGTGGACTTCGAAGATTTGCGCACCGTCATGAGTGAACGCGGCACCGCTATGATGGGGTCAGCCATTGCCTCCGGCCCCGACCGCGCCCGCATCGCGGCGGAAAACGCCGTTGCTTGCCCGCTGCTTGAGGGTGTGACGCTTAACGGCGCTCGCGGCGTTTTGGTCTATATCACGGCCAGTGAAGAGACCATGAAGATGAAGGAAACGAAGACCGTGATGAACATCATCACGAACTTCACCGCTAAAGGCGCTCAAGTGATTTATGGCTCCGCCTATGATGACAGTATGGGCGATTCGATGCGCGTGACAGTGGTTGCGACCGGCTTGGACGGCGGCAAGGACAAGGAAGTTCCCGCGCTCGACAAGGTGGACCAAGAGGTTGAGGTTTTAATGCCGAATACCCGTTCGTCTGCTCAGCCGCTCAAACCCACGGAACCCGATCCTTGGGCTGCACCTCGCGCTGCAGCTTCTCAGCCTGCTGCTCCGAAGGTTGAAGAACCGTTTGAGCAAGTTCAGGAAGAAAAGCCCGAAGAAAAGGCGCCTGAGCAGCCTGCCGAACCGGAAGTCAAAGAAGAAGAGAAAAAAGAAGAAGAAAAGACCGCTAGCGAATGGGAAGGCGGTTGGTGGTCCATCCGTCACGATAAGAAATAAATCTCTTCGAAAATATGCTCAAACAACGCACGCTGAAAAAAGTCGTTCGCACGGTTGGTATCGGTTTGCATTCGGGACGCAAGGTTTGTCTGACTTTGCGGCCCGCGGAACCGGATACGGGGATCGTTTATACCCGGGTAGACTTGGATCCGCCGGTTGTTATGCCTGCGGAGGCAACGCGCGTTAATGACACGAGAATGGCCACGACCCTGAACGAGGGGGCCGTCAAAATTTCCACCATTGAGCACTTAATGAGTGCTTTTAATGGCCTTGGAATCGATAACTGCTACGTTGATGTGGATGCGCCGGAAATCCCGATTATGGACGGATCCGGTGCCAGTTTTGTTTTTTTGATTCAAGCCGCCGGCATTGTTGAGCAATTCGCCCCGAAGCGCTTTGTCCGCATTTTAAAAACCGTTAAAGTTACCGATGGCGATAAATGGGCTCAATTGGAGCCGCACGAAGGCTTTTCTTTAGCTTTCTCTATTAATTTCGGTCATCCCGCCATCGACAGCACTTCGCAATTTATGGAAGTCGATTTCTCCAAGGTCGACTATGCTCACACAGTGAGCCGTGCGCGCACATTCGGTTTCGTGCAGGATGTCGAAATGCTTCGCTCGATCGGCTTGGCTCAGGGCGGCACGTTGGAAAATGCCGTGGTGATGGATGAGTACCACGTGCTCAATCCCGAAGGATTGCGCAGCCAAGACGAGTTTGTTAAGCACAAAATCCTCGATGCAATGGGGGATTTGTATGTTTTAGGGCATCCCTTGTTGGCGCGCTACAGCGCCCACAAATCCGGCCATGGGCTTAACAACAAATTGCTTCGCGCGCTTTTGGACGATGATTCCGCTTGGGAATGGGCCACTTTCGAGGGAGAACAAGCCCCGAAAGACTTTTCTTTTGAGCGGGTATTGGCTGTTTAACCGTCCGAATAACGTCCTGAGCAAGGCAGCATAGGATGTCGCTTTTTTCACTTTTTCTTCTGACTTCTTTAGCCAACATCCTTTCTCCCGGGATGGGAGTGATCTTTGCCATTGTTTTGTCTTTACAGCAAGGCTGGCACAAGACCGTTTTCTTCAGTTTAGGGCAAGCGGTCGGCATCTCAATTTTATTTACGGCCGCGATGTCGGGCATGGGGGTAATCCTTGCTTCAAGCCCAACGCTTTTTGGCATCATCAAAATTGCCGGGGCCTTTTTCATTCTGTATCTCGGTTGGCGCAGCTGGCATAAGCCCGCCATGCATTTCGGTTCGGAAAGAG
Source organism: uncultured Burkholderiaceae bacterium (assembly GCA_944390675.1). Lineage (GTDB taxonomy): Bacteria > Pseudomonadota > Gammaproteobacteria > Burkholderiales > Burkholderiaceae_F > Aphodousia. Next base: position 117,662 of record CALXQR010000003.1, read on the forward strand.
ATTCTTCGGCGCAATCCTCTGCGGCAATTCCCAAAGACGCTTTCTCAAATTTTTACAAAGGCGTCGCTATTTCTTTATGCAATCCGCAGCCGATTATTTTTGGTATCAGTGTGTTGCCGCAATTCGTCGATCCGCAGCAATCCTATTTGGCTCAGTCAGTCTTAATGATTTCTGTTTACGCGCTACTGGTTTTTATAAATCTGGTGCTCTATGCGATGTTGGCAGAAAAAGCCAGACGTTTTTTTACCGGCCCCCGAGGCTCTCAGATTATCAATCGGGCAAGCGCTTGTGTTTTCTTTGCGATCGGCGCTCTTGTTTTAGTGTTTGCTGTTAAAGATTTTCTTTAGCGCTCTAAAGCGTCGGCAAGACGCTCTAACGTTTCCCTGACATCCACATCCGCCGCTTTTTTCGCATTGTTTCTCACGGCTTCGGAAGCGCCCGGCTGAGCTACGCGGGGAGCGTCCTTCGGATAGGGTTCAAAATCAGGCAAAGGAGAAATTTTCCCGGCTTTGATGTCACAGATAGGGAAATTCATCCCGGCATTAAAGAGACTTTTCTCCAAAGTCGGGCGAATCTGTTTTAAACGATTGGCAAGCGTGGGCGTGGAGGTATTGATGACAATACCGTGAGAGGAGCATTCAACGTGCACGTTGTGCTTGAAGTCAACGGCCAATCGACGGCTCGCGCAAGCATGCTTGAGCACATTTGCGACTTTCACACTCAGCATCTGCTGCGCAATGATGGAATCGGGGTTCAATCCGTTTAAAAGCTTGTTGATATTTTCTAAACCATTCATCGGGCAACCTCCGGCCGATATTTTCTCATATCTGCCGCTAGACTGAAAAAGTTACAAAAAAGCGCGCTTTTCTCAAAAAACAAAGAAATTTCAAAGGGAAATCGGTTCTGCAATATGCGATAATCTCGTGCTGTAGTTTATCGTCACGACAGCTTTTGTCGTCCCAAAATTAACAAAAATATGCGCGAATGAATTGAGTTTGCGTGCAGGGTATTTTCAAGATGTTTTCTGAGTTTTTAACGAAAATTTTCGGCAGTCGCAATGATCGTTTGATTAAACAGTACCGCCGTCAGTGCGCTGCAATCAATAAGTTGGAACCCGCAATCCATGCTTTAAGCGATGAAGAGCTTAAGGCGAAAACGCAAGAGTTTAGGGATCGTTTAGCTAAGGGTGAGAAGCTGGACGCCCTTTTGCCCGAAGCTTTCGCCGTTGTGCGTGAAGCCAGTTTGCGTGTGCTCGGCATGCGTCACTTTGACGTGCAGCTGATTGGCGGCATGGTGCTCAATGACGGCAAAATCGCTGAAATGCGAACCGGTGAAGGTAAGACGCTCACGGCTACGCTTGCAGTGTACTTAAATGCTTTGCCCGGCAAAGGCGTGCATGTGGTGACGGTCAACGATTATTTGGCCAAACGTGACGCAGAATGGATGGGACGCGTTTACAACTTCTTGGGAATGACCGTCGGCACGATCTACAGCCAACAGCCCAATGAAGAGAAAGTTCAAGCCTACGCGGCCGATATCACATACGGCACCAACAATGAATTTGGCTTTGACTACCTGCGTGACAACATGGAGTATGACGTGCATCACCGCCGTCAGCGCGGATTGCACTACGCCATTGTTGACGAAGTGGACTCCATTTTGATTGACGAAGCTCGTACGCCGTTGATTATTTCAGGCCCTGCCGATGACAACACGGAACTGTACGCGAAAATTAACGATATTCCGCCGCTGTTAACGAGACAGGCGACCGAAAAAGGTGAGGGCGACTACTGGGTTGACGAAAAGGCCCATCAGGTCTACATCTCTGAAGAAGGTCACGAACACATCGAACGAATCCTGACCGAACGCGGTTTGATTCCTCAAGGGCAGAGCCTTTACTCCGGTCAGAACATTATTTTGATGCACCATCTGATGGCTTCTTTGAGAGCGCACACGCTCTTTAAGCGCGACCAGCATTACGTTGTGCAAAATGGTGAAATCGTCATCGTTGATGAATTCACCGGCCGTCTGATGCCGGGCCGCCGTTGGTCTGAAGGTTTGCATCAAGCCGTTGAAGCCAAAGAAGGCGTCAAGATCAATCAGGAAAACCAAACCTTTGCCTCCATTACCTTCCAAAACTACTTCCGTATGTATGAGAAGTTGTCGGGTATGACGGGTACGGCGGATACGGAAGCTTACGAATTCCAAGATATTTACGGTTTGGAAACGGTTGTTATCCCGACGCATAAGAAGATGATCCGTGATGACCAGCAGGATAAAGTTTTCCGCACGGTCAATGAAAAATATCAAGCGATCATTGAAGACATCAAGGAATGCAATAAACGCCAACAACCGGTTTTGTTGGGCACGACTTCGATTGAAAACTCTGAAGCCTTGAGCAAATTGCTCGACAAGGAAGGCATTAAGCACAATGTGCTCAACGCTAAGCAGCACGAACGAGAAGCTCAGATTGTGTTGGAAGCAGGCCGCCCCGGCATGGTGACGATTGCCACCAATATGGCCGGCCGCGGTACCGATATCGTGTTGGGTGGCGGCATTAATAAACATATTGATGACATTAAGACCAATCCGGATTTGACGGAAGAAGAAAAGACCGCTCAAATCGAAAAACTCCAAGCTGAGTGGAAGGTTGAGCACGACAAGGTTGTTGCCGCCGGCGGTCTTCGCATTATCGGCAGTGAACGCCATGAATCCCGTCGTATTGACAACCAATTGCGCGGCCGCGCAGGCCGTCAGGGTGATCCGGGTTCTTCTTGCTTCTATCTGTCGATGGAAGACCCGCTTTTGCGCATCTTCGGCGGTGATCGTATGCGTGCAATTGCCGATAAGCTCAAGCTCGAAGAAGGTGTTGCGATTGAATCCAACATGCTGAGCCGAATGATCGAAAGCGCTCAGCGTAAGGTTGAAGGCCGCAACTACGACATTCGTAAGCAGCTGCTTGAATTCGACGACGTCCAAAATGATCAACGTCGAGAAATCTATCGCTTGCGCAATGAAATTTTGGAAAGCAGCGATCTGAGTGAAATGGTGACGAACTTGCGTCACGGCTATTTCACGGATCTCTTCAGAAGCTATGTGCCGGTTGATACGGTTGAAGAGCAGTGGGATTTGGAAACGCTTACCAATATCCTAAAGACCGAGTGGGACATTGAACTTGACTTTGCCGGCATGCTTGAAAAGAGCAATTCCACGACCGATGAAGATTTGCTGCAGGCTTTGATTAATGAAGCTGATCGAATCTATAACGCCAAGGTTGAACTCGCCGGCCCCGAAGCGATGAATAACTTCGCCAAGCAAGTTACCTTGCAAGTTCTCGACAGCATTTGGAGAGCGCACATTACCGCTTTGGATGCTTTGCGCCAAGGCATTTACCTGCGCGGTTACGCTCAAAAGCAGCCCAAGCAGGAATATAAGCGCGAAGCCTTCTCCATGTTTGAAACGTTGCTTGACCGCGTCCGTGAAAATGTCATGCGCATCTTGATGACTGTTCGGATTCAAACGCGTGAAGAAGCGATGGCTGAACAGCAGGCTCAAGCCGAAGCGCTTGAACGAGAAAGAGCACGTGCTCAGGCTCTGGCTCAGGCCGCTGAGCAAGCCAAAAATAAGGTTGTCCACGATGACGAAGGCCGCGAGTTGTCCTTTACGGGGATTTCTCCTGCCGGTGTCGATCTGGATAAGATCGATTGGCGCGCGGTCTCTCGCAACGATCTGTGCCCGTGCGGCTCCGGCAAGAAATTCAAGAATTGCCACGGTCACATCGATTGATAATTATTGATATCGACTGCAAAAGCGCTCTGTTTCGGAGCGCTTTTGCATAAATGGGAAAAGAGAAAATGAGCGACAGAGCGGAAACATTAGTTGCTTGTGTTGTCCTTATTGATGAACAAGGGCGGTGTTTGTTGAATTCCAGACCGGAAGGCAAGGTCTACGCTGGTTGGTGGGAATTCCCGGGCGGCAAGCTTGAAGCGATGGAGACGGTTGAGGAAGCTGCCAGGCGAGAGATGAAAGAAGAGTTGGGGATTGTTGTCCCTAACACGTCACCATGGGTAACGCTTGTTTACGATTATCCGCATGCTCGCGTGAGACTGCATTTTGTTCGTGCTTGGCAATGGCTTGGGCAGCCTCGCGCTATGGAAAAACAGACGTTTGGATTCTTTTCTGCGCAAGAGTGTCCGAGTCCGCTTCTTGAAGCAAGTGAACCGATCTTCAAGTGGCTTCAAATGCCAAAGCATTGGCTTATGGTGAAAAACGCGGACGACGCTCTTGTTGAAACGACGTTAAAGGAACGTCATTTTGATGGCGTCATTTTGTGCGGCAATCACAGTGAAAAACTCACCCAATGGCGCAAGAAAGCTCAAGATTTAGGCATTAAGGAAATTTGGGTCGATGCCAGCGCCGCTCAAGCACTTCAGCAAAGCGCAGATGGTGTCTTTGTGGATGAAGGGCAGACGTTTGAAACCGTCTCTCACAAACGTTTTGCGGTGAAGGCCGACAATGACAAATGGGATTGGATCGCGCAAAGCGGTGCGCTTTTTGCCTGGGTGGATCCTTCTATCCGCGTTGCATCAAGCGCTTGGCTGCGTTTGATGTCGCAAAATAGTGTTCCGCTGTTTCTCACCAATGTGAAAATTAACGATGAATGCTTGTTGCGGCCGCACGGAGCGCACGGCTGGATCGAAACTATTTAGATTCAGCTGAATCTTTCTTTTCTTCCTCTAAATGAGAGAAAAGCTCTTGGGCGAGTTTGTCGGCTTCGGTTTCGTTGGTTTGCTCGTAAGAGTTGCCGCGGATAACGTAGCTGTCACTAGCCCACTCGCCAAGGTCGATTAATTTGCAACGCTCAGAACAAAATGGGCGCCAAGGATTTTTCTCTGACCATTCAACGGGCTTTTTGCAAGTGGGACATTGGACGATCATACCGGCTCTCCCGCTTTAGGTGACTGTTTAGCCATAGTGAGGTAAAAGTCGTGAAGTTTACGCACTTGTTGGGTGAGCGCTTCGAGCGAAGACTCGTTGACAATCACCTCATTGGCAATGGCTTTTCTTTCTTCGCGGCTTGCTTGCGTGGCGATGATCGCAAGCACTTGTTCACGCGTAAGGTTTGATCTCGCCATGACGCGCGAGATTTGTGTTTCGAGTTCGCAGTCTATTACCAGAACCCTGTCGCAGCGGTTAAGCCATTGAGGGCTTTCTGCTAAAAGAGGAACAACCAACACGACATAAGGGGCGTTCGAATGTTGAGCGATGGACGCCATTGTGACGTTGGCAATGAGCGGATGCAAAATGGCTTCCAGTTTTCGACGGGCTTCAGCGTCCGTGAAAACTAATTTGCGCATTTTGTCACGATCCAACCTGCCGGAAGGATCAATGAGATCGGCTCCGAAGATCTCGCGAATTACAGGAATCGCCAAGCCGTTGGGGGCGGTGATCGCATGGCTGATCAGATCAGTGTCAATCACAGGCACACCGAGCGCTTCAAATGCGTTACTTACTTGCGTTTTCCCGGAACCGATGCCGCCGGTCAGACCGACAATCCAAGTCATTGTCAAAAACCTTTTTTAATAATGGATTGGGGAAATTATACGATTTTTCACCCCGGCGATTTCCTCGGATTTTTGCTTATTGTGTTAAATCTAGGCAACTTTCTTTAACTGCGTAAATGCGCGACATCAGGCTTTGTGTCGGGAAATTTGATTTCTCGGCAGTGCAGCAATGGTATTTGCCGGAACCTAGTGTTCTTTTTCCGGGCGGAACGTTTTGACTGTTTTAACGACTTCGGAAATATCATCAGTGATGGATATTCTCAAACCGCTGTATTTCCCGGTATTAACTAAGTGTTCCAGCAGAGGGTAAACGGGGAGTTCTTTGCGCCAGAAATCCGTGCCGAGGAAAACCATCAAGCTGGAGTAGCCGTAGGTCTTGTAGTGATTGGGGACGGCCGCTTGGAAAATTTCCTGAATTGTTCCGGCGCTTCCCGGGGTATAAATTAAGCCACCTCGGGTGATACTAAGAATCGTGTCTTCTCGAATACTGTTGTCAAAGAATTTTGCGATATGTGTAGCAAAGGGCGTGGCGGGTTCGTGCCCGTAAAGCCAGGTGGGGATGCCAAGGCTGATAAAGTGCGTTTGGCGGTATTTCAGCATAACCTTGAAGGCCGATGACAGCCATCCTTTGTCTTGCCAACTAGGGGCAACGCTCAGAATTTCTAAAGCTTTATTGACTTCAGCGTCGGAACGCTCGGCAAGCCAGGCTCCGAGATGAGTGGCTTCCATTGCGCCGGCTCCTCCGCCGCTCACCATAATGAATCCGATTTCGGTTAGTCGCTTACTTAAGAAAACAATCTGTCGGTAAAAAGGATCGGTTCTGAGCAAATCGTGCCCACCCATGATGCCGACAATTTGTCTTTCGTGATAGTTGGAAAGAAAATCCTTGATGGCGTTGCTCATCGAGTGATCGTGCATATAACGCGACAAGGTTTCTTTAATGTTTTTGCAGAGAACACCGCTTTGAAGGTAATGCCGATAGACGCGCCGATCGTATGTGTTTTCGATGCTGTCTTCGTTTCTGGGATCAAAGCCCGAGTAAAGCGAATTGGCTGAATAAAGATAGCTGCGGTAAATGTCAAACGGAGCGTCTAGTTTTGGGAAAATCAAATTGGTTTTATCCAATTTATGAGAGAACGCATCGGGTAAGACACAACCTAAGAACAGGCAATCCGTATAAGTGGATTGCGCTGCCAAGTCAGCCAGGTCTGTGAAGTCAATATTTTGAAAGACGTGGTGGTCAATGTGACCGGGCTCGGTGACTAAACCTAAAAGCTGCGTGACTGTTTCAATTTCCGTGTAATCTCTCATGTCAGACTCCGTAGTTCCTTAACTCAATTGTAGCGAAGCAATCGGCTTTCTCTGTGTGTTTGCTAGCCTGGCGCTAAAATTTAGAAAAAACAGGACGAATTATGATTGTTATTGACCGTATTCGAATTAACGGATTCAGAAGTATCCGATCTCTTCAGATGCCGCTTGGGCGCTCGGCAGTTTTATTGGGGGCCAACAATTGCGGTAAAACCGCGGTATTGAAGGCATTGGAGTTGGCATTAAGCGACGAGACCGCGGTCAATCTTGAAGACTTTCACGTCAATCGTGCGGGCGAGGCAGAAAAGGTTCTATGGGTTGATGTGCGTTTTATTTCTCAAAATCAGAACGGTAATCGCCAAACAGAATTTCAGGGCGCCTGGCAAAAAGAATTTTCGGGCATGATTCGTCGCGATCACTACCGGCGGGAATATTTCGCATTTAGAACTATTTTTACATGCACAGACGGCCGAATTGATAAAAAACGCATCGTTATCAATCATTGGGATAGAGCTAAATTGGGCGAAGAGCTGACGGCGTTGCCCCAATCGCTGCAATTTGTCAGCGTGGACGCAGAGGAGAGCCTGCGTGAAAATCTTCAAAATCCCAACTCTTTTGTAACCCGTATCGTGGAAATGTTAGGATCAGCTTTGGCTAAACACCCCGACTACGGTGACAGGCCCATTGATGACCTAAAAGTGCTTTTGGATTCGCTTTGTCATTCACTTGAAGGGCAAGGCGCGCAGATTCCTGAGGATGTCAATCTAACGGCTGATAACATTTTGGAATTTTTCTCATTGGTGAAAAGTGACTCTGAGAAAATTCGTCCGCTTTCTGCTCTTCAGGGCAAGGGCAGTCAAAAAAGCGTTGCGGTTTTATCAATGGTTGCCTTGGTCGATCTTTTAAGCAAAAAGGCAGAGCTTGAAAACAGTCCGCTATTTATGCTGATAACTGCAGAAGAGCCTGAAACACATCTGCACCCTAATGCGCAAAGAACGCTTATTCGTCGGCTGCAGTCCTTGTCTCATCAATTCATTGTTTCCACTCACTCGCCCTATGTGGCGGCGGCTTTTGAACCTAATGCGTTCAGAAGTATGCAAAAAAATGATGAGGAGATTGAAGTCAGATGGCTGCCTCAAAATATTGATCCCTTAGAGACACGCGCCATTAAACGTTTGATTTTGAGATTCCGAGGTGAGACGCTTTTTGCCAGAGGCTTGATTTTTGTTGAAGGGGTAACCGAAGAACAACTCATTCGTGGAATGTTCCAAACCTACTTTGGTGAAGATCCCTCTTCATTGGGCATCAGCATTATCGGTGTTGACGGCAAGAGCTATGCGCCATTTTTGATGATGGCTCTAAGCCTCAGAAAGCCTTTTTGCGTTATCAGTGACAATGACGGCGACGCCAGACACGTTGTCATGAAGCAGCTGTCTGATGTGGAGCGGCGTCTGCATAGTTCAGCTCGCGATAATCAGAGCGGCCTGTTCTTCTTGTCCCCCGGCCTGGCGATGGAAGGGGAACTGGTTTATAAGACAGGGCTCAAGCGTGAGATTTACGATGCGCTTATGGCCTGCAACATACCAGAGAACGTTTCAGCCAAGTCTAAGCGTCAACGTTATGAACGATTGGTGGCTATGAGCCCTCGAGATTTAAAGCGTCGTTTGGAAAAGAAAAAAGCGGAGTATTCAGGATTCCTGGGAGAAATCATTGCCCAGAATACATACGAGCAACCCATTGAGCTCTTGATGCCTGTGGCTGTGAGAAAAGCTTTTGAATTGATTGAAACTTGGAGTTAACTTTTTCAGACAATAAAAAAGCGACCCGGGCAGTCGCTTAAATCATGATGGTCGGGTGAGAGGATTCGTCACCCAATAAAATCAGGGCTTAGATGGCCTATTTTTGTAATTGTTACTTTAATAGGCGCTTTTAGCGCTGATTGGGGTCTTGACTAAAAACAAATTTTTGTGTTCAAAATAATTAAATTCTTTTGTGTAATCCTGTACAATCCGAGCCAGAAGAACTTTGGACGTGGCCGCTCTAAAAGAGGGACTTCTGTCTGGGCTCTTCTCCTTTAAAAATCACCAGCGGACAGTTGTTGAGGCCGCGCATTGCGTGACATTATTGACAACATGCCTGCCTTAAAAGGGGGACTTGCTACTATGGGCGGTTCCCTTTTTTTCGCCAATTATGCTAACGGTCACGACAACTAGCAACACTAGGCAACAAAGAATGATTGAGTTTCATGGATTGTTCGTATAAACTCAAACAGCGGGGCGTAGTGATCGCCCTAGAAAGGAATTCCAGATAATGAAAAATAATACTACGATCGCCCAAACCTTAAAAAAAGGGTTTGTGAAGGGGTTGCTGTCTCCATTGGCTGCCGTGTATGTCGGCCACGGGGCTCAAGTTCCCGTGCCTCCGGCGATTAAGGTTGAGACTGGATCTTTTGCTACTGATTTGGAAAAAATTGGTCTTGACTTTAATCGGGCAATGAGGGACTATGGCGAACAACAATCAAGTACCCGTAAGCACGTCAAGTAACGAAGCTCTTACTGAAAAAGATCAGCCGCTTTCGCAGCATCCCGGAACGAAAGCTCTCCCAGATGCACAGCTGAAGCAAGGGCAGATGTTGACTATGTGGCAAGGGCCTTTGCCGCCGCCTGCAGTTTTAAGTGAATACGATAGGATAGAGCCTGGCTTTTCTGGGCGAATCGTGGTGATGGCGGAAAAGGAGCAGAACCATCGACACGAGACAGAAAAAACCTCCGTCGGTGCGCAAGCTTTCTACGTTAAGTTGCTTGCTGTCTCGGATTTTATGAGTAGGATGTTTGGCCAGCTGTTCTTGGTTGCAACTTTTGCTGTAAGTTTATATTTTGCCTTTAACCAGGAAATAAAGCTTGCTGCGATTTTCTTTTCTCCGTTTATCGTTGTAGCTTTGGCTAAACTTGCAGGTGGCAACAAAGACAAAAGCCAGTAATAAGAAAGGGCACCGCGCTGGTGCCCTTAATCGCTTCATGCGACCCGTTTTCGCATGGCTCTTTTTATGAACTCCGGCGGCTCCGGCTGCCGGTTTATTTTTTTCGTGTTCTTGGCGCTCGGAGTGATCGGCCCGGTGATCTCGTAGCTGTTGGTCTGTACGGCGTTTGCCCAGGCAATCACCTCTATAGCCTTCCAGCGCGTAGCGTTTGAGATCTTGATGGGCTTAGGGAACGTCGGCTCTGCGTGAGTCAGAAAGGTGACGGTCGATTGACCGATTCCGAGCACCTTGGCCACCGTTGGCCGATCCCAAAAGAGCTGGCCGTATTCCGGAAAATCCTGAGCTTTCACAGCGGCCACCGCCTTGGCGCGAGCCATCATTTCGTTTGTGCTTTCCATGGTCTCTCCTTATTCCGGCCGATTGAAGTAGCGCCAGTAGCAGCCTTCAAGCCACCGTTTGAACTGTTCCGGATTGAGCCTGCAGACGGCCTCCTGGCGGCGCTCCGGGATCACGTTGACAAAGCGCTCGCTCACATCAAAGGCGTCGCCGGCATCGGTTTTGATCCGGATGACAAAAAACACTTTGCCGTTTTGGAAAACTTCAAGGATCTCGCCGCAGGGCAAAACCGGGTTTTTGATTCGCTGCCAACTCATGACGGCCTCATTTAACCCAGGTTTCCACGCAGTGGTTTGCGCAGAGCACGCCGAGTTTTGAGTACAGCTCATCGAGCGTGGTGCTGATCTTTTTGGTCTTTTCGAAATCCGTCACGTTTTCGACCATGGCGCTCTGGTTGTCAGCGATCTCGCGCTTGATCGCGCGAAACTCTTCGCGCTCGGTGATGATGATCACCTGACACGCCTCACCGCTTTCCTCTTCAGGCTCCTCGGATTTGAGCAGAGCCTCTTCACAGCGTGCGAGCAGGTTCTCAAGCTGCTTTTCGTCTCCTTTGCTCAGGCCGTAATCGCCTGCCATGCCGTAGTGGTAGTCAATGACACTGCAAATGTCGGCCAGAAGCGATGTTGGGATTTTCACGGTTGGTTCGATTCGTTTTGTCATGTTGGGCTCCATTGTCCGGACACGCGAGCGGTGTCCGGTTTGAATTTAAGAAACTTGAGTGAAGTGCGAGCTTTGCAAAATCAAAAGCTCTGCACCGCCGGTGATCGATATGCTCCCATCGAGCATGACTGAGGCTTGAGGGATGGCGCGCTCGGGGAGGTACTTTTTGGCGTTGTTAAAGCTCGCCTCAGCAGCGATAAACCACTGTTCGACCATCTTTGCCGATGGCTTGGTGCGGCACTTGGCGTGCAAAAAGATTTTGACGGTCTCGCGGCCGGATGCATTCAGTTGAAAAAGCATTTGTAAATCCACAAGTTAAAAACGTGAATAACGAAAAACGAAAAATGTTGATTTTTATCTTAGCGCAAAATTTCGCTTTTGGCGAATCGCGAGCACGAAAAAGTGTGATTGCGGAAAAGAAAAGGGCGATCAAGAGCGATCGCCCGCGGTAGAGAAGGGGTTACTGGTGGTTGCGGTGTTCGACAACGGTGCCGAGGATGGTGATTTGGTTTTCCGGTTCCTCAAAGCTGGGGTAGTCGAGGTTGATGGCAAATAGCGAGATCTTGCTGATGCGGGGGCTGCGGAATTTTCTGAGATAAACCGCGCCATCCACGATGGCCAGAACGTGAGAGCCAGGCACCGGCGGGATGTCCGGATCTACGATGATTTCGTCGCCAGGCTTGAAAGCCGGCAATGAGCTTTCGTCCTGGACGATGTAACCGAAGGCCTTCGCAGAAAAGTAGTGCGTGGAAATCAGAACCCCGGCGACTTTGTTGGGATCTTCTCTGCCGAGGAGTTGGCCGTCTGTACGAATGGTGATGGCCTGAATCGGCACATTGATGTTTTGCAGCGTGGTCAGCCCCAGGAGGTAGTCGGCTGAGCAGCCGAGAAGCTGGGCGCAGAGCGCGAGCTTGTCGGCCGGGATCGATGTGGCTTTCCCATCCGATCGGGCTTTCCAGTTGGTGATGGTTTGAGGATTGACTCCGATGCTCTTTGCGAGCTGCTTTTGCGTGATGCCCTTGCTATCCGCAAGCTTCAGGAGCCGATCAATGATGCTAGTGGTATTCGTCATGCGGGTCATTGTAAGTTTTCCTATCCGATACTACAAATTTTTGTGATTGCCTTCGGTTGGCTTTTGCCTTCGAGGAAGTGTATATTTCGGAAAATAATACACGGAATCCAATTTTAACGATCAACAAAATTTATATGAAAACGCCCTCTCCTGTTGAAGTGGCCGCCTACAAGCTCATGATGAGTGAAATTGAGCGCCTGGGAAGTCAAATTGCCTTTGCTCGGCAGCTGTCTGTGACGCAGCAGTGTGTACAGAACTGGGTCAGGCGCGGTTACGTGCCCGGCAGCGTGGTCGTGCGCCATCCGGAGATCTTTCTGATGCGCAGCGCATCAACTTGTCGATCGGCCGAGGGGGTTTCCGTGACGGTCGTGAGCGCCCGGGGAGCCTGACCATGCCCGCGTGCAGCTTGCATTCTCTCGGCGTTTGCCGCATAATCATTTCGTCTGCAAATAAAAAGCAGATCGGGATTGGCGTCCCGAGTTACACGGCACTGTGTGCCGCGCCTTGTCGCGGTATTTTTGTGCAAGCAAATCTCCCTTATGGGTGGATCGTACGGGGCATCGAAAGATGCGCCGGATCCGTGTACCCGGTACGCCAACCCGTACGGTCTGCCCACCCTCAATTGGCGTTGAGCTGGGCAGGTTTAAGACCTGTACACGGAGGTTTGCTATGACAGCAAAGAATCAATCCCAGAGTGTATCTACGCTCTCGGTCCCCATCGTCACACTCGTTGACGATATTCCTACAACGCTTTCGACAGACGTGGCTGCATATTTTGGCAAGCGCCATCGTGATGTCATTAGGGCGATCGAAAAGCTACTCACTTCAATGCCAGACGACCGTCTGCGCAATTTTGCGCAGACAGAAGTTGAGCGCGAAAGCCCTCTGCAACCTGGCACCAAAATCAAGTCAAAAGCCTATCGCCTCACACGCGACGGCTTCACGTTTCTGGCCATGGGCTTCACCGGGGCCAAAGCTCAAGCTTTCAAGTGGTCCTACATTGACGCCTTCAATAAGCTCGAGGCCTCAACCCTTCGCGCGTCTGCGAAGCCTTTGCTTGGGGTAGAAAGGCCTGCAGTCGAAATCAATCTCTACGGCACGCGCGTGGATGTGGAGAGCTTCACGGTTTGCGACTACTTCGGGATCAATCACAAAGAGTTTATGGAAAACGTCTCGGAGTACGTGCGCGAGCATCCCTACATGCTCCGGCGCTTTGAGCTTAAGACGCGCTCCCGGACGGTGGATGGCAAAACCGTTACGCAGCACTACTGCACGATCGACAAGCCGGGCCTTGTGGCCATCATCCGAGACTACTACGGTGAAAATGAGGAGCTGGTGCGCTTTTGCAAGCGTTTTGATCCGCTTCTGGAGAACATTCGCCGATACGACTATGTGGATCATCCGCAGGAGGTGGTGCTCAATGAGCTTGCCCGCCCCATTGTCCGCATTGAGGACAATACGGCCATGACCACAACGCAGGATGTGGCGTTTTACTACGGCAAAACGCCTGAGGCAGTGGCTGAGGCCGCACAAAAGGCAGCTGCAGCGCTGGGCATTAGTGTTGATGACGGATCCGACAAAATCATCAGTTGGCCGCAGTGGGATGAGCCGGGCTACTTGATTGGGCGCGACGTTTTCACGGTCATGGTGGCCAGCTGGAAAGGCGTCCGAGATCTCAAGCACACTCGGGCTTACTTGATGGAGTTTGACATCAAGGATCAGGCCGAGCGCGACCGGCAGCTCGATTTTGTCGCCAGAACGAGCGACAGCTTTGCCCGTAAGGCCTTGGTAACGATTGAAGGCGACTCGGTGACTGCTGTGCGCTTGACGTCGCGCACCATGGTGCTTACTGAAGAGGAATTGCTCGAGCGCATTGAGGGCAAGAAAAACGCCTTTGATCTCTCAATGGTGCGTCAGATCTCTGACGCGGTGTTTCGTCGTTTGAACCGGGAGGCAGATCATGGCTTCTAGTTTTGACGACATCGCCCGGCAAATGGCCGAAGTAGGGATCTTTGTTCCGGAACGGCATCAGCTGCACGTGACGGCACCCGGCTATGACCGGTTCCGTCCGGACGGCCAGAGATCCAAGAAAAAGAGCGCTTGGTACCGGATCTATGAGAACCGCACGCTCAAGGGCCGTGTGTTTTATTCCGGCAGCTTCGGGATCCGCACCGAGAGCTACCTCATCAAACCCGGCAAGGAAACCTTTACAGAAGAGGAAAAGGCCGAGGCCAAGGAATTTGCCAAGAAAGCAGCCGAACAGTTTGAAAAGGACCGACAGGCTATGGCTGCCGAAGCCGCCGCACGTGCCGCGAGGCTTTGGAAAATGGGGCATGACGTTGACGGCAAGCAGGGCTATTTAACCCGCAAGGGCATTAAACCTTACGGTGCTCGGCAGCTTAATGATCAGCTCCTGGTGCCGATGTTTCGTGCCGGCCAGCTCGTGGGCCTGCAGACGATCTCTCCCGTAAAAGATGAGGATGGACGTGATAAAACGTTCATGCTTGGCAGCCAAATTGCTGGCGCATACATGAAAATCGGCGATTTTGATACGCGTCCGGATCTCATCTATGTGGTGGAAGGATATGCCACCGGGTGCTCCGTGCATGAAGCCACGGGCGCACCTGTGGTGGTGGCCTTCAATGCCGGCAATCTGGACAGTGTGACTGCGACTGTGCGCAAAAAGTACGATCAGGCCAAGGTGGTGATTGCCGGTGATGATGATCACTTTTGTGTCAAGCGCGCCAAAGAATTTTTTGAAAAGACCTTTGGTGTGACGCCGGTTGTGGCCTCAAGCGTCAAGGATCCGGAGGAGACCTTTACGCATCCGGAAAAAGGCGAGGTGGCCTATAAGTGCTTTAAGCGCATCACAGACGGCGTGCTGGGCGTCTATGGCTATGCACGCTACGTCGAAAAGGGGCGCAAGGTCACGAAAAAGCTCTCCTTTGTCAATGCCGGCAAAAGCAAGGCCATGGAGGCTGCACGCAAGCACCGCTGCTGCGTGGTGTTTCCGCGTTTTAAAGCAAAGGACTCCACTGGCAGCGACTTCAATGACCTCGCTCAGGCCGAAGGCCTTGAGGTCGCGGCAGAACAGCTCAAGGCTGATGACCTTAAGCCGTTGGCTTCGCGCGAAGCGGCTGAGAAAGCGCCGGGCTTCATGGATGAGCGCATTCGGCGCATGAATGAGCACCTTGTGTACGTCTATCCGGTGGGCTATTGGGATACCGAGCTGCGTGAGCTCGTGGGCGCGCAGCCTTTGAAGGACCGCTATGACGATGAGACCTTCAAGAACTGGAAAAAGAATCCGGCCAGGCGCGTGATCATGAAAGATCAGCTCTTGTTTGAGCCCGGGCGCAATGTGCCGGAGGGCTGCATCAACATGTTTGATGGCTGGCCTCTGAAGCCAGACAGCCGCAAGGCCTGTGATCTCATCATTGAGAATCTTTACGACCTTTGCGGTCGTGATGATGACGTGTTTTGGTGGGTGGCCAAGTGGTTGGCGTATCCCCTGCAGCATCCGGGGGCAAAGATGCACCAGGCGCTTTTGGTGCATGGGGCCAAGGAGGGCACCGGCAAAAGTTTCATGTTTGAAGTGGTCATGCGCGAGATCTATGGGCGCTACGGGGGAACGATCAACCAGGACATCATGGATGACAAGTACACCACGTGGCAGAGCCAAAAGCTTTTCATTCTTGGTGAGGAAATTGTGTCATCGGCCGAACGCCGAAAGCAAAAGAACCTCATTAAAACGTGGATCACCGGCAAGTATCACCAGGTGGTGAGCAAGTACGTCAATTCGCGTGAAGAGGTGAATCTCACCAATTTCGTGTTTCTCTCAAACGAGCTGCAGCCTTTGGTGCTTGATGAGTATGACCGGCGGTTTATGGTCATCTACAACGATCTTAAGCACGACCAGGCGTACTTCAAAAACCTGGCCGAGCAAGTGGATGCCGGCGGTGTTGAGGGGTTTTATGACTGGCTGCTGCACATCGATCTGGGGGATTTCGGGCCGGATACGCCCGTGCTTGAGACAGAGGCTCACCAGGCGCTTAAATCGCTTGGTAAAGCCTCGGATGCCCGTTTCCTGGATGATTGGCTCAGTGAATCGCTGGATTATCCCGTCGGGCCCGTGGCCGGCATTCATCTGTATGCGGCCTATGACCTATGGCGCAAAAAGACTAATGAGCGGCCGGTAACGCAAACAGCGTTTCTTACCGCATTGGGTCGAAAGATGCGCAGTGAACGCCGGCGGGTCGATCTGTACCCGGAAAATGAGTATTACGGCCCGGACAAGGTTGTTAGCGGTCTTGTGACGGAAAAGCGGATGCTGACGGTTTATTTCCCGGTTGAAAAGCAACTCGATGCCAATGAAGTGGCCGACAGCGTGCGGGCGTTTCAGTTGAAAATGCTGCAGAACCGGCAGCAGTATCACAGCTATGGGGGCTAATAACATGCAGGATTCTACGTGTTGTGCAGGGTCTGTGCAGGGTTTGTGCATGGTTTGTGCAGGGTTTGAGAATGGAGAAAACGCAATGAAAACAACAAGTTATGACAATGTGTGCAGGGTGTGCAGGGTTTACGCAGGCGCGCACGTATGCGCACGCGTACCCGCGCGCGCAGGTACGCGCGCATACGAATGTTTTTTAACGCAAAACCCTGCACACTATGCACAGTTTTCTTTTTCTCTTTTAAAAACAAACGGTTAAAGGAATTAAGACCCTGCACAAACCCTACACAAACCCTGCACATACTATGCACAGACCTTTTGAGGGAGTTTTTTGATGAGATTGAAGTGGGTACGCCAAAAATTGCAACGCTGGGCAGCCTGGCTCGAAGGACGCGGAAACATCAAAGGCATCCAGCTCTCTCAGGTCGGCGGGGGATCCGGATCCGGTAAAGATGCCGGAGTCAAAATTGATGAGGATTCGCTCTTGGTTGATCAAGTGGTCAGAGAACTCGAAAATGATCACCAGGAGATCATCCGGATGGTTTACTGCGAGACGCCCGGGGGAGATCTGAATCGAGTGGCAGAAAAGATGGTATTAAATCGGAGTAGCGTCTATAGAAGGATTTTCGAAGCAGAAAAGGAGTTTGCCATCCAATATGATGAAAAAATAGGCAACTAAACAAAAAGACTTGAACAGCGTGCACAAAATATGATATAGTTTCGCTAAAATCTGGCAGAGCTTGCAAGTAGAGCTCGGAAAACACCAAAAGACCCGCACAAAACCGCGGGTTTTTTGTTGCTCTTTCAGTTTTTCCGTCGGCTTGGGATAATCCTCAAAGTATTTTGTTTTAAGGGTTCATAAATGACCGATTGGATTAAAGTGCTGCTTGAGTTTTTATCTGCCAACAAGGCGGCAGTCATCTTAGTTTTTGTGCTGGTGATTTGCCTGGGTGGTTCTTTCATTGATGGGTTTGCGACATTGCATCAACAATATGCGACGTGGCTGTACCTGGCGGCGGCTTTTGCCATCAGTGTGCTGATTGTTCAGCTGTTTGTCTGGCTTAAAGATCAGTATTTCGCCCGGCGTGCTCAAAAGCTTGAAGAAGAAAGGGCTGAGCGAGCCAGGATACTTGAAGAAGAAAAGGCAGAGCGTGCCCAAAAGCTCGAGGAGGAAAAGGCCCTGCAGAAGCGGCGTCAGGCTTTAGAGCGTGATATCCGTTATTTCAATTATTTGACTGTAGCAGAGCGAAAGATTTTGCTTGAGGCGTTTCAAAAGAAACGAACAACATTCGAGGTTAACGCTCAAAACCCATCAATAATTCGATTGATCAGCGGACACTATCTTGATGAGCTGCCGACTGGCGACCCGATGGAAATTTTCCCGGACACAAAAACAGTGGTTTTAAGCCCTTCAACAATCGATTTGCTTGATGAATGTTTTGATGAGCTTATGAACCAGTACAAGCAGGATAAGTAATTCGGACTCTCTGAGTCGACCGTATGGCGACATGCGGACCCAAGCCGTCACGGGAATAAGTTGCGATCCTTAGCAAGCAGACGGTAATCGGTGACAGGCCGGAAAGACGGCCACAGGTTTTTAGGGCCTTCTGCGAAAGCGGAGGGCTTTTTCGTATCCGGAGCAAACATGAAAGTGAGACGTGCAAAGAAAGTCAGACAGCAGCGAAAGCCCCTGAGCGACAACTGGGCGATCATCGGAGAAACCGGTGTGCCGGTTTGCCGGCGCGACTTTCGGCATGACGTCGATCATGACGATCGTTGGCACCGCATCATGATGGTGGTTGCGTTTGTGGGCTTGGTGTTTACGCTCGCGGCTTGGTTGTGCCGAGATTGAGGAGGTCTAACAATGAGAAAAGACTCTGTGTGGTGGGGTCTGGCAGCGTTTTTGTTGGGTGGCCTCGGAGGGATCATTGTCGTCTTGCTGGGTGTGTTCTGGGGTGAAAAGGCCATCCTTGGGTTTATTGCCATCTTGCTTTGGGATTTTTTAGTTATCAAGCTTATGACATCAACCAGGTCGTGAGTAAGGTGGCAGCCGCAGCGCATATCCCGGATCCAATAATGGTTTTCCATGTTTGCCTGGTTTGGAAATCATGTTCTTTTTCCAGGGTGGTTTCAGCAAGTTTGTTTTGATCTTCCATGATTTCCTTGATGACATCACTCATAGCATCAGCCACTGCCTGAGCTTGGGCTTCGCGTTCAAATTGTTCGCGTTTGATGATGGAGTCAGTCAGCGTATCGCCGATCTCTGAGAAGCTGGGTTTGAGAGGTTCAGGCATCTTAGGAATCGGTGGCACAGAGATTTTGCTGAGGTTGGCAATTGCCTCTTGCATCTTTGGGCTCATGACGGGGATCTTGATGTTTTGAGACACAGCATCCTTTATGCCCTCTGGTTGGGCTGGGATTCGGTTCATGGTTGCGGCTGCATCAATGAAAGGTTTTAATTTACTGCGAGTGTCGTTGGTCATATGTTGCCTCATTGGTTATTTGATGTTGATGATAACCGTGAGGCAAATTCCTTGCAGAACCGCTACCGGTGGCGGAGTAATTCACCGGACCAATCGCTACCTTAGTGCCGTTGTTTTCAACAGGAGCAGCTAGGGCTTTGGGGTGTCGTTTGATGCCCCGTTTTTTATTCAAAGCTGCAGCCTCCGGGTCCTTCCGGGGGCTGTGGCGGTACGGTGCGGAAGACCCCGAAATTTTTCTACTCACGAGACGCCTTAAGGGGTTGTTTTTACTGGATTTACTGATGTCTGGATTGACACAAAAAGAGATTGCTGAACATCTTGGAATGACTCAGCAAGCCGTTTCGAAAACGCTCGGAAAGATGGGGATTGAGTGGCAGTCGATGTCGCTCGATGAGGTGCGTCTGGCCTATATCAAAAGGCTGCGCGAAGTCGCAGCCGGATACGCGAGCATTGACGGTCAGTACGACCTCAACCGCGAGCGCGTTCTGACCGAACAGGTGGATCGTGAGCTCAAGCTTTACCAGCTTGCTGAGAAAAAGCAGATGCTGGTCAATGTTGACGTTTTCATGACGGAATTGGAGCCGGTTTTTCAAGCCATGCGGCAGGAGATGCTTGCAAGGGATGACAAGTTGAAGCTGGAGCTTGACACGCTGTACGGCATCAATGTGGATGTGACGATTTTGAATGAATACACAAACAATACTCTCAATCACCTGTCTCGATACCTCAAAGAGTATCCAGAGAATCATGGCGAGATTGAGCGAGATTCTCCGGGCCCCGGAGAAAATGGGGACGACTCAATGGGCTGAAAACTATCGAGGCATGAGCTCGAAGTCAACGGCAATGCCCGGTCGCTACAACGCATCAATCACGCCCTGGATCAGCGGGATTCATGAAGCTCTGGATGATCCAAAAGTCGAGCGCGTGGTGGCGCAAAAAAGTGCTCAGGTGGCCTGGACTGACGGTGTGCTTTTGAACTACATCGGACGCCGCATTGATCTGGATCCGTGCCCGATGATCGTTATGTTTGCCAAGCGAGAATCGGCCAAGGATTTCAATGATGAGAAGCTCGTGCCGATGATTGAGGCGACGCCTCACCTGTCGACCAAGATTCCGATCACTTCCAAGCGTGACAAAAACAACCGTTTTGACTTCAAGGGATTCCCTGGAGGTTTTTTGAAGCTTGTGGGATCCAATTCACCGTCTGAAGTGAAGTCAACGCCGGCCCCGGTCGTGTGCGTTGAAGAGCCGGACGATTGCAACACAAACGTAAAAGAGCAAGGCGACACAATCGCGCTACTGATTGAGAGAACGAAGTCCTTTGCCAGGCGAAAGATCATTTACGGTGGAACGCCGACAGTTGAAGGATTCTCGGCTGTTGAGTTTGCCTATAAAACGTCTGACAAACGCAAGTTTTATGTGCCGTGCCCGGACTGCGGCGAAGAGCATGTGCTCAGTTGGGATAACGTGCGCTGGAATGAGGATGAGACCTTAAACCATGAGATCTTTGGAAAGGCTGTTCTGGATTCTGCTGCCTACATTTGTCCGCACTGCGGCTCAGTCTGGGATGACGTTAAGAAAAACCGGGCTGTGCGAAAAGGTGTGTGGCGTGCTGAGGGGCCGTTCAACGGAACAGCGGGCTTTTACATCAACGAGCTTTACTCACCGTTTCCAGGTTCAAAGCTGAAAATTCTTGTCGAAAAATACTTGACGGCCAAACATGAGCTTGATCAGGGCAAAGACGGCAAGATGCGTAGTTTTTTCAATTCGCAGCTGGGTTTGCCTTATGCCTTTAAGAGCGGTCTGCCGGATGCCGATGTGCTTGCAAAGCGAGCCGAGTCTTACGACGAATTTACAGTGCCGGTTGTGGGTTGCGTTCTGACGGCTGGCGTTGACGTGCAGCACGACCGTCTGGCAGTGATCATCCGAGCCTGGGGTCCGGGTGAGGAAAGCTGGTTGGTTTACTGGGGCGAAATTCCCGGACAGACCATGACGCCGGAGCGGGGTGCTTGGGTCGATTTGGATGCGCTCTTAAAGCGTGACTTTAAGGCAGTCAATGGTGCCAGTCTCAAGATACGGGCGGTTTCTATCGACTCATCGGATGGCCAAACAAGCGATGCGGTCTACTCGTTTGTGCGCCGGCGTATGGCTCGGGGTTTGATGGCAATTAAGGGCTCTTCGGTCAATGATGACCGCAAAGAGATCTTTACGCCTCCAAAGCCTTCAATCGATGTCAATGGGCGGCAAAAATCGCTGCGTTTTGGCTTAAAGCCGTTCATTGTCGGCACCAGCAGAGCAAAAGACTTGATCCTTGGAGTGGATGCCAATGCCGGCCGCATCAAGCTTGAGGGAGACGGCCCTGGGCACATGCACTGGTACAGTGGCGTGCGTCCGGACTACTGGGAGCAGATCACCAGCGAGGTGAAGGTGCCGAGCAGCCATAGCGCAAAGCGCGTCTGGCAGAAAAAGTCCGGCGTGCGCAATGAGGCGCTTGACTGTGAGGTTTATGCGCTTCACGCTGCCAGATCCTTGAAGCTGCACCTTTGGAATGCGGCCAAATGGGATCTGGAAAGGCAAAAGCAGCTGCAGATGGATCTGATTGATGTTGCAGAGCAAAAACCTGCAGAGGAAAAGATTGAAGAGAAACGCGAAGAGGCAAAACCGGTTCGGGATGACTTTTTCGATGCGTTTAACCGAAGAGGTGACGAATGGTAGAGACATTGATTGTCGGCGACAGTGCCAGTTGGAGCTTTCGACTTGCTGATCTGCCGGCTTTTTCCGGTGCTCCTGAAGGTGCGACGCTCTCGGCATTCTTGAGATCGGCCGGGGAGTTGATCAACCTAAAGGCCGAGGCGCTCAATGGTCGAATCTTTGCGAGCCTGGATCCCAAAGCATCGGCAAAGCTTACCGTTGGGAAAGCGTTTTTGCTGCTGCGCTTGGTATCAGAGGCGGATCAATACCAAAAATCTGCAGTGGTCAAAGAGCTGCAGGTTGTGCCGGCGGTTGATGATGAAGGTTTTGATCATCGAACCGAAGCTCAAAAGTGCTTGGCACAAGCCGAAGCGGCTTTGGTTGACTACACAAAAGGCGGCGGTCGCGTGAAAAGCTACACAATCGGCACGCGGTCGACGACTTTTAACAATCTGCAGGAGTTGACGGATTTAGTTGAATACTGGCGGAAGCGAGTTTATTTGGAGGCCTGTGCGCAGCAGGGCATTGATCCTCGCCGGATGTTGGTGGAGTTTGTTCCATGAGTATTTATGACGAACTAATGAAACGCTTTGAGCGAGGCAAAGACGGCAAGCTCAAGTTTCGCATGTTTGCTGGCGCAAAAGGCGGACGGCTGACTAATGATTGGGCTGCCGGCGGCACGTCTCAGGATAGTGAGTTATTCACGAGCCTGGCAGCGCTTAGAAATCGGTCCCGGCAGATGATTCGGGACAATCCGCACGCTGCAAACCTGCAGCGCATTGTGATTGACAATGTGGTGGGCACTGGTATTGGCCTGCAGGCTCAGGTAACAAAGCGCGATGGATCTCCGGATCAATCGGTTAACGATCAAATCGAAGAGGCTTGGCAGCGGTGGTGTGAAAAAGATACCTGCCACACTGCCGGGCAGCTTGGCATGACCGAGCTTTTGCGCATGGCTATCGGTGGCGTGTTTCAGGACGGTGAGGCCATCATCCGGAAAGTACGCCGGCCTTTTGGTCAAGGTCGAATTCCGTTTGCCTTGGAGGTGATTGAACCGGATTTGCTTTTGGACCATGGCGTGGGCACATACATGGGGCAAGCCGGCAACACGATACGTTTTGGCGTTGAAGTTGATCAGTGGCAGCGTCCCGTCGCCTATTGGATGAGGCGCTTTCACCCGGGGGACTTTGCCTATGCGGGTGAGATTCATCGAGAGGCCATGCGCCGGATTCCTGCAAAGGACATCGAGCACTTGCACTTGGTTTCCCGGTGGCCGCAAACGAGAGGCGTCCCTTGGATGCACATGGTTATCCGCAGGTTGCGGGATATGGGCGGCTACACCGAAAGCGAACTGACGGCAGCTCGAGCGGCGGCAAACATCATGGGTTTTGTGCAGCAAAGTCTGGACACGTTGGACCCGAGTGATTTCGACAAACTCAAGAAAGTTGATCGCTTCATCAAAAGTGAGCCGGGAACATTCCAGCGATTGCTCCCAGGTGAAACTTTTAACGGCTTTGCTCCAAGTCGGCCCAATGCACAGCTCGATGGCTTTATGCGCTACATGCTGCGCGAGGTTGCTTCTGGTGTTGGCGTTTCGTATGAGTCTCTGAGCCGCGATTACAGCCAGAGCAACTACTCTTCGAGCCGTCTGGCGCTGCTTGATGACCGCAATCAATGGAGAGTGCTGCAAAGTTGGTTGATCCGCAATTACTTGCATGACATTTACCGAGAGTGGCTTGATGCTGCAGTAATTAGCGGAGCGGTTCGGATTCCCGACTATTTCAACCGCAAGGAGCACTACCAAAAGGTGCGCTTCAAGCCGCGTGGATGGTCCTGGGTGGATCCGCAAAAGGAAGTGCAGGCTTACGTGTTGGCTGTTCAGCACGGCTTCATGTCCCGCAGTGATGTGATTGCCGCAATTGGCAACGGCCAAGATCGTGAGGATGTTGACAAGATGATCAAGAGCGATCGGGAGCGAGCGAAGGCATTAGGGCTTGATTTCGATACCGAAACAATCAAAGAGCAGTCAACAGGAAATGGCGAAACAGAAACCGGTGAATGAGCCGGTTTTTTATTAGGGGGAAAAGATGCCCAAAGAACTTAGATTCCGATCGCTGGCGGTCGCTGAGTCGGAGGTCAATGAGGAAAGCCGCACAGTGCGTTTTCCGGTGGCCTCTGATACGCCGGTGGATGTCGGATATGGGACTGAAACGCTTAGCCACGACATTGGGGCTATGCGCAACGGTGAGCGGCAGCAGTCGATGTCGCTTTTGTTTAACCACGATCGAGACAAGCTTTTGGGTGTGGTTGAGCGGCTCGAGCAGGATGAGCACCGAACCTATGCAACGGTTCGATTTGCAAAAACTGACGAGGCGCAGCGGGCTTTTGAGCTCGTGAAGGACCGCATTCTGGTCAATGTCTCGTGCGGTTATCGCGTCTATGCCTTTGACCAGTCGAGGGATGGCACGAAGTTTTTAGCAAAAGACTGGGAAATTTATGAAGTCTCCCTGGTAACTGTGCCGGCCGACACGTCGGTGGGTGTTTACCGGAGTTTGAGTGATCCTAATGAAGGAGAAAAAGCAATGACGACGAGTCAACAGCCCGGCAAGAATGGGGCGGCCGGAGATCCCAAGCCCGCAGATATTGATGTCGAAAAAGTGCGCAGTGCCGAGCGCAAAGCCGAACGTGAGCGCATCCAGGCAATCGAAACGATGTGCCGTGATTTCAACGTGCCTCTCGAGCAGCGCCAGAAGCTGATCAATGAAGGGCACTCGATCGATGAGGCTCGAGCCATGGTTATGGAAACGATTCGTGGCCGTAGCGCCAATCCCACCGGTGATTCGAGCCGTGCACACAATGACTTTGACATTGGTCTGAGCGAAACCGAACGCAGCCGTTACAGTCTGGTGCGCGCCTTAAATGCGGCTTTGACGAACGATTGGCGTCAGGCCGGATTCGAGCGCGAAGTGTCCCAGGAATTGGCCCGCCGTATGCAGCGCGATACCGCAGGCTTTTTTATGCCGACCAACATCACGTTGGGTCGCCGTGACGATCCTACGCCTGGCTACTTTGCAAGTCCTGCAACCCAGGGCGGAAATTTGATTGCTACGCAGCTTTTGACTGGTTCCTTTATCGAAGCGTTGCGAGCTCGAGCCATGGTGATGCGCTTGGGTGCCACGCTTTTGACAGGCCTTGTCGGCAATGTTGAGATCCCGCGCCAAAGCGGCGTTTCCACGGTTTCTTGGATTTCGGAAACCGGTACGGTGACAGGCACCAATGCGACTTTCGACAAGGTTCCTTTGTCCATGAAGACGGTTGCGGCAAAGTCTTTCATTTCCCGCAATATGCTCAAGCAGGCCTCTTTGGATGTGGAGCTCTTTGTACGCAATGAGTTGATCACTTCAATTGCTTTGGGCGTGGATTCTGCGTGCTTGATCGGCACCGGCAGCAACGGTCAACCTAAGGGCATTTTCAACCAGACCAATGTCGGTAAGGTAGGCGGCACGACCGGCACGGATCTGAGCTTTGATCTCTTGATCGACATGGAAACCCAGGTTGCGGCAGCCAATGTGGTCGGCGATGCCATGGCTTACATGTGCAACGCCCGCACCATCGGAGCGCTCAAGAAACTCAAGGATGACAACGGCCAGTATCTCTGGAAGTCGATCGACAAGGGATTTGCCAACGGTACACCCGGCGAAGTCAATGGCTATCCGGTTGCTCGCAGCAATCAGCTTCGCTCCAACATCACTGTTGGTGAGTCGCCTAGCCAAAAGACCTGCTCTGAACTTGTGTTCGGCAACTGGTCTGACATCGTGATCGGCGAATGGGGCGTGGTTGAGCTCTTGCCCAATCCGTTCTCTGCAACGGCCTATGACAATGGCGGCGTGGAAATCCGCGCGCTGCAGTCGCTTGATGTGGCCGTGCGTCATCCGGAAAGCTTCTGTATTTTCAATGACGCCGTTTTGGCTTAATCCATGAGCGAAGGGGCCGCAAGGTCCCTTCAAACGGAGATCTCATGAGCTACTTCAAAGACATGGTGGCTGCGGATGTCAAACGGATTTTTCTCAATCCGGATGAGTTTGCGGAAAAACACAACATTGACGGCAAAGAGATCTTGTGCGTGCTGGACAAAAACATCAACTCAGATCCGACTCTGGCAAAGGCCTTGGGCGTCTATTCCAACACGGTCACGCTTTACGTGAGCGGGAAGGATATGGAGGTGCCGAAGGCAACTGGATCAATCCGAATTGATGGCAGTGTGCACCTTGTGGTGAGTGCTGGCGTTGAGTCGGGAATGATTGTCATCGTGGCCGAGGAGCGCAGATCATGAAAATCCAACTCCAAGCCGATGAGGCAAAGCTAAAGACTCTCAGAGACTTGCTTGCCAGCGTTCCCAAAGGCATCGAGAAGGCCACTATGAGGGCCGTTAATCGCGCTTTGAGCTCCGGCAAGGCACAGATCTCTCGCGACGTTAGAAAGGCCTTTACGGTGCGATCTGACGCGATTGGTGAGACTGTGAAGGAGCGCAAGGCGACGCTTGCCAATCTTTCCGGCGAATTGAGTTCAAAAGGCAGCAGACTGCCTTTGAGAGCGTTTAAGCACACGCCGACGGACGCCAGTACAACCGGCGGCAACCGCAAGCCGGTGCGCGTTACGGTGAAAAAAGGTCAATCGTTTGATCTGCAGCGAGGCTTCAAGTGGAAAGGCCACATTTTCGAGCGAAACGAAAATGCGCCCCGAACAAGGGTGTATCAGGATCGACGAAACGGCCGCAAGCGCCTGGGAGCTCCGATTGAGAAAAAGTTTGACCGCGCTGTGCCGCAAATGATTGAGGAGGTGGCAGTGCAGAGTGTGCAGGCAAAGATGCAGGACGTGATGCAAAAGCGACTGGATCATGAGGCCCGGCAGCTGTTGAAAGGATCATCCAAATGATTGAGGTTTTGCTTTGCAAGGCGCTGCGTGATGAGGTGGAAAAGGCGCTCAAAAACGTAGTGTTGAAAAACCCAAAAGGAGAACTTGTCCATCCGGCGGTGATCAATGGCTTTCTGCCTCCAAACAACCGCAGCGAGAGCGACTATCCGTGCGTGGTGATTGCCTTTGAGAGCTCGAGCGCTGACCAGGAAACAACAGAGGTTGAGGTGCGAATTTCGATTTGCACTTACGACGAATGCTTGGATTCTGATGGCAAAGAGCTCTATCCAATCAAAGCGCACGAGGATGGCCTCAATGCGGCCTCCCGCATCCGGCTGGCGTTGAAAACGCTGCCCAATGGTTTGCTGGCCAGGCGCTACGTGCTGCAGCTGCCGATCGAGGTGCAAAACACCGACATTGATGACTATCCGTATTGGCAGGTCAACATGAAAACGCGCTGGCTGATGCGCAATCCGCATCCGATCACTGATTTCACGGGGGATTTTGATGGAGTTAAGAAAACGTAAAAAACGAAGGGCTGTTGTTTACATCGGCCCTTCGCTCAAAGGGCTTGTGAAGCACACGGTTTTTCTTTCCGGTGACTACACGGCTCCGGTCAAAAGCTTGATTGAGAAGTACCCGAATATTGCGCACTTGATGGTGCCGGTTGAAGGTCTGCAGCAAGCTCGAAAGGATGTGAACCGTAAAGGACACATCCTCAATTTTTATCTGACGAATCTTTTTAAAAGTAAGGAGTAAAGAATCATGGCCTATAACCATGGTGTGAAGGTTTCGGAGGTTGCGACCTCCGTGCTGCCTCCGGTGACCGTTTCGGCCGGTGTTCCCTTCATTGTGGGTTGCGCTCCGGTCAACATGACCGATCCGACAAACGTCAATCGCCCTGTGATGTGCTCGAGTTATGAGGAAGTCGTGGCGGCGTTTGGGTTTGTGCCGGCGGAGCTTGATGCGACAAGTGGGTTGAAAAAGTACGCCTACTCGATCTCTGAGTTTGCCTATGCCCAGTTTTCGCTTTTTGGCGTTGGTCCGGCCATTATCGTCAATGTGCTGGATCCGACGAAGCACAAAAAGTCTGCCGATACCAAAACGGTCACGCTCGATGCTAAAACGGGCGCTGCGACGGTGGCGGAAACCGGCATTTTGCCCTCGAGCGTGGTGCTCAAAAACAATGAGACGACTTACACGCTCGATGAGGATTATGCCCTCACGTTCGACAGCGACGGTTACTTGGTCATCACGTCCTTGCAGGGCGACGATGAGTTTAAGTGTGCGGTGGGCACCGCCTTGACGCTGACGGCTGAAAAGCTTGATCCGAGTCTGGTTGATGAGGATGACATTGTGGGTGGCGTCAGCACTGCCGGCGTTAAGAGCGGCTTTGAGCTTGTCAACGATGTCTTCCCGAAATTCCGTTTGGTGCCAGGCATTCTGCTTGCTCCGGGATTCTCGGACAATGCCACAGTGGCCGCCATCATGGCGGCAAAATGTGTCGGCATCAACGAGCATTTTTCTGCGGTGAGCGTGATCGATGTCCCCACAAAGACGGTGAAAAACTACACCGATGTGGCTGCCTGGAAAAACAACAATAACGTTGTGGATCCTCGGCAGATTTGCTGCTGGCCGATGGTGGCGCTCGATGACACGGTGTATCACCTTTCGACTCAGGTGGCTGCACTGTTGGGCCGCACTGATGGTGAAAACGATGATGTGCCTTACGTGAGCCCATCCAACAAAACGCTGCAGATGACAGCAACAGTGCTCGATGATGGCTCTGAGGTAACGCTTGGTCCGGATACCGGAGCCTACCTTAATAGCCAGGGCGTCGTGACGGCCTTGAACTTTATCGGCGGCTGGGTCTGCTGGGGCAATCGCACAGCGTGCTATCCGGGCAATACCGATGTCAAGGATGCGTTCATTCCGATTCGTCGTATGTTTGGCTGGATCGGCAATACGCTGGTGCAAACCTTCTGGCAGCGTGTGGATGCGCCGCTTAACCGCCGTCAGATCGACACCATTTTGGACTCGGCCAATATCTGGCTTAATGGATTGGCTGCCAAGCAGTACATCCTGGGCGGACGGGTCGAATTTTTGGAAACTGAAAACGCTACAACGGATTTGATGGACGGCATTGCGCGTTTCCATGTGTTTGTCACACCGCCTTCGCCCAATCGTGAAATTGATTTCGTTGTTGAGTACGACGTTTCGTATCTTGAAACGCTGTTTGGGTAATTGGAGGGGATCATGGCGAACGGAGCCAATCAAATCATTGAGCGTGTGGTCAATGCCGCCGTTTTCAATGAAGCAGGAAAGTTTTTGGGTATTGCGTCAATTGATTTGCCGCAGATCCAAGCGATGGCAGACACCGTAAGCGGTGCCGGTATTGCCGGGGAAGTTGAGTCGCCTGTTTTGGGTCACTTCCAGGCAATGACGACAACCTTTCACTGGCGCTCGATTGAGCCGGATGCGGTCGCGCTTTGCGAGCAGCGTGCTCACCAAGTGGATTGCCGTGCTTCGCAGCAGGTGACGGAAACAGCAACCGGTGAAATCACCACGATGCCGGTACGGACTACGATGAAAATCATTCCGAAGTCCTTCAACATGGGCAGTCTGCAGCCGGGTACGGCAACCGACAGCGAGCAGGAGTTTGAGGTGATTTACATCAAACTCTTTGTGGGTGGTGCTGAGGTGCTTGAAATTGATAAGTACAACTTTGTGTGCCGAATCAATGGAAACGACTTGCTTGCCTCGGTGCGAAGCGATTTGGGATTGAACTAACTAAAGGGCCCGGGGCGGAAACGTCTCGGGCAAATTGAAATGAACTCTCCAACTTTCAAACTTACCCGTCCGGTTGAATTTGAGGGCGAAACCTACAAAGAATTGCGGTTTGATTTTGAGGCCATGAGCGGCCGCGATGTGGTTGCAGCTAAAAGGGAATTTGAACAGCGAAACCCGTTGCTGCAGAAGTCTGTGATTGCGATGGACACGGATTTCGCGGCTTGCTTTGCCGCTCGTGCAGCCAAGGTGCCGGTTGGTCTGTTCGATCACGTGAGCGCCCCGGACTACATCGGGATTACTCAGTCGGCCATCAATTTTTTGCTCTTTTCCGGTCTCCTGTCAGCCGAATTTCAAGAAATGAAAAAGGCGCGAGAGGCCGTCGTAGAAGAGATGAGCAAACAGACATCGACAGAACCCTCTGGGACATCCGCATCTTAGGGCTAAAGCTGGTTTGGGCCGGTGCCGGAGGCAGTGCTCTGGAGTGGTTCGGTGTGCCGATTGTTGAGCTTTATCAGTGGAGCTACCACGTGGCTATGGAGCAGCAGCGGCAGGAAAAGGGCAATGCTAACCGAAAAAGATGACGACGGCCGGGAAGAAAAGAAAGAGCGCAATGATCCCAATTAGGACAATGATGTTCTCAAAATGTTCCCAGAAAACGCCGAATTTTGATTTAGGAGTGGGAGCAAGAACATCAAGCCAGCAATAACCGCCGCCGTACCATTTGTGGCGCTCCCAGTGTGGGCAATTTCTACAGTATTTCCTTTGGCACATTTTTGACGACTCCTCTCATTTGATTGTACAAAAAAATGGCAAATCAATACGAAGTTTTATTCCGCTTGGATGCAGAGCTAGAGCGCCGATTTTCTACAAGCTTTACCGGGGCTGATGAAAAGATGGCTATGCTCGCAAAGCGCTCTGCAGAACTCAATGAAGCTGCGTCAAAAATTGACGGACTGCTCAAGTTACGTAGGGAAACAGGGGCGCTTTTTAGTGATTATTCCCGGCAGAAGGCTGTCGTGGATAATTTGCGCTCAGCCATGAGTCGATTGCAGGAACCGTCTTTGCAAATGCAGGCAGCTTTGGTGCAGGAAGAGCGCAAACTTGCCAAAGTAAAGAGCGCTTTTGATAGGCAGTCGGAAGCACTACGCAAGGCCAATGTGGCGATGGCTGGCTTCGGCCGCAGTACGACAGAACTGACGCAAAAGCAAGCACAGCTCGTGCAAGGGACCGAAGAGGCTAACCGAGCCCTTGCTAAGTTCAATGCACTTTCGGCAAAACAAGCGCAGCTCAAAAGTCAGCAACAGGCGATCGGGGAAGCGGCGGTGCAGTCGGCCGTTGCGGTCACAACATTGGGGCGCGCTGCTGTCAATGCATTGTCCGCTCCGGTGCGTCAAGCAATGGACATGCAGGATGCCATGGCTGACATCAACAAAGTGGTGGATTTTGAGGATCCTAAAGGGCTGCAGAAAATGCAGGCCACGCTCGAAAAAATGAGCTTGGAGATCCCGATGTCTGCGGTGGGTCTTGCGCAGATTGCAGCAGCTGCTGGACAAGCCGGCATTGCTGCTGATGAGCTGGTGCCGTTTGCCGAGCAGGCGGCCAAGATGGGTGTTGCTTTTGACATCACGGCTGAAGAGGCCGGCAACATGATGGCCAAATGGCGATCCTCTATGGGGCTTACGCAAGCCCAGGCGCTTGAGCTTGCGGACGCAACTAACGCTCTGAGCAACTCAAACGCAGCCCAAGCCAAGCAGATCGGCGAGGTTCTGCTGCGATATGGTGCTCTGGGCAAGGTGGCCGGTTTAACGGAAAAGCAAACGGCTGCGCTGGCGGCAACCGCGATCGGTGCCGGCGCAGAGGCTGAAGTGGCTGCAACCGGTATTAATGCCTTTATGCGCTCGATGGTGAAGGGCGGCGGCATGACCGAGCTGCAGGCGACGGCCTTCAGCAACATCGGGTTTGATCCGACGCAGTTGCAAAAGGATGTGCAAACCAACGCTCCAAAAGCCATTTTGGATGTATTGGAGGCTATTAAGGCCAAAGTGCCTAAAGAGCTGCAGTCTCAGTATCTCACGGCCATGTTTGGTGAAGAGGGTGCCCGAGCCATGGGTCCTTTGATGGTCAACACTGAGGTTTTACGAAAAAACTTCGAGATGGTGGCCGATTCTGAGAATTACGCCGGATCCATGCTCAAAGAGTTTGAGTCGCGCGTTGGTACGGCCTCAAACGCTTTGACGATTGCTCAAAATGGTTTTGCTTACATTACTGGGGCTATGGGCGAGCCATTGTTGGAGCCGGTGAGAGAATTTTTCCTGGCTCTTGGCAAGGGAGCCTCTGTCATCGGCGGGTTCATGAAGGAAAACCAGGGTCTGACTACGGCTGTGGTGACGTTAGGGCTTAGTGTTGCCGGTGCTGCACTGGCATTTCATGCGGTCCGAGCAGCCGTGCTCTTTACCAAAATGCCGTTTATTGCAGCTCAAAGTGCAGTGATTTCGGTTCAAAAGGCTCTGATGACATCCACTGCGGCGGCCAAGGCTTGGTCTCTGGCGTGCGTCGGAGCATCTAAAACAGTGCAGCTCATGACGGTTGGCGCTCGAGGTTTAGGTGCTGCTTTGAGTTTTGCCATGACTAATCCGACTGGGGCGGTTTTGGCGGTTCAAAGAGCACTTTTAGGACTCAAGGCCTCCATAGTTTCATCAACCGTTGCAACAAAAGCCTGGAGTCTTGCTTGCGCCGGTACCAGTAAGGCCATGGCTCTCATGGCAGTTGGTGCTCGAGGCGTTGGAGTCGCTTTGCGCTTTGCCATGGCCAATCCTATTGGGATTGCGATCAGTGCTGTTTCTGCGTTGGTGGCTGCGGGTGTTTATCTATACAAAAACTGGGATGCGGTGAAAGCCAAAATGGCCTCGATTGGGCAGGCGATCGGAGCGGCTTTTGCGGGACTTGTGAATTTTGTCAAGGCTCCAATTAACAGCATCATCGGCATGATCAACCAGGTGATTGCAGCCATCAATTCCTTGGGATCTTTCAAGGTGCCGGACTGGGTGCCAGGAATTGGCGGGCAGCAGATGGGTTTGAGCATTCCTCAAATTCCTCAGCTTGCAGCCGGAGGTGTGGCAACCGCTCCAACGATGGCCATGGTGGGGGAAGGTGCAGAACCGGAGGCAATCATTCCGCTTTCTCAACTGGCGGACATGATTAAGCCGATGCCGGCAGCTGCAACGAGTCCCGGGGCGGGCGGCGGTCTCACAGTCAATTTTGCCCCGGTGATCAATATTTCCGGCGGTGAAAAAGATGCTTATGAGGGTGTGCGTCGAGGTTTAAATGAGGCTCAGAGAAGTTTCAGACGAGAGTTTGAGCGAATGCTGGCAGAGGATGAGCGATTGTCTTACGCCTGATTGGGGCTCCGGATTCGGGGCCTTTGCATTGTCGGAGGCAAGGGAAATGTACAAAACGGTGCAGGGTGATACCTGGGACATCATTTCAAAAAAGGTTTACGGAACGGAAATGCAGATGCATGTGTTGATAGCGTCTAATCCTGAAGTCCGTGATGTGGTGATTTTTCCGGCTGGCGTCGAATTGCAAACGCCGGCAATAACTGAAACGGCGGCCGAAACGCTGCCGCCCTGGAAAAGAGGCCAAGCATGAATGAACCCAGACAAACGAGGCTGCGGTTATTGTTTACCAGGGACGAAAAGGATGTGACGCAGGATGTGGCTGCGGATCTCTTGGCGTGGTCTTATAGCGATCACGAAACCGGGCAAGCCGATGAGATCTCTTTGACGCTAAAAGATCCGGAGGGTAAGTGGGCTCAGTCATGGCGTCCGGATGGCGGCGAAACGATTCGGATGTATTTGTCGGCCGGCACTGTATCCGCGCCGGGCCCGGAGCTTTTTTGCGGCACGTTTTATGTTGACAGTATTCGATTGTCCGGGAAGCCTTCGGTTATTGAGATTCGAGCAACATCAATTCCGCTTAACCAGCCTATTCGAAAGCTGGCGAAATCCCGTGCTTGGGAATCCAGAAAACTGAGCGACATTGCAAAAACAATCGCGGCAGAAGCTGAGTTGGAGCTTTTAATGGATGTTTCGGAGGATCCGACGTATGACCGCATTGACCAGGACAAAGAATCTGATTTGGCGTTTTTGAAAAGACTTTGCGAAGCAGCTGGACTTTCTCTGAAAGTCACTGATGAGCAGCTGGTGATTTTCAGCCAAGATCGTTATGAGCAAAAAGAGCCAGCAGCGAGTTTTGTATTGGGCGAGTCCGGAGTGTTGAGTTACGACTTTGAAACGGCTCAAAGCGGCAGCTACGGTGCTGTGACAGTTGAATGGCGGGATCCTAAGCAGAAAAAGAAAGGGTCGGCAGCAAGCTACAACTTTAATTTGGAGAAGGTGACGGACAAAAAGATCAATCCGGCAGTGATGTCTTACACCTATCGGGATCCGAATGCCGGCCCCAATGACCAGGAATACAAAATGCGCAAGCGTGCGACTTCTCTGGATGAAGCAAAGCGGTTGGCCAAGGCCAAGCTACGTCAGCTCAATGGCCGGCGCATGACAGGCTCATTGAGGGTGTTGGGAGATCCGTTTTTGGTAGCCGGTGAGGTGATTGAGTGCCAGGGGTTCGGCTCTTTTGATGGTCGGTTCATTATCGAAGAGGCGTCGCATTCGGGCGGGGGATCCGGTTACGAAACGAGTCTTTCCGTGCGGCGCGTCAATAACAATTATTGAGGTTGGATCTCATGAATTTTTATGACGTTTTTAATCGTTCCGGCAGCTACTTTACCGGGGCGATTGGCGAGGTGACGGACGTTGATCCCAAAATGTGCCGTGCCCGGGTCACGTTTGATGATGACGACTCGGTGACAAGCGACTGGCTGCCGGTGCTGCAGCCAAACACGATTGACAATCACGATTACCGGCTGCCGGACATTGGCGAGGATGTGCTCTGCGTCTTTCTCTCGAAAGAGGATGGCTACATCGTGGGCAGCTTTTATGCCGGAGAGGTCGTGCCGCCGGAAAACGATCGGGACAAGCGAACGGTAGTTTTTTCTGATGAAACGAGGGTGAGTTACGACCGCAAGGCCCATGCCCTGGACATTGTGATTGGCAATACCAAAATCCATGCCGATCAAGCTTCGGTGAGCGTTGAGGCACCGCAAACGGTTTCGCTTGAGGGTAAGCAGACCTTGGCGGGTAAAGGAGGCCAGAGCGTGGCTATTGAAGCCGGACAAACAGCTTCAATGTCTGCCGGGCAATCCATTGCTTTGACCGCTCCGACACTCACGCTCACCATGGGTGCGACGAAGATGGTTTTAAACGGATCCTCGGCGCAGATTGAGTCAAACAGTCTGACTTTTAAGGGAAACATGACGGTAACTGGAAATTTAAACGTGAGCGGTGATGTCTCCACAACTGGGAATGTCAACGCGTCCGGAACCGTTTCTGGAGCCAATATCTAAGGAAAAATAATGCTTGGAGTCATAGGAACTTTTGGGAGTCTCCCGTTTGTGTGTTCGGCCGATGTCGTGCACACATTTAAGGATCTCTCGCGCGAAACATCGACTCGATGGGCTCGGCATGAAGTCATTGGACAGAAACCGGTTTTGGAGTGGATCGGTGACGATTTGGCCAGAGTCACTTTCAAGATTCGGTTTGATGCGACGCTCAGAACGCCTCCTGTTGCCGGACTGATTGTGCTCAATCGACTTTTGAAAGGTCACGAAAGTCATGTGTTGGTGATTGGCGGCGAGTACCTTGGTAAGTTTGTGATTGAGTCGGTGAGCGAAAACCGAAAGCACTTTGCGGGAGCCGGCGTTTGTTTGGTGGCTGAAGCAACTATTACCTTGACGGAGGCCGCATGAGTGAATACCTGGTGAATTTAAAGCAGGGAATTGACTTTGCTCCCTCATCGGAAATTGCAGAGATTCTGCAGAACGTCCGAACCATTTTGACGACGCGCCTGGGATCTGTACCGCTCGAAAGAGATTTTGGTCTGTCCTGGGAGCACATCGATCAGCCGATCAATGTGGCTAGAGCTCTTATGAAGGCCGAAATTATTGAGGCTGTTGAGCGTTTCGAGCCGAGGGCCATTGTTGAGGCCGTGAGTTTTGATGAGAGTGTCGAGGATGGCCAGGATGGTCTGACTCGGCCCAGAGTGACAATCAGCATTAAAGGAGAGGCTTAAATGAGTCAAGAGGTTATTCCTCGGTGGGGATTGCCAGCTGTTGATTTTCTGAAAACAGATCCGGAGACAATCAAAACCGAGATCATTCGAGAGTACGAAAAAATCGCTAATGTGACGCTCGCAGCCGGGGATCCTCGCCGGCTGTTTTTATTGGGGCTTGCAGCAACCATCATCCAGTTGAGAACAGATGTGAATTATGCTGCGCAGCAAAACTTGCTTTCCTATGCGCAAGGCGAGTATTTGGATGCCTTGGGGGAATCGATCGCGGTTGAGCGCCTTGGAGCATCCAAGGCTGCCACAACCTTGAGGTTTACCTTGTCTCAAGCATTGGGCAATGCGTTTGTGATTCCTGCTGGCTTTGAGGTCTCGGCTGGCGAAGTGACCTTTTCAACCGATGAGGAGTGCGTAATCGAGCCCGGCGATCTGACCGGTGATGCACCGGCTTCATGCGTGCAGGCCGGCGAAGTGGGAAACGGTTTTTTAGCGGGACAGATCTCCACAATCGTCTTACCGATGGCGTATTTGGCTTCGGCGGAAAATCTCACTGAAAGCCAAGGCGGAACGGATGTCGAGGGAGATCCAGCGTATGCCGAGCGCATCCGGCTGCGTCCGGACAGTTTTTCAGTGGCTGGTCCCGAGCTTTCCTACATCTATTACACCAAATCGTATTCCCCGGCGATAGTGGATGTTGCCGTCACCTCTCCTGTTGCAGGCGAAGTGGATGTGTATCCCCTGCTTGAGGGCGGGGAGCTTCCAAACGAAACCTTTCTTGAGGGATTGCTTGAGCACTTAAGTGACGAAACTATCCGGCCGCTGACTGACTATGTAAAAACCATTGCGCCGACGGCTGTCAACTACAAAATCGTGGTGGATTACTGGGTTAATCGAACCGATGCCAATAAGCTCGAGACGATCCAAAGGGCTGTGACTGAAGCAGTGGAGTCTTACCGCTTATGGCAGCAGTCGAAAATCGGCAGAGACATCGTGCAGGATGAGCTGATTGCCAAAGTCAATGCAGCCGGTGCGGCGCGAATTGATCGAACGACGCTTTTGCCGGTGGCTTTTACCGCTCTTGGTGCTACCGAAGTGGCGCAGTGCACCGGCGTTACAGTCAATTTCAAGGGCTATAAGGATGAGTAATGAAAACGATCAAGGATGTACTGCTTGAGGATTTGCTGCCTGAAAGTCTGACGCATGATCAGCAAATGGCTACAGCGGCTGCAGCGGTGGATCCTCAGTTAAGAGCAGTTGCCGGCGTCGTGGATGTGGTTGCGATCTACGCGCACATTGATGAGTTGACGAGCGAGCAGCTCGATCACTTTGCGGTTGGCCGCAATCTCACGACGTGGCGCGAATCGTGGCCGTTGGATCTAAAACGCTCGGTTGCGAAATCCATTATTGCTCAAAAGGCAAGAATGGGCACGTTGTCGGCCGTTAAGAATGTGCTGGCCTCTTTGGGATCTGCCGTCTCCATTGTTGAGTGGTGGCAGGAAAGCCCAAAAGCGGCTGCGCATACATTCAAAATCACAGCGACGTTAGGCGACATTGAGGGGACGCTCACCGAGCAAATGCAAGAGGATTTTTTCCTGCTGCTTGATGCCTCAAAGCCGGTGAGATCTCACTACACCTTCACGCTCAGCCAAAACGTCAAAGGAGGGATTCAAGTCGGAGGTGCGGCAAGCACAGCAAGTTTTGCAAGGGCGTCAGGGCAACGAAAGCCATGGCGTTTGGGCATTCAGATCGGGCCGATTATCCGGCCCGTTTCTGTAAGTGCTTTTCAGGTCGGCCGCAAGGCCGTTTTTTGTCACATGCGACTGGCAAACGTTTTGCGCGTGGTGACAGTCGCGTAATAAGGAGCTTTTAATGGCTTACGTTTTAACCATCACTGATGCAGGCCTCGCCGCGTTGGTGAATGCCCAAAAGAACGGGACAACACCCGTGATTTTTGAAACGGTACAGTTCGGCACTGGGAAATATACGCCGACAGGGCAGGAAACTGCGCTGCAGGCGTCGTTCAAAACCCTGGACACGATTCAAGGCGGTGCGGTTGGAGACAATATCATTCATGTGACTGTTTCTGACTTTTCTGCAGAGGCCTATACGGTTTATGAGGCCGGTATCTTTACTGACGATGGTGTGCTTTTTGCTGTGATCAGTCAAGATACGCCGTTGGCCCAGAAGGCCGCCGGCTCTCAACTTTTGATGTCCTTTGATCTGGTGCTCGAGCAAGCCGGAGAAACAGACATCGAGTTGGGTAACACGAACTTTTTCAATCCTCCGGCCACAACGACAACAGCCGGCATTGTCCGGATGGCCACGGCAGCAGAGGTAGAGGCTGGTCTTTTGTCTGGTGTTGCTGTCTCGCCAGCCGGGCTTAAAGCCAAACTTGAAAAACCCGGGAGCCTCAACGGCAGTGCTTTCCAGGACGGGTCGATCGGCTTAGGCAAGCTTTCCGAAAAGCCGGTAAGCACCGCCGAGCAAACACTGACGCCGCAAGAGCAGCAGCAGGCTCGAGAAAACATGGGCTTGACAGAGGCTGGCACGACGCAGCTCATCATTGCTTCGTCGCCTCGTTGGTACAAGCGGCCGAATTTGCCGACGGTGGCCAAAACGTCCGTAACGATTCCCGCCAATACGCAGGTCAACATTGGCAACGCGGGCTACATCAGCACAACGGATACCACGCTGCAGCTAAGCACTGTGGGAGAGGCGGCCGCTCGAGCGGGCAAGGATGTATACATCTACGCCTGCAAGCCGACATCTGGATCCGAACCGGTGTTTGTGCTTTCTCTCAACAGTACAGTGCCGACCGGATATAACGCTCAAAACTCTCGGAAAATCGGCGGATTCCATTGCTTGTGCGCCTCTGTTGGCACGATTTCGGGGCATACGTTGAGCGGCTATGCAGCCGGCGACATCTTGCCTTTGTCCGTTTGGGATCTGCTGCACCGGCCGGTGAGCGAGCCGGAGGGCATGGTTTGGATTGAGGGATTGGGCATTTGGGTCGATATTTATCTCGGGTCTTACAACGGCAGCAAGCTTGTGAGCGCCTACGGAGCATTGACTGCTGACGGCTCTTCGAGTCCCGCTTTCCACGGTGAGAAGTTCGCTGAGTATGCAGGATTGGTCGGCAAGCGTTTGGTTCGTCGCGATGAGTTCATTGTGTTTGCAAAGGGCTCAAACGAGGAAACAAGCATTTCCGGAGGTGTGGATCCAAATACGACCGGCGGACACGTGGATACGGCTGGCCGCAGAATGATTTCGAACTATGGTATTGAGGACTGCTGCGGGGCGTTGTGGCAATGGACTTCAGATGTTTTTGATTCCTGGGATGGTCACAGCGCGACTTGGCGAACAGAGTCCAATTCCGAAACGTATACCGAGGGCGAGATGCGTTACTACCTCGATGGCTATTCGTGGAAAAAGGAGAGCGTATTTAATCCCGCTTTCGATTCCACTGGGCACGGCTCTTGCATCGGTTTGCTGCGTCGCGGCCTTGTTGGGGCGTTCTGGGGCGACGGGTCGCTTTGCGGTTCTCGCTCGGCGGTTCTGTACTACTTTTCGTCTCGCGGCTGGGCTTATAACGGGTGCCGGCTTTCGTCCGAGCCACGGGTCGTAAACCTCTAACCGGAGGGCCGAGGAGGTCGCGGTCTGCAAACCGCAAGTCGGAAAGTAATGCCGGCGAAGCCGGCCGCGCAATTTTTTAAGGAGGGCTTTAACAAAAGGGTATTGCCATCAGCGCCCCCCCCCATCTAAAATGCCTTACGGCTGAAAGATCTCCAGTGAAGGCTTGCATCAGTTTGCTGCGTCGCAGCCATGTTGGGGCGAACTGGGGCAACAGGTCGAATTGCGGTTCTCGCACGGCGAATCTGAACAACTTTTCGTCTAACAGCTGGGCGAATAACAGGTGCCGGCTTTCGTCCGATACGCAGAGTACAGGCTTTGCCTAATCCCGCGGCTGGATCTTTTGGCCTTCTCGAAAGGGAAAACACACAAAGGGAATGAGGTGCGGCTAGTAGCAATAAGCGAACGTCGTGCCTCATACATTTCAATGAAAAGACATGGACATCTTTGGGACAAGCTCGTGGATCCTGAAAATCTGCGGCTTGCGATCAAGAATGCCTCAAGGGGGAAGCGCTGGCAGCGCAAAGTTAAAAAAGTGCTTGCCAGGGAGGATGAGTGTGTGCAGGAATTGCACAACATGCTCATCAGCGGCCAATACCATACAGCAAAGTACAAAACAAAGGTCATATACGAACCCAAGCAGCGCACAATCTTCATTTTGCCGTTTTATCCGGATCGAATAGTGCACCATGCCATCATGCAAGTGTTGGAGCCCATTTGGGATGGGCTTTTGATCTCCGATTCCTACGCTTGTCGAATTGGCAAAGGTCAGCACGCCGGATCTCGGCGGTGCATGCAATGGACAAGGCAATTTAAGTATTGCTTGAAATGTGATGTGAGCAAGTTTTATCCCTCGCTCGATCATGAGGTCCTCAGAAAAATCATTCGTAAGAAACTCAAGGATCCGTTCCTTTTGAATCTTTTGGATGAGATTATCGGCAGTGTGCCAAATGGCAAAAATGTACCGATTGGAAATTACTTGAGCCAATGGTTTGGCAATATCTACCTCAATGAGCTTGACACCTTTATTAAGCAAGAAAAGCGAATCAAGCCCTATTTGCGCTATTGCGATGATTTCGTCATTTTTTCAAACGACAAAAGCGAGCTTCATGCGCTTGCCGGTGAAATCAAAGATTTCCTTGGCAGCAAGTTGCTCTTGCGTTTGAGCAAGTGTGAAGTTTTTCCGGTAACTCAGGGAATTGATTTTCTTGGATATCGTCATTTTCCGCAAGGTTACATTCTGGTGAGGAAATCGACGGCCAAGCGAGTCAAAAAACGGATGTCGGTTGTATTGCATGAATTGGAGTCAGGCAGGCTGACGGTTGAGAGAGCGACCGCGAAAGTGGCCAGCACCGAAGGGTGGCTTAAACATGCCAACACGAGGCATTTCAGTTTGTCATTAAAACTGGCAGAGATCAAAAAGGAGATAGCAAATCATGAAAAAGTTCAGTGACTTTGCGGATGAGCAAGGGCTCGTTGGAGAAAAAATGCCCGTCGCTGAGGTTTTCAATAAAACCATTGTCGTGACCGGTTTTCGCGTCATCGACTCTAAAGCAGTCAAGGGCAAACGCTGCCTGCAGCTGCAGTTTGAACTGGACGGCGAAAAGCATGTGCTTTTCAGTACCAGCGAAGTGCTGTTGCGGCAAACCGAAAAATATGCCGAGCATATTCCGTTTGAAACGGTTATTAAAAAGGTCGGCAGTTATCACACATTTACTTAGGTGATCAAAATGCAAGGTTTTCCGAAAACTTTAAACACCCGCGAGGATTATGAATATGTCCGTTTGAATTTTGCAAAAGAGCTCTGGGCTCCTGAGTTTCAGGCTCTTTTGGATTCGAATTACGGATGGTTTTTCGTCAAGGAATTGGGCGAGGATGAACCTGGCGTGACCGATGACACGCATAAGGTTGAAGAGCAGCACGACACGTCCGGCGATGCCGAAAAAGTGGTGCGCTATCAGTTTGAATATCGAGAGGTTGAAAACAGCAAACTCAAGCGCTTGGGATATAGCGTTTCAGAGGTGCAAACATTGCTTCAATAAAGTTTTCGGAGAGCAATAAGAAACCCGCCAGCGTGCGGGTTTTTTATTGCCTCCGATCAGGAGAAAACAATGTTGACAACGATTTTGCCTCAGGGCGCAGAAAGATCTCTCATGATTTTAGGTGGCACCGTGGGCGGATTTTTAAGTTTTGCATTCGGAGATATAGGCCCGCTTTTTATGTGGCTGATTATTTTCGTATGCATCGATTTTATTACAGGGACATTGGCCTCTATTGTCCGGGGGACCTGGACCAGCAAGCAGTGCGGTATCGGAGTCATCAAAAAGGTTCTGTACTTCTGCATTGTGGCCTTGGCTCACGGGCTTGATGTCGTTTTTAGTTCGCTCATTCATGTTGAGATTTTGCAATCGATTGTTATCTGCGCCTACGCGGCTGGGGAAGTCGGCAGCATCTTGGAAAACATTGAGGCTTGTGGATTTGGCAGCGTCATTCCGTCCGGCATTCGTCGATTGATCAAAGCGCTTAATGAACGGGTTGAAAACGCTGTGGATGATTTTGAGGGAGGAAAAAAATGAAAGCGGACAGTTTTGGTGCGTTTCAGCCGGCAATCGCTGCAGATTTTGTGGCGCAGTTTGAAGGCTTGAGACTTAAGACTTATCGATGCCCTGCTGGGGTTTTAACGATCGGCTATGGGCATACCGGTCCCGATGTGACGGAGGATCTTGAAATTACCGAACAGAGAGCCAAGGTGCTTCTTTGTGAGGATCTTGCAAAACATGCGCAAGCCCTTTCCCGGTACGTCAATATTCCAATTAACGCCAATCAGT
This sequence comes from uncultured Burkholderiaceae bacterium, assembly GCA_944390675.1. Classification (GTDB taxonomy): domain Bacteria; phylum Pseudomonadota; class Gammaproteobacteria; order Burkholderiales; family Burkholderiaceae_F; genus Aphodousia. The sequence continues at coordinate 159,608 of CALXQR010000003.1, forward strand.
TCATTGCGCTGCTTTCCTTGGCGTTCAATGTCGGCGTGCATGCCGTGGCCAGTTCAACTCTCTTGCGACTGATCAACACGGGGCGCATCCAGGAGGCTGCAGACCAGTTTCTGCGCTGGAATAAGTCCGGCGGCAAGGTGCTCGATGGCCTGACTCGCCGGCGCGAAGCAGAAAAGGAGTTGTTTTTAAAAGATGAGTAAGTACCTTTACGCGATCTGCGCTCTGGCTGGGTTTGTCTTGGGGTGGTTCGTTACTTCGTCTGGGTATAAGGCGGAAATCGCGGACATGGAAAGAGAAAATGCTCGAGCCGTTGAAAAGTTAGTGGAGTCACACAATGAAAAACTGGAAAACGAAAGTCGGGTACTGGCTCAAGCTATTAGCGAGCGTGATGCTGAGATTGATCGTGCTCGCCGGCTTGAGCTTGATCTTGCTCGTTATGCTCAGCGGTTGCGCGACGCGCAGCGTGCCAGTAGAGTGCCCGCAGCCAACACCGATTCCGGCCAGTCTGGTAAGCGATCAGACGACCGCTGTGGAGAGTTGCTTGTCCGACTTTCGGAAAGCGGTTCAGGATGCTGCGTATTACTTGGAAAGCTTAACACGGACCGGAACGCAGTAAGAAAGCTGCAGTGAATTTTGCCCGGGCGCGCCCCGGGCTTTTTTTTATTCAATGCCGAGCGTTTTCTTTTTAATGGCTGAAACTTCGCTCATGCAGAACTTAGCCCAGGCATCAAAGACCAGTCGCATTTCTCCAATCGCCTGGTCGCGATCATAGGCACAAGAGTAGTTTTCATGGCTGTGATCCAAGCAGCTTTCACGGATATCCCAAGAAAATTGAGGATGGTTAAAGCCGCTTGCATCTTTTGCCCAGGTGTTGAAAGTCGCTCGAGCAAGTCCATGAGGCGTCACTCGACGCGGAAAACCGGTGGGGTTGAGTTGATTGAGATCCACCCAGCCGATGCCGTCAAGCTTTTTCTTTTCCATGTGCAGCGTTTTGATAGGCTTTGAGAGGCCGTCAAGTGACATGGGTTCAAATCGTCCTTCTCGGATGTTTGGAAAGACAAAAGGACACTCAAGTTCGAAGCGCGGAGCGGTTTTCAAAAGCCAAAGCGCTTCAGGCGACAAAGGTGTTTTTCTGTCGAAAGGGATCTTGTTCTTTTTCACTTTCATGCGCTCGCGAGGGATGACGTGCATGGATCCTTTTGGGGAATCCCAGACGATTTCATCCCATCGGGCTTCTCTGGCAGTGGAGTTTCTGGCTGCCGTGAGGATGGCAAAGGCGAGACACCGTGCGCCCTGAGAGGTTCGCACGTGATCGAGCAGCGCGGCAAAAAACGCCGGCATTTGATCCGGTGGCAAGGCTGGTTCATTGCCGCTTTGCGGCCGCTGCAGAGGCAGGAGATCTCCGAGACGGCCATCTTTGACTTGGGCCGGATTGGGGCCTGCAGGGATGAGTTTTTCTCGCATAGCCCAGTCGATGGCCTGTTTGAGATCCGACAGGATTCTTTCAGGTGTGTCGATCATTGTGCGCCATTTTTCAGCGAACACGTCAGCCAGGCGCTCAGCGGTTAGTTGAATGACCGGCATTGTGGCCACGTCAACCGGTACATGATTGCGCAGATACCCGAGCCATAACTCATCCCGGGGGCGTGAGGCGTCAGCCCAGCGGCCACGTGCCACATTGAAGTCAATCCACTTGAAAATCAACTCCTCAACGGTCAGGCTTTTGTGCTGGATGGCCATACGTTTGATTTTTTGCTCTTCAGATGGATCTATGCCTTCATCGAGCTTTTTGCGCCAGTCTGCAGCCTTTTTGAAGGCTTCGGCCAGAGACATTTCTGGATAGGCTCCCAGGGCAAAATGGCGTGTTGCTCCGTTTCTTTGATAGCGCAGGAAAAAATACTTTCGAATGTAGCCGTTTTGCAGTTTTGATACCTTGATAATGAGGCCAGGGACGCCGCCGCAGGAGGTTGTTTTTGTGATGCTCTGCAGCTTTTTGTCGGTGATCTTGGGGAGCAGCTTTGGCATATCATTTCCTTTTATAAGTAACAATGAAATTTCCCGGATCGCAAAAACGGTGTTTTTGTTACTTATAGTTGTTACTTATAAACGCGAGCTTGTGGCAAAAGCGGGCGACAGTGGGCAATAAACTTTTTGCGGAAAAATCGCTCGGAAAGCCTTTGTTTGTAAGGAAAAGGATAGCAAAGGGCAACAAAAAAAGCGACCTGGCAACAAGGTCGCTTTTGGAATCCTGGTCGGGGTGAGAGGATTCGAACCTCCGACTCCTACGTCCCGAACGTAGTACTCTACCAGGCTGAGCTACACCCCGACAATCCGCGCTGTTAAGCCTTGCGCTCAACAACGAAGGACAGCAATTCTATCAGAGAATTTTTGAAAATGGAAGGCCTCAAGCAGTCGAGTGCGCGCTTTCCTTTTTCAAGCTCCTGCGCGGCGCGTGATTTGCATTTTTCGATAGCGCCGCTTTGCTGAATAATGGCGGAAATTTTTTCAAAATCCCCGTGTCCGTTTCGAATGGCTTCTTCCACAAAAGCGCGATCTTCCGACGAGCAGCTTTGCAAAGCGTAAATGACGGGCAACGTGACCTTGCCTTCTGCGAAGTCTGCGCCGATTTGTTTACCGCTTTGGGAGGGGTCGCCCGAGTAGTCCAGAATATCGTCGGCGATTTGGAATGCGTTGCCGAGAGCCATTGTGTAGTCAATAAGCGCCTTTTCTTCCTCTTCAGACGCTTGAGCGAGGGCACTAGCCATTTTTGCCGCCGCCGCGAAAAGAACGGAAGTTTTACGTTCAATGACTTTAAGGTAACGAGCCTCATCAACGCTTGGGTCATGAGCGTTTTTCATTTGAATGACTTCGCCTTCGCTAAGCGTATTTGCTGCGCTGGCGAGCGCCTGCATCACACGCAGGTTTCCGATGCGAATCATCATTTCAAACGAGCGGGTGTACATAAAGTCGCCCACTAAAACCGCCACACTGTTGCCCCAAGTCGCATTAGCCGTGGGGCGGCCGCGACGCATCTTGCCTTCGTCCACAACGTCATCATGCATGAGGGTTGCGGTATGCAGCATCTCAATGGTGGCGCCCAACTCTCTGTGATTGGTACCCTCATAGCCCAAAGCTCTTGCCATCAGCATCAGCAGGGCAGGGCGCATACGTTTGCCGCCGGCCTGTGTGATGTAAGAGCCAATTTCTGTAATGGTGGGACTTTGACTGTGGGAAAATTCCCGGGCAAGAATGCCGTCGACAGCTTTTAAGTCGTCAGCAATCGGTGCCAGTACAGTGCGGGCAGATTTCTTTTGAGAGCTTGTTTCATTCATAGTGAAAGCCATTATACGCATACGGCCCAAATAACATAAGGGAGAGCCGAGGCTCTCCCTAGTGCAGACTCATAAAGAGTTAAGCGTTTTGAGTCGCCGGAGCTGTTTGCTGATTCGCAGAGGCTGCGTTTAGCTTTTGCTGCAGCATGGCGATGATTTCGTAGTGGTTAACCAACTCGCGGGCAAAGAGCAGGAAGCTCAAATAAAGTTCGCAGCCGCGAGAGGAGAAGCCATCTTCGGGGCCATTCAAAAGCATCTTTTCCTGGATGACTTCAATACGAGCCAAAAGCGTTTGAGCGTTGGCATGCAAGGCGTTGATATCACCCTTGTTGTTGTGATTGCCAACGATTTCAAGCAGCAATTGCGACAAGTCTGCCAAATCCTGGGCCAATTCGCCTTGGAACGTTCTGTGGCGGTTAGCGATATGGTCTTTGGTGAGACGAGCCAAGTTTTGCAAGGAACGACCAACATCTCTCAAATTGGTAAACGTGCGGAAGTAGCTGTAGCGAGCATCGAAGTCTTCTTTGCTCGGTTTGTACCCCGGCGTTTCCATCTTGTAGTACTTGCTTCGCTCATGAGTGAGCTTGTCGAAGTTTTCGTTGGCCTGCAGTTTCAACTGGCGCAAACCGCTTTCGTCATCGTTGAGGAATTTTTCAACGATATTGTTGTAAAGCGTAAGGGTCGAGAGCAGGTTTTCGCCGACACGTTGATTCAAGATTTCGCGAATCTTCGTGAGGTCGTAACGAATAGCTTGTTCGGCTTTGAATTTTGCTTCCTGTTCCTTAAAGCGCATATTGCTCTTGACGATCAGGAAGAAGGCCAACAAGGCCAACAAGAAGGCAACAAAGCCGCCGCCAATGAAAATAACGAGACAAACAACCGCGGCCAAGGTGCTCGCCGTCAAAGCTGTCAAGAACCAACCGCTGATCACCGTAAGAACACCGGAAATACGATAAACGGCAGTTTCGCGGTCCCAGGCACCGTCAGCAAAGGAAGAACCCATGGCGACCATGAAGGTCACGTAGGTTGTTGACAAGGGCAATTGCAAAGACGTAGCAGAAGAAATCAGCGCAGCTGACAACACAAGGTTGACCGAGGCGCGGACGTAGTCAAACGGCAGAGGAATCTCACCACGTTCCAGTTTTTTAGGAACAAAACGCGAATCAAGTTTCTGTTTGACCGCCCCGGGGATCAACTGGTTGACAATATTGCCTAAGCCCATGGAGGCGCGCACAATCACGCGGCCCGGAATGGAGGAGCCGAATTGCTCGTGATCGCTTTGTTGAGCAGAAAGATTCAGAGCGGTTTGGAGCACTCGGTGCGCCTTCTTGGAGTACCAGAGCGTGAAAACCATCACAAGGCCGGAGGCAACCAGGAAGAAGGTCTCAGTCTTGGTGGAGACAAGAAGACCGTTCATCATTAAATCGTCAGGAGAGGCGCCTGATGCCATCCAAATCTTGAAACTGTCATAGGCGGCGAGCGGCACACCCACAAAGTTCACCAAGTCGTTACCGGCAAAGGCAAATGCCAAAGAGAAGGTGCCTGCCAGAATAACAATCTTGAAAACGTTGAAGTTACTTAAGAGGATGAGTAATTGGAAAAGGATGGAGAAACCGACAAAAAGAACAACCACTAACATGCTCGTGTTGGTTTCAATCCAATCAATCCATTCCGGTTGCATAAAGCTTGCGCCGCGCGCGCCTTTCATAACAAGGAAGTATGCGATGGCCGTAATAGATAAGCCGCCGAAGACGCCGCCCACATAACGATAAACTCTTTCAAAATGGAAGGAGAAAATTAAGCGCATGATGTACTGAATGACAGCGCCTGAGACAAAGGCGACAACGACAGAAACCAAAATGGCGGAAATAATCGTTAAGGATTTGCTTGTATTGATATAGTCAAAAATCAGTTCAAAAGAGCCGCCTTCCCAATAAAGCTTAATAGCGGCTGCGGCAATGGCACTTCCTAAGAGTTCGAAGACGATCGAAACGGTAGTTGATGTCGGCAGGCCCAGCGAATTGAATGCGTCCAGCAAAACAATGTCGGCAATCATCACCGCAAAGAAGATAATCATTACCTCAGCAAAATTGAACATTTGCGGGTGGAAAATGCCGGATCGGGCGATTTCCATCATGCCGGAGGAGAAGGTGGCGCCGAGCAGCACCCCGAATGTTGCCACCCACATCGTTGTCCTGAAACTGGCGATGCGGGAGCCCATGGCGGAATTTAAGAAGTTAACGGCGTCGTTGCTAACGCCAACGAAAAGATCAAAACAGGCAAGTAAGGCCAAAAAGACCAATACCGCAATATAGTAATATTCCATGAGTTCCCCGTCGGAAGTTACTTCATAATGTCAATGTTGTGTAATATCGGCCGAAGTTTATGACAGAATTATGACAACAATATGACAAAATGGTCACACAAATGGACATTTTTCGGCCCTTTGTAATAAATCACCCCAATATCGTTTAATTTCATTTGCATAACTCTTTGATTTATGAAATAATCCTAAGTTCCACGCATGAGTAGGCAGAATTTTTCTGCTGATTAACTATAAAAAGGTTTCGCAGACAGTGCGTTGGCTGAGCGAAACGGGCGAGGTATTTAATAATGTACGCAATTATCAAAACTGGCGGCAAGCAATATCGCGTTGCTGTTGGTGACAATCTCAAGGTTGAATCCTTGAACGCCGAAGTCGGCTCCCAAGTGACCCTTTCTGAAGTCTTGGCTGTTTCCGATGGCAATGAACTCAAGGTCGGTGCTCCCTTCGTTGAAGGCGCCAGCGTTACGGCCACGGTTGTTTCTCACGGCCGTCACGACAAGGTTCGCATCTTCAAGATGCGTCGTCGTAAGCACTCCATCAAGAGCGCTGGTCATCGTCAAAACTACACGGAGCTCAAGATCGAAACGATCGCGGCTTAATTTAGATTTTTCTAAGAGAGTAAGAAAATGGCACATAAAAAGGGCGGCGGTTCTACCCGCAACGGTCGTGATTCCCAAGCCAAGCGTCTTGGTGTGAAGGTTTTTGGTGACGCTGCAATCAATGCCGGCGGCATCATCGTTCGTCAACGCGGCACGCAATTCCATCCCGGCGACAATGTCGGCATGGGTCGTGACCACACCTTGTTTGCCAAGGTCGATGGCACGGTGAAGTTTGAAGTCAAGGGACCTCAAAATCATCGTTTCGTCAAGGTTATTCCTGCCTAATAGACGAATAGACTATTCGGGTTTCAATACCCGGGTAACAGATTAAAGAAAAGGCCATGTCGGTGACATGGCTTTTTCTGTGTTAAAGTCTGAACTTATTGATTATTTTTTACGGTTGGACATGTTTCCTGCCGTTTTGCAGAGGTTGAATATGAAATTCGTCGATGAAGCTCGCATAGAAGTGGCCGGCGGCAAAGGCGGCAACGGGGTGGCTTCTTTTCGCCGAGAAAAATTTATTCCCAAGGGCGGTCCTGATGGCGGCGATGGTGGCCGCGGGGGCGATGTCTATGCAGTGGCTGATTGCAATATCAATACGCTGATTGACTATCGCTATGCTCGCAAGCACTTTGCAAAAAACGGCGAAAATGGTCGCGGTTCAGATTGTTATGGCGCCGCAGGCAAGGATATTGAACTGCGCATGCCGGTGGGCACTCTGGTAACGGATGCGGATACCGGAGAGCTGATTGCCGATTTGACCCATCATGGCGAGCGCTATTTGCTTGCCAAAGGCGGCAAGGGCGGCTTGGGCAACCTGCACTTTAAGTCCAGTACAAACCGCGCACCCCGTCAATGCACCCCAGGTGAAGAAGGGGAACACCGTTTCCTGAATTTGGAATTGAAGGTTTTGGCTGATGTCGGTCTGTTGGGTATGCCCAATGCCGGTAAATCGACCTTTATTTCCGCAGTGTCGAATGCGCGTCCGAAAATTGCTGATTATCCCTTTACCACTTTGCATCCGCAATTAGGTGTGGTTCGTGTGGGACCGGAGCAAAGCTTTGTTATTGCAGATATCCCAGGCTTGATTGAAGGGGCCTCTGAGGGCGCGGGCTTAGGACATCTGTTTTTAAGACATTTGTCCCGAACGAAGTTGTTGCTTCATTTAATTGACATGGCGCCCTTTGATGAGAGCGTCAATCCCGCGGCCGAAGCCAAGGCCATTGTTGAAGAGCTTAAAAAATACGATGAATCGCTCTACAACAAGCCGCGCTGGTTGGTTCTCAATAAAGTGGATTTGATTGCTGAAGAAGAGCAGGACGATCGAATCGATGCCCTTCTGGATGAACTTCAGGTGCCTGCTGACGAGCGTGTCTTCGTGATTTCTGCGGCGACGCGTGAAGGCTGTCCGGAATTGGTGGCAGCCATTGCGCAGTATCTCGATGATGAAAAGCGCAAGGCCAATCAATATGCAGCAGATGAGAGAATCGAAGTTATTGACGAAGAGATTAAGATAGAAAATATCTAATTCAATGCCAGAAATTCAAAGAAAAGGAGCGGTTTCGCTCCTTTTTTTTAGAATTTTCTCGTTTTTCAGTTGGAAACAGGTGCAGAGATGGATCAAACAAAACAAAAGCAACTTCCGGAATGGACATTGGAAGATGCTTACGGGACTGTTCAAGACAAGCGCTTTCAAGATGAATTGCAAAAGATTCATTGCGAATTAAAAAAATTATGTGATTTATTGCCTCCGAATCGAGGCCCGTCCCTGCTTTGTTTGGACGGATGAGCACATCAACGGCCACTTCTTGAGTTGCTTCATCAGCTTGGTCATCGAGAAATTAGCCATGCACTTGCTGAAGCAGAAGTTACCGGAGATGACTGAAGAAAGATTTTTGAAGGCAATACGGCAAGCGAAGGTCTTGCCGATGAATACCGATCCGCTTAATCCCGTGTACTTGAAACTTGAGTGCAATGAGGACTTTGATCGGATCTGTGAGGCGTTGGGACTTGGTGTGCTGTCTCGGTGTGAGAGCCGCGCCGGGTTGCATAAGAAGCTTAAGATCAAGGGAGCCAAGACCATGTAAGCTACAAACCCGAAAGTCAGAAAAACACCCCAATCGCTCGACTAGCCCTGCTAATCGGGCGATTGGGCTATATAGAAGGGTCTGAAACTGTCAAACTCGGGAGGCCCCGTTTAAGCTAAGCCGCGATGCCTTTCTTAATCCACTCAGGGCGCTTAGCTTCATAATCAGCGATTGCGTCCTCGTGTTCAAGTGTCAGCGAAATCGCATCCAAACCTTCCAAAATACAGTGACGTCTGAAGGGATCCAGCGTGAAACTGTACGATTTATCAGCGACAGTCACTTTGCAGCTTTCAAGATCCACAGAAATTTGCATACCGGGATTGCTTTTGAGCGTTTGCATAATTTCTTCAATTTCGTCTTCTGTCAGACGGACCAGTAAGAGTCCGTTTCCCAAAGAATTATTGGAGAAAATGTCTGCAAAGGACGAAGCAATGATGGCGCGGATACCAAAATCCAATAAAGCCCAAGGAGCATGTTCGCGGCTTGAGCCGTTGCCGAAATTGTGACGTGCAACAATAAATTGAGCGCCTTTGTAGCATGGTTTGTTGAGCACAAAGTCGGGGTTGGGCATCGTTTCTGCTTCATCCAAATAGCGCCACGTATGGAAGAGATGCTTTCCAAAGCCCTTGCGATCCACGGCCAGCAGGAACTGTTTGGGAATGATTTGGTCGGTATCGATATTGGAGGCGTCCATCGGAGCAGCCACCGCGGTGAGTTTTGTGAATTTTTGCATGCTGCTCTCCTTATTTGATGAATTCGCGAACATCTACGATTTTTCCGCAAACGGCTGCGGCAGCGGCCATCGCCGGGCTCATTAGGTGAGTGCGGCTCCCGCGTCCTTGGCGTCCGACAAAGTTGCGGTTGGAAGTGGAGGCTACACGAGAACCAGGAGCCGCGATGTCGTCATTCATGCCGAGGCACATGGAGCAGCCGGGCAGACGCCATTCAAAACCGGCGTCTTTGAAAATTTTGTCAAGACCTTCTTTTTCGGCTTGTGCCTTAACTGCCATAGAGCCCGGCACAGCCAAGGCACGTACGCTGGCTGCAACATGACGATCTTTGAGAATCTTTGCTGCTTCTCGGAAGTCCTCAAGGCGCCCGTTTGTGCACGAGCCAATGAAGACAGTGTCAATTGCGATACCTTTAATCGGTTGATTGGGTTCTATTTCGACGTACTTGAGCGCAGCTTCAATGGCGTGGCGTTCCTGTTCGTCCTTAGCCTTTTGAGGATCGGGAACATTATCGTCGATATGACACACCTGGCCGGGATTGGTGCCCCAGGTCACCATCGGAGTCAGGTGAGCGGAATCAATAGTAATTTCCTTATCAAAAACCGCGTCAGCATCAGTGGCTAAACTCTTCCAATACTGAACCGCTTCATCCCAATCTTTTCCCTTAGGAGCGTAGGGACGACCTTTAAGATACTCAAAAGTCGTTTCATCCGGAGCGATCATGCCGGCTTTCGCGCCGATTTCAATGGCCATGTTTGATAGCGTCATTCTTGCGTCCATGGATAAGGAAGTGACGCCGTCGCCTGCGAATTCAATCGCATAGCCGGTGGCTCCCGCGGTTGTTAAGACGCGGGCGATTTCCAAAATTAGGTCTTTAGCAAAAACACCTTTTGGGAGTTTGCCCACGCAGTTGATTCTCATGGTCTTGAGTTTCGCCTGCTTAATGGTTTGCGTAGCCATGACGTGTTCGACTTCGCTTGTGCCGATACCAAAGGCGAGCGCACCGAAAGCACCGTGAGTAGCCGTATGTGAGTCACCGCAGACAAGCGTTGTACCCGGCAAGGTAAAACCCGTTTGCGGTCCGATGATGTGAACGATGCCTTGATTGGGATCGCCAAGACCGAACAAGGTGACGCCAAAGTCTTTGCAGTTTTGCATGAGCGTCGTTACTTGTTTTTTAGCCACACAGGAACAAGCTTCAATGGTGGCTTTCTGCGTGGAGATGTCATGGTCCATTGTGGCCATCATCAACTCAGGCCGACGAAGTTTTCTGCCCGCTTCTTTAAGGCCCGCAAAAGCCTGAGGGCTTGTCACTTCATGCACAAGATGACGGTCAATGTAGATGAGCGGCAGCTCACCATCGGCTTCATAGACAACGTGCGCGTCATAGACCTTCTCATAAAGTGTCTTTCCCATTACTACTCTCCCAAACGTTGAACAATCGCGTCGCCCATTTGGGCAGTATTAACAACAGTTGCCTGCGGCATTGCGCGAGCCAAGTCTGCCGTTACGATCTGATCCTTTAACACTTGTGCCACGGCATTTTCCACGTCACGCGCAGCATTTTCTTCCCCAAAGGAGTGGCGCAGCATCAATGCCATGGAAAGGATTTGAGCAATAGGATTGGCGATGCCTTTGCCTGCGATATCCGGCGCGGAGCCGCCTGCCGGTTCAAAGAGTCCGAAGGTGCCTGAGGCCAGGGACGCAGAAGCTAAGAGCCCCATGGAACCCGTAATCATGGCGCATTCGTCCGAGAGAATGTCGCCGAACATATTTGAGCACAAGACAACGTCAAACTGAGCGGGGTTTTTAATAAGCTGCATGGTGGCGTTGTCGATATAGAGGTGTTCCAACGTTACTTCGGGGAAGTCTTTTGCCACTTCGGTAACGACTTCTCTCCAAAGCACAGAGCTTGCAAGCACATTGGATTTATCAATGGAAGTCACTTTCTTTTTGCGTCCCATGGCGACTTTAAATGCCACTCGTGCGATTCGTTCGATTTCTTTGCGGCTATAGACTTCCGTGTCATAAGCTTTTTCGTTTTCGCCGCTGCCTTCACGTCCCTTGGGCGTGCCGAAATAAATGCCGCCTGTTAATTCACGCACAACCACAGCATCAAAACCTTGAGCGGAAATGTCTGCACGCAACGGACTCAAAGAATCCAGCCCCGGGAAAATACGGGCGGGACGAAGGTTGCAAAAAAGACCGTAACGTTTGCGAAGCGGCAAAAGCGCTCCCGCTTCCGGCCGTTGACTGTGGGGCAGGTGATCCCATTTCGGGCCGCCGACGCTGCCAAACAAAATGGCCTGCGCCTTGTCACAAGCTTGAATTGTGTCCTCGGGCAAAGGAGTGCCGCAGTGATCAATCGCGGCGCCGCCGACCCAATGCTCCTCGCGGGTAACGGTGAAGTTATGTTTTTGAGCGACTGCATCCATAACTTTCAGGGCTTCGGCCATTACCTCAGGACCGATGCCGTCACCAGCAAGCACCGCAATGTGATAATTCTTAGACATTTTCAAATCCTTTCTCTAAAAAATTTTTATGCGTGCTTCTTTTCGCGTTCTTTTTCGATGACACGGGCACGTTCAATAATGTTGCAAGCGTTAATCAGCGCAAGCGCGGAGGCTTCAATGACGTCTGTTGAGAGGCCCATGCCATGGAAGATTCGGCCTTGATAATCCACGTTGACATTAACTTGGCCCAAGGCATCCATGCCGGCGCCGTTGGCTTTAATTGTGTAGCTCGTGAGTTTGCAGCGAATGCCTGTCAATCGAGTAATGCAGTTGTAGACGGCATCAACCGGGCCGTTGCCGATACTCGATTCCGTGCGGGTGCGTTTGCCGACCTTAAGTCTCACGCTTGCCGTCGGAATGGCACCGTGGGCGCCGCCGCTCATGACGTTAATGGTGTCGAGTTTGAAGTAATTTTCTTGAGCTTCGTCTTGTTTTTGGAAAAAGAGCAGCGCCTCTAAGTCGTAATCAAACACCTGTCCCTTTCGGTCGGCAAGCGTTAAGAAGCGGTCGTAGATTTCATTGAGGTCGTAGCTGTCGTCTTCGTAACCCAGGTTTCTCAAGCAGGCTCGGATCATGTGACGGCCGGAACGAGCGGTCATGTGCATGGTGTTACCGCTAAAGCCAACACTTTCAGGTGTGAGGATCTCGTAAGTTTCGCGATTTTTCAAAACGCCGTCTTGGTGGATGCCAGAGCTGTGGGCGAAAGCATTGGAGCCCACGATGGCTTTGTGCGGAGGAACGGGTTCGTTGCAGATCTTGGATACTAAGGTGGAAGTGCGGGCGATATTCTTCGCAACGATGTCGGTATAGAGGCCTTTGAGCATTTTTTCACGAAGCTTAATAGCCATGACGACTTCTTCGAGCGAGCAATTGCCGGCTCTTTCGCCTAAACCGTTTACGCAGCATTCAATTTGACGAGCGCCGTGAGCAATGGCGGTTAAAGAATTCGCCGTTGCCATGCCAAGGTCATTGTGACAGTGCACGGAAATGATGGCCTTGTCGATGTTGGGCACACGGTTAAAGAGATTAGAGATAATTCCGCCGAATTCTTCGGGCAATGTATACCCGACGGTGTCCGGGATATTGATAGTGGTGGCGCCGGCATTGATGGCGTTTTCGACCATGCGGCACAGGTAGTCAATCGGCGTTCTGCCGGCATCTTCGCAAGAAAATTCCACATCGTCGGTGTAATTTCTCGCCAATTTCACGCATGCGGTGGCCATTGCCATGATGTCATCGCGACTCTTTTTTAACTTGTCCTGAACATGAATGTCGGAGGTGGCAATGAAAGTGTGGATGCGGAAGTGATCAACGCCTTTCATGGCCTCGCCGCAGGCTTCAACGTCTTTTGTAACGCAGCGGGCTAAGCCGCAAGGGATGGCGTGCTTAAGGCTTTGTGAGATGGTTCTGACGGACTGAAAATCACCTTCGGAAGAAATGGGGAAGCCGGTTTCAATCACATCAACGCCCAGCTGGTCAAGCGCCGTGGCAATTTGCAACTTTTGCGCTGTGCTCAAACTTTGTGGCAGAGCTTGTTCGCCGTCTCGCAAAGTTGTGTCAAAAATAATGATTTTGTTGGGATCGTAGCGCTCGGACATAAACTCTCCTTGATGCGAAACTTTTATTTTTGCAATGTTGAAAATTTACGACCGGGGCATTTTTTAGTCAATAAGTAAATTACATTAGATATGAAATTAAATTATTTAACTATATGAATAGTAAAGAAATTGATATTCAATAATTATATTTATTGCAAATTTTTAACTTTGCAATAACCTATCTTTTTGCGGAATTTGTATTCGAGAAAAAGGCTGGTTTTTGCAAAAAAATCCCAATCCTTTGCGAAGGATTGGGACGCATAGAAGAAGTTAATGTTGTTTTTCAGAAACCGTAAAGCAGCCAACCTTGACTGGGTTTGGATCGCTTGTCATTTTTACCGAAAAGGTGCGGAGCGAGTTCCGCCAGGGCTTTACGGTAAACATCGTGTTTGAAGTCAATGACATCACGAAGCGGAACCCAAAAATCGTTCCAACGCCAAGAGTCAAACTCGGGTTGGCTGGAAGCAAATAGATTGATTTTCGTTTCCGGAGCGGTCAGCTTCAATAAAAACCAAATTTGTTTTTGTCCGCGGTAATTTGAGCGGTCGGCACGTCTGAAGGGTTCCGGAACATCGTAGTAGAGCCACTCGCTGGTGTGCGCAATAATCTCAACATCATTGGCGGTCAGGCCAATTTCCTCATTGAGTTCGCGCATGAGCGCCGTTTCAATGTCTTCGCCTTCGTCAATGCCTCCCTGTGGAAACTGCCAAGCCGGTTTTTTCAAGCGCTTGGCCCAAAATACCTTCTTGTCGGCATTGGTCAAAATAATGCCGACATTCGGACGGTATCCGTCGCTGTCCAACATGAAAGGCCTCAAAATCTCTAAAATTCCTCTATCACTTCTACCAAATACATGGTAAAAAGTGCACAATAAAAAAATTGTACCTTAATTATCGAGAAAACAATGCGTGCTCGTTCCTTTTTTATTTCTACATTGAAAGAGGCTCCGTCGGATGCCGACGTGGTCAGCCAACAACTTATGATTCGTGCCGGCATGATTAAAAAACTGGCCGCCGGTGTTTACACGTATATGCCGATGGGACTGCGTTCCATTCGCAAAATTGAAAACATTATTCGCGAAGAAATGAATCGAGCGGGCGCGATTGAACTGCTCCTGCCGATGGTTCAGCCGGCTGAACTTTGGCAAGAATCGGGCCGCTGGGAAAAGTACGGTCCGGAATTGCTTCGTTTTAAAGACCGCCATCAGCGTGACTTTGTGATTCAGCCGACTTCTGAAGAAGTCATCACTGATTTTGCTCGTCAGGAAATTCGCTCCTGGCGTCAGCTTCCTGTGAATCTTTATCAGATTCAAACCAAATTCAGAGACGAACGTCGTCCGCGTTTTGGTGTGATGCGCGGCCGTGAGTTCACCATGAAGGATGGTTATTCATTCGACCGCAATCAGGAAGGCGCTTTGAAGTCTTATGACAAGATGTATGAGGCCTATCAAAGAATCTTTACGCGTTTGGGGTTGAATTTCAGAGCGGTGGCGGCTGACACGGGTTCTATCGGCGGTGATCGCTCTCATGAATTCCAAGTGATTGCCGATACCGGTGAAGATGTGATCGCTTACTGTCCCGATAGTGACTTCGCGGCCAACATTGAATTGGCTCCGGCGCCTTGCGTGATTGAAAAGCGTGCAGAGCCCACGGAAAGCATGCAAAAGGTGCCTACGCCGGGCCGAGAAAAGTGCGAGGCAGTGGTTGAGCTTCTTGGTCGTGAATTGACCTCTTCGATGAAGTCGGTGATTTTGGCGGCCGATCGCGTCAATGAAAAGGGTGAGCCGATTGAACCGCAAATTGTGATGATTTTGCTTCGTGCCGATCACGATTTGAACGAAGTGAAGGCCGGTAAATTGCCTGAACTCAAGGAAGGTTTCCGCTTTGCAACCGATGAAGAAATCATTAAGGCTTTCGGCTGTAAGCCCGGCTACTTGGGACCGGTTGGCATCAAGAGCGATATCGTTGTTTACGCTGACTTGACCGCTGCAAATATGAGTGATTTCATTTGCGGAGCCAACGATGAAGGATTCCACATCACGGGTGTGAACTGGGGACGCGATTTGCCTGAACCTAAGGTTGCCGATTTGCGCAATGTTGTTGAAGGTGACCAATCACCAGACGGCAAGGGCTTGATTAAGCTGCAGCGCGGTATTGAAGTCGGCCATGTGTTTTACTTGGGTACGAAGTATTCCGAAGCGCTTAACGCCACGTTCCTTGATGAAAATGGTAAGCCCCAAGTTTTGGAAATGGGCTGCTACGGTATCGGTGTGACACGTCTTTTAGGCGCTGCGATCGAACAAGGACACGATGAGCAGGGCATTATTTGGCCTGAATCAATTGCTCCCTTTACAACGGTTATTTGCCCGATGAATTACTCCAAGAGCGAAATGGTTCGTGAAGCGGCCGATAAGCTTTACGAAGACCTGAAGGTCGCCGGTGTGGATGTGATTCTGGATGACCGCGATATGCGCCCCGGCGTCATGTTCGCAGAGTGGGAGTTGATCGGCGTGCCGCATCGTATCGTTGTCGGTGAACGCGGTCTGAAAAATGGTGAAGTGGAATACGCCAATCGCAGAACTATTAAAGAAAAACAAATGATCAAGTGCGAGGATATTGTTGAATTTATTCTCAAGCACTGATAAAAACTTCAATGCCCTCAAATGAGGGCATTGAAGAAAACAGAATTCCAAAATAGAAAACCGCCCCGAGAGGCGGTTTTTTAATGAGTCGCGAAGATTAGCGCTTGCAGCACTTCTTCTTGGCAACGGCGGCCTTGAAGGCAGCGCCAGCCGTGAACTTCGGCAACGTCGTGGCCGGGATCTTGATCGTGGCGCCGGTGGAAGGATTGCGGCCTTCACGAGCAGCACGCTTGGCAGCCTTAAACGTACCAAAACCGATCAATTGGAAGCCGTCACCCTTGGCGACAGACTTCACGATAGCGTCAAAGACGGAGTCGATGATGCGGCCAGCTTGAGCCTTAGAAAGTTCGTTTTCTTCGGCGACGATGGCGATGAGTTCTTGCTTGTTCATTGGAATTCTCCTAAAAAAATGAGCATCAGAACGATGAACATCCCCAATATACTCCATCTAATCCCTTTAAAACCAGAGGGTTGCGACGGAAAAACACTAATTTATGGTGTTTTTATTTGATATTGGTTAAAAAAATAACAAAAATGTAGCCAAAAAGAGACAGCAATTCTTCTGTAAGCCTGATTTTGCAGGGGAGGCAAGGAGATTTGAGAGATAAGAAAAAGTCCGTGATTTTTTTCTTCACGGACTTTTTGCGCAGTTAACGAGCGACGACTTTCGTCTGGGTGGGATTTTTCTTAGAAACATCAATGAGACGTCTGAATGTGTCTGACGAAAGTGTGACCTGTTTTAACACAGCCGCGCGAGTCTTATCGTTGATTTTGGGACTGTCTTTTCCGTGCAGAATTTCAAGGAAAAGATCAGCGAGTTCGCTCTTAACGGTATCGGGTCGAATGGCTTTGGCGATTAACTTTTGTTTAGCTTCTTCGTACTGATTCATTTGTTCAGTATTCAAGCGTTTGAAGACCTTCTCAGCCATCACTTCTTCGGCGTGATAGTTCATTTGGAAAAGGGTCTTTTTCAAAAGTTTTTCGTTTTCCAAATATTCGGGGCAATTATCCAACGTAGCCCGAATCGCGCAGGCTTGAAGCAGAGCGCTCCACATGCCTTTAAATAAAAGGAATGGGCCGGGATTTAAAAAATCAAAAAGCGGCAGTTTTGCTTTGGAAACTCGTGCGGCTTCTCTAGCGGTAAAGCGCACCAAGTCGCGGATGCAGCCACCGAAGGTATATCCCAAATCTTCGGCAAATTGATTGGTGATGATCTTACTCATGCTACTTACCTAAAGTGATTAACGTTTGTTGTCCACAGGGTCAAAGGTCAGCTGAATCGTCCGCGGCGGGGTGCCGGTCGGATGATTCGGGAACGGATTGCAAGCCTGAATGGCTCGTTCAACCGCTCGGTCAAAGCCGGGCAAGCCGCTGGCTCTCACCAGGCGGGGAGCGCCCTCAGGCTGACCATTGCCGGAGAGTCTTACTTCATAGACGGCTCGATATCGACCGGCCTTTGTGTTGGGCGGAACTGCAAAAGCGATGTTCGGTCGAATGCAGGCAATAATTCTGGAACTGTAAAGCGCCGATTGCGGGCCTCCGGCCTGAACAGTGACGCCTGCGACATTTTGTCGAGAAGAGGCCTGAAGATCTTTGAGCTGTTCGCTTCTCATCTGCTGAGCAAGCTTGCGGGCTTGCTCACGACGACGTTGCTGAGCTTCCTGACGCTGTTTTTCTTCTGCAGCGCGCTTTTCTTCTTCAAGCCGCTTTTGTTCCTCAGCCTTGCGTTGTTCCTCAAGGCGTTGCTGCTCGAGCAATTTCTTTTGTTCTTCTAGTTTTTTCTTTTCTTCTTCCTGCTGACGAATGACGTCTTGGTCAGGTTGCTCGACTTCTTGCTCTTGAGCTTTTTGAGGCTCAGGCTGAGGTTCGGGTTTGGGCTCAGGCTTGGGTTCCGGTTCCTTTTGTTCTTCTTCAGGTTCAGGCTTTGGCTCGGGTTCTGCCTTTTCTTCTTCGGGTTCTTTCGGCGTCTCAGGAGCAATCTGAGAGACGTTACTCATTTGACTGGGAGCCCAAAGCTCGGCATAAACCACATCATCGCTTTCTGTGTTCCATTGAAAGACAACAAAAAGACCGACAAACAAAATGACGTGCATGCAGACAGCAAGCACGAAGGGCACTCCCCAGTGATTGGAGTCTCCTTTTGTTTGTCTGGCCTTTGGCTTCTCAGAGCGAGCAGCCGTCGGTTTGTTTTTCTTCAATGCGCTCACAGCTTATTTCTCAACTTTCAGTGATAAGCCGACGCGCGCAATATCAGCCGCTTGCAGCTGCTTCATCACATTGACAACTTGCTCATATTGAACAACCTTGTCAGCGGCAATCACAACAGGAATATCCGCTTGACCTTCTTGGGCTTTTTTCACCGTTGCAATGAGCCCCGGCATGTCGACAGCTAAAAGCTCTTTGCCTTTTCTGACAGACATGGCACCGGTCGGATGAACAATCACTTCAACGATGGTCTCAGGTGCTTTTTGTGCCTTTTTCACGCTCGGCAAATTCACAAGCGACGGGTTCACAAAAGGAGCAGCCACCATCAAAATAACAACCAACACCAACATCACGTCAATGTAGGGAACCACATTGATTTCAGCCATAAGGCGTCGGGAAGAGCGACGTGAGGAACGCAGACCTTCCATGGTTAGCTCCTTTGACGTTGAAGAATATTTTGGAATTCTTCAGCAAAGCTTTCATAGCGGTTGGAAAGTCGTTCGACATCATTGGCAAAACGGTTGTAAGCGGCCACAGCCGGAATGGCTGCGAAAAGACCGATGGCGGTTGCGACCAACGCTTCGGCAATACCTGGGGCAACCGTGGCCAAAGAGGCGTTATCCAATGCAGACAAACCTGTAAAGGCATTCATGATGCCCCACACCGTGCCAAACAAGCCGATGTAAGGAGACACGGAACCAATGGATGCCAATGTCGGCAAACCGCTTTCAAGATTGTCCATTTCACGCTGGAAGGTGGCTCGCATGGCGCGGCGGACACCGTCGAGGGCCTCGGCCGATCCGCGGGTAGACAACTTAAGAAATTCGGTCATACCGGAGGCAAAAATACGTTCCTGCGTTCCGGAATGTTCTCTGTGGTTTTGGGCATGTTCGTAGAGCTTATTGAGCTCGGCGCCGCTCCAAAAGCGGCTTTCGAAATCTTCACTGAGACGCTTGGCTTGACGCAGCTGGAAGTACTTTTGGAAAATTCTCGTCCAACTGATCAGAGACAAAATAATCAAAATGGCCAAAACGGCTTGCACAACGACACTGGCGTGCGTGAGCAAGGACAGGATGGACATATCAGCGCTGGCGTTCATATAAATCCCTTCTTTAGTGGGCCTCGTCGGCTTGTATCATTTGTTCGATA
The DNA here is from genome assembly GCA_944390675.1 of uncultured Burkholderiaceae bacterium. GTDB lineage: Bacteria > Pseudomonadota > Gammaproteobacteria > Burkholderiales > Burkholderiaceae_F > Aphodousia. Next base: position 178,789 of record CALXQR010000003.1, read on the forward strand.
GTTTCATACATTTGCGCAGGTATCGCGATCGGCGCGGACCGTTTGGGATCAATGCAGACCACGCGAACCTCAGCGGCAGTCATCAACATGTCCCCTTTGTAGGCTCGTTGGTCAAAAACAAAACTTGCCCTGCGCAGGCTTTTTAACGTTGTGCGGATTTGCAGCTCATCGTCAAGTTTGGCGGGGCGCTTAAACTGAATGGATAAATCCGAGACCACGAAGGCGCAGGTCTGCATTTCCAAAAGTTCTTGCTGATTCCAACCGATGAGACGCAAAAATTCCGTGCGAGCTCTTTCAAAAAACTTCAGATAACTGGCGTGATAAACCACACCGCCGGCATCTGTGTCCTCGAAGTAGACACGCACGTTCCACAAAAACTCTTTCGTAATAGGGTTGAGCATTATAACAGGTTGTTTTTTCTAAAAAAGTGAGGCTGTTTGCGTGGTCGACCCAGGGTATTCAAAACCAAAATGCTGGTAGGCCAGCAACGTTGCAACACGGCCTCGCGGAGTGCGCTGCAGATGGCCTTGTTGAATCAGATAAGGTTCGACAACATCTTCTAAGGTTTCACGATCTTCGCCCACAGCGGCAGCTAAATTGTCAATGCCAACAGGGCCGCCGTTGAATTTCTCAATAATTGCCAAGAGGAATTTACGGTCAATCAAGTCAAATCCAAGCGGATCTACGTCAAGCATTTGCAGCGCCTTGTCGGCTACTTCACGCGTGACCATCCCGTTGTACTTCACCTGCGCATAGTCACGAACGCGGCGCAGCAAACGATTGGCGATTCGAGGTGTTCCGCGGCTGCGGCGCGCAACTTCAAAAGCGCCCTGCTCATCGATTTTCACGTTGAGCAGTTTGGCACTGCGTTTGACAATTTTTGCCAAATCTTCGTTGCTGTAGAACTGCAGTTGGCTGACAATGCCGAAACGCGCGCGAAGCGGATTGGTCAACATGCCGGCACGCGTGGTTGCGCCAATTAAGGTAAAAGGCTTTAAATCCAATTTAATGGAGCGTGCGGCAGGCCCTTCGCCGATCATGATGTCAATTTGGAAGTCTTCCAATGCCGGGTAAAGAATTTCTTCCACGACAGGGGAGAGGCGATGAATTTCATCAATGAATAAAACATCATTTTCCTGCAGATTTGTCAGGATGGCGGCAAGATCGCCCGGACGTTCCAACACGGGGCCGGAGGTTTGGCGCAAATTCACTCCCATTTCATTGGCAACGATATGAGCCAATGTAGTTTTGCCTAATCCGGGAGGGCCAAATACTAAAAGGTGATCAAGCGCTTCGTGTCTGGATTTTGCAGCTTTAATAAAAACCGAGAGTTGCTCACAGGCTTTTGGCTGACCGACGTAATCGGCCAATCGTGTAGGACGAAGGGCGCGGTCAACGCTTTCTTCATTGGGAGAAGAAACTTCGCCGGTCACAATTCTTTCAATCGTTTGCATAAGCTATGCCTCTCGATTACATGTTCTGAAGCGCCATGCGGATGCCATCGGAAACAGACACGTCGGCAGGAAGCTTTTTCGCCGCCAAGGTGGCTTCTCGTTCACTGTAGCCTAAACCGATCAAGGCATTGATGATATCCGCTGTAGCAGAATTGGCGGCAGGAGCAGGGAGATTGGAGAGAGTGCCGGTAAGCTTATCTTTTAATTCCAAAATCAAGCGCTCGGCGGTCTTTTTGCCAATGCCGGGAACTCGGGTCAAAAGTGCGGATTGCTGCAAAGCGACAGCATTGACCAAGTCAGCCACAGAGAGACCCGACAAAATAGAAAGGGCAGTGCGCGCGCCGATACCGGAAACTTTCAACAATTGACGGAAAGTTTCTCGTTCTTCTGAGGTTAAAAAGCCATAAAGCAGCTGAGCATCTTCGCGCACAATCATGTGCGTTAAAAGCGTGACCTCGGAGCCCACCGCGGGCAAGTTGTAGAAGGTGGACATCGGTACGTCAATTTCATAGCCCACGCCGTGCACATCCACAACAATTCGCGGCGGATTGGTTTCAATCAGTTGTCCTTTGATTCGTCCTATCATCATGCTTTCCTAGCTAATCCCAAATGTACTTCCCAAGCTGCTCGGTTTTTTCTGCCCGAGTGGCGTCTGGCGTGGCCTGCGCTGGTTTTTGGGGCCTTCATGGCTCCGATCATTCTGAAAGACTGCGCGGCGCAAACGGCACAAGCCAGGGCGTCGGCCGCGTCAGGTTTGATTTTTTCCGGCAATCCCAGCATTTGCGACATCATGGCCTGAATTTGAGCCTTAGTTGCGCGACCGGTTCCTACGGTTGCCTGTTTAATTTCTGTGGGCGTAAATTCATTCACAGAAAGATTTTCATTGGCAAGCGCAGTAAGCGCTGCGCCTCTGGCCTGTCCCAAAAGAAGCGTTGTGTGCGGATTCACATTCACGAACACTTTTTCGCAGGCCGCAAAGCTCGGAGTTGTTTCTTGGGCAATTTTGCTCACTTCCGTGAAGATAAATTGCAGCCGTTGAGCCAATTCGCCTTTGGGGACGTTGATGACGCCGGCGGTCACGAATTTTAATTCGTTACCGTAAACATCAATGACCCCAAATCCCGTGTGATTGAGCCCAGGGTCCACTCCCATAATGCGTACGAAATCGCTCATTAATGTCTGCCGAAGTTTCCAAAACCACCCAGGCCGCCCATGCCGCCGCCGAACTTGCTCAAGCCCCCTAAGGCTCTCATCATTTTTGCCAAACCGCCTTTTTGCATGGAGCGCATCATGGTCTGAGTTTGCTCAAATTGTTTGAGCATTTTGTTGACCTCTTGAACGGGGACGCCGGCGCCTGCGGCAATACGACGCTTGCGGCTGGCTTTGATGATGTCAGGATGCATGCGTTCGAAAGGCGTCATGGAGTTAATGATGCCTTCGGTTCTGGCAATCGCTTTTTGAGCGTCTTCATCGTTAATTTTTGAAGCGGCTTCGGCAAACTGCGTCGGAAGTTTTTCCATTAAGCCCGAGAAGCTGCCCATATTTTTCATTTGAGCCAATTGAGCTTTGAAGTCATTGAGGTCAAATTTGTTGCCCGCCTTCATCTTTTGGGCAAGCTTTTGTGTCTGTTCAACATCAATGGCTTTCTGCACATCCTTGACCAAAGCAACGATGTCGCCCATGCCCAAAATACGGCTTGCCATCCCTTCAGCGTTGAAGGGTTCCAGACCATCAATTTTTTCAGATACGCCGACGAATTTAATCGGTTTGCCTGTGGTGTAAGCAACGGATAAGGCCGCGCCGCCTCTGCTGTCGCCATCGAGCTTGGTGAGGATTACGCCCGTGAGCGACAAACGCTCGTTGAAAGCTTGCGCAGCTTGCACAGCGGTTTGACCCAACATGGCATCGGCAACAAACATTGTTTCGGAAGGCTTGAGGTCGTCATGAAGCTCAGCCACTTCGTTCATCATGGCTTCATCAATCGACAAACGACCCGCCGTATCGACGATCAGCACGTCGTAAAAATAACGCTTGGCGTGAGCGAGCGCTTCTCTGGCGATCGACAAGGGTTTAAGCGAAGCATCCATCGGAAAGTTATCTGCGCCGGCCTGCTCCGTGATGACCTTTAACTGATCGGCTGCCGCGGGGCGGTAGACGTCAGTGGAGACGGTCAGAACTTTTTTCTTTTTCTCTTGAACTAAAAAGCGAGCGAGCTTACCGGCGCTTGTCGTTTTACCGGCGCCTTGCAAGCCTGCCAGCAAAATGACTGCAGGCGGTTGGGTGGCGAGGTTAATTTCCTTGTCTTTTTCAGAAAGACTTCCGCCGATAATGTCTGTCAATTCCTTTTGAACAATGCCAACCAAAGCTTGACCGGGATTGAGGTTTCCGATCACTTCCTCGTTCATGGCTTTGGCTTTAATGCGCGCGATCAGCTCTCGGACCACGGGTAATGCGACGTCGGCTTCGAGCAGGGCGATGCGCACCTCACGGAGCATCTCTTTGGTGTTTTCTTCGGTCAGGCGAGCCTGGCCGCGCATGGTCTTAATGACGCGCGAAAGGCGCTGGCTTAACGTATTGAGCATTTCGTTTCAAATAAATGGATAGATAGTCACAACATTGACGGCACGATCCCTTACAATGACACACTGTTATAACATCACAGCGACGATGTCGGATAGGTGAGTTCGTCAAATGGATTTAAATCTCATATTGTACGGTGTTGCGTCAATTTTTTATCTGATTGTTGGCGGAAAAATTGTCAGCACTTTTAAAAAGCGCGGCGATCAGGCTCCGACTTGGTCTTTGCCTGTTATCGCAGCGGCCATTGTTGCACATTTTTGGGTTCTGCAATCTTCCATTTTCTGCGCTCCACAGACTGTTCAGATTACGTTTGGAAGTTCCATTTCCGCAATCTGTTTTTTCAGTACGCTGATTTTATTTTTTGGTGCCCTTTATTCCCGTGTACATGCGCTCTACGGAATTATTCTTTTAGTGGCGGGTGTCGGTATCTGGAGTCCGCTTGTTTTCCCGTCTGAGGCTCAGCCTATTGTTAATTCCACGCTTGGATTCAAACTTCACATTGCTTTGGGATTAATTGCGTACAGCTTCATGCTCATGAGTATTGTGCAGGCTGTTTTGATGAGCATTCTCAATAACCGACTCAAAAGCCACGAGGCCTTGTCAGAGCCGGAAGGCATCGTTGCTTCAATGCCCAACTTAATGATGATGGAGAAAATTCTCTTCAGAGTCATTCTCGCCTGCTTTGTTGTTCTCACGCTCACAATTCTCACCGGCATGATGTCAACGGTGCACTATCTTGATGCGCTGCTTGCTTTTGACCATAAAACAGTATTGACCATATTGAGCTGGGCAGTGTTTGGGATTTTGCTTTTAGGAAGAAAGCTTTTGGGATGGCGAAGCCGCAAAGCGTTGACCGTATTTTGGTTGGCGGTGGCTTTGCAAGTGATCGCTTTTCTTGCCTATCGTTTTGTGTTGGATGTTTTGAAATAAGACAAAAGTATGTTTGGGAAAATTGTTTTTTTCGTCCTTTTGGGCCTGTTGCTTTTTGTGTTGTGGCAGAAAAAACGTATGCCGAAGGTGAAGCAGGAAGAAAGTGAACCTGTGGAGCCTGAAGCTAAAAAGATGGTTCAGTGTCCTGTTTGTGGGGTGCATTTTGCGGAAGTAGACGGCGTGTGGATCAGCGGCACAACGTATTGCAGCCAGGAATGCGCGGATAAGGCCCAGGGAGCCAAGCGTGATTAAATTTAACGCCGACGGTTGGATAGAGGGTGAAAACACGCGCCGCTTGCCGAGTCCGTTTTTCGATGATCGGGAAGGCGATGCTCCGACCGATTTGATCGTTATGCATAATATTTCACTGCCCGCCGGCGCGTTTGGAACGGGATTTGTTGAGAAACTTTTTTTAGGTGAATTACTGCAAACGGATATTCCCGGTTTTGAGAGTTTGCGTGATTTGAAAGTTTCAAGTCACTTCTTTATTGACCGCCAAGGCGCTATTACTCAGTTTGTCAGCACTTTGAAAAGAGCGTGGCACGCCGGCGTATCCGAATTTAAAGGGAAGACTCGCTGCAATGATTTTTCCATCGGTATTGAAATGGAAGGCAGTGACTTTGTTGCTTTTGAGCCCAGACAGTACGAGTCGCTTAAAAAACTTCTTGTGGCGTTAACTCAGTCATGCCCCCAAGTGAGCTTTATTACCGGTCATAGTGATATCGCGCCGGGACGTAAAACGGATCCGGGTCCCTTTTTTGATTGGGCTTTTTTGCTGAGCGCTCCGGAACTCATAAACAAGTTACAATACACGCCAATTCAACCGGCAGATAACAAAAATGATGGCTAGTTTTATTGCATTTCTTTTCAACATGATCACAACCTTTGTGGGTTGTTTGTTGATTCTGCGCACCTATATTTTCTATCAGCGCCTCTCCATATTTGATCCGATTGCGCGCCTGGCCTGGTTTGGCACAAACTGGCTCGTTATTCCGGTTTCCCGTTTGGTTAAGCCCGGCCGTCGCTGGGAATGGGCTTCTGTGCTGTCGGCTTTCATTATGGCAGCCGTTGTTGCAGTCGTGACCCGTCAGGTGACGGGATTGCCCGTCAGTTGGTTGGGAGTGCCCGTCTGCGCGCTCTTTTTGTTGCTGCGCTGGGTGCTTGAACTTGTGTTGTGGGGCACGATTATTTATGTGCTGCTGTCTTGGCTGCAGCCTGCTTCGCCCGCCTACGGCATGATTTGGCGTCTGATGAATCCGATTCTGGGACCGCTTTCAAACCGCCTGCCTCGCTTGGCCGGACTGGACTGGTCGCCGCTTGTGATCTTTTTGATCGTTAATGCGCTTTTGTATTGGGTAACCCCGATTTCTCAGGGTTACTTTGTGAGCGCATGGTTCTGAGCCTAAAGAGCAATTGATTTTCCGAAGGCGCGCTCAAATGAGCGCGCTATTTTTTCAGGCGTTGCCTCATAGCCTTGCGCAGTCGGGCTTTTTGCCTTGATGGCACCCATCAAGGATGCCAGACGCATTGTGTCATCCCAATTAAGTCCAAGTGATAATCCCCGAAGCAGGCCCCCTCGGAAGGCGTCGCCGCATCCGACAGGGTAAATTGGCCCTTTTATGGGGAAGGCATCGAAGTGTTTCGGTGCTCGATTGGGCAGGTATAGCGTTGCACCATTTCCGCCTTCAGTGATGATGAGTGCTTTGAGGCGAGAGATCACATCTTCGACAGAAAGCGAAGTCTTTTGCGCAAGCACATCCCACTCGTAGGACGAAAGCGAAAGGATGTCGACGTGATCAATAAACCACTTGATTTCTTCTCCGCTTAAGTAGGCGCTGGCTTGTCCCATATCCCAAATAATTGAGGCGCCGATTGAGCGAAGATAGTTCACATGAGCTTTCATGACATGAACCCCGGTGGGCGTCACGATGCCCCAATCAATATTTTCCTCGGGTGAAGGCAGCGCTTTATCTGCCTGAGCCATTGCGCCTTCATGAAATGCTGTCATTTGATTGCCGAGCCGGTCGGTTGTGATAAAGGCTTGAGGTGTGAAGGCATCATCGATGACTTTAATGGCATCGGTTCGGATATCCAGCTTTTGAAGATGATCCAGATAGTCTGCGCAATCTTTTCCGACGGTGGTGACAATTAAAGGATCGCCTCCGGCTGCTTTCAGACTGTAGGCGATATTGGCCGCGCAGCCGCCATAATTTTTAGCCATACGGGGAGTCTGGAAAGTTAAGTTAATTTTCTCCAGACTGTCTGCGAGCAGATGCTGAGCGAAAACGCCATCGAAATCCAAAATTGTGTCGTAGGCGACAGAGCCGGAAATAAAAACACTCATACAAAAAACCTCCTGTTTTGAGCAGGAGGTCCAATCTGTAAATTAAATAATAGGATCAATTTCGACAGCCAGCGTAGCCGGATCGCCGTCAGTCATATCAAAAGCAATGGAGGCAGAGACCGTTGCTTGAGGAGCAATCGTCTGGCCTTCAGCACCGAGGTACTCTTTGGGTTCAAGACGACGCCGAGTAATGATGTCTTCTTTTTCCCCTTTCATGACGACGGTGAGAATGGGGTAAGACTGAGCGGCATTTGTGTTGTTTTTCAGCTCCACAGTGATGGCGTATTTATTGCCCTCAACTTGCTGAAGTTTATGGCTCAGTAACGAGACGGGCGCGGAGGCGGTCTCGGCAGCATTATTTTTCGCAGCGGCCTCGTCTTTTACGGGGGCATCAAGCGGAGCCACCGTTTGACGAGGTTCGCAGGTGATTGAACCACAGATGGCGTCATAAAGAGGTTCGACTTGAGGGAATTTTGCCAACACGGCGTTTTGATTGGCTGCGAGAACCTTCACTCCGATTCCGACGACAGCCGCGACCGCGACAATAAACCAAAGCCAAGACTTAGAGGACTTTTTCTCTTCAACTTCCTCTTCCAACTCTTCTTCCGGTTCCTCAGTTTCTTCATTGGTTTCGGAAGCGGGCTGAGCGGGGTGCGTGATCACTTCGATGTTGGAGCCGCCATTGATAATGTCAAGTTTCTCGGGACCGTTTTTCGGTTCAACACGGATACCCACTAAACCTTGATTGTCATCGACAGCGTCAAAGCCTTTGAGCTGGTTGGCTAACGATTTCATGCTTGCCACGCCCTGCCGTTCAACTTCTGCTTCGTGCTCTACGCGCTTTAAGCCGCCTTCGAGATCAATGGAACGGTAGAGGTGTTCGCGGGCGTTAAAAACATTTTGGCAAAAGCCGCAACGCACTTGACCGTTTTTGGCCTGAAGAACGTTTTCTGTGATTTTAAAAGCCTGCTGGCAGGCAGGACAGCGGGTGATGTAAACCGTCATAGTATTTCTTTTCCCAACTCCTGGCTCTGATAAGAGTATTAAAAATTCAGCCCACTATGATACAAGAAGCAACAACGGGCTGACAGCAAAAGCACTCAAAATTTTGAAGGAAAGCCGCCGGGAAAAATCCGGCGGCTGAAGAGAAAAAATAATCAGAGTCCTTCAAAAAGCGAGGCATCCACTCCGGCATCCAGGCACGTCTTTTTAATGACGTTCCATTCACCGTCAGCAATTTCAACGCCCAAACGGCTTCTTTCTTCGGTGCGCATTCTTTCCGGTTCACCAGGCATCAAAATCGGGTGATTGACGGGATCGGCCATCGGGGCAGACTTCACGTAATCAATCATGGCATCCATTTCGTTGCGCAGGAAGGCCATGTCGCAAAGCGCAGCCGGATCAATGACAAATGCGGTCATGTTGTTGACAATCGAGCCGTCTCTCGGATGACCCGGTTGAATGGTGTTGCCGCCGCTTAAGATACCTGCCATTAATTCGCAGGCAAAGCAAAGGCCGGAGCCTTTGTGTTTTGCAAACGCTAAAAGCGCACCGGGATGCTCCTGCCACATAACGCTGGGGTCATTGGTGAGGTTGCCTTGCGGATCAACAATCACCGGCTCATCAAACTTCTTGTTGGCAAGCATTGCCACACGAGTTTTTCCGAGCGCAACGATCGAAGTGGCGAAGTCAAGGATAAAGGCACCGTATTTGTCTGTTGCTGGCATCGCCACGCAGAAAGGATTAGTGCCGAAGCGTGCTTCGGAACCGCAGTACGGGGCGACAAGCGGATGGAATTGGTTGACGTTGACAAAATGCACACTCACCATACCGGCTTCCGCGGCCTGTTCTCCATAAGTGCCGATTCGGCCCAAATGACAGCAGTTGGCGATTGTATACATGCAGATGCCGGTTTCTTTTGCACGTTCAATGGCTTTTTGGGTTGCTTCGTATCCGGCTCTTTGACCGTAGCCTAAATTGCCTTGAAATTGCAAAATAGCGCCTTTGTCTTTGACAAGTGTCGGAGGCGTGTTGGGATGGATTTGGCCTTTTTTCAGATATTGGGTGTACATGCCGATCATTCCGACGCCATGGCTGTCGTGCCCGCGCAAATTGGCTTTCACCATATGATCAGCAACGATTTTTGACTCATACTCGTCACTTCCGTTGGCTTGCAAGAAAGCGTAAGCAACTTTATAGAGCAGCTCTTTTGAATATCGCATTTCGTCCTCCTAAGTCATTCTTCAATTGTATTTTTTTGTTTGAGGAGGCATCTAAGCGAAATTTCTTACTTTAGAAAAAGAAAAAGCGAAGGTTTTGAGGCCTTCGCTTTTCGTTTGAGGTTGCGGTTCGCTATTGTTTGGTTCCCGCAATGCAGACCCAACCTTCATTTTCTTTCCAAACAGAAAGTTTTACTGAAGGGTCGGCTTGTCGATAAACCTCGATAACTTCTTCAGCCTGACGAGCTAAAACGCCGGACAAAACCAAATGGCCTTGCGGTTTTACACGGGCCAAAAGCGCGGGCGCCAAGAGCTTGAGAGGATTGGAGAGGATATTGGCGACAACAATGTCAAAAGTGCCCTCAGGCATATCCTTCGGAAGGACAAAGGTCGCCGGAGCCTCATTGGCTTTTGAATTGTCAATGGCGGCTTCAACTGCCTGCGGGTCGATGTCAGTGCCTAAAACGTCACCAGCGCCAAGTTTTTTGGCGGCAATCGCCAAAATGCCGGTTCCACAGCCGTAATCGAGCACGCTTTCACCAGCCTTCACATTGGCATCGAGCCATTGCAGGCAAAGGTGAGTGGTGGGGTGGCTGCCGGTGCCGAACGCAACACCGGGGTCAAGTCGAATGTTGATCGCCGTGTCGCCGGCAGGCGGTTCGTGCCAGGTGGGCACAATCCAGAGACGGTCGGAAATTCGGACCGGCTGGAATTGCGCTTGCGTGATTCTTACCCAATCGGCATCTTCGACTTGTTTGTCGCTCACCAATTTCGGTTCGGCAACGCCAAGACCTTTCACAGCAATAGCGAGGTCTAAACCGAAATCAAAATCATCGTCAACGAGGATTTTGAGGTACGAATTTTTCCACGCTAATTTGCTGGGTTCTAAACCCGGTTCGCCATAGAGCGGTTGCTCATCAGGCGTATCGGCGTCTGCGTCCTCAATGGACACGGACAACGCGCCCGCGTCCATCAAGGCATCACCCAGAACCTCAGCGGCTCTGTCATTGACCAATAAGGTAATCTCGCGCATCTTAGAGGCTGTCCTCGTGAGTGGTGCGTTGTTTTTGCAAGTCTTTGAGCCGTTCTTCCAAATAGTGGATGCTGGCGCCGCCTTGGCGGAACTTTTCATCCATCATCAGTTCGCGGTGCAAAGGCAAGTTGGTCTTAATGCCCGTGACAACCATTTCAGATAATGCAATCTTCATGCGTGCGATAGCCGTTTCGCGGTCATCACCATAGGCAATCAATTTACCGATCATCGAGTCATAGTAGGGCGGCACAAAGTAGCCCGAATAAACGTGGCTGTCGAAGCGGATGCCGGGGCCGCCCGGCGTATGCCAAGCCGTCACACGTCCCGGACTCGGAACGAAAGTAAACGGATCTTCGGCATTGATACGGCATTCGATCGCGTGACCGCGAAGTTGGATGTCACGTTGCTTGTAGTTCAAACGTTCACCGTAGGCCACACGAATTTGTTCGCGAACAAGATCAACACCGGTAATAAGTTCGGTCACCGGATGTTCAACCTGAATACGAGTGTTCATTTCGATGAAGTAGAACTGCTCGTTTTCGTACAAAAATTCAAACGTGCCGGCTCCGCGATAACCGATTCGTTTGCAGGCTTCAACGCAGCGTTCGCCCACTTTTTCAACCAGTTTGCGGGAAATGCCGGGAGCGGGAGCTTCTTCCAAAACCTTTTGGTTGCGGCGCTGCATGGAGCAATCGCGTTCGCCCAAATAGATGGCGTTGTGGAAATTGTCTGCGAGCACTTGAATTTCAATGTGGCGCGGATTTTCCAGGAATTTTTCCATGTAAACCGTGGGGTTGCCGAAAGCAGCCTGCGCTTCTTGGCGAGTCATGGAAACAGCGTTGATAAGCGCGGCCTCCGTGCGAACCACGCGCATGCCGCGTCCGCCGCCGCCACCACTAGCTTTAATAATGACGGGGTAGCCGATCTTGCGGGCAATCTGGATGATTTCATCGGGATCATCCGGCAGAGCGCCGTCTGAGCCGGGCACAACCGGCACGCCAGCTTCAATCATGGCCTTTTTGGCCGAGACCTTATCACCCATGATGCGGATGGAGTCAGGGCGCGGACCGATAAAGGCAAAGCCTGAGCGTTCCACTCGTTCAGCGAAATCGGCATTTTCAGACAAAAAGCCGTAGCCGGGGTGAATGGCTTCGGCATCGGTCACTTCAGCAGCGCTGATAATGGCCGGAATATTGAGGTAACTGTCAACCGACGGGGCAGGGCCGATGCAGACTGATTCATCGGCCAAACGCACGTATTTGGCGTCAACGTCAGCCGTGGAGTGCACCACCACCGTCTTGATATTCATTTCGCGGCAAGCTCTTTGAATGCGCAAGGCAATCTCGCCGCGGTTGGCGATCAAGATTTTTCCGAACATAGTGCTTAGCCGATGATAAAGAGGGGTTGGCCGAATTCAACCGGTTGAGCGTTTTCAACACAGATTTCTTTAATGGTGCCGGAGGTTTCCGCTTCAATTTCATTCAAAAGCTTCATAGCTTCGATGATGCCGAGCGTTTGACCGGCTTCCACATGATCGCCCACTTTGACAAAGGGTTCAGCACCAGGGTTCGGAGCACGATAGAACGTACCGACCATCGGAGAGGTCACCGTCGTGCCTTCGACTGCGGGTTCTTCGGCCGCAGCTTGCGGCTGAGCGGCAGGAGCAGCAGGAGCGGGCGCCGGGGCGGCAACAACCGGAGCGGCCACGGGTGCTGCGACAGCAACGGTTTGTACCTTATTGACAATACGCACCTTATCGTTTTCTTCCGTTACTTCAAGCTCCGAGATGCCGCTTTCGGCAACTAAGTCGATTAACGTTTTCAGTTTGCGTAAATCCATTTCAAAGACCTCTTATATATACATAAAAGCCCGACATATCATCCGATCGACAGAGGTGATCATCCGCTTATATCGAGTAAATTGATTATTTAATCTGCATTTTCATGCTTTTTGCGCTAAAAGTCTAGTAATTTCGTTTAATTTTTCGATTTTTGAAGCTATTTTTATCACGGATTCACGCTAGTCCTGACGTATTCGACCATTCGGACGGTATGAAAGTTCGAATGGAAATTAAGGCATTTTGCTGTTAATTGAAAACAGATTAAATAAAACCGGAGGATCCTTGTTTATTTATTGAGCAAAACGAATAAAAGATGAACAAAGTTTTGATACGAAAGAGTCTTTTTTCGCTAAAATATCCAAGTTTTTCAAGGGGTTTTGACATTTTATGCATATCCATATCTTAGGAATTTGCGGAACCTTCATGGGTGGAATCGCCCAGTTGGCTCGTGCGGCCGGTCATCGCGTGACAGGCTGTGACGCAAATGTTTATCCGCCAATGAGTGACCAGCTGACCGCTGCAGGAATTGAACTTATTGAAGGTTTTGACGTTGACCAACTCAAAATCAACCCCGATCTTTATGTGATCGGGAACGCGATTTCTCGTGGCAACCCTTTGCTTGAAGCAATTTTGAACGAACAGCTGCCTTATACATCCGGTCCTCAGTGGTTGGGTGAAAATATCTTGGGGCGGCGTCATGTGTTGGCCGTGGCAGGCACGCACGGTAAAACAACAACCAGCTCCCTTTTGACCTGGATATTGGAATATGCCGGTTTGAATCCGAGCTTTTTGATCGGTGGCGTTCCGGCAAATTTTGAACATTCAGCTCGCCTGACAGACTCAAAGTATTTTGTAATTGAGGCCGATGAGTATGACACCTGTTTTTTCGATAAACGTTCGAAATTCGTTCATTATCGGCCAAAAACCGCGATTTTGAATAATCTTGAATACGATCACGCGGATATTTTTCCGGATTTGGCAGCGATTGAAACTCAGTTTCATCATTTAGTGAGAACGATGGCACAGAACGCCAGAGTTATCGTTAACGGTCAAAGTGATGCTTTGTCGAGAGTTCTGGCTCGCGGGCTTTACAGCGAATGTGATTATTTCAATGACGCAAGAGGCTGGCATTTAAAAGATCAAGAACTCTTTTATAAAGATCAGTCGGTTGGAGAAATCGTTTTGGCTCTGCCGGGTCACCACAATCTTTTGAACGCATCTGCCGCTATTGCTGCGGCAAACCACATCGGCATTCCCGCCCAGGTGTCAATTGCGGCATTGAAGGCCTTTAGCGGTGTGAAAAGACGTATGGAAGTCAAAGGTGTCGTTCGAGGCGTAACCGTCATTGACGACTTTGCCCATCATCCAACTGCTATTACTGAAACAATCGCCGCGCTTAGAGGGAAAATGGGTGCAAAGGGGCGTATCATCGCCGTGCTTGAACCTCGCAGCAACACGATGAAAATGGGTACGATGAAAGATCGTTTGCCGGGAAGCCTTGCCGGGGCTGATGCGGTCATCTGTTATGCGGATCCGAAATTGGGATGGGATGTTCAGGCAGCTTTAACCCCCTTGGGATTAAAAGCTCATGTGTATCACTCAATTGAAGAAACTGCCCGAGAGGCTGTTCGTTTGGCTGAAAAAGACGATTCAATTCTCGTCATGAGTAACGGCGGTTTCGGCGGTATTCATGGAAAGATTCTTTCGTATTTGAAGGATTGAGTCTCAAATGGTGGTGATGTATCTTCACGGATTTCGATCGATCCCCGAAAGCAATAAGGGCAAGATCATGAGGAAGGCTTTCTCAGAAAAGATGGCTTTCCTTGCGCCCGATTTAAATGTCGGGCCGACAGAAGTAAAAGAAATACTGCTTGAAGCCGTGAAATTGATTTCACCGAAAGAGCTTTGTCTGGTCGGATCGAGTTTGGGCGGCTTTTATGCCACGTGGCTTGCCGAAAAGATTGGCTGCAAAGCGGTGCTGCTCAACCCTGCTACGGAACCTTGGTGTGTGATTAATGATTATCTGGGCGTCCAACCGATAGCAAACACAGGCAGAACCATTGAGGTAAAGCCAGAATTTGCTGATCAGGTCAAAGAAATGGACTGCCGGGAAATTCATCCGGAGCGTTACCTTGTCTTTTTGTCCACTGCCGACGAGGTGTTGGATTGGCATAAGGCCGAGAAAAAATTTGCGGCTTGTCAGACGGTACTTTTGCCCGACAATACGCACGAAATTGAAAATTTTGAACAATGCCTGCCGAAAATTGAGGCTTTTATATCGGCGGCTTTATCCGAAAGGAATTCTAAGTAATGGAATACACTTTCTTTTCCGCCCTGCTGCTGATGTTTTTGATGGCAGATCCTTTAGGCAATATTCCTGTTTTTATTTCAACACTTAAGCAGGTTGCTCCCGAGAGGCGCTCAAAAATCATCCTTCGAGAATGTTTGATCGCGGCTTTGGTTTTGGCAATTTTCGCTTTTGGCGGCAAGGCATTTTTGGACGCCTTGGGTCTGAGCCAAGCTGCGCTCTCAATTGGCGGCGGCTTAATTGTTTTGCTGATGGCTATCCGCATGGTTTTCCCCTCAAAAGAAGGTGTTTTCGGTGAAGCGCCGGGCGGCGAACCTTTTATTGTTCCTTTAGCTATTCCTGCTATTGCGGGACCGTCGACATTGGCCACAATTTTGCTTTTGGTCGGTCATGATCCGGATCGGATGTTGGAATGGTTGGCAGTGGTTTTGCTCACCTGTTTAATCAGTGCAGTGATTTTGGTATTTGCCGAACGTGTCCAGGCGTTGGTTGGCGAGCGGACAACGGCCGCTTTTGAGCGTCTTATGGGCTTGATTTTGGCTACAATGGCCGTTCAAATGTTTTTAACCGGTATTACCCAATTCATTCAAACAACGCTGAAGGGAGCGCTTTGATGTACCTTTTCTTTGAAGAAGACGGCACCTTTAAGGTGGGCACTGTTTTGTCGCAAACGGGCAGTGCCTATCAGGTGGAGCTTTTGACGGGGCGTCGCACCAAGGTCAAAGGCGGGCATGTCTTTTTTGAGTTCTCTTCACCGGCGGCCTCCGAAGTGATGGGGGCGGCCGAGCGCATGGCCGAAGAAATGGATCCGCAGTTTTTGTGGGAAGTGGCTCCGGAGGAAGAATTTCAATTTACGGATCTTGCGGCCGAGTATTTCGGAGAGTCCGCCGATGTGGTTCAGCGGATTGCAACGCTTTTGGCTCTGCACGGACATCCCGTTTACTTCCATAGAAAGGGGCGCGGCAATTATCGAAAAGCGCCGGAACAAATATTAAAGGTCGCACTTCAGGCTCTTGAGAAAAAACGTTTGGCCGAAGAGCAAAAGAAAGCTTGGGTTCGACAGATGGTCGATGAAAAGACGGTGCCCAAGGAAATTGCTTCGCAGGCGATTAATCTGCTTGTCAGTCCTGATAAAAATGGCATGCTCTGGAAGGCGCTCTCGGACGCGGCAAGCGAATCACGTATGACGCCTTTGAGACTACTTTTGTCGTTGGGGGCAATTCGTTCGGCTTATCGCTGGCACGTAGATAGTTTTTATGCTCAATACTTCCCGAAAGGAAAGGGATTTGCAGCAGATTTAAACGGTCCGGATGAAAACGATTGGGAAGAGCTCCCGATTGCCAACGTCAATGCATTCTCCATCGATGACTCCTCCACGACGGAAATCGATGATGCCACGAGCGTTGAACATGTGGACGATAAGCTTTTGCGCATTGGCATTCATATTGCCGCGCCAAGTCTTGGAATTGATCGCGACAGTGACATCGATAAGGTTGCGCGCTCAAGGCTCTCTACGGTTTACGCGCCCGGCATTAAGACGACCATGTTGCCGGAGAACTGGATTAAAGAATTTTCGCTCGATGAAGGGCGGGCTGTGCCTTGTCTCTCACTTTACGCTTTAGTGGATAAGCAAACGCTTGAAGTTTCGGCCACTGAAACGCATTTAGAGCGCATAAAGGTTCGTGCTAACATCCGATATGACCTGATTGAAGATCAGTTTACAGAGGAGAAACTGTCTGCCGGCACAGTTGAGCACCCCTTTGCAGAAGAAATCACTTGGCTTTGGAAGTTTGCTAAAAAGTGTTTGGCCGAGCGTGAGGCCGTTCGCGGAAAACCTGAAATCTTAGGCAGGTTGGAATGGAGTTTTGACCTGGAAGGGGAAGATGAAAACGCGGTGATTCATTTGAAATCACGTCGCCGCGGCTCTCCTTTGGATTTGGCGGTGGGCGAACTCATGATTTTCGCCAACATGGTTTGGGGCGGTTGGCTTGAAGAAGTTAATGTCGCAGGTATTTATCGCTCGCAGAGCATGGGCCGAGTGAAAATGAGCACGACGCCCGGCCCTCATGACGGTATGGGGGTACCTCAGTATGCGTGGTGCACCTCGCCCCTTCGTCGTTATGTGGACTTGGTCAACCAACGTCAGCTCATCAGCGCGGTATTGGATCAGACACCCAGCTATCGTCCCAGTGACACAGACCTCTTTACGATCGTCTCTAATTTCACACTGACCTACGGGGCATACAACGAGTTCCAACGCAAAATGGAACGCTACTGGAGCCTGCGTTGGATTGAGCAGGAAGGTCTCAAGACAATCGAAGCGGTCGTCGTTAAAGGGGAATTGATTCGTATCGAAGGTCTTCCCTTTACTCAGCGTATGCCCGGTATGCCGGAGTTGCCTCGAGGGCAGAAGATCCTCTTGGAAATTTTGGGTGTGGATTACGTCGATGTGTTGCTGGATGCCAAACTCAAAGAAGTGCTCGACGAAACGGATGAAGCCGCTTTAGAAGAAGAGCCTCTTGAGGAAACTTCAGCGCAGGACGCTACGCCTGAACAAGACGAAAGTTAATTAGGGAAAGTTCTTGTCTCTCCGAAAAGAAAAGGCACTTTAACCAGGCATAAACTGAGCGTGGGTGTTTTTAATTTCTTATTCGGAGGGGGAATATGATCCGAAAGACACTTCTTGCAGCTTCTGTGGCTGCTTTAATGTTGGGAACCGCCATGTCTGCTCAAGCTTGCTTTACAGTAATTGTTGGTAAAGACGCCTCGTCAACCGGAGAAATCATTGTCGGTCACAATGAAGACAATGACCGCCGTATTTTGATGAGCCAATATTGGGTGCCGGCTGCGACTCACAAAAAAGGTGAGATGATTGAATATGAACCGACGGCAGCCAAGATTCCTCAAGTTTCACAAACATTGGGCTATTGGTGGACTCAAACCTTAGCGCCCGAAGGTTACAGTTTCTCAGACGGCTTTTTCAATGAAGCCGGTGTGTTGATTACGTCGAATAACTGCGGTGACACCGTCGAGAAAGATGAAAAGGTCAAAGACGGCGGTGTGGGTTACGGTATTCGCCGCATCACTGCCGAACGCGCTCATACAGCCCGAGAAGCAGTGCAAATCGCTATCGAGTTGGTGGAAAAGTATGGCTATACGCATCAAGGCCGCACCTACACCTTTGCTGACCACAATGAAGCCTGGCAAATGGCTATTTTGCGCGGACACCGTTACCTTGCCCGCAAGGTAAAAGACAATGAAGTGGCGTTCCTTGCTAATTCGTATTCGTTAACGAACGTTGATTTGAACGATAAGGAAAATGTCATTGCTTCGCCCGACCTGATCGAGCATGCCATTAAGATCGGCACCTATAAGCCTGCGAAGGCCGGTGACTATTCTGACTTCAATTTCCGTGAAGCCTATCAGCCTGATCGTCGTCGCGCCGCAGACTGGAACAAACAGCGTGTGCAAACCTTCATGAAGATCATGACCGGTGAAATGATTGAAGATCACAACGCCATCCCGCAGTCCATTATCCCGAAAGAAAAAGTCACACCGTGGGACGTGCAAAAGATTATGCGCGCTCAATCTGACCAAGTGGATCGCTCCGTTACCGGCTGGCACCTCTATGACCTGCGTGATATCGGTAATATCGATACACACGACAGCGTTGTGTTTAAGTTGACGAAGGATCCTCTTTTGACCGTTTCTTGGCGAAGCAACGCTCGTCCGTATGAGACGGCTTTTGTGCCCGCGTTCCCGTTGGCAAAGCCTGCGCTCGCTCAATCCTTCATGACGCCTGAGGTTGGCACTCGAGCCCAGTTCCATGCAACGCCTGAACAGATGAGCTTCTCTCTGGACAAGAACGTCTTTACGTTCGTTTTGGCTCAACAATTCTTGGATTGGATGCCGAGTCTGCGCGAAGACGTTTTAGATGACATTGAAGAATATGAAGAGCGTAAAGCTGAGGAATTGGGGGCGATTGAAGCGCGAGCCAAGTCTTTGGCTGCAATTGACAAAGACCGTGCAGTTAAATTTATGCATGACTTTAATGTCCTCAATTACAACGAAGCGTTGGGTGCGGCATCTAAGGTTTTGATGAAGGCAAACCGTCAAGATATCGTCATCATGAAAGATACCTTGAGTCTGTCTGATGAAACAGGAACGGTGGATGTGGTGCTTCTGTCTCAAAAAGACTTTGATGCCACGAAGCTCGATCAATCCGTAACCGAATTCGGCTCTGCGTGGTCTGACGGCGAAGACGAACTCAATCGTCATCGCGCTAAGCCCGTTAAGGTCGTCTTCAAGGATGTCGATGGTGACGGTCTGAAGGACGCCGTGATCACCTTCCCGGTGAAGGGTGCTGTTGCGACGACCTTTAAGGACGTCTATACGGAACTTGTCCTCTTTACTAAAGTGGATGGGAAACCGGTCGCTGCCTATGATACGGTGAAGATCGTCAAGTAATCCAAATCTTGATCACAAAGCTGCTTGGACAGTTTTGAACAGTACCCCGTTGGGTAGACAACTTGCCAACGGGGTATTTTCTTGGGTGAGAAACGCATTTCAAAAGACTGCGACGCTATAGTGGTACAATGACGGCACTTTGAAACAGACCTGATTAATTGTTAAAAAGGCGGACAACATTATGAACGAAGGGGTGCCTCGATGCCTGAAGCACGAGACATTGAGCAAAAAGCAGCCCCTGTGGCGGCTGCAACCGCACAGACGGTAGCCTCGGCTCGCGAACCGGAACTCGCAAGCCGCGCCCTCGCTCGCATTCAGCAATGCCTTGAAAAAGCCGAAGATCAGCGTCATAAAATCACCGCCAGCGGTGCGCTCACTAAAGAGCAAGAAAAGCAGCTGCGTGATAGTTTCCACATTCAAATCAAGGCCGAAATCGCCAAAATTCTGGCTCCGCTGCACCCGGCCGATATCGCTTATATCCTCGAAGCACTTCCTACCGATGAGCGTCTGATTGTCTGGGATTTGGTCCGCAATAATCAGGACGGCGACGTGTTGGTTGAAGTTAACGACAGCGTTCGTGAAACTTTGATTGATGCGATGGATCGCGAAGAACTCGTTGATGCCATGGAAACATTGGACACCGACGAAATCGCGGACTTGGTGGAAGACCTGCCGCCCGATGTGGTTGCCGAAGTTCAGGAAGGTTTGACGACTCAGGAACGCGCTCAGTTGCGCGCAGCCATGAGTTATCCCGAAGAAAGCGTCGGTGCTCGCATGGATTTTGAAATTGTGTCGGTTCGTGAAGATTCATCACTTGAGGCCGTTTTCCGTTATCTGCGCGGATTTGAAGAACTGCCTGAGCTCACCGACATGATTTTTGTGGTCGACCGCAATCAAAAGCTCAAGGGTGCGTTGCCGGTATCGAAGATTTTGATCAGTGACCCTGAGCGCAGCGTGCGGGAAGTGATGAAGGGTGATGTGTTAACTCTGAATCCTTTGGATGACGCTACAGATGCGGCCCAAGCTTTCGAACGTTATGACTTGGTGAGCGCGCCTGTTGTGGACGAAACGGGGCGTCTTGTCGGTCGTCTCACCGTTGACGAAGTGATGGACGTGATCCGTGAAAGCAGTGATGAAGATGCTTACGCGGCTGTGGGTTTGAGCGATGAGCAGGACTTGTTCGCCGGTGTTTGGGAAACAGCCAAGAGCCGCTGGATTTGGCTGGGCGTGAATCTCTGCACGGCTTTTGTTGCCTCGCGTGTTATCACTTGTTTTGAAGGAACCATTTCTCGCGTGGTGGCGCTGGCCGCCCTGCTTCCTATCGCCGCTAATATTGCAGGCAACACCGGCAACCAGACGCTTACCCTTTTGGTGCGCTCCTTGGCGATGGGGCAGGTCACAAGCAGCAACACGTTTGATCTTTTCAAAAAAGAACTGGGCGTGGCGATCATCAATGGCATTATCTGGGGTGCTATTGCCGGCTGCGGCGCCTGGCTGTTGTATTTTGATTCCAGTTTGGGAATGAAACTGGGTATGGTGATGTTCTTAGCGATGATGCTCAACATCATCGTGGGTGCGCTTGTCGGCTTGTTGGTTCCGCTGATCCTAGAGAAAACCGGTCGAGATCCCGCCATGGGCAGCTCGGTTTTGCTCACCTTCATTACCGATAGCGGCGGTTTCTTGATTTTCTTAGGCTTGGCCGGTTTGTTCTTCTAAAGCAAGTCGCCCATTATGCATTGCGCGGCGGTCAGCACCACGATCCCAGCGGTTTCTGTTCTCAAAACCCTTGGTCCAAGCAAGGCACTTTTATAGTCGATTTCATTAGCAAGCGCGATTTCTTCTTCAGAAAAGCCTCCCTCCGGGCCAACGGCGAAGGTAATAGAGGTTGATTTTTCCTGAGGCAGACGGTTTTGAGCGGCGGGTGCCAAAACAAAATTGAGCTCGCTTTTATGTTCTTTGAGAGCGTTTTCCAGTTTTGAACAATAAATCACTTCCGGCAAAACGCTTCTGCCGCATTGCTCGCAAGCGCTTAAAACCGTGTTTTTCCACTGAGCGAGCCGTTTTTCAAGACGTTTTTCATCCAGTTTGGTAACGCTCCTGGCAGCCGGAACAATCACAATTTTTGATACACCCAACTCTGTTGATTTTTCCAAAATCCAGTCCAACTTTTCCTGAGAGACAAGCGACTGAATCAGTGTCGTCTGAAGAGGACTTTCCGTTTGGCTTTTTTGCACTGCGATAATTTCTGCCTCTGTCCGATCAGCGAAAAAATGCATGACAGCCTGCGCTTCGAGTCCCTTGCCGTCAAATAACACGGCCGCGTCGCCTTCTCTCATTCTGAGAACACGGCTTGCGTGATGCGCGGGTTTTTCGGGCAGCACAATAGTGCAGCCGGATTGGAAATCACTGTCAACGTAAAATCGGGGTGCCATTTCAATAAAGTGCGAAAGTTGTTTTTCCAAAGATTCTAAAGAAAATTTTGCGCTCAAAAAAGCCGCCCGAATACGTATCCGGGCGGCCCATCGAACTCTTAGTTTTTTTGAACTAATTAGTCTTTCTTGCTCTTATTGGCAAAGAAGTTGGCGGCTTGGATATCGGCCGTACGGATCGTGAAGATTTGGTTCGTTAAGTCTTCTGCCAATTTTTCAGCGCTGGCCATAATGCCCAGGTTGAAGTCGTTGAGCATCTTGTCAGCCTTCTTGGCATCCTTCTTGTAAATCTTCAGATATTCGTTTTCGAAAGCTTTTTGTTTTTCAGCCGTTTGAGCTTCAAATTTGTGATAAGCCTTTTCAACGATCGGGGCCAACTTCACATAGTCGGTCATGACGAGCGTTTGAAGCTTGCGATACTTCCAATACATGGATTGGCTGTCGGCTTCGTTGGTGCCCATACCATAGTGAGCGGGATAAGCGTCCAAACCGTGATAATACGGGACGTACACTGACAGGTTCGGCATGCCCATTGCCACGTAAATCACAGAACCGATTTCTCGCGGCATCCAAGGACGCACTTGCATGACGTGAGATTCATAGGTGCGGAATACGCTGATCGGACGGTATTCTTCATCGCCGCGCAAGCCCTTGGAGTAGGGGTCATGGCTTTGGAGTTCACCGGCTTCATAGTGATTGCGCAAAATGCTCTTCATGTCTTCGAGCGTCACCTTCTTTTCAGGCTTGGCGTAAACCGGGAAGGAGCGGCCTTCTTGCACCGGCTGCTTCAAGCTCGGCGTCAAGATCTTTTGAATTTGCCAAACGCGCGGGTCGTTGTAGACGCGGTCACGGGAATCGTCGCGGGTGTAGGCCTTGGAGAAATTAAATTCGCCGTCTTTCTTCGGATCGTAGAAACCGTTGTCCGTAGCCCATTGGACTAAATTCTTGCTTGCCATGAAGTCGGGGCTCTTCGGATCGTAGGCTTGCAGACGGCCTTGGTTGCCGGAGGCGAAATATTGATCGCGAGGAATGCGTTGAGCAATCCATTGGTGACCGGTGCCGGTTTCCAAGTACCACATTTCCTTTTCATCCACGAAAGCAACGCCGAAGCCTTCGCCTGCGCCAATCGTTTCAACGATGCTGCCTAAAATTTGGACACCTTCGCGAGCGGTCTTAGCGCGAGGGAGAATGACGTCCATAATATCGTCTTCTGTGATGCCGGTCGCTTCATTGTAGGGATCAAGCTTTAAAGCGTCATCGCGAGCGAAAATGGATTCCGTGCCCGACATGCCGACACCGGCTTCGTTAAAACCAACTGCACCATGCAATTGTGTTTTCCAGTTAGGAACTGTTGTGTAACGCATGGCGTTTTCGGGAAGCGGATATTCAAAATTGGTGGCACCTTTGTAGTCTTGTGTGCGATACATCCCTTTTTGATTTTTCTTTGCGGGGTGAATCACCATGTGTTGAGCTTTGAGCGCATCACTGTCTGCGTTGCGGCCTACAAAAAAGGAACCGTCAGCTGTTGCTTCGGGTCCCACTAAAACTGTCGTGCAGGCTAAGCTCATTGTTGAAAATGCGGCCAAAACAGAGGCCACCAAAGTCGCTTTTTTGAACATGAATAAACTCCTCTAAATATTTGTGACCGGTCATGCCGGTTGGCTGAGTCGTGCCAGCCGCCGAAAATACTACGCTGAATTACCTAGAAGCTCCATGGAAACGCCTAGGGATTTTTCCGTATTGTCGAACTTGAAAAATGAGTGACAGCGTAAAGAAATTGTGGAAAAAAGTTTTTCACTTTTAACTAATTTGCACGGGTAATTTCAGTACAATCTTATTGTTTAAGTCGGATGAAGATATGACGATCCGGCCTTTGAATCTGTCTTTTTAATTTGGTTGGAACATTATGACTTGTTGCGTGACTCCTCAATTGATGGCTAATGCCATCCGTGCGCTTGCGATGGACGCTGTTCAAAAGGCAAAGTCGGGGCATCCGGGTATGCCGATGGGTATGGCCGATATTGCCGTGGCTCTTTGGACAAGACACCTTCGCCACAATCCCGCCAATCCCAAGTGGATTGGTCGTGACCGATTCATTCTCAGCAACGGTCATGGTTCCATGCTTCAGTATGCTCTCCTGCATTTGACGGGCTACGACCTCACGATCGATGATTTGAAAGCTTTCCGTCAATGGCACAGCAAAACGCCCGGTCATCCCGAAGTGGATGTGACGCCGGGCGTTGAAACAACGACGGGTCCTCTTGGCCAAGGTATTGGTAATGCCGTTGGCATGGCTTTGGCTGAGAAGATGCTCGCCGCGGAATTCAATCGCCCCGGCTTTGATGTGATCAACAATTACACCTATTGCTTCTTGGGCGATGGGTGCCTGATGGAAGGCATCAGCCACGAAGTGTGCTCCTTGGCTGGTACTTGGCATCTCAATAAGCTGATCGTCATCTATGACGATAACGGCATTTCCATTGACGGTAAGGTGGTCAATTGGTTCTCCGACAACACGCGTGAACGCTTTGAAGCCTACGGCTGGAATGTCATCGGCCCGGTTGACGGTCACAATATCGATGAAATGGACCGCAGCATCGCAGAAGCCAAACAAAGCAAAGATAAACCCACGATCATTATTGCGCGCACCGTGATCGGCAAGGGCTCTCCCAATCGCCAAGGCACGAGCAAGGTGCACGGCGAAGCGTTGGGTGAAGAGGAATTGAAGCTCACTCGTGAAGCCTTGGGCTGGAAGTGGGATCCGTTTGTGATTCCTGAAGAAATCCGCCAAGCGATGGACGCGCGGGAAAGTGGCAAGAAGTTGGAAGCCGCCTATGACGAAATGACGGCTCGCTACAGCGCTCAATATCCTGAACTTTGGAAGGAATTAAACCGCCGACTCAAGGGCGATTTGCCTGCGAATTTTGAATCGGTGATGAAGGATGCGGTTGAAAAGGCTGCCCAAGCTCAGGAAACCGTTGCGACGCGTAAAGCCAGCCAAAAAGCTTTGAATGCTTTTGCTCCGCAGGTTCCGGAACTGTTAGGCGGCTCTGCAGACTTGACGGGTTCGAACCTTACCAATTGGACGGGGGTTGAGGCGATGCGCCCGGACACGTACCTGGGTCGCCACATCAATTACGGTGTGCGTGAGTTCGGGATGTCTGCGATTCAAAACGGTATTGCGCTCTATGGCGGCTTCATCCCGTTTAGCGCAACCTTCCTGACGTTCTCGGACTATTCCAGAAACGCCATTCGCATGGCTGCTTTAATGAAGCAGCGCTCCATCTTCGTCTTCACGCACGATTCAATCGGTTTAGGCGAAGATGGTCCGACGCACCAATCAGTTGAACATATTCCGAGTCTGCGCTTAATCCCGAATTTGAATGTGTGGCGTCCGTGTGACACGGTCGAAGCGTTGGTCGCTTGGCAAAGCGCTCTTGAATCGCGCCATACGCCATCGATTATCATCGGCTCTCGTCAGAACATTGAATTTATCGCTCGTGACGCAAAAGAAGTTGTGGCCGATGCCCAGCAAGCATTGCATAGCGGCGCCTATGTTATGAAGGAATCCGGCAAGGGTAAAAACGCAGTTGACTGTGTTTTGATTGCCACGGGTTCGGAAGTGCCGCTTGCTGTCAAAGCACGCGAAGCGCTTGAAGAAAAGGGTATCGGAACGCGCGTGGTGTCCATGCCTTGCACGGAACTTTTCGATAAGCTCACCTGTGAAGAAAAGCGCGCTATTTTGACCGACGCTCCTAAGGTGGCTGTTGAAGCATCGGTAACGGGGCTGTGGTATAAGTACGTCAAGGATGGCGCCGTGGTCGGCATCGACACCTTTGGTGAATCGGCGCCTGCCGGCGTTTTGTGGGAAAAATTCGGCTTCACGGTGGATCACGTCGTGCAAGCTGCTTTGAAACTTATTCATCGTTAATCATTTAGAGGGGAATCATAAGATGACCATTAAAGTTGCCATTACGGGCTTTGGCCGTATCGGTCGCAACGTCTTGCGCGCTCACTATGAATTGGGCAAGAAGCATGACATCGAAATCGTGGCCATTAACGCCATGGGTGACATCAAGACGAATGCTCATTTGTTGCGCCATGACACGGTTCACGGCCACTTCAACGCTGATGTGAAAGTCGAAGAAGTTTCCGATACTGAAAAGTATCTCATCATCAACGGCGATCGCATGCGCGTTTTCTGCGATCGTGATCCCCGCAACCTTCCCTGGAAAGAATTGGGTGTGGACGTTGTGCTCGAATGCACGGGTGCTTTCCGTACCAAAGAAAAATGCTTGGCTCACTTGGAAGGCGGCGCCAAGAAGGTGTTGATTTCCGCACCCGGCAAGGGTGTGGACGCCACGGTTGTCTACGGTGTTAACCAAGACGTGCTCACCAAGGATATGACCGTTGTTTCCAACGCTTCCTGCACGACGAACTGCTTGGCTCCTGTGGTCAATGCTTTGCATAAGGCTATCGGTGTGGAACGCGGTTTGATGACGACGATTCACGCTTACACCAATGACCAAACGCTCACCGACGTTTATCACAAGGATCTGCGTCGCGCTCGCTCTGCCACGCACTCCATGATCCCGACGAAGACGGGTGCCGCCGCTGCCGTGGGTCTTGTTTTGCCTGATTTGAATGGCAAGCTTGACGGTTTCGCCGTTCGTGTGCCGACGATTAACGTCTCTTTTGTGGACTTGACCTTTGAAGCCAAGCGCGACACCTCGGTTGAAGAAGTCAACGCTGTGATGAAGGCCGCTTCCGAGTTGCCCGAAAATCAAGGCATTTTGGGTTACAACGACGAACCGCTCGTCTCGATTGACTTTAACCACGATGCGCACTCTTCGATCTTCGATTCTACGTTGACGAAGGTTTCCGGTACGCGTTTGGTGAAGGTTACCGCTTGGTATGACAACGAATGGGGCTTCTCTTGCCGCATGCTTGATACGGCTTGCGCCATGATGGCCGCGAAGTAATTCGTCGCTACTGCCAATAAATGAAAAGGGAGCTGCGTGCTCCCTTTTCTGTCTTTGTAAGTCCGCCTTGTACTATCCAAGGCGGACAATAACGTGTAGTTATGCAGCGGAGTTCAAGCGTTCAAGCATACGCACGAAAATTTCAAAGCCTTCGGGCATGCTTTCGGTGTCCTGAATTTCGAAGTCGCCGCGATGATGGCCGTGATGGTTGCAACCATAATAGAAGAACGTCGCCTCGCCACCATGCTTTTGAACAGCTTTCATCAAAAGTGAGCAGTCTTCGCTGCCGGTGCAGGAGTCAATGTCAAAGACCTTTTTGACGGTCGTGACGTGCTTGGCTTCCTCTTCGAGCATGTCAGAGAGCGCTTTGTCTGACTGAATGTCGGTGGCCATGCCCATCACGTCAATTTTGTACTGAACACCGTAGCTTTCTGCAGAGCCTCTGATCATTCGTTCGGCAGTCTCTTGCATGTAGCGATTGATTTCATCGTCCTTGCCGCGAACTTCCATTTCCATCTTGGCGTGAACAGGCACCACATTGCGGCCTTCGCCGGCGTGAATTGTGCCGATGTTGACGCTCGTGTCGCCCTTGCCGTGGCGGGCAATACCCATAATCTGCATAGCGGCTGAGCACGCAGCCATTAAAGCGTTGCGTCCAAGTTCAGCGCTTGCGCCCGCGTGCGCGGGAACACCGGTAAAGGTGACATTCATTTTGGTTGTGGCAAGAAAGCCCTTGCGGATCACAGCGACTTCGTGCAGTTTAGCCGCAACACCAATGTGTCCGCCGATCAAATAATCTACGTCATCGAGATTGTGAGAGTAGGCGATGCCGGCGGCGCCTTTAGTGCCTTCTTCAGCGGGTTGGAAAATAAGCTTAATTGTTCCTTTTAAGTTTTTAGCGTTGTCATAGATCCAGTGCGCGACAGACAGCCCCATTGCGGCATGCGCGTCGTGACCGCAGGCGTGCATAAGACCCGGGCATTCGCTGTCAAACCCTTCGCGGTTAGCTTCATTGCTTTGATCGTGGTTTTCTTCCACATTGACGCAATCGATGTCAAAACGAAGCGCGGTGACGGGGCCGGGCTTTCCGGTTTCCCAAACCGCCATGCAGCCGGTGTATCCGTCCAGCTCTTTTAAAAGAACAGGGTCCATGCCGAGTTTGAGCGAGCGCTTCATCGCGGCTTCAATAACTTCCGGATCTCTTCCGAGGGCGTGTTCCGGATCAAAGAGCGCCTTGCCGAGCACAGTCTTAAAGCCCCATTCGCGTACGCGGCGGACAATGACTTGCGTGGTGAGAAATTCCGTCCAAGCGATTTCAGGATGGTGATGCAAATGACGGCGGGTTTCAATCATTTCAGGGATGTAAGCGGCAAGGTGCAGCATGATGCGGCGCTCCAAAAAAATCAAAGAACAAAACTATTTTAATGACAAAGTTTCTAAAGCGGATTCACAAAAATAAAAAGGCTCTGAATGCATTGCCATTCAGAGCCTGAGAGCAAATGTGAGAAGCGATTAACGCGTTTCTCTTACGAGTTCTTGAATCCGTTCAACGCCCACTTTCACTGTTTGCATGTCCGGGCCGTAGGAGAAACGGACCCAGTGGCGGTACGGTTCCGTGGCCGGACGAGTGCGGTAGGGTCGCACATCAAAGAAGTGACCCGGTACGGTCATAACCTTTTTCTTCAAGCAGGCATGGAAGAAGGCGTCCGCATCGTTTAAGGGAGCGGGCAGATTTTCCACAGAGCCCCAAATGTAGAACGTGCCGCGGGGAGGTTCTGCGACTTTGATGCCTGCGGCTTGAAGCCCTTCGAGCATCACTTTGCGTTTGGCGGCAAAGGTCTTTCTAAGGGCAGCCATATCTACTTTTACGCGTTCGGGGTCGAGCACTTGAAGAGCGGCGCGCTGCACAAGCATCGAAGGACCGCCGTCGACGGCGCTGGCGGCGCGGTTAAGTTGCTCAATAATGTGTTTCGGACCGACGGCCCAGCCGGCGCGCCAGCCAGGGTAACGGAAGCTCTTTGTTAAGCCGTCAAAAGCGACGACAGGATCGGCGTTGACGTCTTCAACATATTGCAATGCGGAAACCGGGCCATCACCGGGCGTGCCGTCTTCGTGATAGATGAAGTTGGAATAAAACTCATCGCTGCCTAAAAGGCAGTTTTCGCGTCGAGCTGTTTCCACGTAAGCCTTGAGCGTATCGCCCTCAATGACTTCACCGGTGGGGTTGCAGGGATTGGAGAAAACAAAGGCGTTAACCTTTTCCTCATGGATGAAGTCAGCGAGCTTGTCGGCCGAAATTTGGAAGTTGTCCGCTTCGGTTGTTCGGATCGGTAGCAACACGCAGCGGTTGCGGATTCCGTTGAGATAATCTTCATAAGCGGTGTAATCAGGATTTTTATAGGCAATACGGGTTCCGTCGGCCAAAATGGTGTAAAGACGCGTCAAAGCCAAACGGCCGCCGGCGGCAAAGCTGATATTTTCAGGGCCGTAGGGCATTTTGCCTTTTCTGTAAAGCGTATTAATAAGGTGAGCAATCGCTTCACGCACTTCTTCAGTGCCGCCCACAGGGCCATAAGCATGATCACACGGCTCTAAATCGATATGGTTAATGCGCTCGGGGGATTCAGCCATCTCTCCGACTTCGGGCTGGCCTTGACCTAAATTGCACCAATCGGGGTGGCCATTGTAGTAGCCCAATTTGCTGGCTTCGTAAACGGCCCAAATCACACCCATGTAGGGTACGTCCCGAACCATCGGAAATTTTTTATCAGGCATGCTTTTCTCCATTTGAAACGATAGGCAGTTGTTGCTGATCCGCTCTGCCATCAGAGCAGAGTGTAATACGCTTTTGTTCTGAAATGAGAACAAGAGCCAGGCCGCCCAAGATGCCGATCAAACCCAATACAGTCCAAGGATTGATATTTTCTTTGACAATGAAAACGGCCAGTATAAAGGCGGTTACAGGCTCCAAAAGCCCCAAAGCAACGCAGGTTGATGCTTGGGTTGTCTTAAGCGCGGTTGAGTAAAGTAAATAAGCCAGACCGGTGACAATCACACCGAGATAAAAGACAATGAGCAAATCATTAGCCGTTAAAGAAGGGAATTCGTCAAAGAACCAGGCGGCGCAGATTGCGATGGGGCAGGCAACACCAAAAGCATGCGCGCAAGCTTTACTGGGAATGGCCACTTTGACCAGTTCTTTGGCTAAAAGGGAATAACTTGCGTAACAAAAACCTGCCGTTAGACAAATGGTTAGTCCAAACGCATCAAGTTTGATGTTTTCCGCCTGGGTGACAGCCATCCATATGCCGCCAGCAATAGCGACAGATACGCCGATAAGCCAGAGCGTATCGGGTAATTTGCGCTTGATAATTGAATCCATAAGCCC
Source organism: uncultured Burkholderiaceae bacterium (assembly GCA_944390675.1). GTDB lineage: Bacteria > Pseudomonadota > Gammaproteobacteria > Burkholderiales > Burkholderiaceae_F > Aphodousia. The sequence continues at coordinate 208,763 of CALXQR010000003.1, forward strand.
GGCCCAAATCGGAGCAGAGGCAATAATGACGCAGGAACCCAAAGCAACGCCAATGATTTTGACACCGGAGAAAAAGAGCAGATTGAAAAGGGCCATGCAAATGCCGGCCAGACAAACCTTGATGCCATAGGGCAGGGCGGCGAATGTTTCGGAATTGTTTTTGCTTTGTTTTGAACTCAATGAGGCCAAAGGAAAGAAAACAAGACAGGCAAAAATCAAACGCAGCGCGCCCACCCAGAGCGGCGTTAGTTCCGGGTTTTGGATAAAAGTTTGCGCGGTGCCGGCGGTGCCCCACAAAATGGCGGCGCAGGCGGCCAATACAAAGCCTGGCACCACACGAGATATTTTTGAAAACAATTGATTGATTGACATATAAAGAAATTATATAGCTTTCTAGAAAGAATCTTCACAAAAAGATATTTAATAGAAAGATTTTAAAGCAGAATCTTTCAGCGTAATCATCTATTGTTGCTAGTTGTAATGTTGCGTATATTGTTGTCGGTCTGTTTTTTCTATTCTCTCATCTTTTCAGGAAAAAGCTCTTATGCTGGAAATGATTATCTGTGTTGTGGCGGTAGTATTCGCCGGTTGGGCGATTGCCAAAAACTACGACGCCAAGGTTGTGCTTTTCGCAACCGGCTTAGTTTTGTTGGCAATTGCGGTTATGCTGGGGCACTCGGCCGTAAGCGCCAAGGCAACTTCCGGTCTTAACTGGGTGGATCCTTTTAAGGCCATCAAAGATCTCTTTGTCACGCAATACTCAAACGCTGGTCTCATCATTTTGACCTTGTTCGGTTTCGCGGGTTACATGTCCCATATCGGAGCCAATGACATGGTTATTCGCGTGTTGAGTAAACCCTTGGAAAGAATTCGTTCTCCCTATGTGTTGGTGCCTCTCGTCTTTTGGGTGGGCACGCTGCTTTCGATCATCATCCCGAGCGCTTCTTCTTTGGCGGTGATTTTGATGGCGACGCTCTATCCGGTGCTTCGCGCAGCCAGAATGAGCGTGCTTACGGCTGCAGGCGTTATCGCTACAACGGCCACGATTGTTCCGACGCCGCTAGGCGGCGACAACGTGGTTGCCGCTCGTGTGTTGGGTTTTGACAATGTGGTCGATTACGTTTTCTACCACCATGCGCCGATCACCATTCCGGCTTTGATTCTGATTGGTATTGCTCACTATTTCTGGCAGAAATACATGGATCAACGTCAGGCTGGCAAGATGTCTGCTGAAATTGACGAAAGCAAGTTAAAGAACCGTGATTTGACGGGCGTGCCGGTTTATTACGCATTGTTCCCGGTTCTGCCTTTGATTTTGGTGATTTTCTTCTGGGCGTTCTTTAAACACGCAAAGGTCGGCTTGGTCGAAATTACGATCTTCTGCTTTGCATTGGCTTTCATCTGTGAATTGATCCGCAAGGGCAACGTGAAGCAAGGCATGAAAGACGCCAATATCTTCTTTAAGGGGATGGGCGAGGGCTTTTCTCAAGTGGTCGTTTTGATCGTCGCGGCCTCTACAATGGTTGCGGGTTTGCGCGCCATGGGCATGATCGACATGATTTCGAACTCCATCTCCGGAGTTGAAAACGCCTCCGCAGGCCTTATGTTCGCATTCTCCGGCATCACCGCTTTGATCACTTTTATCAGCGGCTCCGGTAATGCCGTTTTCTACAGTTTCATCGAATTGATTCCTTCGATTGCGCAAAGCGCCGGTATTGACCCGATCATGGTTGCTCTTCCGATGCAATGCACATCGAACTTGATTCGTTCTATTTCGCCGGTGGCGGCAGTGGTCATTATTGTGGCTGCCTCGGTTCGCGCGAATCCCTTGGAAATTGTCAAACGCACCTCTGTTCCGATTTTGGTCGGTTTTGTGAGTGTGATGGTCATTTCTGTCATTCGCTATATCTGATTTGAAGGAGTTTAACTATGGCATATCTGGAACCGATTTCTCAGGAATGGCTCATTGACAAACGCCGCGAAGTGCACGCATGGCCGGAACCCGGTTGGTGTGAATTTGTCTCGAGTGCCCGCGCAATTGAGCATATGGAAAAGTTGGGCTTTAAGGTGCTCTGCGGATTTGATGTCATCAATAAGGACTTTATCCGCGGTGCGGTTAAGCCCCAGATCGCTAAGTTCTACGAAGCGGCAAAAGCCAAAGTCAAGCCTGAAATCATGGAACGCATGCAAGGCGTGAGCGGTGTCGTTGGCATTTTGGAAACCGGCCGCCCTGGTCCGACAGTGGGTTTCCGTTGTGAATTGGACTGTGTTCCCGTGACAGAAACCTCTGATCCGGAACACATCCCGAATAAGGAAGGTTTTGCCTCTCAAAATCCGGGCTACATGCACGCTTGCGGCCACGACGGTCACCAAGCTGTTTTGATGGGCCTGGCAAGTTGGCTTGCCGCCAATAAAGACAAGCTTTGCGGCACCGTTAAATTGATTTTTGAACCGGGTGAAGAAGGTTCCCGCGGCGGCCGCCCGATTGCTGAAAGCGGACTGCTTGATGATTTGGATTACCTCTATTGCGGACACCTTGGCTGCGATATCCCGGGCGGGGAAGTGGTTACTGCTCCAGAAAAATTCCTTTGTACCACGAAAGTGGACTTCCGTTTCAAGGGAACGCCGTCTCATGCCGGCATGCAGCCTGAAGTAGGCCGCAATGCGCTGATGGCCGCCTCTACGGCTAGCCTTGCTTTGATGGCGATTCCGCGTCACGGCTTGGGTATGACCCGCGTGAACGTGGGTTATATGCGTGCTGGCGAAGGCCGCAATGTGATTGCCTCTACAGCGGAAATGCAAGTTGAAGTGCGCGGTGAAACCGAAGCAATCAACAATTGCATGTTTGATGAGGCGCTTGCTCGCGTCAACGGTGCTGCGGCCATGTATGGCTGCAAGGCCGAAAGCGAAGTGATGGGCGAAGCCATTGACTTTGTTCGCGACGATGAAGTCCAAAATAACTTTGCTGAAGCGGCCGAACACGCTCAATACTGCACGAAGATCAGCCCGACCATGAATTTCAACGGCAGCGATGACGCTACTGTTTTAATGCGTCGCGTGCAAAATAAGGGCGGCAAGGCTGGCTACGTTGTTGTCGGCTCTGAATTGAAGGCCGGTCACCATCAGGCTGCGTTTGATTTCGAAGAATTCCGCTTGAAGGAACTGTTCGATATCTACCACTATTTGGCAATTAAACACTTAGGGGAAGAGTAATTTTGAACGAAGTAACCTCCCAAAATCTTAAAGATTTCGTTGACTCTCTTGAAGAGGAGTGGAAGGCTCAGGTGCCGACATTGAGCACCGAGCCGATCGCTGTGGTGGCCCGCTTGGTGCGCATGAGCTACTACGTTGAGCGTCGTGTTGCCGAAAATCTCGCCCGTTATGATTTAACACGCGGCGAGTTTGAGGTGCTGGCGGTGCTCACGCGTAATCCAGATATGGTGATTACGCCGAAAATTTTGCAAACCAAAATTTTGATCACCTCCGGTGGCTTATCCAACCGGATCCGTAAGCTCGAAGAAAAAGGCCTTTTGGAACGTTTCCCGGATACCAATGATCGTCGGGGCGTTATTCTTAAGGTAACGGAAAAAGGACGCGCGCTTACGCTTGAAGCGGTCAATTCTCACGTGGAAGTGGAGCGACAACTTGCATCTTGTCTTTCTCATGGAGAGCAGCAGGAGCTCGTGCGTTTGCTCAAACACATGATTTTGTCGCAGCAGCGAGAGCTCAATCGCGATAGTCTGAGATAGTCAATCTGAAAGCAAGATCTAAAAAACGGGGCGGTTCAATTTTGAATCGCCCCATTGCTTTTTCAGAACTGTCAAAAGGATGACAGACTTTGATTTTTACCAGTTGGCCGAGAAGTAGGCTTGTGTAATGTGGTAATAAACCGGTGCGGAGAACATAAGCGGAGCGAGGCGTTCCAGATTGCCACGGCCGATATACTTGTCGCCGTCCATGAAGCGGCTGCCCAAAGAGCGTTTCACAGAAGAGATCACGATATCGCCGAACGTTCCCGTCACCACAATGACAATGGCCATCACTAACGCCTGCCAGCTTCTGAAAGGCGTCATCCAGAAGAGTCCATAGCCCACTAAAATGGTAATAAAGCCGCCAATCAAAATCCCTTTAACTGTTTTATGCGGATTATCTCGAAGCGTCTTACCGCCAAAATAAGAGCTTGCCATCACTACGAATAAGTCGCCAAGGAAAACGATCAGTAAGAAAAACAGCAGCAACAAAGACGGGCTTGAGCCAAAGCGGGTGATGTCAAAATTCATTAAAGCAGGCGCGTGGCTGATGCAGTAAACGCTCAGCATCAAACCCCACTGAATTTTGGCAACACGCTCAAGGAATCGGTCACTGTCGGGACGAAGCGACATTAATACCGGCAGCAGCAAAAAGAGGTACACCGGGATAAAAACGGTGAAAAGCCAGTAGCGGTCTAACCCAATGAGAATGTACTGAAGCGGAATCACAATATAAAAGGAGACGACCAAAGCCCAGTGGTCGGAGACCTTTGTTGGTGTGAGCGCGACAAACTCTCGGAATGTGAAAAAGCTCACCAGCGCGAAGACGATGAGCAAAACAACGGGGCCAGCCCAAAAAGCCAACGTGAAAATGGCAATCAGCCACCATCCCATCTTGACGCGGGAGTTCACGACCTTGATGCGTTCAATTTGCTCGGCAGTCGTGGCTTTTCGGATGGCCCACTGGCAGTAGCTGGTTCCGAAAATGGCAAGCAACACCAGTACTGTCAGCACCAGTGTGTAAGTTTCTTGTAACGTAATACCCAACCGCATGGTTATGCCTCCGACAGTTTGATGACCGCTTCACGAGCTCGAGCCAAAAATTCTTCTTTGGGATCGTCAGCAGAGAAGGGCAAAGGAGCGCCAAAGCGAACGGAGCAGACGGTAGGAACCGGGATCAAAGCTCCTTTGGGCATGGCTTGGTACAAATTTTCAATATAAACGGGGATGAGTTCCACATTGGGAAACTCGCGCGCAAGGCGCCAAATACCGCTCTTGAATTCACTCGGAATGGCTTGCGGACGTCGTGTGCCTTCCGGGAAAATGATCATCGAGGAGCCTTCCTGCAGACACTGACGCAGGGGTTCAAGGGGATCGGCGTGTTCGGTGCGGCGTCTGTCAACCAGAACCACGTTGAGTTCTTCAATAGCGATGCGTCTGCGCAGAGCGCCTTTGATCCAGTAGTCTTTAGCGGCAACAGGGCGAGTGTGAGAACGCATTTCCTTAGGTAACGACGACCACAGCACAATCGTGTCCAGGTGACTGGTGTGGTTGGCAAAGTAAATGCGCTGCCTATCTGACGGAGAGCTGCCGATCCATTGCGGATAGGCGCCGACCAACAGTTTTGTCAGCAGTACGATGGGAGTCATTAATCGAAACAAGATTTAAGCCCCTTATTCAAAGAGTCCGAACAATCCCACGGCCTCAAAATCGAATTCATCAACAAATATAGATGATAATGCAAATGACCGATGATGTCGCTTTTTAGGGCATCATCGGCACAAAAAGCATTAAATAGCCCGGCTTTTAAGCGCAGGTAAGATTTCTCGAGCTTGTTTAATGCGCTTGTCGTACACCTCCGCAAGCAGCACGCCTTCGCCTTGAGTGAGTTCCGCAACGGTTGCGCCCCACGGATCAATCAAAATGCTGTGGCCCCAGGTCTGCCGTCCGCTTTCGTGCTGACCGCCTTGAGCGCAGGCTAAAACATAACATTGATTTTCGATGGCCCGAGCGCGAACGAGTGTGTCCCAGTGAGCGCGGCCTGTGAAAGTCGTAAAGGCTGCCGGCAGTGTGATGATGTCAGGCGTATCAAGCTTGCGGAATAATTCCGGGAAACGTAGGTCAAAACAGACAGATAAGCCGACCTTCCAGAGGCCTTCCCATGTTTCGATATTGACGGACTTGACCTCTTTGCCTGCTTGGGTGATTTCGTCTTCGCGGTAGCGCTCCGCACCGCGTTCGAATTGGAAAAGGTGGATCTTGTCGTATCGAGCGGCTACCTCGCCGTTCGGGTTATAGACGATGCACGCATCCACAAAATGTTTGTCGTCGTCTGCTTTCAAAGGAATGGTACCGGCGACAAGCCAGATCTGAGCCTCTTTGGCCGTTTCGCTCATAGCTTTTTGTACGGGGCCGTCTCCATATGTTTCAGCGGCTTTTAAAAGATCCTTTCCTTCTTTTGGCATGAGAGAGAAGTACTCCGGAAGGACAACCAATTCGGCTCCGCTTTCCGCGGCGGATATGATTAAAGAGCGTGCTGTTTTCACATTCTCTTCAATGCTTGTTCTGGAAACCATTTGGCAAGCAGCTATTCGCATTACATTTCCTTTAATTATTTTGGGTTTGAACCGTTTCAGCCGAAACAGTGCGTTCCCCTAATTTTTTAATGATCGGCTCGTCAATCGAACCGGTAATTTCGTATTCAGTGCTCAAAAGTTGTGACAACGGCGCTTGCAAAGCCAATTGGGCAATGAAGCTGCCGACCCCTAAGAGGGGATTGGCTACAGCAAGAGCCAAACTGGCGCCGCCCAAACTGATATCAGGCAAAACGGTCACTTTGAAGTTTTGCGTCAGTTGGTTTAAATCCATCGAGCCTTCGGCCAAAATGGTGGCTTGCGGGCCAATCAGACGGAAGGAGTTTGCTTTCATAATTCCGTTCGTAATCGTGTTATTGGCAACAACAGAATCGAAAACAAAACCTTGTCCGACCACGTCTCTGAAATCAAATGTGAGGCGGCGCAAAAGCGTCTGCAGCGACAGCAAAGAAATCAAGCGGCCCGCGCCGGGTTCGACCTGTAAAATTTGGCCCGAACTCAGAGTGGTGGAGATTGTACCGTTTAAAGACTCGGTATTGAAGTCAACCGGTGCACCTTCCCAGCCCAATTTTGCATGGACTTGACCGCCGCTGTCATTGATGACATGTGCTAATTTAAAACGTTCAAGCAATTCACCGAGATCTTTGATATCCAGGGTGGCTTCCAGCGAAGTGCTTGATTTTTCCCTTTGGCCGGCGTTCCAGAGACCGTTGGCGATTAAAGTTGCATCAGAATTAGAGAGTGAGAATTGCCTCAAATTCCAAAGCGTGCTGGGGCCCTTGCCTTCATTTTCAGCCATGAGAGACAGTTTCCCCAAGTTATAGTCTTGATAACGCAAGTCATTAATTGTCAGGGAAATCGAGGGTAAGGATTGCGTTTCTTTGGGAGCGGCCTCCATCGCCTGATCCACGATGTCTGGTCTCGGGATGTGCAGATAGTCAAAATTGGCCGTAACCAGGGGATGAGAGTGACCGGTTCTGGGCGTGTAGGCAAATTGAGCGCGCGCTAAGTCGCTCGAGAGCAAGCCACGCCAAATTCCTGTCTGAGTGTTGCTGCGTGCGTCAACATTGACATTGTTAAAGTTCAGCCCCTTGTAGGCGACTCGGCCCAGATTGACTTGAGCGCGGTTAAGCTCCAAGGTCTTCATATCTCGTTTCGGATCACTGGAGAGCGCCGAATTTGCCCTTGTAAGAATATCTTCCCAGTCTTCCCATTTCAGTGAGGGGGCATTAACGAAAAGCGCCAGTCCGGGGGCGGAAGCGGACTGATTGAGGCGTTTGCCGACTGACAACACGCCGCGCTCGGTTTTAAGTCCTTTGCTTGTATTGATGTATTGCAACTGCATGCCAAGGACGTCCCCGATCGCTAAATTCATCTGAGCCGCGCAGGACTTATTTGTACAGGGTTTGTAGTTGAAATCCAGCGGCCAGGCTTTGTCTGCCGCCTTATTAAAGGGGGCCGGAGCATTTGTTTTGATGCCAACCAAATCGGATTTGACGTTAACACGAATCCCATTGCCGATTTCAACGTCGGTATTGACCTTCGCCGATCCACTTGCGTGAGTCAAAAGGGAAGTGATCGCGGGCGAATCAATAATTTTTGCAGCCGCAGAAGGCGTTGCCATACCTGTGGCGGAAATGCGGATGATGCCTTTGTCATCCGTGTCAATATTGCCGGAAACTGCACTGCCATAGACATTCGCAGTGAGCCCCTTGCCCCAAAGTCCTTTTTCTGTGAAGGTAACGCTTCCATGCGCATCACTTAATTCAGGAACGTTTTCAAGTTTGAGCTTGTTGCCGTTGAGCGTGACGATTCCGGTGACTTTTGTTTCTTCAAGTTTCGTGACCGGGATGTTTAAGGCAAGTTCAAGCAGCGCCTCGCCTTCAGCACTGGCGCCCTTAAACGGGTTGCCGATCATGTCAGATATGGGACTCTTGTTGACCCAATTGGCCATTGTTGAAAGCGGCGCTCGGGTTTTGCCTGTGATCAGAAGCGGCGTTCCTTCTGCTGTGTAACTCGGAATCTCCGCGGTCACGTCCGTAACAGTCGCCCCCAGAGTTTGCCCGCTTTCAGCTCGGATAAGCATTGACATGCCTTCAAAAATCGCTTGACCATTAATTTTTTCAAAGATTGGCCATTCGCCGGCTATCCAACGACCGTTTTGATCTTTTTTCATGCTCGGCACATAATCGAGCTTAATGTTTTCAGCCGTACCGGTGATTCTGAAGATGTAGCCTTTGTCTTTTTGGTTAACAAACGGAAACTCGTCCAGAGGTCCATATAAATCAACCGTTCCGTCACGTGCAATGCCGTCTTGAAGCGCGCCTTTGAGCCAATCGTTGGTCGCTTTGCCGCCGGCAACAATCGGAATGAATCGGTGTGCAGCCGAGGCTCTCAGGTAATGCAGATCGCCTCTGACTTCCAGAGTGCCGGCGCCACCGGTGTCGGTCCAGCCGCCGTGAACTTGCGCCGAAGCATCGGTGTTTGAAACGATAAGTTTTTCAACGTTAAATTGCAGTTTGGGTTTGAGCTCCCAGCTGGCTTGCATCTGCAGGGTGTCCAGTTGGAAGTCTTTTTCAAAAAAGATACCCGGGAAACTCAGTGTGCTGTTGGGGGAATCCAGGGTGACGGTGCCGCCTGTTTGGTCGGCGCTGATTGTTCCTGAAAGATTTTTAAAGCCAAAGGCGTTGAACTCGTGACCATCGTGCGCGCTGTGATCCTGAACGGAAAGGCCCGTAAAGCGTGAGCTGAATTGAAAATCAGTGGGTTGGTTAATTGGGCCGCTCCACGCGCTTTTAAAGCCTTCGATTAAGCCGCCCGCTTGCATTTCGCGGATAGTATTGAGCATGGCGCTCGGAATCGGCAGCTGCAGACCGATGGTGGTCAGAGAGTGAAGGTCAAAGGACTCAATGGACAAGTTGCCGTCATAGAGATTTCTGTCACGGTAGGTCGCTTCAAGTTTGGCATTACCTAAAAAATAAGGTTCGAAATCAAAAGGTTTGATTACCAAATCTTGCGTGCTGAAAGTAAGTTTGTCGTCTTTGAGTGTTTCTTGAAGACGCCCCTGCAAAGACTGGACTCGGATGGGATCGGAGTCAGGACGCCAGCGAATGCTCACGTCTTCAAGCGCGACGTCGGCCGTTAAATTGATGGGTTTTAACTCATCGAAATCCAACCAAATATTGGCTTGACCGGTACCCTCTTGCAGAAAGTGATCAAGGTTGATCCGTCGGGCAATGCGGCCGAAATCAATCGAAGGAATAGAGGCGTAAAGGGTGCCATAGAGGCATTCTAGACGGGAATCGCCGCCGAAAAGCTTTTCCCGAACAGTTGCCCGGATATCGATTGGCGTTCTATTTTGACCAATCGCGGTGGATTGCAGACCGAATTTCCATGCGATCAGATAACTGTGAAGAACCGCATTGGTGTTGTGCAGCAAAACCGGTCTTGGGTGCTCGTTTGTAAAGTCGATGTAATTGAAATCGCCGTCGATAATTTCCAGGTGTTCCTGAGCAAGTACCCAGTCAAGCACGCGTTCGGCGGCAGCTGCGCTATCTGCTGCGCTAGCCGCAGAAGCTTTTTTATTTAAATCGATTTCAAACCCGGCGATATTGAACGTATTTTCATCCAGTCGCTCAACATTTAACCGTGGTTCAAAAATCACTAGTCGTGAAAAAGTGGGTTGCAGCGTGTAGATAGAACTGAGCGAAAATGTGGCCTGAAGTTTGGGAAGTGTCAGAGATGCTCTTCTGCCAGGCCGTGAAAATGTGACATCGGTTAAGGTGATGCGCGGTCTGAGCATTTCCCAGTCAACATGAAGATCCTTGGCCTCAATCTCTGTGCCAGTTCGTTCCTCCAGGTAGGCTTCAAGTTTTGGGTAATAGGTTTCGATGTTGGGTACAACCCACAAGCGAATCACGACGAGTGCCATCGTCATGAATAAGTAAAGAAACAACAAAACCCACCCTGCCAGGCGCAAGAAAAACTTCCACCGAGGAATTCGGTGATTGCGCGGCAGTCCAATCGATTCGGAATGAAGGGTTGAACGATCGGATTTCAAATGAAGTTGATGGCTATAAACACTTAGCGATTAATTTAAACCACTCTGAATTTTAACGGTTTGACCGTTCGCATTGGTTAAATTTCCAAAATTTTTCGACTGAAACTTTTCGAAAAAGTTTCGCATTTGGCTAAACTTTCTGACACATACTGAATGAGTGTTTCTAAATGTATCGCCTGACCATTGAATCGTTGCCTGATTATTCTCTCTTTGTGAAGCGTTCACTCATGGCCGCCATGCCGTTGGCCGATGAAGCTGAACGTTTGGCGTGGCTTAAACAATTAGCCTCAGAGCCTTATTCGCGAGAGCGCATACGTGAGCGTCTTGATCAGATAGAGGATCCGGAGCGTTTGGCCGAAGAGTTGCGAGTATTGAGGCGAGAGGTTCTTTTGACGGTTTTAAGCCGCGATGTAACCGGTGCTGCCGATTACTTTGAAGTGGTTAAAACAATGACTGACTTGGCCGAAGAGGCGGTGAGCCGTACTGTCCGCGTGCATGCTTTGGCGCTGGCGGCACGCTACGGAGTGCCGAGTTCACCCGATGGCAAACCGCAGGATTTTTTAGTGGTGGGCATGGGTAAGCTTGGCGGCGAAGAACTCAATGTCAGTTCTGATATCGACTTGGTTTTTGTCTATGACGAACAGGGCGAATGCAAACCGACAGATCAATGCCCCAATCCGAGAAGACAGCTGACAAACGCTGAATTTTTTGAACGTTTGTCCAAAAAGGTCATCACAGCCCTTTCGGATATATCCGGAGCGGGCTTTGTCTTCCGTGTGGATATGCGTCTGCGCCCCAACGGTGACTCCGGTCCCATTGTGATCAGCAGTGACATGCTTGAGGAATATCTCTACGTTCAAGGACGGGAGTGGGAGCGTTTCGCTTGGCTGAAAGCGCGAATTGTCAATACGCCGGTTTTTACGCAAGAGTCTGAATTTGCGCAGCAATGTAAAAATCTCTACGACATCATCCGCCCCTTTGTGTTTCGGCGATACGTTGACTTCAACGCGATCAGCGCATTATCTAATCTGCATAAATTGATTCGTTCGGAGACGCAGCGCAGAGAGGTCGGCAAAGATTTAGGAATAAACGTTAAGTTGGGGCGAGGCGGGATTCGTGAAATTGAATTTATTGCTCAAACTCTTCAAGTGATTCGAGCCGGGCGTGAGCCTCAGCTGCGGGTCAAGGGGACTCTGAAGGCGCTCCCATTATTGGAAAAGCTTGGCGTTATGAAGGCGGAGCAAGCAGAGCGCTTGACACATGCCTATATCTTCCTTCGCAATCTTGAACATGCCATTCAGTATGTTGATGATCAGCAAACCCATCGCTTGCCGACCGACGAAAAAGGACAAGAGCAAATCGCCAAGCTTTTGGGCTTAAACGTTAAAGACATGCTCGAAAAGCTTTCTCAGGTTAGAGATTATGTGGCATCGGTCTTTGACGGAATCTTCCAAGTCGGTGAAGATGATGCGGAAAATGACGATGACTGGCCAGATGGATGGAGTGTTGGCTTTGAGGGGGCGCTTGAGCCCTTGTCCCAAGTGCTTGAAGAAAAGGGTTACGGAGAAGCCCGCCATTGCGCGGAACGTGTTTTGGAATTAATGGGTTCCAAACTTTTAGCGGCTCAGACAGAATCGGCTCGCTGCAAAATGGCGCAGCTCGTCAAACGAATCAGTCAATTGAGCATTGACTTATATGAAAAGGATAAAAGTGTTCCCGCTCATGTTATTTTCACGCGTTATCTGACGTTTCTTGAAGTGATTGCGGGCAGAATCACTTATGTCTCCCTTCTGATCCAATACCCGAAAGTTTCTGAAAAAGTGGCGGTGGTTTTGAAAACCAGTGCTTGGGCGGCGGATTATCTGACCGCGCATCCGATTGTTTTGGATGAACTGGTCGATGAACGTTTGAGTGAATTGGATAATTTTTCGCCCGTGGATTGGAGCGCTTGGCAAGACGACTTGTGGGAAAAACTCAATGAAGCTGAAGGCGATCAGGAAACGCAGATGAATCTGCTCAGAGACGCGCACCACGGGGCGGTCTTTAAATTGCTAATGGCGGATTTAGAGGGGCGTTTTACTGTTGAGCGTTTAGCAGATCAGCTCTCTGCGCTTGCCGACGCTGTTTTGGAAATGGTGATTACGCTGGCTTGGCAAACCATTTCGTCGAGGCACTGCGATGTGCCTAAATTTGCCGTGGTGGCCTATGGGAAATTGGGTGGCAAGGAGCTGAGCTACGCCTCTGACCTTGACCTGATTTATCTTTACGACGATCCGAGTCCGGAAGCGAGCAAAAACTACACCCGTTTAGTGCGGCGCATGATGAGCTGGCTGACGGTTCAAACCTCTTCGGGCATTCTTTTTGATGTGGATTTGCGCTTACGGCCCAATGGCGAAAACGGCTTGGTAGTTTCTTCTTTTGAAATGTTTAAGCGCTACCAGAGAAATGAAGATGGCACAGGCGCCTGGCCTTGGGAACATCAGGCTTTAACGCGTGCGAGGTTCTGCGCGGGTGACCGAGAAATCGGCATGGCTTTTGAAAAAGAGCGTGAAGCGATTTTGAGACTTCAAAGGGACAAAGAAAAAGTTTTCGCAGACGTCTCCGAAATGCGCGACAGGATGCTTCAGGGGCACCACAATCCGACCGAACTTTTTGATGTCAAACATGACCGAGGCGGCATGGTGGATGTGGAATTTTCGGTGCAGGCAATGGTGCTTGCCTATTCGCACGAGCATCCTGAACTTGTTAATAATTTCGGCAACATTCTCTTATTGGAAATGGCTGCCCGAGCCGGATTGATCGGAGAGGATTTGGCTCAAAAGTGTGTTTCAATTTATAGAAACTATCGACATATCCAAAGAAAGCACCGGCTGGAATTCGGTGATGGTCCCGTACGCGTGAATCGATCCGAGCAAAGTGAAAATATTGCGACAGTGATGCAGCTTTGGAAGACAGTCTTTGGATCAGAAGGACCGGTACGTCATTAAAAAAGGGGAGCGTTCGGCTCCCCCGGTGTCGTTGTTAATCCAACGTTGGTGTTTCTACGCCCAAAACTTTGTGCAGTTTGGGAGAAGTGGTCGTGTACTGCAGCAACGTCTTCTTTTCAGGATGCACAATGTCGGCAGCCGCAAAGGCAGCTAACGCGCATTCGTGGAAGCCGCACAAAATAAGCTTCTTTTTGCCGGGGTAGGTGTTGATGTCACCGACAGCAAAAATGCCGGGAATGGATGTCTGGAATTTTTCCGTATCCACCACAATCTGCTTGCGGTAGATTTCCAGTCCCCAATCGGCGATGGGGCCGAGCTTCGGCGTCAGTCCAAAGAAAACCAACAGGTGGTCAAGCGGCATGCGGCGCACAACGCCATCGTCGCCCGTCACACGGATTTCAGAAAGTTTGCCGTCTTTTTCTTCAAAACCGGAAATTTGACCGACTTCAAATTGCATTTCCCAGTTTTCGCAAAGTTCACGCATCTTGGCAACCGATGCCGATTGCGCGCGGAAACCATCACGACGGTGCAGCAGGATAACGCTTTCGGCCTTGCCGACAAGGTTGAGCGTCCAGTCAAGAGCAGAGTCACCGCCGCCGCAAATGACGATATTTTTGCCGTAGAAAAGTTCAGGGTCTTTTACCTGGTAGTGCAACTGAGTGCCTTCAAACTTTTCAATGCCGGGAACGCTCAGGCGCTTGGGTTGGAAACTGCCGACGCCTGCGGCAATGAAGACGGTTTTTGTCATAAACCGCGTGCCTTTGTCCGTTTCCACGTAAAAACGACCATCTTCTTCTTTTCGGACAATCGTGACTTCTTCACCTAAGTGAAATTGCGGTCCGAACGGATGAATTTGCTTTAGAAGGTTTTCTGTCAGTTCACGAGATGTGCACACGGGCAGGGCAGGAATGTCATAAATCGGTTTGTGTTCATACAGTTCCATGCATTGTCCGCCGACCATTTTCAAAGAGTCGACGACATGAGCTTTGATTTCCAAAAGCCCAAGTTCAAAAACTTGGAAAAGTCCGACAGGGCCGGCACCCACAATAACAGCGTCAGTTTCAATCAGCTCATCGGTTTTCGGAGCAATCGTCAAATAATCTTCAATAGCCATGATGTAATCCATTGATAAGAACGCCAAAATTATACGAGAGATTCTCAGGGCTATGAGCGAGACAAAAGGACATTTTGCTAGACAGTATTCCAGTGATGTTATTAATCGAGGAATGTCAGGAAAAATCAAAGAAAAGGCTTATGTTTTCCTTTACTATGGCTCTTAGAGCAACGAGGAGAGGAACATGCTCGACAAAAGTATTCTCGATAAAGTAGTGTCCTTTTTTAAAACTCTCGGAACAAAGAAAGCCTCCGGAGAGCCGATTGACTTGGGAAGACGTCCTTGTCAGTTTGATGACTCAAAAGAAGTGATCATCACAGACGATTTGTCTGCTCAAGAAAAGCCAGCTTCTAAGCCAGCCAAGACGGTCAAGCGTGTTCGAAAAGAGAAAGATGCGCCGTCAAAAGAAGCGCCTGTTGTGAAATCCTCCACGTCTGCTCCCAAAACAGCTACGAAAGTCGTTGTGGCAAAAGTGAGACCCAGAAAGGTTTTTTCGCCTGAAGTTGAGGCTCTCCGGACTCAGTATCCTTGGCGCAAGCTTCGTGTGGAAACACCGTTGCCTGTTCAGACGTTGCCGGAGCCGCTTTTCTTCCTCTCGAATGATAATCAGCCGGTAGAAGCCAATAAATTGGAAATTTCTTTTGTTAAAGAGCTTTTGGATAAGGCCGCTCAGGCCGGGGTGGAAAATAAATTCACCTTCAGCATGTCTGCCACCATGAATGTCGTGGTGAAGTACAAGAAAAAATTAATTGGCCGCGTTTATTTACATGGTAAAAAACACAAGATGGTCTTTAAGGTCGACGGTAAGACGCTTGTGGAAGACGGATTAACATTATCCGATTGCAAAAAGCTGCTGATTGTTTGGATTGGGCAGATTAAAGAAAACGCCGCTTAAGCGTTGTGAAGTTTGCTTGTTCAGGCCGTCTGATATCGACGGCCATTGTTTTTTTAGCGGTTTTCTTTGGCTTTTTCCTCGGCCAAAATGTCGGCGCGCACAGAACGCAGTTTTCCATCGACTTGACTCATGGTGTAGTAGTCGCCGTCATTGACCTGTTGGGCCAAGTTGTATTGGTATTCAGCTGCACGCTTATCGCCCTGGGCCATGTACATATCACCCACAGACATGTGATGGCGGCTCATTTGATTTAAGGCCTTATAACACCTAGCATTGATCGCGTGATACGAGGGATTGGTCTGGCTCATGGCCTGCTGAGTACGCATGAATTTCAGAGTTTCCTGATATTTTTTGAGATCGTAGAGTTCGCTTGCGTAGAGCTTCACGGCCATTTCCGACAAGGGATTGTTGTTGACGAGTGTTCTGGCCATCTGGAGCGCACGATTTTTATCAGCGGCGCTGCCGAACATGAAAAGCACTTCAGATTGGTTTTTCAACAAAATGGCGTTGTTGCCGCCAAGGCTCACGGCTTGATTAGCGTAGCGAATCGCGTCATTTTTTTGATTGAGCTTACGGTAGGCGATGGATAAACCATAGCTAAGTGCTGCCTTTTGACGGTTATTCTTAGCATCGGGCAACTCCAGCTTTATTTGTTTGGCAACCGAAAGCCACCCGTCATGTTTGGTTTCCTGCAACACGCGCATACGTTGCTGAATCAGTTTGAAATCAAATGAGTCGTTGTGCGTATGAACACCAAGCTGTCGGGTTCTGTTCTCCATGTCACTGATACGCTCAACGGTGAGCGGGTGAGTGAGCAGATAAGCGGGCGCTGCAGCCTCGTAGTAGCGATTGTTTTGCTGCAAGCGCATGAAAAAGTTTTCCATGCCTTTGGGATCAAACCCAGCCCGCACTAACGAAGTTAAGCCTACGCGGTCAGCTTCTCGTTCGGCGCCTCGGGAGTAACTTAGCTGATTTTGAATGAGTGCGGCTTGTCCTCCAATTGCAAGCGCGCTTGCCGCCTGACCGCTTCCGGCTCTTGCGGCCAGCAGCGCCAGTAAAAAAGATCCCAAACTCAAAGCCGCGTTGCCTTTTTGCGCATCGATCATTCGGGCGATATGGCGTTGGCTGACGTGACCGATTTCGTGCGCCATGACGCCTGCCAATTCACTTTCACTTTGCGCGGCAATAATCAACCCGGAATGTACGGCGATAAAGCCGCCTGGAATGGCAAAGGCGTTTAGGGAACGATCCACTAAGGGATAGAAGAAAAAGTTATAGGTATGGGTGTCCGTTACGCTGACGAGTTTGTAGCCAAGACGATTGAGATACTCGAGCGTTTCAGCGTCGTTGAGGTAACTCGGATCCGAGCGAATCTGGCGCATCATTTGCTCGCCAAGCACCTGCTCTTCCGCTGGAGACAGTTCGGTGCCTGCCACAGCGCCCATGCTGGGTAAATTTAGATTAAGCGACTCGGTGGCCAGTTCTCTGGCAGCCCAGACGCCACATGTGGGCGACAATGCTAATTGGGCGCAGAGGAGGCTGCAGATGAGTCGTTTGGCAAACACTTTAGGTTCCTGACATTCATAACAGACCTAATCTTAGCGGGCGCGGGAGCGCTTTGCCGTGCTCTGTTGCATTAGAAAACAAATTTTGCACAGTCTGTCAATGTTTATAGTGCAGGGGTGTCAAGCTGTAGCGCTCTAAAACCTGAGGGCGTCGATCGGGTTTGTCAGCCGCGTTGATCGGCAGCGTATCGACGATGGCGATTTTTCGGGGACACTTATAAGCAGAAAGCGTTTCCTTGCAAAACCGTCTGACATCTTCCGGTTTCGGATGCGTGCCTTTTTCGGGAACGATCAGTGCGCAGACAATGGCGCCCCACGTTTCATTGGGTTCTCCGATGACAAGCGCTTCCTTGATGAAGGGGGAGCGCGTGAGCATGTTTTCGACTTCAAGCGGATAAACGTTTTCGCCTGCGCTCAAAATCAAGTCATGGCGTCGGGCAAAAACATGCAAAATGCCGTCTTCATCGAATTCTCCCAAGTCGCCCGTTTCGAACCAAGGTGTTGTAATGGGATCACGTCCCCAATAGCCGGGAGTATTCATTGGGCTGTTGACTTCGATTTGTCCGTCACGAACGCGCACTTGGGCTCCGCTGATGACTTTGCCGCTGCCTTTAACCAATTTGAGGCGATCGGTATAGGGGGTCATGACGACATGCGAACACGTCTCTGTCATTCCGTAAGTGGTAACGATCGGCAGTCCGTGCTCGTGCGCTTTATTCAGAAGTTTGTCATTGGCCGATGAACCACCCAGAAGAATAACGCGCAAAGTCTCGGGGGCCTTCCATTGCGGATAAGTTTCGAAAACCTTAGCGAGCATCGTCGGGACAATGCTTGTGATGGTGACTTTGTCGTCAAGCAATGCTTGAGTGAACGACTCCGGACTGAAAAGCGGGGAGATCGCTAACGTTTTCCGTGCAAAAAGGCAACGCGTGAGAATGGAGAGCCCACCGATGCGGGTCACCGACATGCAAAGCTGCCAGCAGTCATTGTCCTGCCAGCCCAAGTTCTGTTCGCTCGCGCGAGCAGACTCAATGAGCATTTTGCGGGTAATGATGGCTGGTTTTGGAAGCCCTGTTGTGCCGGAGGTAAAAAGAACAGCGGCTGTATCATCCGGCAAGGGATCCTTGATATGCCGAATGCTTTCGAGCAGTACGTGCCGTTCAGCAGCGGTGAGCTTGGGGTGAAGCATCAAAGCGGGGACGCCCAATTCAAAAAGGGCATAAAGCAGCACGATGGTTTCCACCGTGTTGGTGCCCTCAATGATCATCGGACGGCCTTTTTCAGGCAGTACGTTTTCTTTATGCAGCCGCTCAATGGTGTTTTCAGTTAACCGTGCGAGCCGAGCGAAACTGTAGTCTTGCCCGGCTCTGCGCAGCCCGACTCTGTCGGGGCAGTCAGCGGCTGCCTCAAAGATGCTGAATGGATTGGCCATTGCTCTTAAGGTAAACGCGGGAATTTACTGAAATCGGGTTTACGCTTTTCAAGGAATGCGTTTTTGCCTTCCTTGCCTTCTTCGGTCATGTAGTAAAGAAGCGTGGCGTTGCCGGCCAGTTCCTGAACGCCAGCCTGACCGTCGCAGTCAGCGTTTAAAGCGGCCTTCAAGCAGCGGATGGCAATCGGGCTGTTGGCAAGGATTTCTTTACACCACTTAACGGTTTCGATTTCAAGATCAGCCAAAGGCACAACGGCGTTGACCAAACCCCACTGAAGGGCTTGCTGCGCGTCGTATTGGCGGCACAAGAACCACATTTCACGAGCGCGCTTCTGACCGATCAAACGGGCCATATAGGATGCGCCCCAGCCGCCGTCAAAACTGCCCACGCGCGGTCCCGTTTGGCCAAAACGCGCGTTGTCAGCGGCAATCGTTAAGTCGCAGAGCATGTGAAGCACATGGCCGCCGCCGATCGCGTAGCCTGCAACCATAGCGATGACGGGCTTGGGACAGGTGCGGATCATGCGTTGGAAGTCCAAAACATTGAGGCGAGGCACGCCGTCGCCGCCGACATAGCCGCCGTTGCCGCGAACTTTTTGGTCACCGCCCGAGCAGAAAGCCAAGGGGCCGGCGCCGGTCAAAATAATGACGCCGATGGCGGGATCTTCGCGAGCGTCTGCGAAAGCTTGGCAGAGCTGCAGAACGGTTTCCGGACGAAAGGCGTTGCGCACGCGCGGTCGATTGATGGTCAATTTGGCGATACCTTCGGCTTTTTCATAAAGAATGTCGGAAAATTCGCCGGCAGATTGCCAATCCAGGGCACGTTTGATTTCAATGTTTTCTTCCATGATCAATTTCCTCAAAAACTGCACTAGTCTAACGATGTTCGGGACTTTTTAACAAGCTCACGCCATTTTTGATGTTCAGACTTAATAAATTTGGAAAATTCTTCCGAACTCGCTTGGACAGGTATAGCGCCTCTTGCAATCAAAGCGTTTCGCACCTCGGGGTTTTGAAGCGTTTGTTCCAGCGCCTTATTGAGCGCTTGGACGATTTCAACGGGCGTGCCTTTTTTCACAGCGATGCCGTCCCAGGCGGAAAGTTCATAGCCTTGAAGCCCTGAGGTACCCATAGCGGGAATATTTTGTGTTGCTTTGTCAGCGGCAGCCGAGCTGCGGCCTAAAGCTCTTAATTTTCCTGCTTGAATATGCGTCAGAATATTTGGCGAGACTTCAATTACAAAATCAACTCTTCCGGCTAAAACATCAAGCATGGATGCGGCGCCGCCGCGATAGGGGATATGTCGGAAATGGATACCTGAAATTTCTGACAGCATGACACCAGCTAAGTGACTGGAAGTGCCGTTGCCTGCCGAGGCATAGGTCCAGGGAGCAGCGGAGGCGCGGGCGGAATTCAAAAATTCTTGCAACGATTTGACATCATGCCGTTGAGGGTTGACCGCCATAATCAGAGAAATTTCGGTGAGCCTTGCAACCGGTTCAATGTCATTGAGCGCGTCGTAGCCGATTTTGGGGTATAGCGCGGGATTAATGCCCAGGGTGCCGTTGGTGACATAAAGCAGCGTTCGTCCGTCGGCTTTCCCTTTTAATACGTATTCTGTGCCGAGACAACCACCGGCTCCGGGGCGATTTTCAATGATGATCTTCTGTCCGATATTGCGGGAAAGCTCGTCAGAAATCGTTCTGACAATGGTGTCCGCTCCGCCGCCGGCAGGAAAGGGAACAATCAGCCGGATGGGTTTACCAGCGGGCCATTGCTCAGCCGCAAAAGATTGCGCTATGCAAAAGGGCAAAAATAAGACAAAAAGAAATTTTCGGGCTAAATGCATAAATGAGTAGAAGTCCGAAATGGAAAAATAAAAAGTGGGAAAAAGCCTAAGAGATCAACCCCATTTGAGCGGCTTCATAGACAGCTTCACCTCTGGAATGAACCTGCAGCTTGCGGTAAATCTTTTTGATATGAGCGGTGACCGTGTGCGGAGAAATCGTCAAAATCTCGCCGATTTCGTTAAAGCTCATTCCTTTTGCGAGCAAATGCAGAATTTCAGTTTCTCGTTCAGACAGCGGATTGGTTTGCGCGCTTGTCGGCGTTTTTTCAATGGTATGAGTTGTGTAACTTCTTAAGGCACGCAATACACTCTTAGCAACGTTCGGACTGACCGTAGAACCGCCTGCAGCTAAAAGTCGGATGGAATCGACAAGATTGTTTTCAATATCAGATTTCAAAACGTAGCCCGTGGCTCCGTATTCGATCGCACTTACAATGTGCGGATCGTCACTGGAGTCGGCTAAAACCATGATGTCAACGTCACTGTGTTTAGCCGCAGTCTGTCGAATCAGTTCAAGACCAAAACCGTCGGGCAGGCTCAAATCCGCCACGAGCATTTGGAATTTAAATTGCGACAGAAGTTGCTCGGCTTGTCGGCGAGAAGCAGCGAATCCAATTACATGAATGTCATTTTGAGAGGCAAGAGCCTGTTCGATGCGAAGACGGGTATTTGCTTCGCTTTCAATGAAAATCACCTTAATTTTCGCAGTATTCGCCATTTCAAGTCACAAAAGCAAAGAGTTGAGTAATTTCTGAACGTAATCAGGAATTTTAGCAAAAGAGAGTGCGGCGATAGGAGGACAGCCAATGGTGATTTTGAAATTTAAGTGCCATCGTTGATGGCAGAAGAAGAGACCGGAGAGATCTTTGACGAAAAGCTGATCACTCCGGTATCAGGGAAAAAAGTACAAAAAGGAGGAGAGAAGTTTCAGAGAATTATTCGAACTTTAAAACAACGGTCTTACCCAAAGCTTGTGCGTATTTTTGCAAAGTTGTCACAGACGGGTAAATACCGCGGTTTAATTTACCTTCCAAACGCGCAACGGCTGGCTGAACCGTGCCCATGCGTTTAGCAACTTCCATCTGTGTCAACCCAAGTTCTAAACGGTAAGACAACAATTGACGGGTTTGTTCTTTATCGAAGGTAGTAACCATAAAGCGCTCCGCTTGCTTATTTTTTAACGCATCTTTTCGGCAACCTTGATTGATACAGCTAACAAAGTGCAGAACCGATTTCCGATAACCCCTAATAATACAGGTCTTAGAGCCCGGCATTGGGGGAGTGCTACAGCCAAATAGTTATAATCGCCCCATTTTGTTACATATTGATACAAATAAGCACTTTAAAAGCGATTTGAACGCACTCACATTGTTTTTAGGAAAAGATAAAAAGCCTTTCCTGAAAGGGAAAAGCGGGTATTGAAAATGATATTTGAAGTCGGAATTTTCCAATAATGAATTCCGCCTTCGGTGAGACGAATTAAGGAGTTTGAAATGCTATTTCCTACTGTGTACGGTGAAAACCTTTTTGATGACTTGGACAACATGTTGGGCTTGACCGCCTTTGATGAAAATCGCAAACATGATCCGTTGTTTGGCAAGAACGCTTCCCGCATTATGAAGACCGATATTCGGGAAACTGATACAAGCTTTGAGTTGGATATTGATTTGCCGGGCTTTAAGAAAGAAGATATCCAAGCTCATTTGAAAGATGGGTATTTAACCATTTCTGCTCAAAAGGGCTTGGAACGTGATCAAAAAGAAGAAAAGACCGGCCGCTACATCCGCCGTGAACGCTACAGCGGTTCTTGCTCAAGAAGCTTCTATGTTGGTGAAAACATCACTGAAGAAGATATTCAAGCCAAGTTTGAAAACGGTATTCTTCAAATCAGTGTGCCTAAGAAAGCCCCGCAAGTGCCTGTTCAAAAACAGATTCAAATTCTCTGATCTGCCGCGCTGCAGTCTAAATCGAGTTTGTTAGTTGGTCCCGCATTTTCCAAATAAGGAGGATGCGGGATTTTTGTTAAAAAAAGATTTTTGCGCTCAATTCAGTGTGCTACATTAAAACTAACTTCACAGCTTTGTCATATTGATGCTTCAAAATTACGCATTTAAGCGAATTTTCGACATGCAAGGAGATTGACAAATGGGTGAAGCGCGTGAATCTGAATTGACCAAGATTGAGCCCTCGAATTCGGTCTCTGTCTCAACGCAAATAGGTGATAAGTTGGAAACAAAAACGACAAATCAAGCGACAGCCAAAAAAGTAACGAACAAAAACGCCCCCGCATCAGCCAAGCGCGTGCGTGCTCGTGCACCGCGAAGCAAGGTTGCTTTGGTTCCTGAAATTAAGGCGGGCAAGCCCGTTGATGTAACCAATCCCGACTTTTATCTCAACCGTGAAATCAACTGGATTGATTTTGATAAGAAGGTGCTTGAGCAGGCGAGTGACACTTCTGTACCGCTTTTGGAACGCGTGAAGTTTTTGTCAATTTTCTTCAATAATTTGGACGAATTTTTCATGGTTCGCGTTGCCAACGTTTGGAAACAGGTCCAAAGCGGAGCGGAGGCGACCGGCGCTGACAAATTGCCCCCGCGGCGCCAGCTCTCAGAAATCGGCCGCCGCGTCAGAGACTTGACTGAACAGGCTGAGGTGCTGTGGAAAAAGAACATTTTGCCGGCGTTGGAAAAACAATCCATCCGCATTGTTGATTACGCGGATCTGCCTGCGAAAAAACGCGAAATTCTCAGTAATTATTTCGACAATGAAATTTTTCCGATTTTGACGCCTCAAGCAATTGACTCGGGCCATCCTTTCCCTCTGGTTTCCAACACCAGCATCAATTTCATTATTGAATTGGTGAGTGAAAAAAATAAGAACGACGTTCGCTACGCACGTCTGAAGTGCCCGAATAATGTTCCGCGTTTCCTTTATTTGCCCAAGGGTAAGGAAGACGTTGATCCGAAACTCGCCTACGATGACAACTATGACGAGGTCAATGTTGTGCTCGTGGAAGATTTGATTGAAGAGTGCATGGAGCGTCTTTTCCCAGGCTACAAAGTGAACGCTTGCGGCCAATTCCGTATCACGCGCAACACTGACGGGGAAATCGAAGAAGACGAAGCCGATGACCTTTTAGCTGCTGTTCGGGACTATGTGGATCAGCGCCGATTCGGCGACATCGTGCGTCTTGAAATGGGACGCGGAATGCCCGTGCGGTTGGCCGATTTACTCATCGAACATCTGGAAGTAAAGCCGCATCAGATTTATAAGCAAAAGCTTCCGCTGGCTTTCTCTGAATTTATGAGTTTGGGCTGCATTGATCGACCGAAGCTGCAGTACCGCTCCGATCCCACGAAACTAGCTAAAGAGCTCGATGGTGAAAGGGATTGCTTTGAGGCGATTAAAAAGCGCGATATCGTGCTCTATCACCCGTATGACCGATTCCAATCGGTGCTCAATTTCATTGATCAAGCCGCACGCGACCCCAAAGTTGCCGCTATTAAGCAGACGCTTTATCGCTGCGGCAGCGACTCTCCCGTGATTCGCAGTCTGCTTGAAGCGCGCCGTCGCGGCAAGCAAGTGACCGCGGTGGTGGAGTTAAAGGCGCGTTTTGATGAGGAGCGAAACATCAACTGGGCTGAAGAGCTTGAACGCGCCGGTGTGAATGTGGTCTATGGTTTCGTGGGTCTTAAGATTCACGCCAAACTTTGTTTGGTGGTTCGCCGTGAAGAAGGAGGCATCAAGCGTTATGTTCATATCGGAACGGGTAACTACAACGCC
This sequence comes from uncultured Burkholderiaceae bacterium, assembly GCA_944390675.1. Taxonomy (GTDB): domain Bacteria; phylum Pseudomonadota; class Gammaproteobacteria; order Burkholderiales; family Burkholderiaceae_F; genus Aphodousia. Next base: position 232,791 of record CALXQR010000003.1, read on the forward strand.
TCTTCAGCCAAGATCTATACAGACTTGGGATTGATTACGGCCGATGATGACATTTGCGCCGACGTCACGGAACTCTTCAATGTGATGACCGGCTGCGGAGAAATTGATTCTTACCGCAAGATTTTTGTCTCTCCGAAGAGCCTGAGACCTTCTATTACGAAACTGATTCGTGAGGAAGTGGAGCTGCACCGCGAACACGGCAATGGTCATATCATCATCAAGTGCAATCAATTAGTTGACGGCGACATCATCGCTGAACTCTATAAAGCAAGCATCGCGGGCGTTAAAGTGGAATGCATTGTTCGTGGCATTTGTTGTTTGCGTCCCGGCATCGTGGGCTTGTCGGAAAATATCACCGTCAAATCCATTGTTGGCCGCTACCTCGAACACGCCCGAGTTTATTGGTTTAACCACAATGGCGACGAGCGGATGTATATCGGCAGTGCCGATATGATGAATCGCAATCTCAATGGCCGTATTGAAGTTCTGACGCCGATTGAGAGTGAAAAGATTCGCCGCAATATCATGAACGATATTTTGCGCATGCAGTTAAATGACACAGAGCAGTCGTGGATCATGGAGCCCTCTGGCAGCTATCATCGCTATGTCCGCGTTAAAGGTGTCAAGAAGGTTGATGCGCAAAACGCTCAAAATCATTTGAAGACGTTGTATTAAAAATGACCAACACCAATCATCAATATTCCAACTTGGCCGAGGAATCGGCCAAGTCAGAGGGCATCGCTTTTGTTCGTCCCAATCCGACTGTGACACGAGTGGGGTTTGTGGACTTAGGAAGCAACTCTTCGCGTTTGACCGTTGTCGAATTTGATAAGCGGGGACGCGTGACAGTGCTCAATCGCGTCAAGAGCATGGTTCGGTTGGGAGAGAAGGCTTTTGAAACCAAAGAGCTTCAGCCTCAGGCGATGGATCGAGCCTTAGGATGTTTGGTGGAATTTGCTCAGGTTTGCCGCTCATACGGTGTTTCCGAGATCGTGGCGGTGGGCACCGCCGCGCTTCGCGTAGCTAAAAACAGCGCTGAATTTGTTCATCGTGTGAAGCAAAGAACCGGGTTTGACCTTCAAGTGATCTCGGGAGACGAGGAAGCACGATTGATTCGCGTGGGTGTTTGGGACTCATTGCCGAAGACCAAAGACGCCTTTCTTTTTATTGATATCGGTGGCGGAAGCACGGAAATTTCTGTCTCTTCACGAGAAAAAATTGCCTTTTTGGAATCTCTCAATGTCGGCTGCGTGATGGTGACCGATGCCTTCAAGGGTAATGCTCAGGGCAAAATTTCCGCATCGGTTTTTGCCAAAATGCAGCAGCTCGCGCTCGAGAAAATGCAGCACATGCTCAAAAAAGTGGTTCGTGCGCGTTTTAAATCAGCGATTGCGAGTTCCGGCACAGCACAAGCACTACTTACGTTGGCGCAAGCTAAATTCGGCCCTGAAGGCGGTTTTACGCAAAGTGATGAAGGCGTTGAACTCAAACGCTCTCAGATTGCTTCTTTAGCCAAATCACTTTCTCAGATGACGTCCGTTGAGCGTGAACGCCTGCCGGGTCTGAGCCCGTCACGAGCACAGGTGATTGTCGGCGGCGCGGCGATTTTGCTCGCCATTTTGCAGGCGCTTGACTTGCAGAGTGTTTATGTCACGGCCAACAACCTTCAGGATGGCCAGGTAGTTGACTATATTGAACGGCACTTTGAACGTGACGGCAAGAAAGAAAACTACTGGCGCAGAAAGAGTGTGAAGACGCTTGCCAAGCATTACCACTGTGAGAAGGCTCACGCCAAACATATGGGTTCCGTTGCACAAAGCATATTGGAACAAGCTCAGAAGCTAAAGCTTTGTGAGAATCAGCCCGGATTATCGGAGCTTTTGGGTTACGCTGCGCGTCTTCACGATATCGGCATTGCGATTTCGTACGACAAACACTACATGCACGGTTCATATCTCGTTCGATACTGTCCGTTATTGGGCTTTACCGAGCAAGAGGTCATGACGATGGCAAGACTCGTTTTTTGGCATTCGCGACCGAGCGCTGAGCTTCCGTCATTTTTGCTGGGGGCGCAACCGACGCGAGCAGAGCGCTGGGCGGCCTTGTCCTTGTTTTTAGCAGAAAATCTCGACCGCACGCATCGCTCTTTGGCAAAGTGTGTGAAACTGGTTAAAAAGGGTTCCTCTTTAACGCTCAATGTGGTGTTTAGCGCTCACGCGCCGTTGGAACAAGCCTCTGTTGAAAAAATTGTTAAACAGACTAAAAAAGTTTTGGGCCGTCCCATTGAGCTGCACTTTGAAATTGAAGATCGGCCGATTGACATTGTCAATGCTTGATTTTCCCATTTAGAGAAAAGGGAGTCGCTAATCTGCACTCCCTCTTCTCGCCTTGAACTATTCAGAAATTCTCTTTTCTTCAACCGCATGGCACGCAACGTGGACCTCTTGACCGTTGAAACTGTACTTCTTCAACAAAGGCTTCTCTTTTTTGCAGCGTTCGCAGGCAAAGGGGCATCTGGGATGAAACGCACAGCCGCTCGGCGGATTTAAAGGATTAGGAACTTCTCCTTTAATCGGAATGCGAGCCTTGCCGGTCATTTTTATGTCCGGAATCGCGGCAAGAAGCATCTTCGTGTAAGGGTGCTTGGGAGCGTTAAAAAGTTCCTTTTTAGGAGCTAACTCAACTAATCGTCCAAGGTACATAACACCCACCCGGTCAGAGATGTGATGAACGACTGAGAGATTGTGAGAAATAAAGAGGTACGTGAGTCCCACTTTTTTCTGCACGGAGAGCATGAGATTAAGGATCTGAGCCTGCACAGAAACGTCCAGTGCGGAGGTGGGTTCATCGCAAATCAAGAATTCCGGTTTGCTTGCGAGCGCTCGGGCAATCGAGATTCGTTGGCGCTGGCCGCCAGAAAACTGATGTGGGTATTTGTCGACATCCTGAGCGTTGAGTTTGACCATTCCCATGAGCTCATTGACGCGATCATTAATTGCCTTTTCGTCGGTTAAAAGCTTTTGCACGCGAATGGGCTCAGCGATGATGTCTCTGACGCGCCAGCGAGGATTTAAACTCGCGTACGGGTCTTGAAAAATCATGTTGATTCGTTGAATCAGTTTTTTAGCTTGCTGAGTGTTTTTATCGTTAAGTTTCGACAGACTGATCCCGTCAACATTGACTTCTCCCGAAGTGGGTTCATAGAGCCCGCAAAGCAGTTTTGCCGTGGTGCTCTTGCCGCAACCGGATTCGCCGACCAGTGAAAGAATTTCACCGCGATAAATTTCAAAACTGACATCATCGACCGCGGTGAGCGTCATTTTGGGTGTGCGATTAACCACGCGGGTGAGCCAAGGATCTGAAACATCAAAAGTTTTCGTCAAGTGTTTGACTTCAACCAGTACGGGATTTTTCTTTTCTGAACTCATTTTTCTGCTCCCGAAATTTCTGATGACACACTGTTAATCAGCCAACAGGCGACTTTATGATCACAGGCGGCTTTGATCAATTGCGGGCGTTCGCATGAACATTTTTCTAATTTTCGAGGGCAGCGGTCATGGAACGCGCAACCGGCGGGAATATTGGCAAGATTTGGCATCGCTCCTTCAATTTGATGCAAAAACTCAGCATCCTCACTCATGTCAGGAATGGCCGCCATCAGTCCTTGTGTGTAGGGGTGTTTGGGATTGTGAATCACTTCAGCCACAGGACCGATTTCAACGATTCTTCCGGAATACATCACCGCGACCCGATCCGCTGTTTCAGCGATGACACCCATGTCGTGTGTGACTAAAAGAACGCCGGAATGGGATTCTTTGGCAAGCTTTTTCAAAAGTTCAATGATTTGTGCCTGCACGGAAACGTCCAAAGCCGTCGTCGGTTCGTCAGCGATGATTAGTTTCGGGTTGGCAGCCAGCGCTAAGGCGATCACTACGCGCTGACGCATGCCGCCGGAAAATTGATGAGGGAAGTGATTGATGCGTTTTTCGGGCGCGGGAATGCCTGTTTGGGCTAAGAGTTCGATTGCGCGCTCGCGGGCTTCCTGAGCGTTGAGAGGCAAGTGGCGCGAGATGGTCTCAACCAATTGATCGCCAATTGTCATCAGGGGATCTAAAGAAGTCAGCGGATCTTGGAAAATGGCGCCGATCAGCCGTCCGCGAACTTGCGACATTTTTGACTCAGGCAGGTTGTCAATTCGCTTTCCGGCCACACAGATTTCTCCGGCGGCAATTCGTCCGGGCGGCTCAAGCAATCCGATAATGGCTGAGCCTGTCATGGATTTCCCGGCTCCGGACTCACCAACGAGTCCCAAAATTTCACCTGCGGCGATTTCAAAATTAACGTCATCAACTGCCACTAATAATCCTTTGCGGGTTGGGAATTCCACTCGCAGATGTTTTACTTCCAATACGTTGTCTGCCATGATTGAACCCCTTAACGCAGTTTTGGATTGAGAGCGTCGCGCAGCCAATCGCCCAACAAATTAACCGATAAGACTAAAGCGACGAGCGCAAGACCGGGGAAAATGGTGATCCACCATTCGCCGGAGAAAAGAAATTCATTGCCGACGCGAATCAGCGTGCCAAGTGAGGGTGTCGTGGGCGGAACGCCGACGCCCAAAAATGAAAGCGTGGCTTCCGTGATGACGGCGGTGCCTACGTGAACGGTAGCGAGCACCAGAACAGAGCTCATAACGTTTGGCATCAGGTGCTTAAACAAAATTCTGAGTGTGCTCGCGCCGATCAATTTGGCGGCGCTTACGTAATCTTTTTGTTTTTCAACGAGTGTTTGGCCTCTGACGGTTCGTGCGTATTGAACCCAGCCGGAAAGCATGATAGCCAAAATCAGCACCGGTTCAGCCAATTCATCGTGCATTTGCTGCGAGAGACTGGCCCGTGCAATGCCGTCAATTAAAAGCGCAATCAAAATGGCCGGGAAACTGAGCATGATGTCGCACACGCGCATGATGAATGCGTCCAGTCGGCCGCCCACAAAGCCCGAGATAAGGCCAAGCGTTACGCCTAAAACCAGCGACAAAATGACTGAAATCATTCCGATTTTCAGCGAAAGCCGCAAACCGTAAATGATGGTGGAGAAGAGATCGCGTCCCTGGTCGTCTGTGCCAAGCCAGAATCGGCTGTCACCTCCTTCGGAAAAAGAGGGCGGCATGTGCGCGTCCATTAAATCCAGGCTGGCTAAATCGTAAGGATTGAATGGTGCGATGAGCTGAGCAAAAAGCGCAGAAAACATCAGCACGATTGTCACGCATAAAGCCAAAATGGCAATGGGTGAATGCTTAAAGCTCCAAAAAAGATCGCTTTCTCGGAAATTTTCGATTGCTAAAGAAAACTTGCTGCTCATGTTGACCTCCTTAATGATGACGAGACAGCCCGGGTTTAAGTCTCGGGTCTACAACGGTGTAGAGCCAGTCAACAAGAAAGTTGATCAGCACGAACATCAAAGCGATTAAACAAAGGTATGCCGTCATCACCGGGATATCGGCAAATTGCACGGCCTGGATAAACAGCAAGCCAAGTCCCGGCCACTGAAAAACGGTTTCGGTGACAATGGAAAAAGCAATAATGCCGCCTAACTGCAAGCCGACAATGGTGATCACAGGAATCAAGGTGTTTTTAAGCGCATGACGGAAATGAATGGAGCGTTCGGAGAGTCCCCGGGCGCGTGCAAATTTGATGAAGTCAGAGCGCAGCACTTCGAGCATTTCTGCTCTCACTAAACGCATGATCAAAGCCAGTTGGAAAACAGACAAGGTGAGCGCAGGCAGCAACAAATGCGCCCAGCCGTCGAGAGTGAAAAGTCCGGTTGTCCAACCGCCGATATTGAGTACCTCGCCCCGACCGTAGCTTGGCAGCCATCCCAACCAGACCGAGAAAACCAAAATAAACAAAATACCGATCAAGAAGGTGGGAAGACTGATGCCGATAAGTGAAAAACCCATCAGAAAGCGTGCTGTAAAAGTATCTCGGCAGATAGCAACCAACACGCCGAGAGCAACACCTAAAGCGGTTGCAATGAAAACACTGACCATCGCCAATTCAAATGTTGCGGGGAAACGGTCTGCGATGAGTTCTGAAACGGGCGTTCCTTGACGAAGGCTGATGCCGAAATCGCCCGTGAGCGCGTTGCCGACAAAATGGAAAAACTGAACGTAGAAGGGATCGTTTAATCCAAGCGCTTCACGGAGTCGCTCACGGTCTTCGTGGGTGGATTCAATACCCAGCATTTGCGAGACCGGGTCGCCTACGAATTGGAAAAGTAAAAATGCGATAAAAGCGACGGTAAACAACACTACGATCGCTTGAAGAAGTCGCCTGATAAAGAATTCCAACATGACTGAATACTCGAAAAAATTTAACCACGCCGAAGCACCCGTGGGCGAAAGCCTGATTCGGCAATCGCCCCGAGCAGTTCCGACTACACTGTGACGCTTTTAAAACTATTTAACGGGATGGACCGTTACGGATAAAGCGTCGACTCTGTTATTGGGGGTGACTTGCGCGTCAATGTTTTTGCGCATGGCCCAAGTCAGAGACTGCTCATGTAGCGGCAAGTGGTAATAGTTCTCTTTTTCGAGTTTGAGCGCTTCGGTGATCATGGCCGTGCGTTTTGCGTCATCGGCTTCCACCTCAGCTTGACGGATAAGCTCGTCAATTCTTGGGTCGCTTGAGCGGCCAAGATTGGCTAAGCCCGTTCCGGTCTTTGCGTTGAAAGTCTGTGAAAGACTTTGAAGCCCATAGAGTCCGTCGAATGTGTTGATGCCCCAGGCAACGAGGTAGGCTGACGAGTTAAACGACAGAATCTTGGGGAAAAATTGTGAGCGCGGCATCGCGTTGACGCTCACATTCAAACCGATCTTGGACCACATGGCGGCAATCGCTTTCGTGATGGCCTCGTCATTGATCCAACGGTTATTGGGGGTATCAATGGTAAAGGAGAAACCATTGGGATAGCCCGCTTCAGCCAGCAGCTGCTTGGCGTGCTCGGGATTGTATGGGTAACGCTCGGCAAGTTCAGGTGTCCAACCGTTGATGGACTGAGCGATGATGGTGCCCGTCGGAACGGATTTTCCGCGCATGACAGCGCGCTGAATCGCTTTAATGTCGATGGCTTCATAGAGAGCCTGACGGACTCGTTTGTCTTTAAACGGATTGACATTGTCTTTGCCGGGAACCGTGACAAAAAGCGGTTTGTCATTGAACTGATCAAGCGTGATCAGCACCACACGGTTTTCGGAGCCATTTCGCACTACGATATTCTTATCTTTTTCCAGACGTGCGATATCTTGCGTGGGCGGGTCAATGACAAGGTCTATTTGACCGGAAAGCAAGGCGGCTGTGCGAGTGGCGTTCGAAGCGATAGGGGTGTATTCAATACGGGTGACGTTGCCCGTCTTGTTGGCCTTATTCCACCAATCAGGGTTTTCAACAAACACGGTTTTGACGTCCACTTCGCGGCTTTCCAGCTTAAAGGGACCCGTGCCGTTTGCGTGGCGCGCCATGAAAGACTCTTCATTGGCGCTTGCGTTTTGTGGGTGCAAGGCACCATGCGCCTTCGCCCATTCGTAGTTAATGATGCGAACGTCGATTAATTGGCGGAAGAAAACGGGTGTGGCCGAAACGGTTTCAACTAATACCGTGTAGTCATCCAACGCTTTGGCACTTTTAATACCCAGCATGTTGTTTTTAAATTGACTGCTCGGTTCAAGCGCGCGGTTTAATGAAAAGGCGACATCCTTAGCCGTGAGAGTTTGTCCCTCATGGAATTTGACACCTTTGCGGATATTGAGAATCCAGCCTGTGTTTTCCGCATTGCGCGTCCAAGATTCAGCCAACCACGGGATCACTTTCATGTTCTTATCGTAAGCAAATAAGGAATCGTACAAATAACCCGTTGCGGCCGTATTCAAGGACTCATTTTGACTGTGAACGTCAAACGTGAGAAAGTCGCCTTGACTGGCAAAACGCAGGGTCTCGGCCTGCGCGCTTCCCAGCAAACTCGCCAAGATCACAACAAGTAATTTTTTACACATAACGATTTCCTTTGCTTACTCGGCTCGGCCAATTAGCCAAACCTAAGATAATTGTGCATTAGAAAATCGCCTCAAACGATAAGCAAAACCGTGTATTTTGATGACAAAATGCGCCGTTAGTAAGGAATTAACCGTATAGAGGATGCTCTTTTGCAAGAAGGAAATCAGTCGGTGTCTTTTTCAATATTTCTGGTTTGTTTAAGTTCTTCGACTACGCGTTCAGCGTTGTGGCTCAGCGATTGTTTTTCACAGCGGGAAGTGAAAACCGAAACGCCGCCCATGAGCGTTGCGACAATGTAAAAGACAGAGCCCGCACCAATCACGTTGCCCGCCGCGCCAAAAATAATCGGTAGCGTCGTGTGGCACACATTCAAAAGCATGGTGCGAAGACCCAGCGCTTCGCCGGTCCTGCCCGGGGGCGACTCGGTATGAATCAAGCTCATCACATTGGGCTGAGAGGAGCCAAGCGCCATGCCCAATAAGAAGGCCACGGCTCCGAGCATGTAGAAATTATCAAATATCGGAAAGAGCGCGTAGGACAGAGCGCCGAAAGCAAACGCGCAGGTAATGGTCTTCCACTCTGAGAGGTGACGAGCGATGATGGGCATGAAAAGCCGCACAAAGAAAGTTGCGGAAGCGAAGATACCCAAAATCCAACCGACTTCACTTGCGCTCAGACCAATCTCCGTACCGTAAACCGGAATCATGAAGCTTTGCAAGTCCCAAGCCATGGACATAAAAGAACTTGCAATTAAGACGTTTCTCACGTGGGGGATCCCCATCAGTTCGAAACTGCCTTTGCGTTTGACGACTTTCGGGCGGTTCCAGGAGTCGGGGAGCTTGGAGCGGATGAGCGTCACAAAAAGGAGTAACCCAATGACAACCGAGCCTAGCGCCGTGGCATAAGCACTCGCAAAGCCCGTGTGGTCAATCAAATAGCCGCTTAAGATCGGGGCTGTTAAATTTGCCGCGGAATAACCCATCGCAAGGAATGCGAAGTTATTGGTGCGATTGGCGGCTTGGGAAAGATGACCAACCAATTGCTGGTTTGTCATCTGCACGAGCATGAAGCCCAAACCGTTTGTCATGCAGGCGGCAAAAAGCGGCCATAAACCGAATGTTTTAACGTCGAAGACAAGCGGCAGCGCAACTGCTACCGTCATGACGCATATACCGATCAAAACGGGTTTTTTAGGTCCCACGGAATCGATCCATTGACCGGTTCGGATAGCAAAAAGGGCAGGGACAAACGCAAAAAGCGCCATCATGATGCCGACAGCCAAGGCGCCGGCATTTTCATAGAGGCCATCGAGTGAGCAGCTCACACGGCTGGAGACACAGCCGATTTGCACAATGACTGTGAGCAGGATGATCTTGATGATGGTGCTATTGGGCATCGTGTTTTTCGTTTTAAAGAAAAGCCACAGCGGTTTACGGCCACTGTGGCTTCGTTATGCAGACTGCGCCGAAGGCGCTATCTGTCAATTACTTACGGATAATCAACAGCGGAACGTCTGCGATGGAGGCAATACGCGTGGCGGTGGAACCCATCACGGCAGCCTTGAAGCGACCGTAGCCATGAGAACCCATCACCAAAATGTCGAGATGACGCTTCTTGCAGTAAGCGGCGATTTCATCACCGGGGTTGCCGACCAAGCAGACTTCTTTCGGTTTAATACCGGCTTTGTCAAAAAGCGGCAACACAGGGTCAATTGCTTCGGCAAATTCGCTCTTTTGCAATTCAACCACTTCATCTTCAGACAAGGCGGGAAGGGCCATGCCAGTCATATCAGGCATAACGGCGCCAGCGTAATCGCTCACCGTGTTAATCAGGTGAACCTTGGCGCCTTGACCGCCGAACAAGTCGAGGTTCTTGACCGCGTACTTCACCGCGGCGCTGCCGAACTTGGAACCGTCCACAGCGATGCCAACATTCAAAGCGTCGGTTTGAGGAGCGCCCTTGTCGCGCAACATCAAAAGCGGCACTTTGGTCAAAGCCAAAACAGCGTTCGTGACCGAACCGAAGAGCAAGCCCTTAAGTGCAGAGCGACCATGAGAACCCATGATCAAAAGGTCAGCCTTCATTTCTTCGGCAACCTTAGCGATTTCCTCTGCAGGTGTTCCCACCTTGGCGATTTCCTCGGCGGCCATCTTGGCTTTCTTCAAAATCTTACGGGCGGGCTTGAAGGCTTTTTCGCTTTCGTCCTTGTAGTAATCATCGAGCGCTTCACGGCTCACCAAACGGCTGGCACGTGCAGGCAACGGCGCCTGAACATTGAGCAAAACGATATGCGGTTCATGACCGATCAGCGTCGTACGGCTGGCCACGAAAGCCACCGCGTTATCACTGTAAACACTGCCATCTACGGGAATAAGGATTTTCATAAAACATCCTTTTTTAAGAATGGAAAAACAGCCGTCCGACTGTTGCTGGTAACTTCAGCGGTTCAGCCGAACACTCAAGCCCCAGCCACGCAGGGCCAGTGAGCAAGCAAAACCAGAGAACGATGACGATATTTTCATCCAATCTCCTTACAATCACTTTAGCGCCATTTGGTTGGGAGCGCTAGCCCTTAACGATTATGTTGTGCCTTTTATCAATACAAATATCGTGTAAACAACTCTCGGCTCAAGCCGAAAGCTTTTATTTATCGTAATTGCAAAGCAATTCGACATTAGGCCGGTTTACAACAGCCCTTGGGCTATCA